>JAZLAE010000018.1:0-22838 GCA_045613025.1 Christensenellaceae bacterium | reverse complement strand
TAGAAACTCTGTGAAGCGTAGGAGCACGGTTTAAAAGAACTGGGTGGTCTTTAATGATGTCTTCTAAAATATCCCAAACGCAAGGTTTCATTCTTTCAACCGTACGTTTAGCGCTTTTAATGTTGTGGCAAGTGCCGTTTTCAACGAGTTTTTTCATTACGAATGGCTTGAATAATTCAATAGCCATTTCTTTTGGTAAACCACATTGATAAATTTTAAGTTCAGGACCTACTACGATAACCGAACGACCAGAATAGTCTACACGCTTACCAAGTAAGTTCATACGGAAACGACCTTGTTTACCGCGTAAGAATGCTGAAAGTGATTTAAGTTCACGCGAACCTGCACCAGTTACCGCTTTACCCCTTTTACCGTTATCGATAAGGGCGTCAACGGCTTCTTGTAACATTCTCTTTTCATTCCTTATAATAATATCAGGCGCGCCAAGTTCCATAAGTTTTTTAAGACGGTTATTTCTGTTGATAACCCTTCTATATAAATCGTTAAGGTCACTTGTAGCGAATCTACCGCCGTCAAGTTGTACCATAGGGCGGAGTTCTGGTGGCATTACAGGAAGAACGTCTAAAATCATCCATTCAGGACGGGTATTACCCTTTCTAAACGCTTCGATAATTTCAAGCCTTTTGATTGCTTTAACTTTCCTTTGGCTTGATTGATTTTCATTGATTAATTCTTTAAGGTCTGCTGCTTCTTTATCAAGGTCAACTGCCATTAAAAGTTCTTTAATGGCTTCTGCACCCATACCTACTTTGAAACTGTCAGCGCCGTATTTTTCAACGTATTCGCTATAAACCTTATCAGAAATTACTTGTTTGTATTCAAGGTCGGTAGTACCTGGGTCAAGAACAACGAAACTTACAAAGTAAAGTACTTGTTCAAGCGGTTTTGGACCCATATCGAGTACAAGACCGATTTTTGAAGGAACACCCCTAAAATACCAAATGTGAGAAACGGGAGCGGCAAGTTCGATGTGACCCATTCTTTCACGTCTAACTTTGGCTTTGGTAACTTCAACGCCACACTTGTCGCATATCATACCCGCGTATCTTATTCTTTTATATTTACCACAGTGACATTCATAGTCTTTAGCAGGACCGAAAATTCTTTCACAGTAAAGGCCGTCCTTTTCAGGTTTTTGTGTTCTGTAGTTAATAGTTTCCGGCTTTGTTACTTCACCGTAAGACCATTGTCTAATCTTTTCAGGAGAAGCAACGCCGATTTGGATAGAGTCAAAATTGTTAAGTTCAAACATTTAATTTACCTCTTTTCTCTATTAGTCTTCATCATCGAAACCGTCAAAATCGTCGATGTCGTCAAAGTCGTCAAACATATCTTTAGAAGTGAAATCGTCGTCGTTATCGAATTCGTCAAGGTCATCGCCAAAGATGCTGTCAGAATCGAATTTATCGTCAAGAATTTCATCGCCAAAGTCAAGTTCAACTTCTTCTCTTTCTTCTTTATTAGACCTATCGTTCATAGCAACTTCATCTGCTTCTTCAGTAAGGTCTTTAAGAGAAATTTCCTCATTGTTTTCCGTGAGAACTTTCATATCAAGTGCGCACGCTTGAAGTTCTTTTAAAAGAACTTTAAACGATTCAGGTATACCAGGTTTACTGATGTCCTCTCCATTGACAATAGAGTCGTAAGTTTTAAGTCTTCCGTTTACGTCGTCGGACTTAACGGTAAGCATTTCTTGTAAGATGTGAGCAGCACCGTACGCTTCAAGAGCCCACACTTCCATTTCACCGAAACGTTGACCACCGAATTGTGCTTTACCGCCAAGTGGTTGTTGCGTTACAAGTGAGTAAGGACCAGTTGAACGCGCGTGAATCTTATCGTCTACAAGGTGGTGGAGTTTAATCATATACATAACACCAACAGTTACCCTGTTTTCGAAAGGTTCGCCAGTTCTACCATCGTAAAGTTGAATTTTACCGTCAACTTCACCGTCCGGATTTACTATGTTGTTTTCTTGTAAAAGTTCCCTAATATCTTTTTCCCTTGCACCGTCGAATACTGGTGTAGCAACTTTCCAACCAAGTTGTTTACATACTAAGCCAAGGTGTACTTCAAGTACTTGACCGATGTTCATACGTGAAGGAACGCCAAGTGGGTTAAGAACGATTTGAAGTGGAGTACCATCGGCAAGGAAAGGCATATCGCTTTCAGGAAGAATTCTTGAAATAACGCCCTTGTTACCGTATCTACCGGCCATCTTATCGCCTACGGAAATTTTACGTTTTTGAGCGATGTAAACTCTTACAAGTTTACTTACGCCTGGGTCAAGTTCGTCTTTATTTTCTCTTGTGAAGATTTTAACGTCAACAACGATACCGCCTTCACCGTGTGGAACTTTAAGCGAAGTATCTTTAACTTCCCTTGCTTTTTCACCGAAGATTGCTCTTAAAAGTCTTTCTTCAGGGGTAAGTTCAACTTCACCCTTAGGCGAAACTTTACCAACTAAGATATCACCGCTTGTAACTTCAGCACCGATACGGATAATACCATCTTCGTCAAGGTCTTTTAAAACGTCTTCACTAAGGTTAGGAATATCACGTGTGATTTCTTCAGGTCCAAGTTTAGTATCTCTTGCTTCAGTTTCGTGTTCTTCAATGTGGATTGAAGTAAATACGTCGTTTTGGATAAGTTTTTCAGAAATTAAAATCGCGTCTTCGTAGTTATAACCTTCCCAAGTCATATAACCGATAAGGATATTTCTACCAAGTGCAAGTTCGCCGTTAGCAGTTGCAGGGCCGTCAGCAAGAGTTTGACCTTTAATTACCTTATCGCCAGTTGAAACGATAGGAACTTGGTTAAGACAAGTGCTTTGGTTTGACCTTTCGAACTTTTTAAGTGTGTAACTGCGAACGTTACCGTCGTTTTCTTCAACAACGATTTCCCTACCCGATACAGATTTAACAACACCGCCTTCTTGCGCAATAATCATTACGCCAGAGTCTTTAGCGATAGTTGCTTCAATACCAGTACCAACGATAGCGTTTTCAGGTTTAATAAGTGGAACTGCTTGACGTTGCATGTTCGAACCCATGAGCGCACGGTTGGTATCGCTGTTTTCAAGGAACGGAATGAGCGCAGTAGCAACTGAAACAAGTTGTTTTGGAGATACGTCCATATAATCAACTTCGTCTTTATGAACTTCGATAGTTTCATCTCTTCTTCTTGAAGATACACGTTCGTTAAGGAAGTGACCTTCTTCATCAAGAGGTTCGTTTGCTTGCGCTACGATATATTTATCTTCTTCGTCAGCAGTAAGGTAGTCAACGTGTTCGGTAACTACGCCACGGCTCTTGTCTACTTTTCTGTAAGCAGATTCGATAAAGCCGAATTCGTTTACTTTAGCGTAAGTAGAAAGTGAAGTGATAAGACCGATGTTTTGTCCTTCAGGCGTTTCGATAGGACACATACGTCCATAGTGAGTGTAGTGAATGTCACGCACTTCGAAAGTTGCCCTTTCTCTATTTAAACCGCCAGGACCTAAAGCGGAAAGTTTTCTCTTGTGAGTAAGTTCTGCAATAGGGTTAGTTTGGTCCATGAATTGCGAAAGTTGTGATGAACCAAAGAATTCTTTAATTGCTGAACTTACAGGACGTACGTTGATAAGACCTTTAGGGTTGATTTCCTTAGTGTCTTGAGTAGACATACGTTCTTTAATAACTCTTTCAAGCCTTGCAATACCGATACGGAATTGGTTTTGTAAAAGTTCGCCTACGCTTCTTACACGACGGTTGCCAAGGTGGTCGATGTTATCAATCGAACCGATGCCATAGTTAAGGTCGTTGTTAAGAGAAATAGACGCAACGATATCGTCAACGGTAATATGTTTGTGGTTGAGTTTTTCAACTAAAGGCTTAATAGTTTTCTTTTGTTCTGCAGTAAGTTTGCTTGGAACTTCACCGCTATTTAAGATAGCAAAGAATTCCTTACATGCTTCAACGAATTTTCTACGAAGTTCTTTTCTAATTTCTTCGTTCTTCTTGTCTTCAGGTTTTTCTTCGGCAAGTCTTTCAGCAGAAAGGTCTTCTACGTAATAAAGGTCGTTGATTTGAGTTCTAACTGCTTCAGCAACGTCTTCAACCGCCATAGTTTTGCACATTTCGGCAACTTGAGAAGCAAACTTTAAGTTTGGATAGTAAACTGTTTCTAAAAGACCGAAAGGTCTTGCTTTTTCGCCAGTTACAGCCGTAAAGTTTACAACGTTGTTTGCAATGAGTTTATGAACTTTACCGTCTTCAGATACAACGTTAACAACGTTAATACCACTGTTTTGAACAGCAATAGCCTTTTCTTCAGAAACAACTTCACCTTTAGCAAGTAACAATTCGCCGTCTTCGTTAATAATATCTTCTGCAACGGTACAACCTAAAAGACGGTTAGCCATACAAAGTCTTTTATTGAATTTGTATCTACCTACTTTAGCAAGGTCATATCTTCTTGCATCGAAGAATAACGTTTTAAGGTGTTGTTTAACCGCGTCTTCAGTAGGAAGTTCGCCTGGTCTTAATCTTCTATAAAGTTCAAAAAGACCTTCGCTTTCAGATTTAGCGCTATCTTTTTCTAAAGTAGCGGTAATCATTTCGGTGTTGCCGAAAATTTCAATGAAGTCTTCATCTCTACCAAAACCAAGAGCCCTAAGAAGAGTAGTTGCAGCGATTTTACGCGTTCTATCAACGTGTACCCAAAGCACACCTTGAGAATCTTGTTCAAATTCAAGCCAAGCACCACGGTTAGGCATTACGGTAGTTCCGTAAAGTTTCTTACCTGACTTGTCTTGTTTATAGTCGTTGTATACACCTGGAGAACGTACAAGTTGTGATACTACTACACGTTCAGCACCGTTGATGATGAACGAACCGCTATCAGTCATTTTAGGTAAATCACCCATAAATACGTTTTGGTCGATAATTTCGCCTGTAACTTTGTTTACAAGCCTTACCTTAACTTCAAGTGGAACAGCGTAAGTCGCATCTCTATCCCTACATTCCTTTTCAGTATACTTAGGCATACCGTTTAAGTTGTGGTCAAGAAAGTACAATTCGTAGTGGTCACCAAAGTCCGTGATTGGAGAGAAGTCTTCTAATACTTCGCCGATACCTTCTTCAATGAACGCTTCGTAAGAGTTCTTTTGCACTTCAACAAGATAAGGGATTTCTTGGATTTCCTTAATCTCAGCAAAAGTCTTTCTTTCCACGTTTCCGCATTTTACCGTTTGTAAATTTCGCATTATTTACACTCCTTTTAAAAAATTGTAAAATACCTTGATTATTTTTGCAGTTTGCTGTATAATATTTTTCAGTTAAACGCCGTTTTAGTGGCGAAAAACCTTATAAATAATATTTATACCCTACAAATTTGGGGTTAAATTTGGCAAAAAAGGCGCAAAAATACCCTATTATTGCATTTTAGCATTTTACAATTATAAAGTATCATTGCAAATATGTCAAACGTTTAACGCTATTTTATAAAATAAAATTTATATTTTTCTTCAATTAGGAGGATTTTTTATGAGAATTGACAAATTTCTTAAAATTTCACGCATTTTGAAGCGTAGAAGTTTAGGAAAAGAGGCTTGCGAAAGCCAAAGGGTATCCGTTAACGGCAAACAAGTAAAGCCGTCGTACTCACTAAAGATTGGCGACGTAGTTGAAGTTGCTTTTGGTAGCGGAAACGTTAAGTTTAAAATTTTAAATATTAAAGAAACAGTAAAAAAAGACGAGGCTTCAAGCCTTTATGAAATTATAAACGAGTGATTATGAATAAAGAAAAAATTAGTTTAGTGCTTGCTTGTGCGGGCAAAGGTAGCAGAGCAAATTTATCCTACAACAAAATATTTGCTAAATTAGGTGACGAAGCGGTTATTACAAAAACTTTTAACGCCTTTAACCAAATAAAGAAAATCGATGAAATTATCGTGGTTTATTCAAAGGGCGAAAAAGAACTTATCGAAAAACTTCTTCCCCCTACCGATAAAACAGTTAGATTTGTTGAAGGTGGAAGCACAAGGTTTATATCTGTTAAAAACGCGCTTGACACGATAACCGACGGCGTTGTTTTAATTCACGACGGCGCGCGCCCGTATATAAATAAAGAAAGCATCGACGCGATTATAAAAAGCGTTTTAATTTACGGTAGCGGTGTTGCTTGCACTCCGTTAACGGATACGATAGTTGAAACGGATGGACACGGAAATATCCTTTCGTCATCGCGAAAAAACAAGTTTTCGGCAACCACTCCACAAGCGTTTAAGGTTAGCGAAATAAAACGCGCTTACGCTTTGGCTAAAGACGGCGAAGACTTTACCGACGACGCGGGCGTTTACACCGCTTTTATAGGTAAATGTAAACTTGTTGAAGTTAATAAAAACAATATTAAACTCACTTACGAAAGTGATTTTAACCGCCCTACCCCTACGCGCGTTGGCACTGGTTTTGACTTACACAAATTAGTAGAAAACCGAAAACTTATTTTAGGTGGAATTGAAATTCCACACGACAAGGGGCTTTTAGGTCACAGTGATGCCGACGTTTTAACACACGCTATTATGGACGCGCTTTTATCTTCGGCTTCACTTAGAGATATAGGTTATCACTTTAGCGATAAAGACGCTAAGTATAAAGATATATCAAGTATGATATTGCTTGAAAAAGTTATGGAAATGCTAAAGGAAAAAGGCTTGAAACCGCTTAACGTTTCGGCGGTGGTTATGGCTGAAAAACCTAAACTTTCAAAATACGTGCCTGAAATCACTAAAAGTTTAGCGGATAAAATGAATATGAGCGTAAACGATATCGGCATTACCCTTACCACCCTTGAAGGCATTGGCACGGTTGGTAGAGAAGAAGGTATTGCTACCCAAGCGTACGTTTTAGTAGGAGAAGATAAATGAAAGTAAAAACAAACTCAAAATACGTTTGCGAAGAGTGTGGTAGCGTAAGCCCCGTTTGGCTTGGCAAATGCCCGCACTGTGGAAAATTCGGTACGCTTGTAGAAGAAATTGAAGAAGTAAAATCCGCAAACAAAACGGCAACAGTAACAATGCAAAAACCTACTCCCCTTTCAAGCATTGAAACGGTAAAATATCAACGCGTTAAAACGGGAATAAGCGAACTTGACAACGTTTTAGGCGGTGGTATAGTTCCCAACTCTATCGTGCTTATCGGCGGGGACCCCGGCGTTGGTAAATCAACTATTTTAACGGAAGTCTGCAAAGAAGTTTCTAAAACGTTAAAAGTACTTTATATTTCCGCTGAAGAAAGTTTATCGCAAGTAAAATTAAGATGCGCAAGGCTTGGTGTTGATAGCGATAACATTATGGTTTTAAACGAATGTTGTTTAGATAATATCGACGAAGTTAGCGACAATTTTGACTTTATTGTAGTAGACTCTATCCAAACCGTTTACTTAAGCGAAACGACTGGTTCGGCAGGTTCGGTTGGTCAAGTGAGAGAGTGTGCATCTAAACTTATGCGCCTTGCAAAATCTAAACATAAAACGGTGTTTGTAATCGGGCACGTTACTAAGGACGGCGCAATCGCAGGACCTAAAGTTTTAGAACATATTATGGACTGTGTTTTATATTTCGAAGGCGAACCTACCGACAATTTTAAAATATTAAGGGCCGTTAAAAATAGGTTTGGTTCTGCACAAGAAGTAGGCGTGTTTGAAATGACTGAAAAAGGCATTTTCGGGGTAACCGACTACAACGGAATTTTTATGAGCGAAGCACGTGGCGAATCGGCGGGAAGTATAGTTACTCCGTCAATTAGCGGTAACAGATGTATGCCAGTAGAAATTCAAAGTTTAATTTCTAAAACGGTATTCGGTATGCCAAGGCGTATGCCACTTGGAATTGACTACAATAAACTTGTTTTACTTATAGCCGTTCTTGAAAGAAAAGCCTATATACCATTTTACAATCAAGACGTTTACGTAAACGCTATGGGCGGTATTAAACTTAACGAACCAAGCGTAGATTTGGCTATCGCCTTATCCTTAGCAAGCGCAAACAAAAACCAGCCTATCGATAAAACAACTACGGCTTTTGGCGAAGTTGGTTTAACTGGCGAAATTAGACCAGTTTCGCAAGCGGAAAAACGCGTTTCTGATTCCATTAAATTCGGCTTTAAAAAAATCGTTATACCTAAGCGCAATTACGATAGCGTTAAAAAGTATAAAGATAAGATTGAAATTATACCAGTATCGTATTTATCAGGTGCTATAAAAGCCTTGTTTAAAAACGATGAAAATATAACTGAATAACGTAAAAAACCACCGCGAATTGCGGTGGTTTTTCTATTATAATTTAAGTAATTTTTCGGCGTTGCCCCTAACTATTTTATAGTAGTTTTCTTTTGTTACGTAACCTTTTTCTACCATACCTTGCATAAATTCGTTAAAGGTGTATTGATGTGTTTGGTGTGATAAACAAATATCGTAACCCATTAAAATTCTATCGCTAAATTCTTCGATAAATCTTGCGGTGTATTCAGGGTCGCGCATAAAGGCGTTAAGACCACTTCTTGCGGTAAAATCGCAGTACAAATTTTCGTAGTTTCGCAAAAGCTGTGCTACCCTGCCTTCTTTAACTTTACCGGTAGGCCTATCCGCCCTATTTTCTTCGGTAACGTCGCTTGAAATCTCCGACCAAAAGCATTGTGAGTGACCAAGTATTTTAAGATTTTTATGCTTTTTAAGCATCCTTTCAAGGCGTGGCAAATGCAAGTCGTCAACAATGCCGTAATCGTAGCCAAATTGTTTAGATATATGTATAGTAACAGGCAAATCGCACCTTGACGCGTGAAAGAATAAATTATCCATTTTTTTATCGTCAAAGTAAAGTTGCGCGATAACTTCGCCAACGCCCTTAGCACCTAAACTTTTGTAATGTTCAAAAAGTGCGGATAAATCGGCGTTATCGCAATTGCCCGCACCCCTTGGGTCGACGCTACAAAACCATAAAAATCTATCAGGGTATTTATCTACGATATGTTTTACGCCACCAGTAGTTATTTGCTCAAAATGATATTCTGGCGAAGTAAGTGGTAAAAGCACGCCTTTTTCTACATTACACTTATCGTAAATTGCTATTAATTCTTCAGGGGAAATCCACGGTTTACCTTCCGCCCAAATAGGCGCGCTTTCAGGAAAAGGCGTCGCGTGCGCGTGTATATCTATTATTTTAATATCTTTAATATCCATAGTTTTCACCTATTATTTCTTTGTTTTTTGGGAGAAACTCCGCTAACTTTTTTATAGCAACGGTAAAAATAACTTATATCTTCAAAACCGCATTGATACGCTATACTTTCAACGCTATCTTCACTGCGCTCTATCATAGCGCGGGCAACAGATACCCTATAATTTATAAGATATTGCACCGCCGTTATACCCATTTCTTTTTTGAAAGAATGGCAAAAATGATACTTACTTAAATGGCATAAATCGGCTAATTCATCAATGGTGATTTTTTGCGAATAATCCTTGAAAATTTTATCTAACGCGGGAGTTATAACACCTAATCTTTTAAGGTTTTTGCTTTCGCTAAGCGTAGCGTTTTTAACAAGATATTTACGTAAAAATATTACGAACATTTCAGTTACAAGCGAATACACTACCAAGCGATAGTTTGCCCTTTTATTAAACAATTCATCGTAAATTTGAAGTATTATATTTTTAAGCCTTTCATCACTTTTTATATGGTTTTTTATCCTTTTACCATTACTTATAAGTTCTTTACGTAAATCGATTTCACCTTTGGTAAATTCCGTTAAAAAACCTACGTCGATAAAAATTTTATATTCCCTTGCGTTTGAACTAAAAGCGTCTATGCAAGAGTGAATTTCATACGGATTAACAACGGTTATATCACCTTCTTCAATCTCGTACATATTGGTATTAACCCTAACGTTTGCACCGCCCTTATGGTAATACTTTATTTCTATCGCTTCGTGAAAGGCGCTTTCAAACGCGCCTACTTCACACTCGCAAACACTTATTTTAAAGTCGTCGTGGTCGAAAGGTATAGTTTCTTTTATGTTTCTTTTTTCTTTTTCCATTGCTTTTACCCTCGCTAAATCATTGTAACATAAAAAAATAAAAACACAATAGAAAATTGTTATATTTTTATCTCAATTTTTAAAAATTTTAAATTTTCAGCAATATTGTCCATATTTACAACAATATTATTCATTAAACCACGTTTGATATAATGTTATTATAAAACAAAAAGGTACTGTATACCTTAAAAGGAGTGTATTTTATGAAACCAGGACAAGTAATGGATATTTATTACGATGAAGTTTTTAATATTATAAACGAAATTAGAAGCACTGAAAGAGAAAACATTTTAAAAGCGGCGCGCATCGTTGCCAACACCGTTGAAAAGGATAAACTTGTAAACGTATTTGGTCCTGGCGGTCACTCTAACTTGGCGGCGCTTGAAATATTCTTCCGCGCGGGCGGTCTTGTACACGTTAACGCTATGGTCAACCAAGAAACAATGATTTCAGCAGGCGCAAGAAAATCAATGCAAGTTGAAAGATTACCTGGTTATGGTAAAGTTATCGTAGAAGACCACGATATCGGCGAAGGCGATTTACTTTGGATTGTTAACGCGTACGGCATTAACTCTGCCACTATCGACGCCGCTTTAACGGCTAAAGAACGCGGTGCAACGGTTATAGGTGTAAGCAGTGTTAAGCACGCTACTGAATGCCCGCTTGACCACCCTGCCCGTCACCCTTCAAAAAAGAATTTACACGATATTTGCGATTATCATATCGACTGTAAAATCAAACTTGGAGACGCCGTTATTGAACTTGATGGTTGCCCACAAAAAATCGGCGCGCTTTCTACCTTTGCAAACGCTTACGTTATGAACTCTGTTGTAGTTGAAGCAATCAACTTTATGGTAGAAGACGGATTTGAACCACCAGTATGGCGTAGTGGTAACTGCCCTGGCGGTGACGAATGGGCTGAAAGATGGCGTAAAGAAATGATTAGAAGGATAAAAGTTTATTAAAATTGATACGTAACAAAAACAACTGATTAAAAGTTGCGATTTGGGTAGAAAAACAGTTAGTTTTGTGTAAGAACCATTAAAATTAGGGGTGGACAAACCGCCCCTTTTAAGATATAATAAAGTTAATCAATTTTTATATAGGAGACACTATGAAAATCACACTTGTTGCACCTTTTGAAAACATTGATAAAATGTACAATATTTGGGCGTACGAAGAAAGATATATCGACTTTTATAACGACTTTGAAAGAGCCGATAGATGTACCATTTGTTACGCCATTGACGAACTTAAAACTCACCTTTTAAATAGTGCTGAAAATGCCGAAATTACTATTTCAAACAGTAAAATCGACGGAACTTTTAATATTGTTTTAGTTGCCGAAAAATCAAATATTCGCAACGACTCTTACTATTTAATTCCAACAGACGACGGAATTATTCTTAAAGGCGTTACAAGAGTAGGCGCACTTTACGCTTGTTACGAATTTTTAAAACTTCAAGGCTATCGTTGGTTTGAGCCAGGTAAAGACGGAACGCTTACGCCTAAGGGTCTTAAAAGTTTAATTGTTCCCGAAAAGGAATTGGAATTTAAAACTACCGCCCCTACCGCGCGTGGTTTTACGATAGACGGCAGACTTAACGAAAACGAAGATATTTTTAGGTGGATGGCAAGAAATAGGCTTATCACTTACAATAACTTCCCTAACTCTACTAAAATGCAACAAAAATTAGGCTTTATTGTACACGATGGCGGTCATATATTTACTAATATTTTAGACCCTGAAAGATATTTGCCAAGCGGTAAAACTATTTGGGAAGAACACGAAGACTGGTTTGGCTTACCATCAAGCGGTGTTCGCAGTAGAAAGTGGGCACAATGGACGCAATTTTGCGTAACAAATCACGATTGCTTAGACTTTTTATCAGAAGAACTTATAAGGGCTATAACTGAAGAATGGAAAGAAGCCGAAGACATAGGCGTTTGGGGCTTTGATACTTGGGGGGAAGTTTGCAATTGCGAAAAGTGTAAAAAACTTGGCAATTCAAGTGACCAAAATTTATATATGGCTTCGTATTTTAGGGATAAGATTAACGAAGCAACAAAAAGCGGTAGAATTAACCGTAAAATAAGAATGAACCTTTCGTGCTACGAAGGGTCTGACACACTTTTTGCACCTATCAACCCTATTCCGCAAAACCTTATCGATGCGGGCGATAATATAGGTTACGCACCTATCGGTAGATGCTACGAACACCCTTTAAACGATGAAAGTTGTAGTTATAACTCTTATTACAATTCCGCACTTCAATCTTGGGTTAACCACAGTAATCATATAATTATGATAAACAACGAATACTACAACGTTTCTAAGTTTGAAGACTTACCACTTCTTTTCACTAGAACAATGCAAAAGGACTTTATCCACTACTACAATAGCGGAATTTCGGGTCATACGTATATGCATATCCCTATGGTTAACTGGGGTGTTAGAAACCTTACTGAATACGTTTACGCTAATCTTGCTTGGGACGTTTACGCTGACGTAGAAAAAATTACGGAAGAATACTTTAACTTCCGCTACGGCGAATTTAGTAGCCAAATGAAAGAGATTTACGAAATCATCGAAGAAGCAGGCAAAAAAATCACTTCTTGGCGTGCTTGGAAGGACTTTAGCGCACTTGAAAAAATGCTTAAGTGGAACGGCGAAACTCCAACTAAACCACTTGACGTAGACGACCACTTTAAAACGCCTGAAGGCTTTGAAAAAGACGGCGAAAGGTCAGTTGATTTATATAATCAAGCCCTTAACCTTTTAGAAAAAGTTATTGTAAGCGAAAAGCGTAAACCATACTTTGCGGGCGCTGAAAATATGACTGCCGTTAACCCGCAAGACCTTATGGAACTTGATTTAAGTTCGGCAACCCTTAAGCACCTTTTAGACGATAAACGCGGTTTAATTTACGGACGCGACGTGTTTGAAATTATGCTTACGGTTGGCAAGTACTATAACGCGTTATACAATAAAAACGAAGAATTAGCCGATAAGATTTGGGAAGAAGTTGAACGCTTAGAAGAAAGGCTTGAAAGTTACTATCTTCCTGCAACCTACTCTTGTAGCATACTTGCAATGATTTCTAAAGACGCTTTAACAAGAACTCAACTTATAGGCACAATTACAAGGTGTAGAAACTTTAGAATTTTAACTGGTAGAAAAATTAAATAACGTTAAAAAAAGCCATCGCAACCGCGATGGCTTTTAATTTAGTTTTATTCATCACCTAAAACTTGCTTAGTTGCCGTTAAACTGTCTTCATAAGAAAAACCTTTAGAAAGCAAGTAGTTATAACATTTTTGCTTAAGTTTTATATCTTTATCCTTATTTTTACAATACTTTTCGGCTAACTTTAAAGCGGTATCTAATTCGCTTTCTATGGCGTTTAAGGTTTCATCAATTACCCTTTCGTCAACGCCTTTTTGTTTAAGTTCAAGTTTGATTAGTTTTTTACCCTTTCGGTTTTTATAAGTTTCGGCATAGCGGTTAGAATAATCTTGGTCGTTGATGTATCCGTAACCTTTAAGTTTTTCTACCGTTTCAAGCGCAATTTCTTCTAAAAAGCCCTTACTTAGTAGTTTTTTAACTATATCTTTTTCAGTTTTAACGCTTTTTGATAGCGACCTTAAAGCAACGTCCATACACGCCTGCGCTTCGCTTTCACGCTGAATTTCTATAAGCCTTTCTTTAGTTACCGTATCCCCTACTTTTAACCGCTGTTGCATAACAGTAATAAGGTCAAGGCCGCAATAGTAATTGCCGTCAAGGTACACGCTAACCCTTTTAGAGTTTTTTACTTGTGGTTTTAAATCGGTAATTTGCATTATCGTTTCTCCCCATAAAGCGAATACTGAGAGCCTATAACCTTTAATTCCGCTTTACCGGAAGTCATATCGGCAAAGTCCTTTTTTACCTTATCAAAAAGGTTTTCAGGGATTTCAAAAGTAATTGTTATACCGTCCGATTTATAGTCAGTATCAACAAGGTTACAAGTTATACTATAAAAGTATTTTTGAATTTTAGGATAGATAGAAAAGCCAACGTCAACGGATACGGTATTTGAATAGATGTTTTCAACTATACCGCACTTTTCTACGCCTTTAGCGGTACAGTCGGAATACGCCCTAACAAGACCGCCCGCGCCAAGTTTTACACCGCCAAAATATCTTGTAACAACAACCGCCGTACAAAATAATTTTTTATTTTTTAAAACTTCAAGCATAGGCATACCTGCCGTGCCTTGCGGTTCGCCATCGTCTGAAAACTTGATATAAAACCCGTTTTCATCGGCAATATAGGCATAGCAGTTATGCGTAGCGTCGGGGTACTTTTCTTTGATAGACGATACGAAAGATTTTGCTTCGTCTTCGCCGTTTACCCTTTTAACGCTACAAATAAAGCGTGATTTTTCAATTATTATTTCGTTTTGAGTTTCGCCTTTTACGGCAAAATATCTGTCTTTCACTTTAAAATTACTCTATAATGAATTTTTTTGCCTTTATGAAGGATAAATTCGCCGTTATATTTATCAATGCTCATATCATCAACTGAGATTTTATCATCGTTAATCGAAACGCCACCGCCTTCAATTAAACGCCTTGCTTCGCCACGTGACTTGCAAAGACCTACCGCTGTTAACACGTCAATAACAGACTGCGCATCGCTTGAAATTTCTTTAACAGGCATATCTTCTACACTACCGCCACCGAAAGCCGCTTTAGTTTGTTTTTCAGCAAGCATAGCGTTTTCTTCGCCGTGAACAAGTTTAGTAAGTTCAAAGGCCAAGATTTCTTTAGCGCGGTTGAGTTGTTCGCCTTGCCAATCTTCCATTTTCTTGATTTCATCAAGCGGAATAAAGGTAAGCATTTTGATACATTTAAGTACGTCTGCATCGCCAACGTTTCTCCAGTATTGATAGAATTCAAACGGAGAAGTTTTATTTTCGTCAAGCCAAACTGCGCCTTTAGCAGTTTTACCCATCTTTTTACCTTCGCTATTCATAAGTAAAGTGATGGTCATAGCGTAAGCGTCTTTGCCAAGTTTTTTACGGATAAGTTCAGTACCGCCAAGCATATTAGACCATTGGTCGTCACCACCGAATTGCATATTGCAACCGTATTTTTGGAAAAGGTAGTAGAAATCATATGATTGCATAATCATATAGTTAAATTCTAAGAAAGATAAACCTTTTTCCATACGTTGCTTATAGCATTCCGCACGGAGCATATTGTTAACTGAAAAGCACGCGCCAACTTCCCTTAAAAGTTCAACGTAGTTAAGGTTTAAAAGCCAGTCTGCATTGTTAACGAAAATTGCGCCGTTTTCACCTTCAAAATTAATAAACTTTGACATTTGCTTTTTAAAGCAATCACAGTTATGGTCGATAGTTTCTTTAGTCATCATAGAACGCATATCAGTTCTACCAGAAGGGTCACCGATATGGCCAGTACCACCGCCGATTAAAACAACGGGCGTGTTACCAGCAAGTTGAAGCCTGCGCATTAAGCAAAGCGCCATAAAGTGACCAACGTGAAGCGAATCAGCAGTTGGGTCGAAACCGATATAAAATTTTGCTTTACCAGTGTTGATAAGTTCTTTAATTTCGGCTTCATCGGTTACTTGAGCAATTAAACCCCTTTCAACTAATTCTTCGTAAATTTTCATAGTTATAAATACTCCTTAAATTTAATAAAAAAACCCCGTAACCAAATGGTTACGGAGAGCAAACGCGGTACCATCTCCTATCAGGCGAATCTCACAACCCGCCCCTTAGTGAGTGTTTTACCAAAACACCCTATTGCTATATCGGGCAAACCCGTCACACCCTACTACTATTTCAGGTAGCCACTCAAAAGCGTATTCGTTAAAGCCGTTCAATGCCTTTACACCAACCAAGCACTCTCTAAATAAACAAGCAAAAACTACTATTCTTTATCAACGTGTTCAATATTTGCTTAAAGTTTAACATTTACCCTTAAAAAAGTCAATCAAAAACACTTGATTGAGTTATTTTTTTAATTTTTAATTAAATCAACTTGCAAATTTACAAGTTAAGTGTTATACTATATAAAGATTTTTAAAAACAAAACAAATTTGGAGGAATTATTATGCAATATTCACACGAAGTTAAGAATATGGTTTGCGTAGCAAAAGGTCCTAAACACGGTCCTGCTCCTATCCCTGAAGAAGGCAAATGGATTCAATCTAAAGAAATTAGCGATATTTCAGGCCTTACACACGGTATCGGTTGGTGCGCACCACAACAAGGCGCTTGTAAACTTACGCTTAACGTAAAGAAAGGTATTATCCAAGAAGCACTTGTTGAAACAATCGGTTGTTCAGGTATGACTCACTCTGCCGCTATGGCGTCTGAAATCCTTCCTGGTAAAACAATCCTTGAAGCACTTAATACTGACTTAGTTTGCGATGCTATCAACACCGCTATGAGAGAACTTTTCTTACAAATCGTTTACGGTCGTACACAATCTGCTTATTCTGATGACGGTCTTGTTATCGGTGCAGGTCTTGAAGACTTAGGTAAAGGTTTACGTTCACAAGTTGGTACAATGTACGGTACTGAAGCAAAAGGTACAAGATACCTTGAAATGGCTGAAGGTTACGTTACACGTATGGCTCTTGACGAAGATATGCAAGTTATCGGTTACGAATTCGTATCTCTTGGTAAAATGACTGACTTTATCAAAAAAGGTATGGAACCAAACGAAGCATACAAAAAAGCAATGGGTAGTTACGGTAGATTTGAAAACGCTTTCAAATATATCGACCCAAGAAAAGAATAATAGGAGGTACTCATTATGGCATTATTTGAAGGATATGAAAGAAGAATTGATAAAATCACTTCCGTGCTTAAAGAGTACGGCATTAACTCTATTGAAGAATGTAGAGATATTTGCTTAGCAAAAGGTATTGACTGTGACGAAATCGTTAGAAGCACACAACCTATTTGCTTTGAAAACGCAGTTTGGGCTTACACTGTAGGCGCTGCTATCGCTATTAAGAAAGGTTGCACTAAAGCATCTGAAGCCGCTAAAGCAATCGGTATCGGCTTACAATCTTTCTGTATCCCTGGTTCAGTTGCTGATAACCGTCAAGTAGGTTTAGGTCACGGTAACCTTGCTTCAATGTTACTTGACGACGCTACTGACTGTTTCTGTTTCCTTGCTGGTCACGAATCTTTCGCTGCTGCAGAAGGCGCTATCAAAATCGCGCTTAACGCTAACACAGTTCGTTCTAAAGATTTAAGAGTTATTCTTAACGGTCTTGGTAAAGACGCTGCTATGATTATTTCAAGAATCAATGGCTTCACTTACGTTGAAACTGAATTTGACCCATATAGCGAACAAGTTAAAGTTGTTTACGAAAAAGCATACTCTGACGGTCCAAGAGCAAAAGTTAAATGCTACGGCGCAGATAACGTTCAAGAAGGCGTTGCTATTATGAAACTTGAAAACGTTTCAGTTTCTATCACTGGTAACTCTACTAACCCTACAAGATTCCAACACCCTGTTGCTGGTACTTACAAAAAATGGGCTATTGAAAACGGTAAATCTTACTTCTCTGTTGCTTCTGGTGGCGGTACTGGTAGAACACTCCACCCAGATAACATGGCTGCAGGTCCTGCTTCATACGGTATGACTGACACTATGGGTCGTATGCACGGTGACGCTCAATTTGCGGGTTCTTCTTCAGTTCCTGCACACGTTGAAATGATGGGCCTTATCGGTATGGGTAACAACCCAATGGTTGGCGCTTCAGTTGCAGTTGCAGTTGCTATCGAAAAAGCAATGAAATAAGAATTTCAAACAAATTTAAATATGGTGCAATTTTGCACCATATTTTTTATCTTAAAAATTAAAACGCGGGGTCAAGCCCCGCGTTTTTTAGTTGTTTTTAAGTGATATTATATCGCCGTTTATTTCGATTTCGTTAGAAATTAAACGTAAAGCGTCTTCTAACCTATCCAAAATGGCTTCGCCTATGCGGGTAAAACCAAGTTGTTGAACTAACAAGCGGAATAACCCACCCTTTTCAACGGAAACGTTATGTAAAAGAATTTCTTTCATACCAAGCGCTAATTCTTCAAGTGCGATATACTTAACGTCTCTTATAACGGTAGCGTTTTCACTTGGAACGCGAAGCATAGGTACGGATTTACCTTCAATATACATAAATCCGTTTTTTCGAATAATACCAAAATCTTGGCATTTGCGCATTTGATAATTAAACTCATCGCGAACAACGTTTGTTACCTTTTCCCTACCGAAAAGAAAAGCAATACGTTTTAAAAGCCATTCTTCAGATATAGGCTGTTCGGTTTCAACGATTTCGCTAATAATTTTTAATCTATCAAAATCGTGCTTGTCTGCTAAATTATACTCATCTACCATTTGGTATTTAGGAAACTCAAAAGATTTTTCTTGCACGGCTTCTTCAAAAGAAACTCCGCTTATCGGCATTTTATCCTTTTTAAACTTAAAACTTGCCGTTTCTAAGGCTAACTTTGCAACTAAAAGTAAGCGTTCTTTTTCAACGGATTTATTCCTAAACCAGTCGGTTGACCAAATACGATAGAATTTCCAACCCATTTTTTCAAGGATTTCTTGGCGAAGCCTATCTCTATCACGCGCGCTTTTTGATGAGCGGTAAGATTGACCATCGCATTCAATAGCAAGCAAGTAATCGTTAGTTTTAGGATTTTTTACCGCCAAGGCTATCTTAAACGAAGAACAACCTACTTGCCTTTCAACGCTAAAGCCGTTTTCAACTAAGAAATCGTAAACTTCCGACTCAAATTCCGAAACGTTTTCTTCAAAAGCGTTTAATTTTTCTAAACGTTCTAAGGCAACTTCGCCGTTTTCGGCGTAATCAAGGTATTCCCTTAAAAGCCTTGCACCTACCGACTGAGTTCTTGTTAAATCGATATCGGTATAATGCATTGACGACACAAGTTGAACGTTATACTTAGCACGTGTTACGGCTACGTTTAACCTACGTTCGCCACCCGAACGGTTGATAGGTCCAAAGTTTAAAAGCAAGCGTCCGTCAACGCCTTTACCGTATGCCACGCTAAATATTATCGTATCCCTTTCGTCGCCTTGCACCGTTTCTAAGTTTTTAACAAAGAAAGGTTCAAACTTATCCGCTTTAAAGAAATATTCTTTAGTAGGATTTAAAAGTCTACGCTTAGTGATAAGTTTATCAATCAAGTTTTGTTGCGAAATACTAAACGCCACAACGCCAAGGCTTCTTTCGGGATATTTTTCGATATGCTCAAATACAAGGTCAACGATTTTTTCCGCTTCTATGCGATTAGTTTTAGTTTTACGGTCGAAAACACCGTCAACGTGATAATAATCTACACCTATACCCTTAGTGTCCTTTTTAGACGACGGGAAAGTAACCAAATCGTTGTCGTAAAAGTTCTTGTTAGAAAATGCTATAAGCGGTTCAAAACGGCTTCTGTAGTGCCATTTTAAGCGTTTTTGCGGGAAGGCTGTTGAGCAAATATCTAATATCGATTCAAAATCAGTTACGTCGTCTTGCTCATCATCGCTATCTTCTAAGTTGGCGGTACTATTAAAGAAATTGCTTGGTGGCATTTGCTTAGAGTCGCCAACCACGATAAGTTGCTTGCCCCTATAAATAGCACCAACTGCATCTTGCGGGAATATTTGCGACGCTTCGTCAAACACAACAACGTCAAACTTGATATCGGCACTTAAAAAAGTACTTACGCTAAGCGGTGACATTAAAAAGCACGGCTTTAACGATTGAACAAGTTCGCCTATTTCTTCTAAAAGCGCCCTAACGCCTTTTTGCTTGCGCTTCTTTTCCCCTTCCCTTAACAAAAGTGCTATTGCGCTACCTTGCGCAACCATATCAAGGTCAGGGCGTAAAGCGGATAACTTGGCTTTGATTTTGGCTTTGTTTATTTCAAAGTTAAGTTGGTCTTTATCTTTAAAAAGTTTTACCGCTTCATCGTGCGGAATACGCGATAAATTAACCAAAAGGTTAGATTCGTGCAACACCGCGTCAATCCATTGCATATAGAACGCCTTTTTATAAGCCAAAACAAGGCTTTGAGGCTTAATTTTATGCTTGATTGAATAATCTACAAAAACTTTCAAATCAAGACCGATAAGGCTATTTAGCAACTTATTAAACTGACACCAGTTGTCTAAGTTGTCAATATTTTCAATGCACGCTTGATATTTATTATATAAACAATCGATAGAAACGTTTAATACGTCGAATTGTTTTACGTTGAATTTATCGCGAATACCTTTTTCGGTTTCTTCAAAACTATCAAACGCTTGATTTAAAGTATTTGAATAGTTTATAAAATCTTTTTGCTTAACGATAAAGTCACCATTAGATAAATTTTTAAGAACTGAAAAATCAATGCCAGTAGCAAAAAATTTAGTAAGGGCTTCAAGTTCGGTAATCAAAGAGTTAAAGTCAGTTAAAACGCCGTTATAGTTAGCGCCAAGTTGAGTTTTAACCTTATCTTCTAACTTTTTAAACTCACCTAACTTGTCTTGATAAATACGTAAAGTATTCATCATTTTTACGGCAAAATAATATTTAAGTTTTTTGCCGTTTATACTTGAGAACTTAATATCGCTTGCAATTTGCCTATACTCACTACTAAATAAACGCGCAAAAAAAGTATTATACTTTTTAGTTAACTTTTTATAGATAGTTTTACCGTCAAGGTTGTATACGTCTTCATCAAAGGTTTTATCGATAGTATCTTTAACAGATAAAATTTCCTTTGCCATTTCGCGCATAGAAATAACCGTTTTAAGGGCGTTTGCAAGAGTGTAAGAATTAAAAAGCGCAGGCGTTATGAACTTGCTTTCTTTTACAAGGTTTAAAAAGTCCTTTAAAACGTACGCTTGCGAAAGGTTTTTACAAGAAACACCGCAGTTTTGTTTAAGCGCTTCGTTTAATAGTTTAATAACGTCTAATAACGAAATAACACTTTTTAAATTGATTTTTAACTGAGTAGCCGATTGATAAGAGTAATCAAAATCGCTAAAACCGTACCAAACGTTTTGTTTATAATCAACGCCGATTGATTTAACGTACTCTACGTAGCGCGCTAAAAGAACTTCGGCTTGGTTTATATACTCATCGCTTTTAGATTTAATATCGCTAATAACAAAGTCAACGTAAGGTGATTTTCTGCAAGCGGAAACTTCATCGTATAAGTTATAAAGCGTTTTATTTATCGTAGGGCGAATTTTGTGAAGTTCTTCGGTGTAGTCATCAAGTTCTTTTTGAGCGCGTTGTTTTAATTCCAACTCTTTTTCCGCGCGGTTAGATAAGCCACTTTTCTTTAATTTTAAAGTGTGGCACAGTTCTTCGATAACGTCTTTTTTGTTGGCTTTATGGCTGTGAAGTTCTAAACAAAACTCTTCAAGCCCTGCATTTTTAAGTTTATCGTATACAACGCTAAGTGCGGCTAATTTTTCTGAAACGAATAAAACCTTTTTGCCGTCTGCTAAACATTCGGCAATAATGTTTGTAATAGTTTGGCTTTTACCAGTACCCGGCGGGCCTTGTAAAACAAAACTTTTACCGCTACGCGCCATTTCGATTGCTTCGGTTTGGCTTGAGTCGGCATCTAAAACGTTGTGCAATAAAACAGAGTTATTGTTATCGGTTAAAGGGCTTGAATTTATATCTTCTTCGCCAAGTAACGCGCGCACCCCTTTATTTTGCAATATTTTAACGGCGTTATCCTTTAAATCTTTGTGCATATTGATTTTCAAGAAAGAAAAAACACCAATTTTGCACTCAGTAGAAATAGTCCATTTAAGTTTAGAAACAAGTTCAAAAACTTTAGCAAAATATTCGTCTACACTTTCTTCTTCGTATAAAGGAAGTTCTATGCCATAGTCGTTTTTAAGTTTAAACGAAAAAGTAGGGTTAACGATAATATCACTATCCATAATTTTGATATTATACGGGTCAACGGCGGATTCACTTTCAATAGAAATAGGCGCAAGTAAAATAGGCGCGCGGTAAACGTGTTCGGGTAAATCTTCTTCAAACCAATGAATAAACCCAAACGCCATATACGCGATATTAACGCCCGTTTCTTCGATAGCGGTTTTTGCCCTTTTGCCGATATTGCGCAATGCCTTTATAGGATTTTCGTACGCGTTGTAAATAAGAATTTGACCGTTCTTTTTAAGGCGACTTTGATATTTATCAATATATTCTTGCTTAGAAAGATATTTTTTAGGTGGTTCTACGTCGCTTAACAAAGGTTCGTTTTCAAAAAACTGTTCTAACTCATCTTCTTCGTCGTCTAACTTAGGGTCGTAAACTTCAAAGCAGGCTGAATGTTCCGCCTTAGAAAAAAGAGTATAAAAATCAGGGAGCACCACTTCTACCGCCCCCAATTTAGAATCTTTAAAGTTTATAAGATTGTTTCTTTTACCAGTATCAAGCAATAAATCTGCCCACTTGTTTAACTTGTTTGTATCCATAGTATTTATCCGCACATTTTTTAGTTATTATATTATATCATTAAACGCTTGTGTTTTCAATAGTAAACTTGTTAAATTTAACATTTAGTTTTTTAGCAAAAAAAATAACGGCACGATAAGGTATCGTGCCGTTTTAGTTATGGTAAATCGTAACCGATTACGTTTTCTTCAGTAAGACCTGTGTTGTTAGCAATAACTGTTGCT
>JAZLAE010000017.1:0-11554 GCA_045613025.1 Christensenellaceae bacterium | reverse complement strand
CAATTTGCGAACCTATTGCCGATAAAAAGTTTGTAACATCAGTTATGGGTATTACCGATATTTTTAATTATTTAGCAGGAATAGTATTTTTAAGCGGGTTTATGAGTTTTTTAACGATAATTTGCTTAATTACTTCAACTGCAACGGTTATTTAGGGTATGAATAATTATTTTTACGTCGTATCAGGCGTTATTATAATACTTGCGCTATTTGAAAGCCTTATACCTAATTCAAGCGTAGGTAAAAGTGTAAAAACTATACTATCGGTAATTTGCGTTATGATAATTTTATCGCCCGTTATCAATATTATAAAAGGGGATAACAACGCCACACAAGTTGGTACTGAGTTTAACGAATACCTTTTAGATTATCAAAACGAACTAACAGAATTTAGCGTAAAAAGTTTATTGCAAACTAACGGTTTTAGCGTTGAAAATATTACTGTAAAAGGTGATTATGCAAACGGTAATTATTTAGTTAATAAAATTGATATTAAATTTAAAGATTTAGTTATAAACGATGAAACTGAGCATATAAATATTATAGAAAAAATTAAAAATCTATTGTCTTCACGGCTAAATATTTTAAGGGCGGAAATAGTTATTGAGTATTGATAAACAATCGGCAAAAAAGCCGATAAATAAAGGGTTTTTTAAGTTTGAATACATACTAATTGCAATTTTAATAGTATTGCTTTTATGCTTGTTTTTATCGGGAAGTAATTTGTTTGGTTTTAACGCTTCAAAAGGCGTAAGTGAAACTTCTAACTACGAAGTTATTATGGAAGAAAAACTTGAAAATTTACTTTCTAAAGTAGACGGCGCGGGTAGTGTAAGCGTTATTATTTCAGTTGACGGAACAACTAAAAAAGAGTATTTAAAAAATACGCAAACTAAAAAGGAAAACGGCGTTGAAATTATTGAAGAAACAACGGTTTTTATAAACGGTAAACCTTATATTACTAAAGAAAACTACCCAGAAGTTTTAGGTGTTGTAGTTATTTGCCAAGGCGGTGAAAACGTTAAGGTAAAAATGGCAATAACGGAAGTAATAACAACGGTTTTACCCGTAACTTCCGAAAATATAAGAATACTCAAAAAAAAGTAAAGGAGATAAAAAATGAGTAAAAAGAAAAAAATAGTAATTTTAAGTTGTATGATTGCATTGCTTTCGGTAACGGCAGTATTAAATTTCGTGTTATCGGGTAATGACGCATACGCCGAATCAACTTCAACCGCGTATTTTTCAGAATACCGCACACAACGTTTAACTGCGCGTAACGAACAACTTTTAGAACTTGACAAAATTATTGCCGAAAGTGCAGATGATTCCGGTGTAAAAGAAACGGCGCTTGCGCAAAAATTACAACTTACAGCGCTTACCGAACAAGAGTTAAAATTTGAAAGTTTAATAAAGGCTTACGGCTATGAAGAAGTAGTTGTAACAATGAGTTTGAATTCGCCAAACGTTTCTGTTGTTGTTAAAGATAGTGAGTTTGACCAAGCAGATGCGGTTAAAATTTACAATATACTTGTTCAGGATGACAATATTGACTCAGAAAATATAAATATTATTCCGTATCTTTGATAAAAACGCTATGTAATTTTAAAAATTTATGCTATACTATAACTAACTTAAAGTACGTTTTAATAAAAAGTAATACTTTTTAAGGCGTAAGGGAGATTAGATATGGCTGTATACAAACGTGGTAATACCGAAAGAAAAGGTAAAGTTACTTATAACGCAGGTATAGTTAAAGGCATTGTAGTTTTAGCAGTTGAAGACGTACAAGGCGTTTCACGCAATAAAGACAAGTTAAATCTTGTAAAAGTTACTTTTAATAATGACGACGTTGTTTCTATTGATATCACTGTTGACGTAGTTTATGGTTACAGTGTTCCTGATGTAGCGTTTGATATTCAACAATGTGTTCGTCATAACGTAGAATCAATGTCTAAATATAAAGTTGATAAAGTTGACGTTCACGTAAATAGCGTCACTTTTGAAGAAGAACACGCTTAATTAAACTGCCACTTTTTTAAGTGGCGGTTTGTTTTACTTTAAAATACAGGTGAATTATGAGAAAAAATGCAAGAGAAGCAGTTTACAAATTATTATTTAGCAATCTTTTTAATGATAAATTTGACGATAGTTTTAAAAATTTTATCTTTGAAGAAGAAAAATTATCTGAAGAAGATAAGGCTTTTGCCAACGAAATTATCGATGCTTTTTACGCTAACGAAGCGGAAATTAACGAAATCATTACTAATTTAGCAAAAGGTTATAAACTTGAAAGAATTTTCACTACTGATAAATGCGCTATTCAAATTGCTATAACTGAGATGACTTATCTTAAAAATATACCGTACATAGTGTCTATTAGCGAAGCAATGGAACTTATTAGGCAATATTCAACAGAAGAAAGCCCTAACTTTGTAAACGGAATTTTAGCGGAATACAAAAAAAGGTTGGAAAGTAACGAATGATTATTTTAAACGGTAAAGAATATTCGCAAAAATTTAGGGAAGAATTAGCCGAAAAGGTTAGTAGTTTAAAGCAAAATCACGGCGTAACACCAGGTTTAGCCGTTGTGATTATCGGTGAAGACCCTGCATCTAAAATTTACGTTAATAATAAAATTAAAGGTGCTGAAGCGGTTGGCATTAAATCTATTCACGTTTGTTTAAGTGAAGATATTTCTCAACAAGAAGCCGAAAACGCTGTAAAAGACCTTGCTTTAAGGGAGGACGTTGACGGTATTATCGTGCAACTTCCACTTCCTAAAAAATTTGATACTCAAGCAATTTTAAAACATATCCCAACAGAAAAAGACGTTGATGGTTTATGTGCTGAAAACTTAGGTAAATTACTTGTTGGCGAAGAAGCGCTTGTTTCTTGCACGCCAAACGGTATTATTCAACTTTTAAAAGGCTATAACGTAGAATTAAGCGGTAAACACGCGGTTGTAATAGGCAGAAGCAATATGGTAGGTAAACCTATTTCTGCGCTTTTACAAAAAGAAGACTGTACTGTAACTATGTGCCACTCACGTACTAAAGATATCGAAAACTTTACAAAACAAGCAGATATCGTAGTAGTTGCAATCGGTAGGGCTAATTACCTTAAAGGCGATATGGTAAAAGATGGCGCTGTTATTGTTGACGTTGGCATAAATAGGGTAGACGGTAAACTTTACGGTGACGTTGAATTTGATACTTGCAGTAAAAAAGCATCGTACATAACGCCAGTACCGGGTGGTGTTGGACCTATGACGGTTACAATGCTTTTATATAATTCTTATCTTGCTTGCATTAGAAATAAAGGTTTAAATGTTTAAAGATAAATATAACGAATATAAAGAGTTATTTGAATTAGAATTTAATAAAAAAGTAAACGATTTATCGTACGTTGATAAAACATTAGAAAAGGCTGTTAAATACAGTTTAACTGCAGGTGGTAAACGCATTAGGCCAGTTTTAATGCTTATGGTTAGTGACGTTTTAGGCGTTGATAAGCGTGAAGTTATGCCATTTGCTATTGCAATTGAGTTTATTCACACTTATTCGCTTATTCACGATGATTTACCCGCTATGGATAACGATGATTATAGGCGTGGCAATTTAACTAACCACAAAGTTTTTGGCGAAGCAATTGCAATCCTTGCAGGCGACGCTTTGCTTAACAGTGCTTACGAAATTTGTTTTAGGGCGGTTTCTTCGCATAAATCTATAAACGCTTCAAGGATACTTTCTAACTTTGCGGGCGGTAATGGTATGGTTGGCGGACAAGCGCTTGATATTCTAAGCGAAACTGATAAATCATTATATAATGAAGAAACGTTATCAAAAATTCACTTAAATAAAACGGGTAAACTTATCGTAGCGTCAACAATGATTCCAAGTTGTTTTGCTCAAGATAAATACCTTATCGAACTTAAAAACTTTGGCGAAAATTTAGGTTTGCTTTTTCAAATTACTGACGATATTTTAGATTATACTTCAACTAAGGAAGAGTTAGGTAAATCAGTTTTAAAAGATAAAAATTCAAACAAACTTACCTACGTTAACTTGTTTGGTTTAGATAATGCTAAAACTTATTTAGAAACAGTATATAAAAACGGGGTAGACGCTTTAAATTCTATTGAAAATTCGCAAATTTTACTTGATTTTATTAAGTTTTGTAAGGATAGAAAAAACTGATGAGAATAGATAGTTATTTATACGAAATCGGCAAATATCCATCGCGAAACAAAGCCAGCGAAGCCGTTTTAAAAGGCGAAGTTTTATATGATAATAAAATTGTTAAGCCTTCTAAAGAAGTAATAAATGAAGATTTAATAACCTATGCCGTGCCTGAATCGAAATACGTTTCTAACGGTGGCTATAAACTTGAAAAAGCACTTAAAGATTTTGACTTTTCTGTAAAAGATATGGTGTTTGCCGACGTAGGTGCTTCAAACGGTGGTTTTACCGATTGCTTGTTTCAAAACGGTGCTAAAAAAGTTTATGCGATAGACGTTGGCGAAAGTCAACTTGATAAGTCTTTACTTACTAAAAACGTTGTTATAATGGATAATACTAATGCAAGGTATTTATCAAAAGACCTTTTTAGCGACCTTATCGATGGGGTTGTTTGTGACGTTAGTTTTATATCGTTAACGTACGTTTTACCGTCAATAAAAAACATAGTTAAAGACGGTGGTTATGCGCTTGTTCTTATAAAACCGCAGTTTGAGTGCGGTAAAGAATTTTTAAGCAAAACGGGAATCGTTAAAGACGTTAAGGCTAAAATTAGCGCGTGTAGAAAAATTTATAATTATTCAATCGAATTAGGGTTAACGCCACTTAATTTTACAGTTGCGCCGATTCGTGAGAAGAAAAATATAGAATATATAATGCTTATAAAAAACAATATAGAAAATAGCCTTTCGTTTACAAACGTTGAAAAGGTTATAAGAGGTGGTTTATGAAAGTAGGAATTTTCATCAATACAACTAAAAGTGAGGCTAATACCGCCGCAAACGAATTTGGTAGAATTTTAAGTGATAATTCTATCGAATCAAAAGTAGTCAACCTTAAAGAAGACTGTAAGGGGATAGACGTTATTGCCGTTTTTGGCGGTGACGGTACTATTTTAAGGGTAGTAGAATACGCAATAGAATACGATATCCCTATTTTATCGGTTAATATTGGTACTGTAGGATTCTTAACAAGTGTTGAATCTAACGAACTTGAAAAAGCGGTTGCGTTAATTAAAGATTTTTCTAATATAGAAAAACGTTCAGTTATAAAAATTACTGACGGTTCTAAAAAATACTATGCTTTAAACGAAGCGCTTGTTCAAAGGGATATGAAAGGTAATTCTATTAGTGGTGTTGCTAAATTATCTCTTGAAATCAACGGTAAATTCGTTGATAACTTCTTTGCAGACGGTATTATTTTAAGTACGCCAACTGGTTCAACTGCATATTCGCTTTCGGCGGGCGGTGCTATTTTATCGCCTGAACTTAGCGCGTTTATTGCAACGCCTGTTTGTGCGCACTCACTTCACAATAAGCCTATCGTTTATCCTGATTCTTATACCGCTAAAGTTAAAGTGTTAAAAGATTCTAATAAATGTTGCTTAATCGTTGATGGTAAATACGTTAAACAATTATCTTGTGGTGATACTATTGAAGTTTCTAAGAGCAAAAAGATGGTTAAATTCTTTTCTGCTAACAAAAACTTCTTTGAAAAATTACTTTTGAAACTTAATAAATGGAGCGAAACACGTTAATGTCTACTAAATTACGCCGTGAATTTATAATTCAACTAATCGAAGAAAACGAAATATCTAAACAAGACGAACTTGTTAGATTACTTACATTAAACGGCTATAAGGCAACACAAGCAACAGTTTCAAGGGATATAAACGAACTTGGTTTAATTAAAGTTGCAGGCAGTTCAGTTAAATCTAAATATGCCGTACCTAAGCATAAAGATGATATGTACGTTACTGATGAGCAAGCAATTACTTTACTTAGAACGTTTATTTTAAGTATTGAAAACGCGCAAAACCTTGTTGTTATTAAAACTTTACAAGGTAATGGTTCGGCTTGTGGTATGGTTATAGATAAAATTAAGCCTGAAGGCGTTGTTGGTAGTATCGCAGGCGACGATACTTTGCTTATTGTAACTCATAACGTTCAAGATGCGTTAAAAGTTGTTAATTTCATTAAAGGACTTGTTAATTTATGATTTTATCCTTAAGGTTAAAAAATATAGCATTAATAGAAAAAGCCGAAATTGATTTCGGAAGCGGTTTAAACGTGTTATCTGGTGAAACAGGCGCGGGTAAAACCGTTATTATTAGTGCAATAAATTTTGCCTTAGGTGGTAAGTCTGATAAAACTATGATTCGCCACGGCGAAACTTCTTGCGAAGCGGAATTGCTTTTTAAAGCCGAAACTGGCAGTGAAGCGCTTGAAACTTTAAAAGAATTTGATATCGATAGTGATGATGGCGAAATTTTAATACGTAGGCGTCTTTTTAGCGACGGTAGAAGTGACGTTAGGATTAACGGTGTTTCAACAACCGTAACAATGCTTAAAAAGTTAACGTCTTCTCTTTGCGACGTTTACGGTCAAAGCGAACACTATTCGCTTTTACAAAAGACTAATCAATTAAAAGTTCTTGATAAATATATAGGTGACGAAGTAGAAGAAGTTAAACTTAAAATTAAAGATTTGATTTCTAAAATTCACGAACTTAACGATAACCCTATACTTAATATAGGCGATGAAAAAGAAAGGCAATATAAACTTGATGTGCTTTCTTATCAAATAAATGAAATAGAAAAAGCCGAACTTAAAGAAGGGGAAGAAGAAGCCCTTTTACAAGATAGAAAAATCTTAAAAAACATAGAAAAAATCGGCGAAAATTTACAAATCGGTTCTCAACTTTTAGGTGGGGATAATATGACGGTTGATATGCTTAATACCGCATATTCTAAACTTAATTTGTTAACTGATTTTGGCGAAGAATACAGTGCTATAACCGATAGAATTTACAATGCTAAAGCAGAACTTCAAGACGTATTAAACGATATTGAAAATATCCTTGACGGGCTTGATTACGATGGCAATAAATTAGCCTATATAGAAAGTAGGCTTGATTTAATTAAAAGTTTTGAACGCAAATACGGCAATAATTACGCTGAAATTATGGCGTATTTAGAAAACGCTAAAATAGAGTATGATAACATTATCAATTCTGATAAAATTTACGCTCAAGTTATTAGTGAAATTAATAAAAACTACGATAGCCTTGAAATTTTATATGATAAATTACATAAATTAAGAATAGAAAAGGCTAAAGAGTTTTCAACTTCAATTGAATCTGAACTTAAAACGCTTGGTATGAAAAGTTCGCGCTTCAATGTAGAAGTTACTAAAAGCGAAAATTCAAGGGTTATTTCACAAAGCGGTATTGACGACGTAGAATTTACCTTCAGTGCAAATGCTGGTGAACCGTTAAATAACATGGCAAAAGTAATAAGCGGTGGCGAAATGAGTAGGTTTATGCTTGCCATGAAACTTGTGTCGTCTGGTGTAGACGGTACTTATATTTTCGATGAAATCGACGCGGGTATCTCTGGCGAAGTTGCGGGTATCATTGCTCAAAAATTCTCAGTATTATCGAAGAAAATACAAATTATTACAATATCACACTTAGCACAAATTATATCTTTTGCCGACAGTTCGTTTAAGATTTTAAAAATTGACGACGGCGTTAAAACTGCAACAAACGTTATTCCGCTTGACTATGACGGCAAGGTTAATGAAATTGTTAGAATTATAGGTGGCTTGCACGATGATTCATCAATTAACCACGCTAAAAAACTTATTAACTTAGCAGACGAATTTAAAAATAACTAAACATAAAATAGGGGGTTAGTATGAAATTATTAAGAACGATAAAAGATACGTTTATTTCAACTATACCCCTTTTAATTATTATTGCGGTATGTTTAATATTTTCGCCCTTTGATTCGCCAGATAACTACTTTAAAATTTTACTTGGCTATATATCGGTTATTGTTGGTATAAGTTTATTTTTAGTAGGTTTAGATTCAAGTATTATACCTATCGGGCATATGATGGGTAACGCTTTTTCAAAACGTAGCAATCTAATATTTATTTTATCGTTTGGTTTTTTATTTGGATTGTTTGCAACGCTTGCAGAACCTGCAATATCCGTTCTTGCAAGGCAAATTCAAGATATTTTACCACTTGTAAATAGTACCGTTTTTATTTGGATAACCGCAACAGGCATAGGTATAGGCGTTGCGATAGCGCTTGTTAGAATGGTAAAAAACATCAATATTAAATGGATTTTTGCTATTTTATATATATTTGTATTTATTTTAGTTGCTTTTTCGCCCGAAGAATTCGTTTCTATCGCGTTTGACGGTAGTGGCGCAACAACAGGCGACGTATCCGTGCCTTTTATCTTAGCACTTGGTATAGGTATCAGTGCAATTTTTTCTAAAACAAAAACTAACGACGATTCCTTTGGTATTGTTGGTATTGCTTCAGTTGGTCCTATAATTACAGTTTTAATTTACGGTATAGTTGTTAAAATGGCTAACGGTGGGGTAATTCCTAAAGCAAACGACTTTATTATAGAAATGTCGGGCGGGCTTAGTGGAATTTTACTTGGTAATATGCTTGACGTAGCGTTTGCGGTTTTCCCGATAGTATTAATAGCAATTCCGTTTTTAATTTTCTTAATTAAATTACCTAAAAAACAAATTTTAAAATTAGTAATAGGTGTTATACCAGTTTACTTTGGTTTACTTGTGTTTTTATCGGGAATCGATTACGGTTTTGGTTTTGTTGGTCAATACATAGGTAAAATCTTTATAAATCAAAATTCTACGCTAATATCGGTAATTTTATTGTTAATTGTTGGTTTTTTACTTGGTTTTGCAATAACGATTTCTGAACCTGCTATTATGGTTTTAGGTTCACAAATTGAAGATTTAACAAACGGCCATATTAAAAGTTCCACTATCAAATTAACCCTTGCAATCGGTATTGGTGTTGCTTCGCTTTTAGCAATTTTAAAAATTATAACGCAAATCAATATTTTATACTTTTTACTTCCACTTTACGTAATATCTATAATTTTAATGATATTTACACCAAAACTTTTCGTTGGTTTAGCGTTTGACTCTGGCGGGGTAACAGGTGGTGCGCTTACTTCGGCATTTTTAACACCGCTTACGCTTAGCATTGCACAGTCGGTTGCAGAACTCTCTGGCACAACAATGTCTGTTTTAACTAACGGATTTGGCATTATTTCGTTTATTTCAGTAACGCCTATTATAGCAATACAAGCACTTGGTATTATTTATGACGTTAAGTCTAAGAAACTTGCTAAACTTGACGTTCACGATTCTATTGAAGATTTAAGTTCTTTCGTTATGCATAGTAACGATAAAAAAGGAGGTAATTGATTTGAATAACAATTTACAGTTTTTAGTTATTATCTCAAAAACCAAATTTAAAGATAAATTTACAACCTTACTTACTGAAAACGGAGGTAAAGGTTTAACAACTATTTACGGCAATGGTTCGGTATCGTCAAACGTGCTTGCGCAATCGTTTGGTTTGGATAACGACGTTAAAAGGTTAGTGTTGCAATGTTTAATCACTACCGAAAACGCTAAACATATTTTACAAATTTTAACTGAAAAATATAACTTTAATAAACCTAACACGGGTATAGCGTTTACAATTCCCGTAGAAGGATTGATGTTTTAAGGGGGACTTATGAAAGAATTAAAAGCATTATACGTAATAGTAAACGCAGGTTTTTCACAAGAAATAGTTGATATAGCGCGTTCTGTTGGTGCAACGGGCGCAACAATATTAAATGCAAGGGGTTCGGTTGCAAATCCGCAAACAATATTTGGTATAACCATTGATACTGAAAAAGAAATTATCCTTGCTGTACTTGAAAAATCTATTGCCGTTAAGGTTATGGAAGAAGTTAAGGCTAAATCGGGTGTAGGAACGCCAGCGCACGCCGTTTGCTTCTTTATGCCTGTTGATATGACTACTTTAAATATTTAAGCAAACTAAAACGACCTACTTATCGTAGGTCGTTTTTATATTAAAATTTACGCATCAATCCAACAACTACGCCTAAAATATTGGCTTCGTCTACAATAATATCGCTCATTGTTTCGTTTTCTGGGTGGAAAACAAGTTTACCGTCTTTTTTATAAAATCTTTTAACCGTTGCTTCGTCGTCAAATAATGCAACAACAATATCGCCGTTTTCAGCGGTTTCTTGCTTTTTTACGATGATTTTATCGCCGTTTAAAATGCCCGCGTTAATCATTGATTCACCGCGTACCCTTAACATAAAAAGGTCACTATCAGATTTATAATCGTACGGTAAGGGGTAATATCCTTCTAAATTTTCAACCGCTAAAATAGGTGAGCCTGCAGTAACAGTACCAACAAGCGGAACGGATAAGGTTTGAATAGTATTTTTATTGATAGAAATAGCACGTTTTTTATCGTCAGCCTTATTAAGTAAGCCTTGTTTTGAAAGTTTGTTAAGGTAATAGTGTGCCGTTGCCGTAGATTTTATTTGTAAATCCTTACAAATATCCCTTACCGTTGGCGAAAAGCTGTTTGATGCTATGTAATCTTCAATATATTTATATAAAATTTCAAGTTTAGAATCTATTTTTGACATAATAAACCCCCGTAACCATATTTTACCATATATTTATATAAAAATCAAACATTTGTTCATATATATTTTTAATTACGGTGTAATTTTGTTTGTAAAATTTAAAAAATTGTTGTAAAATATTATTGTTATGAAAGATTGTGTTTTATATGATAGAAAGTGTATTAATTGTGGCGAATGTGATATGTGCGATTTAAACCCGCTTAAAGTGTGTGATAACTGTGGTGAGTGCATTAAAGGTGATTGCGATTTTAAAGCCGTTAAAATCACCGCTATTCAAGAAGAAAAAACTAAATAAGTATTATTTAAAGCCAAATGGATAAACTTTAGTTATATGGTTTATTTGGCTTTTTTTATTGCTTTAATTTTAATTTTTCCGCTTTTATTTAGTGTTTATTTATACTATGATAACGTAAATAAAAAACTATACGTTGCGCTTTTTATATTTAAGTATTTTAAAGTTTTAAGCGGTTATATAAATAAAAGGGAAAAAGGCGGGTTTTACTTTCATATAAGCGATAATCACGTAATTATATTAGATAATGATATTATTGATAAATTAAAGGGCGGTCCTGACTTTATACCAAAACCTACTATTTTAAAAAGTTATTTAATTATAGATAGTGGGGTTGATAGTAGTTTATGGCTGTCTTTTTTGTTTGGTTTTTATATTATTTTAAGGAATTTTAACTGTGTTTTATCAAATAAAATAAATCATTTAATAATAAAAACCGATTTAAATATTTTAAATATTCAAGATAATTGTGTTAGCATTAAACTTAATTTAGTGTTTGTATTTAACTTAT
>JAZLAE010000016.1:0-23022 GCA_045613025.1 Christensenellaceae bacterium | reverse complement strand
ATTAAATTATATATACGGCGAAAGGTTGTTTTTATTAACTTTTTATTAACTTTCTATTAACATAGATTTTAACTTCTTATAAATATTAAAATTCTTTATTTTTTACGATATTTATTAAGATTTTTAAGTTATTAACTTTTCAACGCCACTTATTATTAATATTTATAAAAATTAAGGAGAATATAAAATGAAAGTTATAGTTTCGGGTTCTGATTTATCTTCAGCAGTTTCAAAAGTTGTAAAGGCTATTTCTTCTAAACCGGTAAACCCTGTATTAGAAGGTATTAAATTATCAGTAAAAGGTGATGAATTAACACTTATTGCTACAGATACTGAAATTTCTATTGAAAAAAGCATTTACGCTAAAACTTTTATGGAAGGCGAAACTGTTGTTCAAGGTAAATTATTCTCTGAATTTGTTAAAAGTTTAGAAAATGAAGAAGAAATTGAACTTTTTATGATTGAAGACCAATTAAAAATTTCTTACGGCTCTTCAGAAGGTTATATTCAAACTTTAAACGTTGAAGAATTTCCTATTATAAATAAAGAAATAAGGGAAAAATCTTTCACTATTAAACAAAAAGACTTTAAAGAACTTATTTTAAAATCAAGTTTTGCTTGCTCACAAGACGAAGCAAGGCCACTTCTTAAAGGTTGTTTGCTTGAAATAGAAGATGGTTTTATTTCTTCAGTTGCGCTTGACGGTTTCCGCCTTGCAATCTGCAAAAAGAAAATAGAAGAATCTACTTCTAACTTTAAAATTATAGTTTCTTCAAGAACTTTAAACGAAATTATTAGAATTTTTGAAAACGATAACGACGTTATAACTGTTGTTGTTCAAAAGAACGTTTTAATGTGTGAAATTGAAGGTACTGTATTTATTTCAAGGCTTTTAGAAGGCGAATATATTGATTATAAAAATATTATTAAAGATGAATTTTTATCAGTTGTAAGGGTTAATAAAGCACAATTATTAAAAGCAATTGACCGTGCTTCTATTATGGCAACAGATAAAAATAAAATTGTTAAGTTTGATATTAAAGAAGGTTATATGACCGTTTGCGCTAATAGCGAAGTTGGTAAAATGAGCGAAAACGTTGTTATAAACATTGAAGGTAAAGATTTAACTATAGCATTTAACTCTAAATTTATTACTGATTGTATAAAAGCGATTGATGATGAATTTATAAATCTTCACTTTAATACAAAGATAAATCCTTGCGTAATTAAACCTTTCTACGGCGATGATTATTTATATCTTGTATTACCTTTAAGAATAAATGCTTAAAAAGTTGACAAAAACAAAAATAAAAAGTATAATCGTAAAGCACGATTAAAAAAATATAGGAGTTTAGACTTATGAAAAGAACATATCAACCTAAAAAAAGACAAAGAAGCAAAGTACACGGTTTCAGAAAAAGAATGGCTGACAAAAACGGTAGAAACGTTTTAAAAAGAAGAAGAGCAAAAGGCCGTCATAAACTTTCGGCATAATTAAAATTTTGGATTACAGATTAAAAAAACAAAAAGATTTTGACCTTGTTTTTAAAAAAGGTAAAAGGATACACGCAAAAACTTTAACTTTATTATTTTTAGAAAGTAAAGAAACAAAGTTTGGTATAAGTTTAAGTAAAAAACACGGTAAAGCGTTTAAAAGAAATAAAATAAAAAGGCTTTTAAGGGCTTCTATTAGAAATTATTTAAAAGATTTTACTAATTCCTTTTATATAGTTATACTTCCTAAAGTTTCCGAAAACTATGATTTTTGGGAATTTAATAAGGATTTAGAATTCTCTTTAAAAAGAGGGAAAATAATAAGTGATTAAAAAAATTTTAATATTACCTATTAAGTTTTATAGAAGATTCATATCTTCCATACTTAAATCTAATTGTATATTCCAGCCAACGTGCTCGGCTTATGCTATAGAAGCAATAAAAAAACGTAACGTATTTATTGCTTTTTTTCTTATAGTGTGGAGAATTTTAAGGTGTAATTCCTTAAATAAGGGTGGTTACGACCCCGTTCCTGACAGTCCTTCTAAAAAAAAGTGGGTAGTTTAATTTTTAAAAAGGTTAAAAATGAATATTTTAAATTTACTTGCGTCTGAAGTAACAATCTACACTCAACTTGGTAACGTTGAAATTTCAGGCGTAACAGAACTTGTAAAAAATATTATTGAGTATTTTTCCTTCGGCGGATACGTTGCCGTAGGTATTTTGTTATTCTCTTTATTATTAAAAATAATTCCATTACCACTTGATATTTATTCAAGGGCTTCTATGAAAAAGAACGCTTTAAAAATGGAAAGAATACGTCCTGAACTTGAAAGATTACAAAAACAGTACGCTCATAATAAAGAATTATATAACCAAAAATTAATGGCTCTTTATAAAAAAGAAGGATATTCACAATTATCTTCTTGTTTACCTACTTTAATTACGCTTATTTTCTTTATTATCGTTATTACGGCGTTTAACCAATACTCTACTTTTGCTAAAGTAGACGTGTTTAACCAAATGACTGTTGCTTATAACGAAAGTATTATGGAAAACGAATACGTAACTAAAACTGAAGAAGGTAAATATATAAGCGATTTTGAAGCAGGCTCTAATGATTACATTGAAAAAATCCAAAAACATGCACAAAAAGCCGCTGCGGATAAATTCTTTGAAATTCAAGAAAATTACTCTTTCTTATGGGTAAAAAATATTTGGATTGAAGACTTACCTTGGAAAAAAGCATTTATCGCTAAAGACGCTTACGTTAATAGTTTTATGTACAGCGAAGGTTGTTCACAAGAAACTATTAAAAATACTGAAATTAATACTATCGAAGTGTATGACGTTATTTTTGGCGACCCAAGTCTTGATGAAGTTAAAAATCAACCTAACGGTTATTTAATTTTAGTTGTTATTTCAATTTTAACAATGCTTGGTTCACAACTTATTATGACTAAATCTCAAAAAGCGCAAATGGAACTTCAATCGGTAGACGGTATGAACGGTCAAGCCGCTCAAACTTCTAAAATGATGATGTGGATGATGCCTATTATGTTTGGTATCTTTGCGTTTATGTATACTGCATCTTTCTCTATTTACCTTATTATAAGTACGGTATTTAGTACTTTAGCAACTCTTGTTATTAACTTCTTTGTTGAAAAAAGTTTTGCTAAAAAGGCTAAAAAAGAAGCCGAAGAAGCTTACGAAAAAAGATACGGTTATTTAAACAGAAAAAAATAAACTTTTTAAAGGAAATATAAAAAATGTACTATTATTTTGGTAAAACTTGCGATGAAGCAATTGAAGCAGGTTTAAAAGAGTTGGGGGTAACTGAAAAAGAGGTTATCATTACTCGCATCAACGAAGGCACAAAAGGTGTTTTTGGTATTGGCGGAAAAAAAGCAAAAGTTGGGCTTGAATTAAAGGCTGAAAACGGTAAAAGAGCAGTAGAATTTTTAGAAGGCATTTTTGATTTCTTAAACGTTCCTGTTTCAACTGATTTAGTTGAAGATAACGATAAAATTTTAATCAACCTTATTACTACTACTTCTGCAACACTTATCGGCTATAGGGGCGAAATGCTTGATGCATTACAAACTTTAGCAGGTGCTGTTGCTAACATTGGTATGGATGATTATAAAAGATTAGTGGTTGACTGTGAAGGTTACCGCCAAAAAAGAGAAGAAACGTTAAAAGGCTTAGCAGAAAGACTTGCTCAAAAAGCAGTAAAAACAGAAAGAAAGGTTACTTTAGAACCTATGAATCCGTTTGAAAGAAGAATTATACACTCTGCTTTATCTGAAAACGAAAACGTTAAAACTGAATCATTTGGTCAAGAACCTAACCGTTATATCGTAATTATTCCTAACAACCTTAAACCTTATGATAAAAAGAAAGGCGATTTTAAAGGTAAACGTGAAAAACGCGATAGTAAGGGTGGTTTTAAAAGCGAAATGATTAAAACTACTAAAAAAACAAGTGGTTTTGGCACTTATCTTGGCAATAGTTTAAAAGATTAATTATTAAAGCACTCTTATCTATATATAATATAGAAAGGGTGCTTATTTTTATAAAGGAGAGAATATGCAATTTCTTTATTTATTAGAAAGGGTAAGAAACCCTGTGCTTAACGCTATAATGTCGCTAATAACAATGCTTGGCGAAGAAACGGTTGTTATCGTTATAGCAGTTTTAGTGTTTTGGTGTTACAATAAAAAAGACGGTTATTATTTAATTACCGTTGGCTTTTTCGGAATGCTTATCAATCAGTTTTTAAAAGTATTATTTAAAATTCCAAGACCTTGGGTGTTAGATGAAAACTTTACTATTGTTGAAAGCGCGCGTGAGCAAGCAACGGGATATTCTTTCCCAAGTGGACACACTCAAAACTCTACAAGTTTATTCGGCGCGGTTGCAATGTTTAGCAAAAAACGCTGGATAAAAATTACTTGCGTTGCCATTTTACTTTTAGTAGGTTTTTCAAGAATGTACCTTGGCGTACACACACCGCTTGACGTAGGCGTTTCATTACTTATCGGTGCGGTTTTAGTTTTAGGACTTTACCCTCTTATGAAAAAATTTGAAAACAGCAACTTGTTTATGGCTATACTTTTTTCGTTAATGGCGGTTTTAGGTGTTGTTTCTTATATTTATATGAAAGGCATTGCTTTCCCTGACGTTTACCCTGAAAGCCCAGACGTTAAAAATATAGAAAACGGTATTTATAACGCTTGTAAACTTATAGGTTCTTCGGTTGCTATTTTGGTTTCGTATTTTATTGAAAAGAAATACGTTAAGTTTGAAACTAAAGGCAGTATTTTAGCGCAAATTATAAAAGTTTTAATAGGTTTTGCCTTGATTTTAGCAATAAAGTCTGGCTTAAGCGCTCCGCTTGCTTTCTTATTTGGTAAAAACTTAGGTGGAGCGATAAGATACTTTTTAATTATCACCTTTGCAATCGTTATTTGGCCACTTACGTTTAAACATATAAATAAGTTTTGCCAAAAAATTCACGATAAAATTCAAAACAAATTAGCAAAATAAAATAAAGTGAGATAGAAAAACTATCTCACTTTTTTAATTTTTTACACAAATAAATTTAGTTTTTGAATATTTGCGCTTTGTGTCTAACGGGAAGTCATAATCGCTAATAACCCCTGTGAATTTAGAAAAATCACAAAATTCAAGGTCGATATCGTTTGAAATCTTTTTATTATCAACCAACAAATACGCTTCTTTGGTTCTTTCTATCATATTTTTATATATTAAGTAAAAAGGTTCGCTAACGTTAATTTTACCGTCTGGCGAAACTTTGCCTACCGATATAAAAACTTTATCCGTGTGGTATTTTAAAGAGTTTTCAACCGTTTCAAGCCCTGCAAGCATTGATGGGGCTTCGATAATCTTTCCACCAAGGCAAATAACGTTTATACCTTCTTCGCCAAGCGAAAGGGCAAGTTTAAGGTCGTGTGTGATTACCGTTATATCCTTTTTATCAAGTATAAACGGCGCTAAATACTCAGTAGTTGTTGATGCGCCTATAAACAAAACGTCGCCATTAGAAATAAATTTTGCCCCTTCACGCCCGATATGGCGTTTTTCTTTTTTCATATAGTCGTAACGGTAAGGTAGTGGTGGAAGTTGATTTTTTGCAAGTTCTACACCGCCGTAACTTCTTTTAACAACGCCAAGTTTTTCAAGGGCGTTTAAATCCCTATTTATAGTAGCGGAACTGTAATTTATCATATCAACAAGGTCTTTAACCGTAGCGTAAGACTGTTTTTTAAGTATTTTAACAATAGCGTCTTGCCTTAATTTTTGTGACATATTATCCCCTTTATAAACGTGAGAAAGTTTGAGAAATTTGAAAAATTTTAAACTATATGACAAAGTTTGAGAATTTTGATATAATAAGTATATAAGATATACGTTAGTATGTCAAGGGGATTTTTATAGTGAGAAATACTAAAGATTTAACAGAAGGCAATATTTATAAAAATTTCTTTTTGTTTGCGATACCGCTTGTGTTATCGCAACTTTTGTCGTTGTCGTATAATATATTCGACTCTATGATAGCGGGTAAATTCATAAACAACTTTGCTGTTGGTGCGGTTGGCGCAACCTATTCGTTCGATTTACTGCTTTTAACAATGTTTTTGGGGTTTGCCGTTGGTTTTTCTATATATATAAGTAGAAAATTCGGCGAAAAGAACTTTTTAAAAATACGTAACGATATAATAAATATGCTTATTTTTATGGGTTCGTTAATTATCATCGTAGGGTTTGTGTGTGTTTTATTAAGTGAACCTATAATAGATTTCTTTAAAGTTGACGATGAAATAAGAAAAGACGCCACAACTTACTTTGTAATTCATAAAATGGGCTTGCTTTTTATTATTATAAACGGTGTTTTCGTACATATAATGAATTCCCTTGGCGCTTCTGGGTATTCTTTTTTAATGTCGGCGTTATCGGCGGTGTTAAACGTTACGGGTAACTTACTTTTTGTTATAGGTTTTAATATGAAAATTGAAGGGCTTGCCCTTGCAACCGTGCTTTCGGCTGCCGTTGTTTCGATTTTCTTTGTTATCAAGTTAGTTGTTATATTTAAAGAGTTTAATTTAGAAAAAGGCTCTTTTAAAATATCCTTTGCTTGTATTCCTGATACCATTAAGTATTCCCTTCCTACCTGCTTACAACAAATTGTAATGTACACAAGCGGACTTATTATTACACCTACAATAAACGCGCTTGGCCCTACGGCTACTACAGGTTACACTGTTGCGTATAAAATCTTTAACGTTCCGTCGGAAGTTTATTTTTCGGCATCAAGAACGGTAGGCGTTTATACGGCGCAAAGTATAGGTGCTAAAAAGTATGACGGTATACGAAAAGGCTTGTTTGTAGGCTTGTTTCAAAGTTTAATTTTGTCACTTCCCTTCCTTTTAGTTTGTTGTGTGTTTACAGGTCAAGTTGCATCAATCTTCTTTGAAGACGGTTACACCGGCGAAGCGTTTAACTTTGCGGTAATGTTTGGTTCGTATTACTTGCCGTTCGTTGTAGTAAACGTAATTAACAATATTTGCCATAACTTCTTTAGGGGCTTAAAGAAAATGGGTTTATTGATTATCTCTACTGCGGTTGGTTCGGCTTCTAAATTATTGTTTACTTTTATGTTAGTTCCATTTATGCAATTACAAGGCGTATTCCTTGGTTGGACGTTATCTTGGTTTGCCGAAGCAATATTCTGTATAATTGTATACTTAGTTTTATTCAGAACAAAAGAAAAAGTTATAAAAGTTGCAATGAATAGTTAGTTTTAAATAAAAATTTAAAAGGGTTCAGTTATTTACTGAGCCCTTTATTTTTAAATAAATTTATATAAGCGCTAAGTATATTGTTATTGCGTTTATTGGTTAAAATAATCAATAATACCTTTTATTATGGTTTGGCTTATATTGTAAACAAGCGAAAATCTTGTTTGATAAAATAAACTGTTTGGCGGGGTTTGTTTTTCGGCAACGATTCCTATTATAGAAACGTCGCCTAATAGTTCTAAGTCTTTATTTACCCCTAAACCGGGTTTTATCCCCTTGTCTGTAACTTTTATCAAACCAACGTCGTTTTTGCTTCCTACGGCGGCATCAACAACTAAGATTTGCGATTTAGGGTGTAGTTTTTTTACGTTATTGTATAAAACGTTACTTTCCTTTGCTGTTATTGGATTTTTAAGAGTGCCGTATACGTAAACGTTGTTTAATTTTTTTGAGATTTCTGTGCCTACGTATGGGCCTAAACTGTCGCCAACAACTAAATCTGAGCCGATGCACACAATTACAGGGTACGGTGTTTTATATAAACGGGCTAAACTATCGCTAATTCCCTTAGCGCTACCGCTATTTTCAAGGTTAAATACATATTGATTCACACCTTGATTATTGACGGAATTTTAATATTATATTCTTATTTGACATAATTTGCAAAGTGTGATAAAATAAATTTACAATTGATTATTTTTTAGTAATAATTGTAATAATTATAGTTAAACGACTTTTGTTGTTTTGGAGGCGTATGAATAATTTACTTGCTATTCCAGCCATTTTAGAAAGTGGTATGTTAAAAATAGCAACGATAGACATAGCCGTTTTTATAATCCTGATAATAGCACTTTTAATCGGGTTTTTTAAAGGGTTTATGGCACAAATACTATCGTTTCTTGGCTTCTTTGCAAGCTTAGTGCTCGCAATAATCTTTTGCGGTGGGCTTGCAGACTTTGTTTTTGAGAAAGTACCGTTTATAACAGATGGTGTTAAAGGAATGATAAGTTCGATGATAGGTTCGGTACTTGGCGATAACTTATCTACTAAAGAGGCGTTGATTTCTGCTTTGTCACAAACTAAAATCCCCGCATTTTTACACGAAATTATAGCAAGTGCCGTAGTTGATTCAAACTTTACAATTCAAATTGTTGACGTTTTAACAAAATGGGCTTTAACAGTTATTTGTTTTATCGCATTAATAATCGTATTAAATATCGTATTTGCATTACTTAAAAAGTTCTTAAGGTTTATAACTGAACTTCCTATCATTAACGTAGTAGATAAAACGCTTGGTATGGCGTTTAGCGCGCTTAAGGCATTGTTGTGGCTTGTAATTATTGTAAGTATTCTTTCGTTATTTGTTAACGTAAATCAATATTTAGTACCAAGAGAAGAAGTAACGTCGTTATTTAATAGATTTATGGAATTTATAATTAACATACCATTTATCAAAAATATCTTCAGTTAAATCAAAACCCCGCGAAAGCGGGGTTATTTTTACGCGCAAAGACAATTTATTAAAATTACAATAGAATTTTACGAAATAAAAGCAAAAACACTTGCTTGCACCAACATTATTTTGTTGATTTTACAATTGGTTTTTTATAAAAATTTATAACATTAAAACACATACGCTAACTTTTAATAAAAACTATAAAATGTTTCACGTGAAACACAAAATTTTGACCACCAAAAATACAGTGGACAAAGAAAGTCAATAAATTTTAACCCAAAAACACTAAACTCAAAATCTTCGATAAAATCGTTGATTTTGGGTTTTTAAAATGCAAATTGTTTCATGTGAAACACGTTTTTTAAAAGTTTAAAATTTGAAAAAATAGCAAAATGACAAATTCTTTTAAGAAAACTGAAATTAACCTTAATAAAACATCAAACAACCTGTCTTTTAGTAAAAAATATGAATATTTACCCGTAAATTAAGCAAAATAATATATAGTTATTTATAATGATTTAAAAAATCGCACAATAAAAAAATAATTGTTGCGTATGCAACATTTTGAATTATATTGTAAAGTGTTGTGGTTTATAACGTGGTTTATAATTAAAGCGTTGAAATACTTTTTTACGGGTTTTTAATTCTGTAAAAGTCTTTAATGGTATTTTTTATTTTACCAAATCATATTATTAAACGTTAATTATTAATTTGTGAGTTCTATAGCAGTTGGTTATAGTTTTGTGAAAGTATTTTGAAAAATTTAAAATAATTTTAAAATTTAATAAAAAATATTGATATTTATAACTTTTTATGTTAGAATAATTGTACTAATTATTTTTAAAATATTTATATTTTAATATTTAGGTTTATAAAAGGTAAACAATTACTTAAAAATTTATAGGCGCATAAAATATTATGTTGCGCTACTTGGAGGTTTTATGAAAAAAAATAGTGGGAGGATTTGGGTTATAATAGGTATTATACTAGTTGTATCCGTTCTCGCTGTAATGTATTTTATGAACTCGTTCACCGTTCAGGACGTAACTACGTCTGAATTCGTTGGACACGCGGGTTTGTATTTTGATGCAAACTCAAATTCAAACAACTGGGAATTTAATGAAGCAAAGTGCGAAATTAAAAAAGTTGTAATCGACGGCTATAATATTACCGGTTACGAATTAACCGAACGTAAAACTTATAGGGCGATTTACAAAACAAGTTATTCAAGAAGCGAAAGTGACCTTTTTGGCGAATCATTAATCGATACTTTTGGTAAACACGGCATTATTGTTGACTATGAAGACCCTAATGCGGGTTCATTCTGGTCGTCGCTTGCTTTTCCTCTTCTTATAATGATTGTAGGCATCGTTCTTATAACCGTTATGATGCGTTCAGTTAACGGCTCTAACAAATCTGCTATGGATTTTGGCAAAACTAAAGCAAGGGTTAGCCAAAACGTAAAAGTTAGATTTACTGACGTTGCTGGTGCTGAAGAAGAAAAACAAGAACTTCAAGAAATCGTTGAATTCTTAAAAAATCCTAAAAAATTCTCTGCGCTTGGCGCAAGAATCCCTAAAGGCGTACTTTTAGTAGGCCCTCCGGGAACAGGTAAAACTCTTTTTGCCAAAGCAGTAGCGGGTGAAGCAAACGTTCCGTTCTTCTCAATTTCGGGTTCGGATTTCGTTGAAATGTTCGTTGGTGTAGGTGCAAGCCGTGTTAGGGATTTATTCGCAATGGCTAAAAAGAGTATGCCTTGTATCGTGTTTATTGACGAAATCGACGCCGTTGGCCGTCACCGTGGTGCTGGTCTTGGCGGTGGTAACGATGAAAGGGAACAAACCCTTAACCAACTTTTAGTTCAAATGGACGGTTTTGAAGCAAACGAAGGCATTATTATAATGGCGGCTACTAACCGTGCCGATATTTTAGACCCTGCATTAATGCGTCCAGGTAGATTTGATAGGCAAATTTACGTTAACGTTCCTGACGTTAGGGGTAGGGAAGCAATCTTAAAAGTTCACGCAAGAAACAAACCGCTTGCAAGTGACGTTAACTTTAAAGTTCTTGCCCGTATGACTGCTGGTTTTAGCGGTGCGGACCTTTCAAACCTTTTAAACGAAGCGGCAATTTTGGCTGCGCGTGAAGATAGAAAGGCAATAACTAACGTTGACTTATACGAAGCAATCAACAAAGTAATAATCGGTCCACAAAAACGAAGCAGGGTTGTTACTGAATCGGATAAACGTATTACTGCTTATCACGAAGCGGGTCACGCAATCTTAGCAAGGGTTCTTCCTAACTGTGACCCTGTTCAAGAAGTATCTATTATTCCAAGGGGTTTTGCTGCGGGTTATACAATGACAAGACCTGATAGCGATAGCAACCACATTGAAAAATCTAAACTTTTAGACGATATCGTAATGACCTTAGGTGGTAGGGTTGCCGAAGAACTTATTATAAAGGATATATCAGCAGGCGCGTCTAACGACATTAGCGTTGTTACCGAAAGGGCAAGAAAGATGGTTACCGAATGGGGTATGAGTGATAAAATCGGCCCTGTAAACTACGGTGGAGGCGACCAAGTATTTATCGGTAAAGATATGCAAACAAGGGCAACTTACTCTGAAGAACTTGCTAAAACTATCGACCTTGAAATTGAAAGCATAATTAAAACTGCTCATAAAAAAGCAACTGAACTTTTAAAGGCAAACAAAAGTGCCCTTGATAATATGGCAAGGCTTCTTGTTGAACGCGAAACTATTTATCAAGAAGAAGTTGATATGATAATGGAAGGCAAAACCGCTTTGGAAATTATCAAGATTATGGAAGAAAAAGACGGTCTTGCTAAAGAAAATCCGTTTATCAAAATGGAAAAAGCAGCCGATTTAAAGCGTGAAGAACTTAAAAACGCTGAAGAAAAGGTAGAAGAAAAAACTGAAGAAACTTCTACTCAAACAGAAGATAAATAAAAAAATAAAAGGTAAAAAGTATGGGAAAAGTAATTGCATTTTCAAACCAAAAAGGCGGTGTAGGTAAAACGACTACTTGCGTTAATATGTCGGCATATATGGCTTCACTTGGCAAAAAGGTATTGATGATAGACCTTGACCCGCAAGGCAATGCTACTACGGGTATAGGCATCAATAAAGGCGAAGTAAAAACGGCTATTTACCACGTTTTAACTGATGAAGTTGAAATTAAAGACGCAACTTTTGCTACCGAAATTGAAAACTTATTCGTTGTTCCATCAACTATTGATTTAGCGGGCGCGGAAGTAGAACTTGTATATCTTAAAAATCGTGAAAAAAGACTTTGCGACGCTATTCAAAAAGCACGTAAAGAATACGATTACATTACGATAGACTGTCCACCGTCGCTTGGCTTACTTACAATAAACGCGCTTACTTGCGCAGATAGCATTATTATTCCTATTCAATGCGAATACTACGCGCTTGAAGGCTTATCACAACTTATGAATACCATTAAACTTGTAAAGAAACACTTAAATCCTAAACTTGAAATTAACGGTGTTGCCCTTACAATGTACGACGGCCGTGCAATCGTTTCAAGGCAAATTGCTGAAGAGATAAGAAAGTTTTTTGGTAAAAAGGTTTTCGATGCCGTTATTCCAAGAAATATTAGAGTATCCGAAGCACCAAGCCACGGCGTACCAGTTATGATACACGCGCCAAACAGCACGGGTGCTAAGGGTTACTTAGAACTTACCAAAGAATTTTTAACGAAAGGGGGAGATAATTATGTCGGCTAATAAAACTAATAGGGGTTTAGGTAAAGGTTTATCGGCATTATTTCAATCAACAGAAGACGATTATAGCAAAACTTTAGGCGTTACCGCCGAAGATATTTCTAACGGGGTTTTCAATTTAAAACTTGACGAAGTGTACGCTAACCCTAATCAGCCAAGAAAAATCTTTGACGAAAAGGCTTTAAACGAACTTGCAAGTTCAATTAAGGCAAACGGTGTAATTATGCCTATCGTTGTTAATAAAGACGGCGAAGGCAAGTATATGATTATCGCGGGTGAAAGGCGTTTCCGTGCTTCAAAAATTGCTGGTCAAGATACTATCCCTGCTATCGTTAAAGAATACGACGAAAGAAGAATTAAAGAAATCTCTCTTATCGAAAACTTACAAAGGGAAGACCTTAACCCTATCGAAGCGGCTACCGCGATGAAACAACTTATGGACGATTACGGCCTTACTCAAGAAGAACTTTCTGAAAGAATAGGTAAAAGCCGTTCGGCTGTTGCTAACACGTTAAGACTTTTAAGTTTAGAAGGCGAAGTTGTTAAACTTGTTGCTAACGGTAAACTTTCTTCTGGCCACGCAAGGGCGCTTGTAACTTTACCAAGTGAAGTTCAAAAGAAAATCGCTAACTCTGCCGTTAAAGACGGTATGTCTGTTAGAGATATTGAAAAGGCGGTTAAAGATTACTTTAATCCACCTGATGAAGCAAGAAAATTACGCCAAGCCAAAAAAATTGCTGAAATGAGTGCAGAACTAAAAGACCTTATTTCACGTATGCAACAAACTTTTGGCACTAAGGTTGCTGCAATCGGTAACGATAAAAAAGGTAGAATTTATATAGATTACTATACTACCGACGATTTAGATAGGCTTAACGAAATCGTTGAAATGCTTGAAGAAAAGCAAAAACAACGTTAAATAGCAGTTTAAGTTTGTACAAAATATACGTATGTTAAAGTTTAAATCACTTCCAAGAAAAAGCGTAAACAAGATAATGGATTACGTAAGGCTTAATAAAGAAAAAACCTGCGATTATTCTAAAGGTGTTATCTTTATGTGGCACGATTACTTCCGTTACGAATACGCTATACATAAAGATATGCTTATATTAAAGGTTGGGGATAAAAACGCCCCGACCTTCTTTCCGCCACTTGGAAACGGTGATTTTTGGGAAGCAGTGAAAGAAATTGAAAACTACTGCATCGAAAACGAACTTCGTATAAGGTTTGCTTTTTTATCTAAACCTACTGCTGATGTTTTACTTGAAAGATATAACGGATATGCCGTTACGTCTGGCTACAATAGGGATTTTAGCGATTATATATATAGTTACGAAGACGTTAAAACCTTTAAAGGTAAAAAGTATAACGGTCAGCGTAATCACATAAATAACTTTAAAAAAGCCTACCCCAACTATCAATATAAAAATATTACAAAAAAGGATATTCCGCTTCTTGTTGAGTTTTTAAAAACGTATAAAAAACAACACAAAAAAATGCGAAGTATAGAAAAGAACGAATATCTTAACACCGTAAAACTTGTTGAAAATTACACCCCTAAAGATTTTGTTGGCGGGTATTTACAAGTTGATAGTAAAATCGTAGCATTTTCTATCGGTGAATATATAGGCGATACCCTTATTATCCACGTAGAAAAAGCCTTGGTTGAATATAAAGGCGTTTACCCTACAATGTTTAACGAATTTGTTAAGCATAGCGAAAAAGACGGGGTAATTTACGTTAACCGCGAAGATGATTCAGGTGATTTAGGGCTTAGAACTTCAAAAATGCAATACCGCCCTATACTAATGGCGGATAAATATTACGTTTCGCTTAATTCGTTTATGCGCGATTTTAAAAAACCTACGCTTAAAGGAAATAAGGTTAATTTATCTCCGATAAAAAAAGCCGACGCTTTAAACTATTACAAGTTAAACGTGGCTGTAAAAAACAATAAAATGTGGGGCTTTGATTATAAAAAATATAAACAAAATCCAACTAAAGATTATTTTTATAAATTGCAAAGCGATGATTTTAAAAACAAATTCAATTTGTGCTTAGCAATTAGGGAAAACGGCAAATCTGATTTAATAGGCGAAGTAATACTTTATAAGTTTGGTTTAGACGGGTTTGTTGAAGTAGGTATACGCCTTTTTAAAAAATATCAAAACAAAGGTTATTCTAAAGAAAGCATAAATTTAATAAGTGAATTTGCACTTAAAGAATTAGGCTTAAAATTAAAGGCAAGATGCTATAAACAAAACCTTATTTCAAAGAAATTATTTATAGGTTCGGGCTTTATTTTAACTGCCGAAAATGACAAATATTTTTATTTTGAAAAAATTTAAAATATTTTAAAAAAGCACGTTAAAATGCTTTACAAAAAAAATTTAAAAGAATATAATGGTCACTGTTGAGAAAAACTCAACTCAAAAATGTTCATCATTTTCCCCCTTATCATATATTTTTTCAAGTGGCTGTTTACGGATAATCGCAAACAGTCATTTGAATTTTTAGGGGAAAAGGCTCTTCAATACCAACGATTAATAAAGTCCAAATGAAACACTTCGCAATACTTTGTTAAACCCGCTCGACAATACGGCAAGTATTGCCTTCGGGGTTTGCCTTCTCTTGCTTGTGTTTGATTTGTCCTTTTGCATTAATCTTATGGTATTTCATCGCCTTGGCTCTTCAATGAAAGGTCTAAATTAAACACTTAACAATATTTTATTAAACCCGCTCGACAATACGGCAAGTATTGCCTTCGGGGTTTGCCTAGTCTTGCTTGCGTTTGATTTGTCCTTTTGTATTAATCTTATGGTATTTCATCGCCTAAAAGCAATTAAAGGAAAAACTATGTTAAATCAAAATCACAAAACTACATACAGTTTAGCCTTAACGGGCATTATCGGTGCGTTATACGTTGTTTTAACGTTGGCGTTTTACCCTATATCTTTTGGACCTATTCAAGTAAGAATAAGCGAACTTATGGCAATACTTCCGCTATTTTGCGGTGAAGCGATATTAGGGCTTACAATAGGTTGCTTGATAAGTAATTTACTTGGCAACGGTATACTTGATATAATATTTGGTACGCTTGCAACTTTAATTTCGGCTGTTTGTACCTACTTTATCGGTAGAAAAGTTAAAAGTGATATACCAAGGTTTTTAATCGGTGGATTTTTCCCTATCGTTTTAAACGCTATAATCGTTCCGTTTACTTTTTTGGCTTTAACTGAATTAAAAGAGTTATATCTAATTTCCGCTATTCAAGTATTTATCGGTCAAACTTTATCGATATACGGTTTAGGCGGGGTAGTGTATTTCGTTTTCGGTAAAAAGATAGAAAAAACAGGAGTATTTAAAAAATAACTCCTGCTTAAAACTTTTAGTTTTCAATGTGTTTAAACGGCTTAAATGCGAATATAAAAAATATAAGCCAAAGCCCTGCGATGCCAACAAGCGTGTAAACGATTGCTGAAACAATACTTGTTGCTCCAAATATCATTGCTACAAGGTTAAATCTAAAAAGACCTACAAGTAGCCAGTTGATAGCACCGATAATTACTAAAATAAATGCTAAAACACTTGTAATTTTCATAAAGCCCCCCTTACTTTAAGTTTAGGGAGTTTTTAAAAAATTATACGCGGTTTATCTATCTACGTTTTCTAAAATAAAAAAGTCGTAATTAAAAGCGTCAACAAAGTCTTCTTTTGTGAATTTAACCATATTAAATTCTTCATAACTTTCACGGTTGTGCGCTATGATAATCGGTGTAGAAATATCAAGTTTATTGCATATTTCTGAAACGTAGGCGTAAAAGTCTTCACTTGAATATTCGTTAACGTTCAAGTAAGTATAACTTTTAACAGTTCTATGATTTTTAATAAGTTTTGCAAAAATTTTAACCATAAATAGATTTTAACACAAATTAACAAATAAAACAAGAAAAGATTATGAGAAAACAAATTTCAGACAACGTTATTCAAAGATTACCTAAATATTACCGTTATCTTCAAGAACTTCTTGACCGTAACGTAACGCGCGTTTCTTCTAAAACCATTTCGGAAGCGTTACACTTAACGGCTTCACAAGTAAGGCAAGATTTATCTTTATTTGGTGAGTTTGGTCAACAAGGTTACGGCTACGATACCGAACACTTAAAAAAATGTATCAAGGATATTTTAGGCCTTAACGATTTACATAAGGCAATTATCGTTGGCGGTGGTCGTATCGGTCAAGCGCTTGCAAACTATAAGGGCTTTAATTCAGAAAACGTTAACATCAAAGCCGTTTTTGATATAGAAACTTCACACATTAAAGTGGCAGACGAAATTCAAGTTTTAAACTATGCCGAACTTGAAGCCTTTTTAAAGGATAACGATATTGATATTGCAATAATTTCCGTTCAAAAGGAACTTGCCGAAGAAGTTGCAAAAAAAGTTATCAGTTGCGGTGTAAAATCTATTTGGAACTTTGCCCCTACTGATTTATATTTCCCTGGCGACGTTGTTTGCGAAAATATAAATATGAGTGAAAGTTTAATGCGTTTAATATATAGGAGCAAGAAACTTGAAGACTAAAATCTTATTGCTTGTGATAACCGTTTTGGTTTTCGCTTGTTTTTTAGGTTGCGAACGCGTTGAAGAAAACCAAACAAATCCCCCTACGGATTCTTATCAAGGCGATGGCGTTATTGATGATGACAACAATCAAGAAACAGAAAACGAAACTGACGAGGAAGAAAATACAGATATAGAACAAGTAGATTTTCTTCTTAACTTTAAAAATTTACTAAACGACGGCAAGTGTTTTATTTTAACTAAAAACGCGCAAACGGATTATAGTGAAACGATAGAAGAAGTTTATTTTGCCGGCAGTTACATTTATAAATTTAGTAAAAGCATTAGTAATGTAGAGATAGTTTCTCACAAACTTTATTTAAATAGCGGATTGACTTACGCGTATAACGGCGTTAACGTTACGCTTGATAGCGCGGTTGATTTTTTATTAACAAAAGAGAATATTCTAAACGATTTGTTTAACGATAGCATTGCTTGGCAACCTACCGAAAACGGTTACGTTTATGAAAAGGGATATTTTATATATAAGATAGAAAAAGGCGAAAGTAATAATTCAATCAAATACGAAATAAAACATTCATCAAGCGGTGTGTGGGTAGTGTATAAGGGAAGCCTAACCCTTTACGATACTTTAGCAGTAGATATGCCCGTGCAACTTAGCAAATATATTTAAAGGTGAAAAATGAACAAAGAAAAGAAAATAAAGTGGAAGTTACCTAAAAAGCGTCAACCTATATGGGCAATATTTAAATTTATATTGCACCCGTTTTTCTACGTTAAAAACGTTGAGTTTTTAGGAGATAAGTTCCCTAAAAAATGCATAATCGTATCTAACCATAACAACAAGAAAGGTCCTGTTGTTTATGAGTTTAGTTTACCTGTTCGCCACGCTACTTGGGGCGCGTATCCAATGCTTGGTTCGTACAGTATGCGCTTTCATTATCTTCGCGATATCTTCTATATGCAAAAGAACGGCGTTAAAAAGTTTAAAGCAACCCTTCGCGCTGGTTTTGAATCGATATTTTCTATTTTTGCATACAAGGGTATAAAAGTAATTCCGTCTTACCCCGATGCGCGCTTTAGAAAAACTCTTCAATATAGTATAGAGTGCTTAGATAACGACTTAGCCGTTTCTGTTTACCCTGAAGATAGCGACAACGGTTACTTTGATGAAATGACGCATTTCTTCTCAGGCTTTGTTATGCTTGCGGATATGTACTTTAAAAAGACTGGCGAAGATTTACCGGTATTCCCAGTGTACTACGGCAGAAAGAAAAAGAAAATCGTAGTTGGTAAACCCCTTTACGTTCAAGAATTTGTAAAACAAGGCAAATCGCGTGAAGAAATTGCCGAAGTTTTCCGCTTAGAAGTAAATAAATTATATCAAGAACATTTTAAAGAATAAAATTAACCCTTGGCTTTGTGCCAAGGGTTTTTAAATTATTTAAGTTCAAATCTTGCAATTCTTAAACCGTAACTTGTGCCGTATCTAAACGGTTCAACTTTAAAGGTGTTATTTTTAAGTTTTATGCGCTTGCCACTGTCCAGCCACACGGCGTTTTTAATATCGGCGTTAACCTTAACTTCGCGTTCGATAGAGGATAATTGAACGTTCTCATCAGCCGTCATATTAACGTCGTTAATAACCGCGTAATAGTAATTGCTATCTTTTAAAATAACGGCGTTTTCGGCAGTTATTTCGCTTGATTTTATATCGTAGATAAAACTTTTATTCGCCTTTACAAACTTGCCTATTTCGCCTAAAATCGCCCTGTCTGTAAGGTTGATTTCGCCGTTTCCTTTAAGCCCTGTGTTAATTAAAAAATTGCAGTTAAATTTGCGACAATCAATAAGGTTAGAAACAAGTTCTTTAACCGATTTAAAGTTGCAATCGTTTTTACAGTAACCCCAGTGGTCGTTTAAAACTTGGCACATTTCGCCCGCGCGGTGGCGGTCGCTATTGTCAACAAAACAAGGATTGCCCCTTTCAAAAGTAACGCTGTCAAGTTCGGGGTGACCAACTTTACCAAGTGCAGAAAGCCCTGTGTTGTTTATTATCATTGCGGTAGGTTGGTGTTTGCGGATTGTTTGATAAAGCCTATCTTCTTGCCAGTCTTCATTAGGTTTATCCCACATACCGTCAAACCAAATGCCACCGATTTTGCCATAGTTAGTGCAAAGAATTTCTACTGACTTAATCAAATAATCGATATACTTTTTAAAATCCGTTTTGTAGTATTCGTTGTGCCAGTCAAGTAAAGTGTGGTAGAAAAACGGAACGATGCCGTTAGCGTTGCACTCATCAACAAATTCCTTTATTAAATCGCGTTTGGTAGGGGAATTCATTACCCCGTAATCGCTTAAACCTTTGGTGTCGTAAAGTGAAAACCCATCGTGGTGGCGGGTGGTAAGGGTTATGTATTTGCAACCCGTTGCTTTAGCCGTTTTAACAAGGTTTTTCGCCCAGTTTTTAGTGATTTTAAATTTTGGTATTAATTTTTCGTATTTTTCTTGCGGAATTTTGTGAAGGTGGTAAGACCACTCACCTTTAGCGTTTACACTGTAAAGACCAAAGTGAACAAACAACCCAAAACCTAATTTTTCAAATTCTTTAACGTAACTTCTGTCAATATTTAACATTTGAATTTCCTTTTACTTAATGGCGTTTATAAATTTAGAAACGTATTTAACAAAAACTCTTTCGCCGTTTTCGTCAATCTTCCAAGTATGTTCGCAGTGTTTGCCGTCAGGAATTTCTACAAAAATATTGTCTTTATGTCCAAAATCTTCAAGCGCTTTAATCATTACCTTAGTTTGTTCTAATCTGCAGTGCATATCGTTTGTAGAAACAAGGAAAAGCATAGGAGCATATTTTTCTTCCGTACCAACGTAATACATTGGCGATTTTTCGTCAACGATAATCCTTCTATGGTCTAAGCCGTATTCTTTAAGAACGTTAAAGTGTGTGGTTGGTTGACCCGCATCGTGGATATAACCGTCAATATCGGTAGGTTCTAAACCAACGGCGTTTAAATATTTTTTATCAAAGCAAAGCATCATCGATAAATAACCGCCCGCGCTACTACCGCCAACGAAAATTCTATTACATTTGCCGTAGTTAGAAATATTATCTTTAAGCCATTTTACCGATTTAGCCGCATCTTCAATAAAGTCGGGGAATTTAGCGTTAGGGTATAAACGGTATTCAACCGAAGCAAACGCCATATTTATTTTTTCAAAGGCAAGGCCCGTAGGTTCGTAATTTTTGTGTGAGCACGCAGAAAGTCCACCGCCGTGAAAGTATATAAATAAATCAAAACTTTCTGTTTCGGGTAAAAACAAGTCTAAATGCAAATTGTCGCTATAACATAAATCGTAATGGCTAATCATTTTATCTCTCCTTTATTTTTGTACGATTTTATTTTATCATATAGTAATAAAATGTCAATGCCTAATATCACCTTTTATAGTTTTGTTGTATAATTTGGCAGAAAAGGAAAATGTGAGCGTAATGCAAACGCAAGTTTGCTATCATTCAAATTTGCTAAAGCGAAAATGATAACTCGCTTTGCTCGAATTATAGTCGCATAGCGACATTATAATCAAATTCTTGCGAATTTGACGTAAAAAAAGACTTACGTTTTTGTAAGTCTTTTTTGGTCTACCCGGCAGGAGTTGAACCTGTGACCTCAAGAGTCGGAGTCTTGTGTTCTATCCAACTGAACTACAGGTAGATATTTATTATATAATTTAATCATAAACTAAAAATATAAAAATTGCAAGTTGTGAAGCATAAATTTAATTTGCAAAATTGTCGTTTTATGTTAATATATATATATGGATAAAAAAACTGTAGTCGTTGGTATGAGTGGCGGTGTAGATAGTTCCGTTGCCGCTCTACTTCTAAAAGAACAAGAATACAACGTAATAGGCTTATTTATGAAGAACTGGGAAGAAGACGATTCCCAAGGCGTTTGCACCGCAGAAGACGATTACGTCGACGTAAGGCGTGTTTGCAATCTTTTAGATATTCCGTATTATACCGTAAACTTCTCTAAAGAATATATGGATAGGGTATTTAAATACTTTATCGATGAATATCAAAAGGGCAGAACCCCCAACCCAGACGTTTTGTGCAACCGCGAAATCAAGTTTGGCCCGTTTAAAGAATACGCCGAAAAATTAGGGGCGGACTATATTGCTACAGGTCACTATTGCGGAATCCGTCACGACGGCGACGTTCATTACCTTTTAAAAGCCAAAGATAAAAATAAAGACCAAACGTACTTTTTAAACCAAGTTTCGCAAAAACAACTTGAAAACGTACTCTTTCCGCTTTCAGGCTTAGAAAAACCTGAAGTTAGAAAACTTGCCGAAGATAATGGGCTTGTAACCGCCGAAAAAAAGGACTCTACGGGTATTTGCTTTATCGGTGAAAGAAACTTTAGGCAGTTCTTAATGAATTATATTCCTAACAAGGAAGGCGAAATTAGAACTTACGATGGTAGAGTGCTTGGCAAACACATCGGTCTTATGTACTACACGATAGGTCAAAGGCGTGGTCTTGACGTTGGTGGCGTTAAAGGTGACGACGGCAGATGGTTCGTTATCGAAAAAGATTTAAAAAATAATATCTTATACGTTGCGCACGGCGAAGAAGATAAACTTTTCTCTAAAGGTCTTTTGATGAATAGTTGTAACTTTATGCCGGGAACTCCTGATAAAAAGACTTTTGAGTGTACGGCAAAATTTAGATACCGTCAAGATGAGCAAAAAGTTTTAGTTAATATTCGTGAGAACGATATCTACGTAGAATTTGAAAATCGCCAAAGGGCAATCACCGAAGGTCAATATGCAGTATTTTATTTAGATGAATACTGTTTAGGTGGCGGGGTTATAGAAAAAGCGATTTTTTAAAAAGACTCTGTAACAACAACGGTTAATTAAAGTGCAAATGAAACGCTACGTAATACTTTGTTAAACCCCTTGAAAAGATGTAAACTCTTATCTTCAGGGGTTTGCCTCGTCTTACTTGCGTTTGATTTCCCCTTTTTAAATCAACCTTATATTGTTCCATAGTCTAAAAATTAATAATTTCAAAGTTGGTAGTTTATATCTGCCAACTTTTATTTTGCTTTTCATATATCTATATAATATGTATGCGCGTGCATATACGCGCGCACGCGCGCGCGAATAAATATTTGATAGTCGTTTCTTTAAAATCAACGGTATTATCATTAAAATTAAGATATTTTTTTAGTGCCATTGTGTTGTAATATTACAAATTCCCCCATATATTGTGTTTTTTTAGTAATTAAAAAATTTTTTTAAAAAAATTAAAAAAAATGTTTGACAATTTTTTCAAAATATAGTTTAATAGTGGAGCACCGTTTGAGAAAGCGTAACGCATTTTCGCTAAGAAATAAGAGATGCAAAATCCCTTAAAACAAGCGAAAAAACACAAAAAAATATCACAAAAAATTTTTTAAAAAAACTTTAAAAAATATATGAAAAATAGTTGACAACAACTTTTAGATGTGATATTATAGTTAGGCTGTCGATTGAAAACGGCACTCGAAGAACTGTTGTTCTTCTCAAGTAGATTAAAAATTGAATAGAAGGAAATGAATTGAGTTACAAGACATTTTTTTGTAATTAAAAGATTTCTGTCAATTATTATTGAGTATATTATTATGTACCAAAAACAGTCAGCAAAAAACGAACAATTTTTAAATCGTTAGAGCAGTTGAACTTCGGTTCAGCTTTAAGAAATTAAACTTAAGGGTTTGATTCTGGCTCAGGACGAACGCTGGCGGCGTGCTTAACACATGCAAGTCGAACGAAGTTAAGGGGCTTGCCCCTTATCTTAGTGGCGGACGGGTGAGTAACGCGTGACC
>JAZLAE010000015.1:0-36427 GCA_045613025.1 Christensenellaceae bacterium | reverse complement strand
AACGTCTATCGAAAAATACGCGTTTAATGGATGTAGTGGGCTAAAAGTAATAATTGTACCAGAGACTGTTTTAGCAATAAGTATAAATGCTTTCAATATTGGAAACGGCGTAGTTTGTACTGTTTCTGGGGCAAATCTTGTTGGATGGACTAATGGTTGGAATGGCAATAGTAAAGTTATTTATAACTATCAAAAGCACAGCGAAGAAAATAATGGTTTGCAATGGGTAAAAACGTCGCACGCTATGAATGGGGACGCCATATATATCACTGGATATTCTGGAACGTCGGAGATTTTAGACATACCAGCAACTATTGACGGGGCTAATGCAGTTGAGATTGTGAGATGTGCTTTTGCAAATAATACGGTGCTTAGAAACGTTGTAATTCCTTCTTCTGTTATCGTTATTGGTGAAAGAGCATTTTATTACGCAACAGCATTAGAAGGAGTTGTTATAGGTGATAGCGTTCAAATTATAGAAATGGAAGCGTTTTTCCAATGTGCAAAATTAAAAGAGATATCAATTCCAAGCAGTGTAAAAAAAATAGAAGATAGGGCTTTTGCTTTTTGTTCTACACTTTCAAGATTGCAATTTGGTTCGGGACTTGAAATTATTGGATTTGCTGCTTTTGGTGGTTGTACTGGATTAACAAGTATTTCGATTCCTTATTCTGTAAATCGTATTGATGCTATGGCTTTTGCACAATGTAGCAATTTAACTAATATTTCAATCATGGTTGCTTATCCGGATTACTGGTGGATTGCGGATTCGGTTGATGCTACGGAAGGAGAAAGAATAGAAAGTAGCGCTCTAACGACATCTGCAACAGCGGCAATGTATTTTACCGACACATACGTAGGCAAGTATTGGAGAAGAAGTTAAAAGACAATGTTAGTGTGCAATTAACATTTTATGGCGTTAATTTAATACTTGAAAATATTTATAGAAGTACAAAGTAGAGTATTAAAATTTAACAAAAGAGGTCAAATGTTCAAGAAAATGGATATTTGGCCTTTCCTATTTTTAGCGAATTTTTATATAACATATAAAGTAAGTTGTCATATTTAGTGTGGTGTAGGAAAATTCGAGATGTGATAGCGAGAATTGATTATATTTACGACGTAATCGCTGAGATAGAAGAAAAGATTGATGACGCACGTTATAGAAAACACGCGATTGAAGAAAAATCATTAACATTTAAAACATATATCGAATTTTAGAGCATTTTTCTAAAATATATGATATAATAAATGATGAAGATAGAAAAAATTGCTTGCGGAGTTAATCAAAGAGATACATATCTATCCCGAAGGGGAAAACGATTACCCGTTAAAGTCAATAAAATTCGCTTTTCCTATTCTGTTAGACGGAAAAGAAGTAGATGAAATTTTTTGAACAAGCCGTCGAGTGTCGAAACGCTTGTCGTTTTAAATAAAATTTAAAGGTAATTATGAAAAAAAGAACTTATTTATTTGATTTTGATGGAACGCTTGTTGATTCAATGCCGGCGTTTTCATCGATGGTTATTAGGATTTTAGAAGAAAACTCAATTAATTATCCTAAGGATATTGTTAAAATTGTAACTCCGCTTGGTTCTGTTGGTACTGCCGAATATTTCGCTAGGCTTGGCGTTAAAGACACGGTTGAAAACATTATGCGTAAAATGCTTGAGGATTGTGTAAGCGATTACGAAAATACAATTCCGCTTAAGGACGGGGTTAAGGAAACGTTAATCGAACTTAAAAATCAAGGCGCAAGTTTAAACGTTTTAACGGCAAGCCCGCACGAAGTGTTAGATTGCTGTTTAAAAAGGCTTGAAATTTTCGATTTGTTTGACAACGTTTGGTCTTGCGATGATTTTAACATGTCAAAATCTAACCCCGAAATTTACAAAATGGCGGCAAAACGCCTAAATAAATCGGTTAGTGAAGTAATTTTTGTAGACGATAACGTAAATGCGGTAAAAACTGCAATGCAAGCGGGTATGATTGGCTATGGTATTTACGATGAATCATCAAAAGATTACGTTCAAGAGTTTAAGCAACTTGCCGATAATTATTTAGAAAATTTTAAGGAGTTATTATAATGGAATATTTAGTAGTTGTTGACATGGAAGGTATCCACGGCGTTAAAGGTGAAAACTATAAAACCATTAACGAATCGTTTGACTATCAACAAGGCATTGAAAACGCTATAAAAGAGATAAATACCGTTGTAAAAGCGCTTTTTGATAATGGTGCAACCAAAGTTGGCGTTTGGGATAACCACGGCTCAGGCACAAGTATTGATTTTTCTAAAGTTGATAGTCGCGCTATTAAAATGGACCACACAAAAGATGAATTCCGTTACGATTTCGTTAAAGCACACAACTTTAAACGCGCTATCTTTTTAGGTTATCACTCAATGGGTGGTACTGTTAACGGCATATTAGCACATACTTATTCTTCAAAACTTTTACAATATATCAAGTTAGAAAACGAATTGGTTGGCGAGTTTACCTTTGACTCATTTATTATGGAAACGCACGGCATAACGCCTATTTTTGCTTGTGCTGGCGATATTTGTCTTAAAGAAGTAAAAGGTATGTATCCAGAAATTCAAACAGTATGCTGTAAATACGAAAAAGGCAGAAATGACGCGGAATTTATTGATAGCGATGTAGTTTTAAAAGAAATTTACGATGGCGTTACAAAAGCGGTAAACAGTCCGTTACCTAAAGCCGTTAAAAAATTCCCTGAAGTTGCAAATGTAGAAATTCGCTATGCAAGACCTTGCAGGGCGGAAAGTCACTACAAAAACGGTCCTAACGGCATAGATTTTCCAAGAGTTTACGGCGATGATTGCCATGTTTTAAAATTTAAAATTACTAAACCGCAAGAAATTATGCAATTATTATAAGGTGTTTATGAAAAATAAAGAACTTTTTGAAATTATTGATAAATTAACCCCTAAATACATAAAATTTTGGGAAGATATTTGTAATATTGAAACGCCAACTATGGATAAAGCGCGAATTGACGCGTTTTCAAACTATTTTATAGAAATAGCAAAAGAAAAAGGTTGGAAAACTGAAGTTTTTGAAAGTGTAACAGGTAACGTTGTTACTTTAACTATGAATTCTGATAGCAAAAAACCACCGATTTGCTTATCCGCGCATATGGATACCGTTCACCCATTAGGTTCGTTTGGTAATCCCGCGGTTAAAATTGAAGGGGATAAAATTTACGGGCCAGGCGTAACCGACTGTAAAGGTGGTTTTGCCGTATCAATGCTTGCAATGGACGCGCTTAAAGAGTTAAATTTTACTGATAGACCGATTATGCTTATTATGCAAAGCGATGAAGAAGCGGGTAGTAGACCGATAAATAAGATAAATATCAATTATATTTGTGAAAAGGCTAAAGGCGCGCGCGCATTTTTTAATTTAGAAGGTGCAGTTAATGGCTATGTTTGTATAGAACGTAAAGGCCTTATTACTTACACTGTAAAAATTCAAGGTGTTGAAGCACACTCTTCTTCGTGTGCCACTAAAGGCGCAAGTGCAATACTTGAAGCATCACATAAAATTATTGAACTTGAAAAATTTAAAGATAATGATGGTATTACTTGTTCTTGCGGTGTAATAAAGGGTGGAACTACTCATAACACAGTACCAGGTTACTGTGAATTCCGTGCTAACTTCCGCTTTAAAACGGACGCTCAGTTTAAAGAAATTGCTAAATTTATGAAAGAATTAGAAGAAAAAGATTACGTAAACGGTTGTGTAACTATTGTTGAAGAATATGGTAGTCGACCTGCTATGGAATACGTTGAGCGCAACGTTGAACTTTTAAATACTATAAATAAAATCTTTGAAGAAAATGGACTTTCAGTATTAAAACCATATCAAGCGGTAGGCGGTTCTGATGCCGCACAAGTAACTGCGGCGGGTATACCTTGCCTTGATAATATAAGTGTTATAGGCGGTAATATTCACAATATAGGTGAGTACGCCGAAATAGATTCTTTAAATATTCAGGCTAAGCGTTTAGCATCCATTATCTGTTCTATTAACTAATAGAAAAATATTCAAAATATACGATAAAATCAAAAAATATACAAATTATAATTTGGAGTGTTATGGCAAAAACTAAATCAAAAGCAAAGTCTAAAAAATTAAAATTCAGAAAGATATTTACCTTTATTGTAATTGTTTTGATTATAATTTTTGTGCTTGTTTGCTACTTTAATCCAGAAATTTACAATAAGATACTTTCGCTTATAAACGGCGAAGATATGTCGCCACCAGCAGAAGGCGAATACCTAAAAGTTGAGACGCTTGAAGACTGTGAAGTTCACTTTATCGACGTAGGTCAAGGTGATTCTATTTTGATTACTTTACCTGACTATAAAAACGTACTAATCGACGCGGGTGACAAAAATCAAGATAACAACAACCACGTTATTGAATACATAAACGAAAACGCTCATAAAAAGGGGTTATTAAATAACGTTACTATCGATTACTTTATATTAACTCACTCTGATGCCGACCACGTTGGTGGTGCTGATGAAATTTTTGAAGCGTTTGACGTTAAAAAGGTTTTACGCCCTTACATTAAATATACCGGTAAAGAAAATAACTACACAAGTGATTTTAATAAAGGTTTTTACGAATGTACAACCGTTACTTATAGAGAGTTTTTAACTTCAGTAAACACCGAAAAATACGGCTCTGAGCAAAAACAATGTGAATGGGAATTTTTTAACTTCCAAAGTGATTTTAGCGGTGGCGTTATATATAATGAAGTAAAATACAGTTACTATTTTGACTTCTTAACGCCTGTTACTGCCGTTGAAAATATTCAGTATGAAGACGTAAACGATTATTCGCCGATAATTAAGTTTAGTTATCAAGACGTATCCGTTATGCTTACTGGTGATGCTGAAAAAGATGCCGAAGAAGATTTTGTTAAACATTATAAATCAACCGACGATTATTTAGACGTAGACGTTTTAAAAGTAGGCCACCACGGTTCAAGAACTTCTTCATCGCAAGCCTTTTTAGATATTATTAAACCTGAAGTTGCAGTTATTATGTGTGGCGAAGGCAATAGTTATAACCACCCGCATAAAGATTCTGTAAATAGATTTTTTAAAATGCAAATGCCTATTTATAGAACCGATTTACACGGTGACGTTGTTATGACGATTAAAGGCGTTGATGATTATAGTTTTTCTACGGTTAAAGTAAACGATAACGTTTACGTTTCGCCGGAAGATTAACAACTAAATACTAATAATCAAGGTAAGATAGCATAAATTGTGCTATCTTATTTTTTTTACAAATTTAATTATTTATCGACTTTATCTTTTAAATTCCACCCTTAAAAATACTTTAATATAAATTCAGTTATCGTTTGTTACCTTTAGAATTTAGGAGATGAAAATGAGAGTAAAGCACAGTGTTTCAAACAATTCGTTATACATATATTTTTGCGGTGAATTAGATGAGTGCACCGCGGTAAAAACCCGCGATATTATCGACAAAATTATAGATGATTACAGTTACGTTAAAAATGTAATATTCGATTTAAAAATGCTAACTTTTATGGATAGCACGGGTATAGGTATGCTAATTGGCAGATACAAAAAAATAAAAGCAAAAAAATTAAGCGCTTATATACAAAATCCAAGTGTTTTGGCTGAAAGAATTTTAGAAATTTCAGGCTTGTATAAAATAATGCCTAAGATTTAAAGGGGATTTTATGAAGAACAAAATGAAAGTTAATTTTTTATCTATTTCAGAAAATGAAAGTTTTGCACGAAACGTTATAGCATCGTTCATATTAAACTTGAATCCAACCGTTTCAGAACTTAACGATATAAAAACGGCGGTATCTGAAGCGGTTACTAACGCGATAGTACACGGTTATCCCGATAGCGTTGGCGAAATAGAAATGTCTGCCGATACTGAAGATGGCGTATTACATATAAAAATTAAAGATTTAGGCGTAGGGATAGAAAACGTAGAAGAAGCGTTAGAGCCTTTTTACTCAACAAAGTTTGAAGACGAAAGGTCTGGTATGGGTTTTACCATTATGAAAACTTTTATGGACGGCGTAGAAGTAACTTCAAGCGTAAATCAAGGCACTACCGTTTGTATGACTAAGCGTTTATCCGCTACTTTGCCTAAATAGGAGTAATATGCTTTCTTTTGAAGAAACTTTAGTGCTTATTAGAAATGCTAAAAAGGGTGACAACCATAGCAAAGAAGAACTTCTTTTAAATAACGTTTTATTGATAAAAAGCATCGTTAATAAATTTAAAAACAAAGGCGTTGATTACGATGACCTATACCAACTTGGCTGTATAGGTTTTTTAAAGGCAATAAATAATTTTGACGAAAGTTTCGGCGTTAGATTTTCAACCTATGCCGTACCTATGATTTTAGGCGAAATTAAAAGGTTTTTGCGTGACGACGGCGAAATAAAAGTTTCCCGACTTATAAAAATTCAAGCAGTTAAAATAAATAGGTTTATTGAATCTAAGCGCCGTGAAACGGGTGAAGAGCCAACTATTGAAGAAATTTCTATTGCGCTTAATATTTCTAAAGAAGACGTAGTTTTTGCTATGGATTCTTCTAAAATGCCTATATCTTTATACGAAACTATTGAAGACGGCGAAGATAAAGGTCAAAGTTTAATTGATAAAATCCCTTCAAGTTACACCGAAGAAGAGCAAGTTAATAAACTTTATTTAAAATCTTTAATAGCAACGTTAAGCGAACGTGAGCAAAAGATAATAATGCTAAGATATTTTAGAGATAAAACTCAAGGCGAAGTTGCTAAAATTTTAGGTGTATCGCAAGTTCAAGTATCGCGCCTTGAAACAAAAATTTTAACAAAACTAAAAGGTAAAGCAGAATAATTTTGCATTATTTATTAAAAATTGTAAATAATACTACTATGAAAAAATGTAAAGAATTTATATCAGAAGAAGTTCGCAATTCATCTTCAACTGAAATTCTATTTAAAAGGGGCACAAATGACAGGAAAAAATAAGCAAAATTATAATAAAGAGTACTTAGATTTAGTATCACAAATTTCGCCTAAAACTAATGAATTTAAAACGCTTATTCACGCCTTTTGGGTGGGTGGGGTTATATGTTTTATCGGTCAGTTTGTAAGATATATGTTTATGTACTGGGTGGGGCTTTACGGCGATGCGCTTTCAAGCGCAACTTCAATGGTTATGATTTTTTTAGGTGCGTTTTTAACTGGTTTAGGTGTTTACGATAGAATAGGTAAATACGCAGGTGGCGGGTCAATAGTTCCGATTACTGGTTTTGCTAACTCTGTAGTTTCGCCCGCAATGGAATTTAAAACTGAAGGGTTTATTTACGGATTATCTGCTAAAATGTTCACGGTTGCAGGGCCTATTATCGTGTTTGGTATAATAGGTAGTGTTCTTACTGGTCTATGTTATTTCGTTTTAGGTTTAATATTTTAAAATTAGTGGCGTTAAGCCACTTTTTTGTTTAGAAAATACAATATAATCGTATAGTTTTTGCTATGTAAAAAATAAATTTATTCGTTGACAAGATTTTTTCATTATTATATAATTTACTTATAAAGTTACAAAAGGGGAATCTATGGATTTTTTTGACGTTTTAACCGCCATTGGTGGTTTGTGCTTGTTTTTATTTGGTATGAACGTTATGGGTCAAGCCTTAGAAAGTAGGGCGGGCTCTGGTTTAAGAACGCTTCTTGGCAAGTTAACCAGTAATAAATTTATGGGTTTTTTAACTGGCGTAGGCGTTACGGCTATTATCCAAAGTTCTTCGGCTACAACCGTTATGGTGGTTGGTTTTGTAAACTCTGGGCTTATGACTTTATCTCAATCAATAAACGTTATTATGGGCGCAAACGTAGGTACTACGGTAACGTCGTGGCTTTTATCCCTTGCGGGTATTGATGGTAGTAGTTTCTTTATTAGGCTTTTAAAACCAACGTCGTTTAGTCCGATATTAGCACTTGTTGGCGTTGTTTTATACGTGTTTATGAAAAACGAAAAGCGTAAGGACGAAGGTTTAATTTTCTTAGGCTTTGCAACCTTAATGTTTGGTATGGATACAATGTCTACCGCGCTTGAAGGTTTAAAATCAGTTCCCGAATTTGTAAACTTGTTTACAATGTTTGAAAACCCTTTAATGGGCGTTGTTGTTGGCGCGGTGGTTACGGCTATTATTCAAAGTTCATCGGCATCGGTTGGTATTTTACAAGCGTTGGCGTCAACTGGCGCAATTTCTATCGGCGCAACTATCCCTATAATTATGGGTCAAAATATCGGTACTTGCGCTACTTCGCTTATTTCTTCGGCGGGTGCAAATAAAAACGCTAAAAGGGCATCGTTTGTTCACTTGCTTTTTAATTTAGTAGGTACAACAGTTTGGCTTATAGTTTTTTTACTTGTAAAATATTTAGTAACGCCTGCAATATTAACCGAAAGCGCATCTGCCTTTACAATTGCCGTAGTTCATACCTTGTTTAACCTTTTAAGTACGGCGCTTTTATTCCCAACGTCTAATCTTTTAGAAAAATTAGCAAACAAAGTTATTAAAGACGCTAAACAACCAGAAGAAGTTACTTTACTTGACGAAAGGCTTTTAAAAATGCCTGCTATGGCTTTAACGGTTAGTAGAAAATTGACGGTTGAAATGGCTACAATGTCAATAAATTCTTTACAAAAATCAATCGGTCTTTTAGAAAACTTTGACAAAACGGTTTGCGAAGAAGTAAGAAAAATTGAAGATAAAACCGACTATTATGAAGATATCTTAGGTTCGTATCTTTTAAAATTAAGCAGTAGCGCAATTAGTGATAAAGACCTTCAAGAAGCGGGAAAACTTATAAAAGTTATCGGCGATTTAGAAAGGCTTTCTGACCATAGCGTAAACATAGTTGAGTCGGCTGAAGAACTTACTGAAAAAAATATTATCTTTAGCGAAGAAGCAACGTCTGACCTTAAACTTATAACTTCGGCTTTAAACGAAATTTTATCGTTAACGTTAACGGCGTTTATTAATAGTGACGTAAATATTGCGCGCGATATCGACCCGCTTGAAGAAATAATCGACGAATTAAAAGTAATTTTACGTAGTGGACATATCAAGCGTATGCAACTTAATAAATGTACGATAGGTGCGGGTTTTGTATGGTCGGATTTACTTACTAATTTTGAAAGGGTGTCAGACCACTGTTCAAATATTGCAAGCGCGGTACTTGACCTTGAAAATATGAACTACCACGAACTTTTAAAATCTATCGAAGATAGTTCGTACTATAAAGAAAAATTAACTTATTATTCAAATAAATATCTTCCTAAAGGGGAATAAATTTTAAAAAGCACTTGCATTTTTGTAAGTGCTTTTGTATAATTGAAATTGCTATGGAATATCAAATTAAATTAAATAATTTAATACTAACGCTATTAAGTAACGGAAATGCTTTATCGTTTACAAATTCAAGCGGTAAAAACTATATTTTTGCTACGCCTTTTATGGTAGTGTATGATGAGTTGAAAAATGAGTATACGCCTAAAAGTTTATCGGTAGAAAATAATCTTATTACCGTTAATTTTTCAAACGGCGTAATAGTAAAGGTTAACGTTAACGGCTACCAAGATTTTTTAACTTTTACACTTCAAGAAGTAGTAGGTAACCCGTACTCTGTTAAGTTTGTGAATTTACGCGCAAATATAGATTACGATAGTGAAGAAAATAACCAAAACGCTTATAGTTTAGGGCTTATGTCTATGACAATGGCTACGCGTATGTACGAACACCCTGGTAAAAATGAAGTGCTGATTGCCGAAGCGTACAAAAAAACTGGTTTTAACGGCAATAATAGAAGCCCTTATAATCCAAAATGCGCGGTAATTTTATGTAAAAACTCTGATATTTCGTCTGTTCAAAATAAGGTTTTAGATTTAATTCCTAACGGAGAGTTGATTAAATCTTCGCTTGGTGGACCTAACGCTAAAAACGCCTTAAAAAGCGCTAAAAAAACGTATACGCTTCACTGGACGCCTATAACCGACGATAACTATCAAGAAACGGTTAATTACTTTAAAGAAGCGGGCATTGAACAAATCAACTTGCACTTTATGGAGCAATATTCACAAGGTTCGTTTAATGTTAATTCTAAATGCTATCCAAACGGCATAAGCGATTATAAAAAGATAGTAAACCGCTTGCATAACGACGGTTTTGAAGTAGGGCTTCATTGCTACGTGTTTTTCGTTGCGCCTACCGATAGTTATATAACGCCTATCCCTAACGATGATATTGACGTTTTAAACGAATTTACTTTAAAAAACGATATATCTAATAGTGATACCGAACTGTTTACCGTAGAAACCCTTGACGGCGTTTCTGAAAAGACTTATTACGTTGTAAATAACTCAAACACTATAAGGATAGATAACGAACTTATAAAGTTTAACGGCGTTGATAAAAACGGCAAACTTTTAAATCTTGAAAGGGGAGCGCTTGGCACTACTGTTTCCGCACACAAAAAAGGCGCTAAAATTAAACAGTATAAAGAGTATTTTTTCCATTATTTGGCAAAGTGGGGTAGTCCGTTATTTTACCAAATTGCTAAAAACACCGCAAAATTCTATAACGAAGTTGGTTTTGACTGCGTTTACTTTGATGCACTTGACGGCGCGGCGTGTTTAGAAGGTGAAGATTTCGTTTGGTATACCGCCATTGACTTTATAAGGGAGTTTTGGAATAATATCGACCACGACGCAGTGTTTAACTGTTGCCATAATATGCAGTATACGTCTACTTGGTTTGCGCGTTCAAGATACGGCGCACTTGACAAGCCAAAAGCAAGTTATCAAGAGTATAAAGACGCCCACCTTAACTACAATAAGCAAGTTTCAAGGCGAATGGGCGTTAATGAAGAACTTGGTTGGTTTGATTTATATCCAAGTGGTACACGCGAAAACTTTTACTATCAATTTATGCCTGTAAGAAAGGAAGATATAGCGTATATCTACGGCAAATGTATGGGTACTGACGCGTGTTGCACGTTTTTAGAGTGCTTGCCAAAAAAACGCCAACTTCCCGTTATGAAAGAGCATTATAAAACGGTTAGGGAATATCAAAATTATAAAAATACTCACGTTTTAACTAATGCTTCACGCGAATATTTTAATAGTGAAAATTCGGGTTGTTTAATTGATAACGGCACGCTTAAAAAGGCAAGTTTTAAAGTTTATAGGCAAGAGCATATAAACTCTAAAATCACAATAGAAAATATCTATAAAAAACAAAAGCCGTTTATAAGGCTTGAAGGGTTATATCAAGCCGACGATTACGATAACGGCGGAATTAGAATTTCGGGAAAAATTTCCCTTAAAAACGGGGATTTTGAAAATATCCTTTTTGATAAACCGATTGATGCAACCAAAAATCGCGGTGTTGGTGTTTTAGTTAAAGGCGACGGCAAAGGCGGTAGAATTACAATCTCTATAAGGTCTTTTTCGGGCAATGCGCCAAGGTGGATAAACTACTATATTTACAACGATTTTGTAGGCTATAAATATTTTAAAGAAGTAGAACTTCACACGGGCGACGATAGGTCGGTTGCTATTAAAAAAATGGATAATTCAACCTATACGGCTTTGCAAGAGTTTTACGGTTATTACTTTGGCGTGCTTGATTATTCGGCTGTTGAGGGCATTGATATAAGTTATCAAGGTGACGGCTTTGTGGAAATTGAACCTATCAAATTTTTACCTGCTATAAAATCGCAAATAGTAAATCCAACTATTAAAATAGGGGATAAAGAAATAAAGGTTAACGGAACGATTAGTTCAACGCAAACGTTAGAAATTGAAACTGACGGCAGTGCAAGAATTATCGATACCGAATTTAACGTGTTAGATACGCCAACAATTATAGGCGAAATACCCGATATAGAAAGCGGAAAAACAACATTTGAAGTAATTGGTGAAAATAATACCTTTACAAGATTAAGGGTAACTATTGGTTTAATAGGCGAAGAATTACAATAAATAAAAGCGCTTGCAAACTTGCAGGCGCTTTAAAATATGTTTTTATATTGTTTTTAATAAAATTTTATAGATATAGCGCTTGTTTTTTGTTGACTTTAATTAAAAAATGTATTATACTCTTATTCGCTTAGGGGAGTGGCTCAACGGTAGAGTAGCGGTCTCCAAAACCGTAGGTTGCGTGTTCGAATCGCGTCTCCCCTGCCAAAAGGTAGCACAAAGTTGAACTTTGTGCTATTTTTTTTGTTTTTATTAATAAAAACACCTTGCAAAGATTTTTATTTGTGGTACAATAGTATAGTAAAACTATAATGGGGTTTAATATGTACAAAAATTTAAAAGAAAATTCAGTTTTTATAGAGTCAAGTTGTTTTGATAACTACGGCGGTTGGGTACTTGATACTCAATATATCCAAAATATGGGTTCAAGTTATCTTCTTGCGCACGGTATAGGCGAAAAGGTAAGCCCAGCAACTACAAAAATTGAATTTCCTAAAAAAGGTAAATATAAACTTTGGGTTTATACTAAAAACTGGGTAGCGTTTTGGAAGAAAGATTACGCGCCCGGTATTTTTAACGTGTCTATTGGCGATAAAACTTTATCTACAACTTTTGGTACTGGTGATGCAGAGTGGCATTGGCAAGAAGGCGAAGTTTTTGACGTTGAAAACCTCAATGATACTATTACCGTTACCGATTTAACGGGCTACGAAGGTCGTTTTGCTTGTTTGTTTTTTACAATGGATATGGATTTTGTTCCGCCATTTGAAAAACAAGAACTTGAAACGTTTAGACGTACCTTAACTGATAAAACTACCGTAAAAGACGGTGGCAACTATGATTTAGTTGTAGTTGGCGGTGGTTACGGCGGTATGATGACGGCTAAAATGGCATCAAATAAAGGTTTAAAGGTTGCTTTAGTTCAAGATAGGCCAGTTTTAGGCGGTAACAACAGTTCGGAAGTAAGGGTTTGGCTTTACGGCTTAACTTGTTTTAAGGAATTCCCTAAACTTGGCGAACTTACTAATATTTTCGACCAAAAAGTTAGCCAAATCGACGGTGTTAAAAACGCCGCGTCTAACTATGAAGACGAACGTAAACTTAAAATCTTTGAAGAAGATAAAAACATTACTTTATTTTTAAATTACTCACTTAAAAAAGTTGACACTTCAAACGGTACTATCAATTCAGTTACCGTATATAACGTAAAAACTTGTGATTACGTTAAACTTACCGCGCCTATTTATGCCGACTGTACTGGCGACGGCACTTTAGGTTATTTAAGCGGTGCTGATTACGAACAAACTAACACCGGTCATATGGAGCAATCTAACTTCTGGTGTGTTGACGATATGGGTGAAGAGCAAACTTTTGCGCCTTGCCCTTGGGCGATTGACCTTCATAATGTAAACTTTGTATCACGTCCAACCTTTAACGGCGTAGAATATTACACCGAAGAACAATCTGCAAGAACTATCGGCAACTGGCAATGGGGCAGTGGTTTTGAAATTAACCCTATTGTTAACGATGAACAAATTAGGGATTATAACTTTAGGGCTATGTACGGCGCTTGGGACGCTATTAAAAATACCGATAAAACCTTAAAAAATTATAAAATCGTACATTCTTCATATATATCTGGTAAAAGGGAGTCAAGAAGACTTCTTGGCGACGTTGTAATGAATTCAAGCGATATTGTTAAGGGTAAAAAATTTAACGATGCTATCGTTGGTATTGATTTTAGTTTGGATATGCACCGCCCACACCATAAATATTATCCTGCATACCACGAAGGTTACGCTTTTATCGGACTTGACTGTGCCGAAAAATTTAAAGCCCCTTACTTTATGCCGTATAGATGCTTGTATTCCCGCAATATTTCCAACTTGTTTATGGCGGGTAGGGATATTAGCGTAACGCACGACGCGTTAGGTCCAGTAAGAGTTATGCGAACTATCGGTATGATGGGCGAAGTTGTTGGCTACGCTTCGTATTTGTGTAAAAAATATAACACTACACCACGTGGTGTTTACGAAAAGTATATAGAAGAACTTTTAACTTATATGAAAGGTGACGAAGTTTCTTTAAAAAACGTAGAAATTTATACCGACGGCGCTTGTTCTGGCAACCCTGGTAACGGTGGTTGGGCGGCTATTTTATCGTATAACGGCACTGAAAAAGAAATTAGCGGTGGCGAAAAGGATACAACTAATAACCGTATGGAATTACTTGCGGTAATTAACGGTCTTAAAGCGTTAAAAAATAAATGTAACGTTAAAATATATTCAGATTCAGCATATTGCGTAAACGCCTTTTTAGAAGACTGGATTACAGGTTGGGTTCTTGCTAACTGGAAAACTTCAGGCAACAAACCTGTTAAAAACGTTGACCTTTGGATAGAACTTAACGACCTTACTAAAAAGCATAACGTTGAATTTATTAAGGTTAAAGGTCACGCGGATAACGAAAAAAATAACCGTTGCGATTATTTAGCAAGGCAAGAAATTTTAAAACTTAACTAACTTGGATAATTCCTTTTTAAAATTCATATACTCTATATGATATGAAGTTTAATTCTAAGGTAAAAATCACGTTTAGCCTCTTTGCATTATTACTGATTAGTATGACAACAATTTTGTTTTTCGTGTTGTATTTAAGTACTTTTGAAGGGGGCTTTTTGTATAGAAATAAGCAATTTTTATTGTTTTTTGTAACGGTTAGCGTTTGTTTTATTTCGGTGTTGTCACTAATTTTTATGGCTAACGACAATAAGTTTATTTATAAACTTACAGTTTTAGTTTTATCGTTTATAGGGTTAGCGTTTTCGCTTCTTTATATCCTTAAAATTTCAGGAATTTACGATAAAATCGATAGTATTGAAGATTTAAGAAACTACGTTGCGTCGTTTGGGTATTTAGCAGTTGTTATTTACGTTATAATGAATTTTTTACAAGTAGTTGTATTGCCTATACCAGGCGTTGTTGCCGTAGGTACGGGCGTTGCGTTATTTGGACCTTTTAAAACTTCTATTTTTAGTTTAATAGGTATACTGTCGGGTTCGCTTGTCGCGTTTTTTATAGGTAGGTATTTCGGTTATAAAGTTGTAAGTTGGCTTGTTGGTAAAGAGCAACTTGATAAATGGCTTAAGCATATTGAAAACAAAGATAAAATCATACTTACTTTTATGTTTTTATTTCCGTTTTTTCCAGACGACGTTTTGTGCTTTGTAGCAGGACTATCTTCAATGAGTACTGGCTACTTTGTTATAATGATAGTTCTTTGCCGTATAATATCGGTGTTTAGTTCGGCGTATTCTATAAACGGCAGTATAATACCGTTTAATACTTGGTGGGGAATAACCCTCTGGGTTATTATAGTCGCCTTTACGATAATTCTAACGGTTATATTGTATAAAAAGGGCGATGATATAGAAAAATTTTTCAAAAATAAACTACGGAGGAGAAATCGTTGAATAGGCAAATTTTACACGTTGACCTTAATAATTTTTATGCAAGCGTTGAAATGATTTTAAATCCGTCGTTAAAAGATAAATTCGTTGCCGTGTGCGGTAGTGTTGAAAATCGCCACGGTATTATTTTAGCCAAAAGCGAAAACGCTAAAAAATTAGGCGTAAAAACGGGTATGGTTATACGTGACGCGTTAAAATTATGCCCAAACTTAGTGCTTGTTGAAGCAAAGCACGATAAGTATATAGCGTATTCTAAACTTATAAAAAACATCTATCGCAAATATACCGATTATATCGAATCTTTTGGTATTGATGAGTGCTGGCTTGACGTAACTAACTCTGTTAAAATGTTTGGTTCGGCTGAAAAGATAGCAAACGATATACGCGAAGAAGTTAAAAGGGAATCGGGGCTTACTGTATCTGTTGGCGTTAGTTTTAACAAGGTTTTTGCAAAACTTGGTTCAGACCTTAAAAAGCCCGATGCAACAACGGTTATTTCTAAAGAAAACTACAAAGAAAAAATTTGGAACTTGCCCGTTGAGAATTTACTTTTCGTTGGTAGGTCTACACAGTTAAAACTCAACAAAATCAACGTTTTAACAATAGGCGATTTAGCAAATACCGACGGGGAATATTTAAGTAAAAAATTCGGAAAATGGGGCAAAGTTTTGCACGATTACGCTAACGGTCTTGACGATTCTGTTGTTCCTAAAGACCACGAACAAGACGAAGTTAAATCGGTTGGCAATTCTATGACTACTTATCGCGATTTGGTAACCGATGAAGATATAAAAATTATTCTAACCGTGCTTGCCGAAAGCGTTTCTTCAAGGGTTATTGACCATAAGGTTGGCAAGCCTAAAACGCTGTCTATATACGTTAGAGATGAGTTTTTAAATTCGCTTACGCGTCAATGTAAATTTGAATATCCAACCGTGCTTCCTGAAGACTACGTTTCAACCGCCTTTAAATTATATAAAGAAAACGTTAAAAAGGGTACTTGCATACGAACTTTAGGTATTTCCGTAAGCGATTTTAATTTTGGTCAAGAGCAAATTTCCTTTGACGATGCCAAATATACTAAAAAAAGCAAACTTAACGATACCGTTTCTACTATAAGAAATAAATACGGCACTGAAAGTGTTTTAAAAGGTATTTTATTAAAAGATAAAAAATTTATGCGCGAAAACTCAAGTGAAGGACATTTTTTAAACGTTGACGATGATATTTAACGTTAAAATGCTTGCTAAAAAACTTTACTTATGCTAAAATGAAAAACGATTTATTAAGGAGTATTTTACATTATGATTGATGGAAAGTTATTGATTGAAAAATTGCTTGTTTACGCTCAAGCATTTTTAGGGCTTAATGAACTTGACGTTATTTACCAAAGAAATAACTTATTAAATTTATTTAGGCTTTCATCACCAACTAAAGAAGAAGTTAATAAAGACGAAATTTTAAAAATGGAAGTTCCAGATGCGCTTATTAACGATATTATGGCTTACGCTTGCGAAAACGGTATTGCAGATAATGAAATCGATGCAGATTTATTTGCAAACTATATCTTCGGTATTTTAACGCCAAAGCCAAGTGAAGTAAATAGCGTGTTTATGTCGTTAAAGGAAAATCTTGGCTCACAAGCAGCGTGCGATTACCTTTACAAAATGAGCATTAAAAACTACTATATCAGAAAAACTGCTATTGATAAAAACTTAAAATGGGATGCAGACGAACTTGATATTCCGCTTGAAGTTACTATCAACTTAAGTAAACCGGAAAAAAATAATAAAGACGTTGCTAAACTTTTAACAGCACCACAAGGGGATAAATATCCTGCTTGCGCTTTATGTAAAGAAAACGAAGGTTTCTACGGTCACGCTCAACAAGCGCCACGTAGTAACATTAGAACTATTTCTTTATCTTTAGGCGGTGAAGACTGGGGTATGCAATATTCACCATATTTATATTTTGATGAACATTGTATTTTATTCAATAAAAAACATACTCCTATGATTATCAATGGTCATACAATCGAAAAATTATTTGATTTTATCGAACTTTTCCCTAACTACTTTGTAGGTTCTAACTCAGACCTTCCTATCGTTGGTGGTTCAATTTTAAATCACGAACACTATCAAGGTGGTAAACACTTAATGCCACTTCAAAAGTCTGGCGTAGCATTTACTTTCAAGAGTGAAAAGTATGACGATACAAAAATTGAAATCGTAGATTTCTACAACTCAGTAATTAGAATTTCAGGCTTTAATAGAAATACTATTCAAGCATTAGCAACTGAAATTATTGAAAACTGGCGCGGTTACACTAACGAAGCCGTTGGCGTTTACGCTGAAACAAACGGTCAACGCCACAATACCGTTACGCCTATTGCAAGATTTTTAAAAGACAATAGGTACTGTGTTGAACTTATTTTAAGAAACAATCGTACAAGCGAAGAATATCCAGACGGTATTTTCCACGCTCACCCTGAATACCACAACATTAAAAAAGAAGGTATCGGTTTAATTGAAGCGATGGGCTTATATATTCTTCCTGCAAGACTTAAAAGGCAATTTGGCGATATAGCAAATATTTTAGCGCGTAAAGTTGATTATAACCCTGAAGAAATTGCAAATCCTGAAAACGATTTATACGTTCATAGGGATATGATTGCAACTCTTATGGAAAAAAATCCAAAAGTTAAAGACGTTGCTAAAGCAAACTCCATTATTACAGATTACGTAAACGGTGTTTGTGCCGAAATCTTATACAATACTGCGGTGTTTAAAAAGGATAACCAAGGCGTTAAAGCGTTTAACGAATTTATGTATTCTTGCGGTTTAAAATCTACTAAATAAACCATATTTTAAATTTAATAACGATAAAAAGCGAATTATCTTATCAAAAAAATGGATAATTCGTTTTTTTTATTGATTTTATCAAAAAATCTTGCAAAATTGTATTGCAATTTTTTGGCGTATATTGTATAATATACGGGTAAAAATAAAATGGAGGCATTTATGGATAAAATAAATTTACTTAATGCGCGTAAGGCTAAACTTTTAGCGGAATCGGCTGATATTAGAAGCAAACTTGCTGAAATTATCGACGATAAAAGTTTTGTTGAAATCAACACTTATTCTTTTGCTAAAAATGAGTTTTACAGCGATGAAACAGAATCTTTGGGCGTTTTAACTGGCTATGCTACTATTGACGATTACCCAGTATACGTTGTTGCTCAAAATTCTAAAGTGTGTAACGGTGGTTTAAGCAAGGCTAATTGCGATAAAATCGTAGCGTGCTTAAAAAAGGCTATTGAAACTAATACACCTGTGGTTTACCTTTTAGACTGTCAAGGTGTTCAAGTAGGCGAAGGCATTGCAGTTTTAGAAGGTGTTGCATCTGTTCTTAACGCGTCTAACGCTCTTAAAGAAGTTGCTCCACAATTCGTTGTTGCTCTTGGTGACGTTTACGGCTCTGCCGCTATTTTAGCCGCTAATGCAGATTATACATACGTTGTTGGTTCTTCTTGTGTTTCTTATGCAAGCCCAGCAGTTATCTCTGCAAGTTCTAAAGACTGCGCTTCAAAAGAAGTTATCGGTGGTGCTAAAGCGGTTAACGGTATTAAAACTTTTGATTGCAAGGCTCTTTCAGACGTTAAAGATAGCATTTTAAAAGTATTTGGCGTTCTTCCTGAAATTTCAGGTATCGTTGCTGATACTGACGACGACCTTAACCGTTCAACTCCTGCGTTAAAGGTTAAAAAGAGTGCAAGCGATATCATTAAAGCCGTTTACGATAAAGATTCGTTCATTGAACTTTACAAAGGCTATAGCGACGACGTTATCGTTGGTATTGGTAGAGTAGGCGGTATTTCAACTGCATCTATCGTGTTCGACGGTGGTGAAGACGGTGTTGAACTTACACTTAACAACGTTTTAAAAATTAAAAACTTCGCTTCATACGTTTGCGATAATAATATGCCACTTGTTACTTTCGTTAACGTTAAAGGTATTAAACAAGATATTCAAACTTCACAAACTCCTGTTTTAACTGAAGTTATGAATATGCTTTATAACTTATCTAACTTAGCAAGGGTTACAGTTGTATACGGCAAGGCTATTGGCTTTGGCTACACAGCGTTTGTTTCTAAAGAATTTGGTAATTCTTACAATTATGCTTTTGCAGATGCTAAAATTTCACTTTTCGACGGTGAAGTTGGCGCTGCTGTTGAATTTGGAACTTTCGATAACGAAAAACTTCCAGAACTTACTGAAAAATATGCAGAAATGCAAGATGCTTTCAACGCTGCTAAACTTGGTTGCGTAGATAATATTATCGAACCTGAATTTGTTCGTCAATACGTAATTTCAGCACTTGAAACTATCGTTCGTTAAGGAGTTAGTTTATGTTAAATTTATTGGCTAATCAAGTAGATAAAATGCCCAAAGTTTTGGGTGGGTTATATACTTTCGTGCTCGGTATGGTTGTTATCTTTTTAGGTATTACTATTATCGTTCTTTTCGTTGCATTAGCAGGTAAAATTCTTAATGCAAGTGACAATAAGAAAGATAAAAAGCAACCGAAAGCCGAAGTTAAACCCGTAGTTGAAACGGTAGTGGAAGTTGCTGACGACGGCGAAATTCCTGACCACATCAAAGTTGCTATAGTAGCGGCAATTACCGCTTATTATGAAGAAGCGAAATCTAACTGTGATTTCGTAGTTAAAAAAATTAGAAGATTTTAAGGAGATATAAATATGCGTAAATTCGTAATTACAATTGATGGAAAACAATATGAAGCTTGTGTTGAAGAAGTAGCAGTAGACGGTAGCGTTGTTGCACCGGTAGTAACTGAAGTTAAAGCTGCTCCTGCACCAAAGGCTGCACCTAAAGCAAGCGCACCTATTAAAGGTACTAAAATGGAAGCACCAATGCCTGGTATGATTAAAGCATACAAAGTAGCAGAAGGCGCAACTGTTAAAGAAGGTGACGTAGTTCTTGTTCTTGAAGCAATGAAAATGGATAACGATATGACTGCTCCTTGCGCGGGCGTGGTTTCTTTCAAGGCTGCTGTTGGCTCTAACGTTGACACTGGCGATGTAATGGCTGTTATCGGCTAAAAGGAGATAATATGTTATCATTATCATTAATTTGTAGCGATTTTTGGGCGCAAGTTAGTGACTCACTTATTAATCTTTGGCACAGTACGGGTATCTACGCCTTATTTAGTGGCGATGCGTCTTGGCAAAATTTAGTAATGGTTGCTATTTCTTTCGTTCTTGTATATCTCGCTATCGTTAAAAAATTCGAACCGCTTTTGTTACTTCCTATAGCGTTCGGTATGTTTATCGTTAATATTCCTGGTGTATACAAAATTTTATTCGGTACTAAGGGTTACATATTAACTGATACGCTTACAAACGTTGAAGTTGCAAGGGGAAGTAAAGAACAAATTTTATCTGCATTAAGTTTGACTTTTGACCAGATTAAAGCTGGAATAAATCCTCAAACATTAGCTGATATTGATATAAAAGATTTTTCCGCTGTATTAAATGCATATTTTCAAGAGAATTCTGTAATAATCCGCGGAGTGGAATATACTTTTGTTACAGATGTTGGTTGTAATCTTTCTCTTTCGGCTGAAACTATCGTTGCAGACTTTGGTCTTTTCTACTATATCTATAAGGGTGTTGACTGGGTTATCTTCCCACCAATTATCTTCCTTGGTATCGGTGTTATGACTGACTTTGGTCCGCTTATCGCTAACCCTAAGAGTATGCTTATCGGTGCTGCCGCTCAACTTGGTATTTTCATTACCTTCTTCGGTGCAAGGCTTATAGGTTTCCATGAATGGGAAGCAGGCGCTATCGCAATTATCGGTGGTGCAGACGGTCCTACGGCTATTTACGTAACTAAAAAACTTGCAGAAGATTTACTTCCTGCGGTTGCTATTGCGGCTTATTCGTATATGGCGCTTATTCCGTTAATTCAAAAACCTATTATGCGTCTTTTAACTACTAAAGAAGAACGCGCTATCAAAATGAAACAATTACGTAAAGTTTCTAAGGTAGAAAAAATCGTATTCCCACTTTTGGTTTCACTTGTTGTAGGTTTACTTCTTCCAGATGCAATGCCACTTTTAGGTATGCTTATGCTTGGTAATATCTTAAAAGAATCTGGCGTTACTGAAAGACTTGTTGATACCGCTAAAAACGGACTTATGAACACTGTAACAATCTTCCTTGGTACAATGGTAGGTTCAAAAGCAGTTGGTTCAATATTCTTATCACTTGAAACGCTTGGAATTATCGCTTTAGGTTTAGCGGCATTCTGTATGGGTACAATCGGTGGTTTATTAGTTGCAAAACTTATGAACAAGTTATCTGGCGGTAAAATTAACCCACTTATCGGCTCTGCGGGTGTTTCGGCTGTTCCAATGGCTGCAAGAATTTCGCAAGACGTTGGTCGTGAAACCGACCCTAACAACCACCTTTTAATGCACGCTATGGGTCCAAACGTAGCAGGCGTTATCGGTTCAGCAATCGCAGCAGGTGTATTACTTGCTTTATACGCTTAATTTTTATAGGAGAATAGTAAAATGGCAAGAAAAGTATATATTACTGAAACAATTTTACGTGACGCGCATCAATCACAAGCGGCTACACGTATGAAAATAGAAGAAATGATTCCTATGCTTGAAAAACTTGACGATATGGGTTTTTACTCAATCGAAGCATGGGGCGGTGCAACGTTTGATAGTTGCTTACGTTTCCTTAACGAAGACCCTTGGGAAAGACTTCGCATTTTAAGAAAACACATTACAAAAACACCTATCCAAATGTTACTTCGTGGTCAAAACTTACTTGGTTATAAGCACTACGCTGACGACGTTGTTGAAAAATTCGTTGAAGCATCTATCAAAAACGGTGTAACAGTTATTAGGGTGTTCGACGCGTTAAACGACGAAAGAAATATGGAAGTAGCAATGAAGGCTATTAAAAAGTACGGCGGTATTTGTGAAGCAACTATCTGCTATACTACTAGCCCTGTTCACACTAACCAATATTTCATTGAAAAGGCAAAACTTTTAGAAGATATGGGCGCTGATAATATCTGCTTAAAAGATATGGCGAACATTATTCTTCCTTATACCGCTTACGAAATCATTAAGGGTATGAGAGAAGTTTTAAAACCTGAAACAAAAATTCACCTTCACACACACAATACTACTGGTACTGGTGAAATGGTATACCTTAAAGCAATCGAAGCCGGTTGTGATATCGTTGACTGTGCTTTATCTGCAATGGGTAACGGTACTTCTCAACCTGCAACTGAACCATTTGTTGCAACTTTAAAGGGTACTGAATATGATACTGGTATTGATATTGAAAAATTAATTCCTATTAACGAACACTTCAAAAAAGTTGCTGAAAGACTTGAAAAAGACGGCATTTTAAACCCAAAAGTTCGTGGTATCGACGTAAACACTCTTGTTTACCAAGTTCCAGGCGGTATGCTTTCTAACTTAATGTCACAACTTAAACAAGCAGGCAAACTTGAACTTTTAACTGAATGTCTTGCAGAAGTTCCTAACGTAAGAAAGGATAGTGGTTATCCTCCACTTGTAACTCCATCTTCACAAATCGTTGGTACACAAGCAGTTCTCAACGTTTTACAAGGTCAACGTTACAAAATGGTTACTAAAGAATTCAAGGGTCTTATGAAAGGTGAGTACGGTAAACTTATCGGCGAACCAGACCCAGAAATCTTAAAGAAAGTTATCGGCGATGAAGTAAGAATTACTCATAGACCTGCTGATGACATTGCGCCTGAATATGAAAAATTTAAAGAAGAAATGAAAGAATACTATACTCAAGAAGAAGACGTATTATCATACGCACTCTTTAACCAAGTAGCAATTAACTTCTTTAAATATAGACTTGCGCGCGACAAAAAAATCGATGCCGACCTTGCAAAAGGTACGGTATATCCCGTTTAATAATGAATATTTTAGTCACTAACGACGACGGAATACTTAGCGAGGGCATTTTGGCTCTCGCTAATGTTCTAAAAACTAAACATAACGTAACTATCATTGCACCCGACGGTAATCGTTCGGGTTATTCGCGTTCTATGTCGTTTCATAAGGACTTAACTTTTTTACCTTATAATTTAGTAGATGGTGTTACTGCGTATACTTTATCGGGTACGCCTGGCGACTGTGTAAGGTTTGGCTTAACGGGGCTTGATTTATCAATTGATTTAGTTATTGCCGGTATCAACCACGGCTCTAACCTTGGTAACGACATTTTTTATAGCGGAACGGTTAATTCTTGCTTTGAAGCGAATTTTTGCGGTATTCCCGCAATTGCAATATCGAACGTTGCACATAAAGATTATAAATTCAATGAAACAGCGGAAATTATAAGCATTTATATCGATGACATTTTGAAATACGTTTCACCATCATATACTTTAAATATTAATATCCCTAACGTTGAAAAAGATAAAATTAAAGGCGTAAAGGTTTGTAAGCCGGGTGTTTGTAGGTATACTGACGGTTACATTAAAACTTCGGATACTACTTATAGGCTTATAGGCGAACCTATTCCGCCTACTGATGAAGAATATCAAACTGACGTTTACTACGTTTACGAAAACTACGTGTCGTTAACGCCCGTAGTTCATTCGATGGTAGACGAAGTTATTTTCGATAAATTAAAGGACGTAAAATTTTAATGACTACTATTGTTATTGGTGGTGGCGCGTCGGGTATGCTTTCGGCTTACTTTGCTAAAAAGGGCGGAAGCAATGTTATTTTAATTGAACAAAACGAAAAACTTGGTAAAAAAATCTATATTACTGGCAAGGGTAGATGTAATCTTACAAACTACTGTCAAGTTGATGAGTTTTTATTAAACGTAGTTAGTAATCCTAAGTTTTTAATGAGTTCTATAAACGGCTTAACCCCGCACGACACGTACAATTTATTTGAAGAATTAGGCTTAAAACTTAAAGTTGAAAGGGGTAATAGGGTTTTTCCGCTTTCAGATAAGTCAAGCGACGTTATTAAAACTTTACAACAAGCACTTATAAATGTTGGCGTAGAAATCAACCTTAACGAAAAGGTTTTATCCGTTACGCCTATTGATGAAAACTTAAAATCGGTAGTAACAGATAAAGATACGTATACTGCTGAAAACGTTATTATTGCAACTGGCGGTTTATCGTATAAAACTACCGGTTCAACTGGCGATGGTTATAAATTTGCTAAGATTTTAGGTCATACGGTAACCGATTTGTATCCGTCATTATGCGGTATTAACGTAAAAGGCGAAGATTATAAACCCTTACAGGGTTTGACGCTTAAAAACGTTAAATTAACGGCTAAAGACGGTAAAAAGGAATATTATAGCGAACAAGGCGAATTGTTGTTTACTCATTACGGTATTTCTGGTCCGCTTGTGTTAACTTGTTCGGCATTATCGGCAAGAAAAGACCTTAAAAACGTTACTTTATCTATAGATTTAAAGCCCGCGCTTACTAATGAAGAACTTGATAAACGCTTGATTAGAGATTTATCAATAAATTCTAAACGCGAACTTAAAAATTCACTTGACGGGTTGTTGCCAAAGGCGATTATTCCACTTGTAATAGCAAGGTCAAAAATACCGCCTTATAAAAAAACCGACGATATAACTGCACAAGAAAGGGCAAATTTACTTAGCGTACTTAAAGGTTTAACTTTCGAACCTATCAATTTAAGGGGCTACGAAGAAGCCGTTATTACAAGCGGTGGTGTTTCGGTTAAAGAAATCAATCCTAAAACAATGGAAAGTAAAATCGTAAAAGGCGTGTATTTCGTTGGCGAAGTTTTAGACGTTGACGCTTTCACCGGCGGTTTTAACTTACAAATAGCATTTTCAACCGCAAAATCTGCGGGAATTTCAATTCAAAGTACGGAGGATTTATGATAAATATTGCATTAGACGGACCATCTGGTAGTGGTAAATCAACAGTTGCTAAAGCGTTATCTAAAAAGATGAATATTTTATATCTTGATACTGGCGCAATGTACCGTGCTTGCGCGTTAAAAGCGCATAGGCTTGGCGTTGATTGTAAAAACGTAAACGAAGTAGAAAGTATAATCGATAGCGTAAATATAACCGTAGGTTATAACGACGGTGCGCAAGTTACTTATCTTGACGGGGAAGACGTTTCAAAACAAATTCGTGAAAACGTAATTTCTATGAAAGCATCGGATATTTCTGCGCATAAATGTGTTAGAGAAAAACTTGTAAATCTCCAAAGGGAAATCGCTAAAAAAACAGATTGTATTTTAGATGGTAGGGATATAGGAACTAACGTTTTACCTGATTGCAAATACAAATTTTATATAACCGCATCTCTTGAAGAAAGAACTGAAAGGCGTTATAAAGAATTAATTGAGCGCGGTCAAACGGTTGATAAAGAAAAATTAAAAGAAGAAATTGCAACGCGTGACTATAACGATAGTCACCGTGAGTTTGCGCCACTCCGTCAAGCGGAAGACGCTAAGTTTATTGATACTTCAACTATGAGTATTGAAGAAGTTATAAACGCCGTTTTAAATAGCGTTAAGGAGTAATTTATGTTATATTGGATTTGTCGTCCACTTATGTGGCTTTTTTATAAAGTATTTTATCCCGTTAAAGTTTACGGTAAAGAAAATTTAATTAAAAAAGGTAAATCTATCGTTGCTTGCAACCACTTAGGTAAGGCAGACGTTTTAGTTGTTGGTGCATTATATCCTAATAAAACTATATTTTTATCTAAAAAAGAATGGTATGAAAACAAGTTTTTTGGTGGTTTATTAAGAAAACTTGGCTCTATTCCTATTGATAGAGATAAACCAAGCATTACCACTATTAAAGAAGCATTAAAAGTTTTAAAGGATAATAAAAGGCTTGGTATTTTCCCTGAAGGTAGACGTAATTTTGAAACTAACGACCTTCAAGAAATTAAGCAAGGCACAGCACTTTTTGCCGTTAAAGGTCAAGCGCTTATTACCCCTGTAATTATTTACGATAGGCTTAAAATGTTTAAAAAAAGTTACGTTATCGTTGGTAAACCTATTGATTTTTCGGAATTTTACGGTGTTAAATTTACCGATGAAGTTTCTTCTAAATGTACACAAATTTTAGAAGATAATATGAGAAGTTTACAACTTGAACTTTTTAAAATTGTTGACGATATTAAATCTAAAAAGAAGGTTAAATAATGGCAAATATTCTTGCTAAAAACGTAGGTTTTTGCGTAGGGGTTAAAAGGGCGGTTGATACAGCGTTTGAAATCGGTAACGAAACCGTTTGCGTTCTTGGTGAAATTATTCACAATGAAACGGTGCTTGACAGTTTGTCTAAAAAAGGCGTAGTTACTGTAAATAGCGTTGATGAAATTGATACTAATAAATTTAAAACTGTAATTATTCGTTCACACGGTGTAGGTAAAGCAGTTTTTAATAAGTTAGAGTCAATGAATTTACAGGTTGTAAATTTAACTTGTCCGTTTGTTATAAAAACTCAAAAAATCGTTGAAGATTACTATAGCAAAGGCTACCAAATTGTAATAGTTGGTAAAAAGGAGCATCCAGAAGTTATAGGTTTAAACGGTTGGTGTGAAAATTCGGCAATAATAATTGACGATGAAAACCTATCGTTAAACGAAATTTCGGCTGAAAAAATTTGCGTAGTTGCTCAAACCACCTATTCGGAAGAAAAATTTAACAAAATTTTTAAAAAAATAACGATAATTCCCTTAAAAACAGTTGAAGTTTTTAAAACAATTTGTTATACTACAATGGAGCGTCAGTGTGAAGCACGTGAAATTTCTAAGAAATGTGACGCGATGGTTGTTATAGGTGGCGAAAGCAGTTCTAACACCAAAAAACTTTACGAAATTTGCAAGGCAAATTGTAAAGATACTTATCTTGTTTCTAAGCCCGACGGGCTGGATTATAAAAAATTAAAACTTTTTAAAAATGTAGGTATTGTCAGCGGGGCGTCCACTCCGTATGAACAAGCACAGGAGGTTTTCTTAACTATGGAAGAGAATAAAGAAATAAAATCAATGGAACAAGCTGTTGCTTTGCTTGATGAAAAGCAAAATCTTAAAAAAGGACAAAAAATAAGTGTTGTTATTTCACTTGTAAACGACGACGGCTTAAAAGTTTATTTCGATGGTAAAACGGATATAACTCTCCCTAAAGAAGAACTTGCTTGCGAAGAATTTGATAAAAATGCTTACAGCATCGGCGATGAAATCGAAGTTGTTGTTATGGCAGTTAAACCACACTTAACAATTTCACAAAAACAAATCCTTGTTTTAAAACGTGAAGAAGAACTTGTTAACGAACTTAAAGAAGATAAAATCATCGTTGTTGATATCACTGGTTCAAACAAAGGTGGGCTTACTGGTAAATTCGATTCTTTCGACGTATTCGTTCCTGCAAGAGAAATCAAAATCGGTTTCGTTTCAGATTTAACTAAATACGTTGGTAAACAACTTAGGGTTAAACCTTTAAAAGTTGAATACACACCAAGAAAGAAAGAAATCGTTGCTTCTCAAAAAGTTATTTTAGAAGCAGAAAAAGCAGCGCGTGACGCTGAAAAACTTGCTAAAGAAGAAGCATTCTTTGCAAGTATCTCTGAAAATGACGTTGTTTCAGGTTCAGTTGTAAGATTTGCTCAATTTGGTGCTTTCGTTGTTGTTAACGGATTTGACTGTTTAGCACACATTTCTGACCTTTCTTGGGTAAGCATTAAAAATCCAAGTGAAGTTTTAGAAATCGGTAAGGTTTACGACTTCGTTGTATTAAAAGTAGACAAAGAAAACAAAAAAGTTTCTATCGGTTACAAACAATTACAACCAAAACCTTGGGAAACTGTTACTGAAAAATATGCAGTAGGTGACGTTGTTACTGGTAAAGTTGTAAGAATCGTTGACTTTGGTGCTTTCGTTGAAGTTGAAAAAGGTATCGATGGTTTAGTTCACGTTTCTCAAATCTCTCACGAATACCTTGAAAATCCTGCTTCTGTTTTAAAAGTTGGTGATGAAGTTAACGCTAAAATCTTAGCAATCATTCCAGAAAAAGAAAAAATGAATCTTTCTATCAAGGCTTTAGTTGAAGCACCTAAGAAAGAAGAAAAAGAAGAAGAAAAACCTAAAAAGGAAAAAAAGGTTAAAAAAGAAGAAGATGAAGAAATTAGAAGTTGGAACGAAAGTGACAACGCCGGCGTTTCTATCGCAGACCTTCTCAATAAATAATAACTCAAGGGCAGTAAGTTAACGCTTACTGCTCTATTTTTATTCAGTTTTAGCACTATTTTAACATTTTCAAGTTTAGTTATTGATAAAAACGAAAGATTATGTTATAATTTTTAAGTAATAAATATAAGGGGTTTTTATATGGAAAATAAACTCAGTAAAAGATACGGCTTATTTACCGCAATTTGTATGGTTGTAGGTATCGTTATAGGTTCGGGTATCTTTTTTAAAGCACAAGACATTTTAAATAAAACACACGGCAACGTTTTAATTAGCGTACTTGCTTGGGCTATCGGTGGTTTAGTAATGATTATCTGTTCGGCTCAGTTTGCGGTTATGGCTACTAAGTATGAAAAAGTTAACGGCGTTGTTGACTATGCCGAAGAAACTTGTGGTAAAAGATACGGTTACTACGTTGGTTGGTTTGTAACTACAATTTATTTCCCTGCGATGACTTCAGTTTTAGCGTGGGTATCTGCAAGATATTTCGGCGTATTAGTTGGTTGGGATATGTGGTCGGCTAACGTTATGACCTTAGCGGGATTTTTACTTGTTTCTGCCTTTATTTTAAACTCTTTAGCGCCTAAAATTGCAGGTTATTTCCAAGTATCTACAACAGTTATTAAACTTATTCCACTTGTTTTAATGGTTCTTGTTGGTACTATTGTTGGTCTTTTTAACGGTAATTTATCTGCAAACTTTGTTGGTAATGCAATTTCTCAAGCAGCGGGCGGTAGCGAACTTTTTGCCGCTATTTGTGCAACGGCTTTTGCTTACGAAGGTTGGATTATTGCAACGTCAATTAACTCTGAAATAAAAGACTCTAAGAAAAATCTTCCTATAGCGCTTGTTTTAGGTTCGTTAATAGTTGTTGCAGTATACGTTTTATATAATATAGCAATTGCGGGTGGTGCAACTACAAGCGAACTTCAACAAAACGGCGCAACTATCGCTTTTAATAACATTTTTGGTAAAGTAGGCGGTACTATCTTAAACGTATTAGTAGTTGTTTCTTGCTTAGGTACTTTAAACGGCTTAATGGTTGGCTCTACAAGGGGACTTTATTCAATTTCAGTTAGGGGTGAAGGTCCGCTTCCTAAAATGTTTGCTCAAGTAGACCCACATTCTGGTATGCCAACAAACTCATCAATCTTTGCGCTTTTCTGCTGTGCATTTTGGCTTTTATACTTCTACTTAGGCAACGTAGCAAATCAAATGACGGGTGTTTTAGGTGTGTTTAATTTTGACTCTTCTGAACTTCCTGTTATTACTATTTATGGCCTTTATATTCCTATGCTTATTAGATGGATTATTAAAGAAAAAGACCTTGGCGTGTTTAAAAGGTTTATTTTACCTATCTTAGCAATATTTGCTTGTTTATTCTTAGTATTTGTTGCAGTTTATTCGCACGGTATTATACCATTTATTAATGCACAAGCAAATGGTCAATTTAGATGCCCTGTAATTTTCTACTTAATTGTTTTTGCAATATTCATGTTTATAGGCTTCTTGTGTTCATCTGAGTTCAAAAAGTTAATTAATAAAAATAAATAAAACCAAATTATTATAATGCTGTTTTAGTTAAGATTTATCTAAAACAGCATTTTTTATTTTTTATTTTAGTTTTAGGGTTGCTTAAAGTGGTTTTTTCTTGTATAATAAAATGTAGGAGAAATTTATGGTTATAAGTGAAATTTGCAAAAAATTACAACTTGAAGGGGACCTTGTAAGTTACGATATTTTGTCAAACGGCAATATAAATACCACATACCATGTTTTATGTGATAAAGATGGTAAAAAGTATGACTATTTGCTTCAACGTATAAATAAAAACGTATTTAAAGACCCTATCGGCGTTATGCAAAATATTGCTAACGTTTCAGACCATATTGCTAATAATTTTGGCGGTAACGAATTAAGTTTCTTAGTTTTTAATAAAACTGAAGAAGGGCTTCCTTACGTTATTGACGAACTTGATAATTTTTGGCGTTGTTGCCAGTATTTGGATTGCATAACTTTTAACACAACTGATAATAAACAAGTTATAGAAGAAGCAGGCTATGCTTTTGGTAAGTTCCAACAATCACTTCAAAATTTTGATGCCAATAATCTTGCGGTAACAATACCAGACTTTCATAATACGCCAAAACGTATAGAAGATTTAGAAAAAGCAATTAAATTTAGCGGAATTACGCGTAAATCGCTTTGCGAAGAAGAAATTGATTACATTTTAAATAATAAAGAATTAGCATCCGTTTTACAAAATATGTTTGTAAAAGGTAAGTTGCCACTTCGCGTTACGCATAACGATACTAAGTGTAATAACGTAGTATTTAATAAAAACACGTTAAAAGCAATGGCGGTTATTGACCTTGATACAATTATGCCAGGTCTTACCGCGTACGATTTTGGCGATGGCGCAAGGTCTATTGCTTGCACTACTGAAGAAGATGAAAAAGACTTATCTAAGGTTAAGTTTGATTTAGATAAGTTTGAGTGTTTTGCAAAAGGCTTTTTATCGGCTTTAAAAACAACTCTTACTCAAAATGAATTAAAAACGCTTGGCGTTAGTTGTTACGTTTTAACTATCGAACTTGCTTCAAGGTTTTTAGAAGACTACCTTAACGGTGATATTTACTTTAAAATCACTTACGAAGACCAAAATTTATATAGAACTAAATGTCAAATCGCACTTTGCAAAGATATTTATTCTAAACTTGATAAAATTAATGAAATTATAAAGAAGTATTCAGTATAATATGTTGCTTGAAAATATAAAATCGGTTTCCGATATCAAACAACTTAATATTAAAGACTTAAGCGTTTTGTGTGACGAAATACGTGAAGAGATTATTAAAACCGTTAATTTAAACGGCGGGCATTTATCGTCTAATCTTGGTTCGGTTGAGTTAATTGTTGCGCTTTACTACGTTTTTGATTTTCCTAACGATAAAATCATTTTTGACGTAGGACATCAATCATACGCTCATAAGATTTTATCAGGTAGGCTTGATAAATTCACTACAATCCGCAAAAACGGCGGTTTAAGCGGGTTTCCTGACTATTTTGAAAGTGAATACGACGCTTTTACTACTGGGCACGCTGGTACGTCAATTTCGGCGGGGCTTGGCTACGCGTATTCAAGGGATAAATTAAATCAAGATTATTTCGTTGTAAACTTTGTTGGCGATGCTTCAATATTTAACGGTCAAAATTTAGAAGCAATAACCGCTAATGAAATTAAGCCTAAAAAGTTTTTAGTAGTTTTAAACGATAATGGAATGAGTATAAATAAAAATAATAACGGTTTATATAAACTCATTTCAAAAATCACCGTTAAAAAGAATTACAATAAGTTTAATAATTTTTTAAGTAAAACGATAGGTAGGTCTTTTATAGGTAAATTTTTAAAACGTATTAAAAAATTCCTTAAAAGGTCGCTTTCACTTAATACTATTACCGATAATATCGGTTTAAAATACGTAGGCTTGTTTGATGGCCACGATTTAAAAACCCTTATTAAAATATTAACGGATATTAAAGAAAACCAAAATCCTACCATTTTGCACGTAAAAACTAAAAAGGGTAAAGGTTTAAAAGAAGCGGAAAGCGATGCTTCTAAATTTCACGGAATAGGCAAGAATTTTCAAGATTCAAAGCATTATTTTTCAAATAGTATAAGCGAAATATTAGAAGAAGTTTATAAAACTAACGATAAAATCACTGCAATTACAGCGGGCATGAAAGATGGCGTTGGACTTAAAGATTTTGCCGAAAAACACCCTAATTCTTTTGTTGACGTTGGTATTGCCGAAGAATACGCCGTAACTTTATCTGCGGGTATGGCGATTAGTGGTCTTAAACCGATAGTATTTATCTATTCAACATTTTTGCAACGTTCTTACGACCAAATTATTCACGACGTATGCTTGCAAAATCTTCCTGTTGTATTCTGCATTGATAGAGCGGGACTTGTTGGATATGACGGTAAAACACACCAAGGCGTATTTGATATATCGTATTTAACTCATATCCCTAATTTAACGATTATTTCGCCTAAGGATAAAACTGAGTTAAAAGATGCTATTTTAACGGCGTTGAACCTAAATTCTCCCGTAGCGATACGCTATCCTAACGGTGATTATAATGAATTTAAGCAGGTTGCTAATATAAATGAAAGTCTTAATTGGGAAACTCTAAACGTTGGCGAAAAAGCCGTTATTTTGGCTGTAGGCCCGCGTATGCTTAATCTTGCAAACTCAGTTAATAATAAACTTGATAATGCCGTAACGGTGGTAAATGCAAGGATATTAAAGCCACTTGATAAAAACTTGCTTTTAAGTATTAAAGATAAGAAGATAATTACCTTAGAAGATAACGTTAAAAGGGGTGGTTTTGGTTCAAGTGTGTTAGAGTTTTATAATGATAACGGTATTTTGGCAAACGTTAAAATCTTTGCAATAAAAGATGAATTCGTTTCTCACGCTTCAACTGATGAACAACTTAAAATTAACGATATTACCGAAGAAAATATAATAAATTCTATAAACAATTAAAAGGCGTAAGCGTATTTGCTTACGTCTTTTTTTTGTGTTTTTTTAAGTTTGTCCTATAAAAACGTTCTAATAAAATAACAAAAATAATATTATGTAGTAATGTTAGAATTTTTGCCCGAAAAGTTTTTGTTTAAACTGAAAAATTATCTTGATAAAAATTTAAACGAATTGCGCATACGGGCAAACAAAAACGTAACTATTATATACAGCGGTAAACTTATAAAATTAAATATTATACCAACGCTAAGCGACGTAGAAGAAATTGTTTTAAGCGCTTGTAAAAGGTCAATTTATTCATACGATAATCAAATAAAACAAGGTTTTATTACAAGCGACAAGGGCGAAAGAATTGGCTTAGCCGGTGAATTTGTTTTAAATAACGATAACGTTGTTTCAATTCGTAGTTTTACTTCGATTTGCATAAGAATTCCTTGTGAAGTTTTAGGTGTTTCTAATGCTTTTTATACCAAAATTTATAAGGGTGGTAGCGTTCTTGTAATTTCTAAAACTGGCGTTGGTAAATCTACTTTTATAAGAGATTTATGTAAAAATATATCAAAGGCCTATTGTAACGTGGTTTTAATCGATGAACGTAACGAAATTGCAGGTAAAAATCAGGATTTTGCCTTTGATATCGGTGAAAATACCGACGTTTTAACGTATTCAAGTAAATTTTACGGTTTTAATCAAGCAATTCGTACACTTAATCCTAATTTTATAATTACCGATGAATTGATGAACGTTAATGATGCTAAAGGTGTTTATACGGCTATAAATAGCGGTGTAAACGTTATCGCTACGGTGCATTGTGATTGCATTGATAAATTAAAAAACAAAGAATTTGTTAAGCCTTTATTAAGTGAAAAGTGTTTTAATTATTATTTATTGCTAAAAAATCAAAACGGAAATAGAATTATAGACGTTTATGATAAAAATTTTGAGTATTTATGTTGTATTTAAGGCTAAGTATAGGTGTAATTTTTATATTGTTATCAACTAAAATAGGTAAAAATAAAGGAATTAAATATAAAAACTCTTTCAATTTTTACGAAAGTTGCTTAACTTTTTGTAATGCTTTTAAAGGCGATTTGCTTTATAAAAAATCAAAACTTGAAGATTTTTTAACTTTAGAGTACAGTTCGCTTGATTTTATTAAAATGCTTAAAAATTATATACAAAATCAAGAAATTAACGACTATCCTGAATATTTAAAAGAAGACGAACGGTTAGATATATATAATTTTTTAAGTTCGCTTGGTAAAACGGATAGCGTTTCTCAACTTGAAGTTGTTGATGCCTTTAAAAGCAAATTTACGCTTAAATTAGCCGAAAAAAACTTAGAATACAAAAAATATTATTCTTTATCTGTAAAATTAGGGTTTGTTATAGGTGTTGCATTTATGATAATGGTGGTTTAATGGGTTATGGTGTTGATATAATTTTTAAAATTGCCGCTATCGGCATTATAATTACGGTAATTTGCCAAATTTTAAAGAAATCTGATAGAGATGATATTGCAACACTTGTAAGTTTAGCGGGCTTAATTATCGTTTTAACACTTGTTATCGGTATGATTAGCGACTTATTTAACAATATTAAGGATATTTTTGGTTTGTTTTAATGGAAATTGTTAAAATCGTTATCGTTGGCGTAGTTGGTGCGATTATTTATTGTTATTTAAAGGGTATAAATTCAGAACTATCAACCTTAAGCGTAATTGCAACAGGTTTAGTTATAATATTGCTATCATTAAACTACGTAGTTAACACCTTTCAGTTTTTTACTGAAATTTCGCAAAAAACGGGGATTGATAGTTCACTTTTTTTAATTATTGTAAAAATTATAATAATATCTTACCTTGTAGACTTTTCTGTTAACCTTTGCGAAGATTTAGGCGTAAAATCAATAGGCGATAAGATAACAATTTGCGGTAAATTGATGGTATTTACAATTTCAATACCTATATTTAACAGTTTAATTGAAACTATAACTTCAATTATATTATGAAAGTAAAATTTTTAGCAGTAATTTTAATTTTATTTATGCTTTTACCAAATTTATTTAAATTTTCAAGCGCTTATGCTACGAAAGATAATTTAAATAGCGATGAGATTATTGAAACAATAATTGACGGCATAAACGAAGAAGATTTTAATGAAATAGTAAACGTTATAAACGGTTTTTTAAATAGTAAATATACCTTTAAAGATATACTTATTATGTTTTTTAAAGGTGAGTTAAATATTGATTTTACGTCAATAAAAAACCTGATAATAAAATCTTTTAAAGATGCCTTTATTGGTGTTTCTAAAATTTTAAGCGCTCTTATTTTTTTAATTGTTTTACAGTATTTATCAAATGTAATAATTTCTAAAAATAAGCAATCTATCGAAAAAAATACAATATTTTATATTTGCTATTCGGTGTATGTTATACTATTAACTAAACTATCTTCAAGCGTGTTTTTGTATGCTAATCAATCGATAGAAAAAGTAGTAAAATTAAATAACGTAGCATTTCCCGTAATGTTTTCTATAAGCGGGCTTATAGGTAATTTTGGCGTTCAACTTTGTAACCCGTTAACTGTGTTTATTTCTTTTTTTGGTTCGCAAATTATAACTAATTTTTTTATGCCGATTTTATCACTATCCTTAACTTCGGTACTCATTGGTAATTTAAGCGATACCATAAAACTTGATTTAATAAATAAAAATTTGCTTTCTTTATTAAAATGGACGCTTGGAATTTTGTCAGTATTATTTGCTTGCTTTGTTACTGTATCAGGTATAGTAAATGCACAGTATAACGGCGCATCTGTTAAAGTTTTAAAGTATGCAACTGGCTCACTTATACCTATTGTTGGCAGTTTTTTAAGTGGCGGAGTCGACGTTTTTTTAACTTCTGCTATACTTTTAAAAAATTCAGTAGGATTTATGGCAGTTATTTATATTATGATAAGTGTTTTTGGCTCTGGCGTTTTAATATTGATTTTATCTTTTTTAATTAAACTTATAATTTCAATTTGCGAACC
>JAZLAE010000014.1:0-4667 GCA_045613025.1 Christensenellaceae bacterium | reverse complement strand
CAAATACTAATGTTGGGGTAATTATGAAACACGTTTTTATTATAAATCCACACGCTGGCAGAATAAACATTTATGAAAAAGCAGTAAACCTTATCAGTCCTTTTATGGATAAATATGATATTACTATACATAAAACTACCGAAGAAAAGGACGCTACTAACTATGTAAAGCACTATGCTGAAGCGCACCCTGATGAAGAAATTCGTTTTTACGCGTGCGGTGGTGACGGCACTATCAACGAAGTTGTTAGCGGTGCAATCAATTACGAAAACGTAAGCGTATGCGTATACCCTTGCGGTAGCGGTAACGACTTTGTTAAGTCTATCGGCACTTTAGAGTTTTATAACGATATAGAAAAAATCTTAAACGCAAAAACAAAAAAAATTGACGTTATAAAAGTTGGTAACAATAATTACAGTATAAACGTATGCAACTACGGCTTTGAAGCAAAGGTTGCAAAGTACGCTAACCAAATCAAGAAAAAAGGCGGAAAAAACCCATATCTTCGCGGTGTTATTCGTGGACTTTTTACGGGTATGAAAAACAAAATTACCGTTGAAGCGGACGGCGAAGTTTTAAACCCTAACGGAACTTTACTTTTATCTTCTTCGGCAAACGGCGGATATGTTGGCGGTAAATATTTTTGCGCGCCTAACTTTGTTTTAGACGACGGGCTTTTAGAAGTTTGCTTAGTTAAACAAGTTTCGGTATTTACGCTTATTAAACTTATTAAACAGTACGAACTTGGCAATCATTTAAAAGATAAAAGGTTTGAAAAACTTTTAAAATATAAAAGAGCAAAAAAAGTAAGAATTTATTCTGATAAACCTTTCGACGTTTGTATCGACGGCGAAATCATTAACGGCACAGAATTTGAAATTGAAGTTTTAAATAAAGCAATTAATTTTGTTGTTGAGGAGAATTAAATGCCTGAAAAAATTAAATCGGTAGTAATAATACCGGCTTACGAACCACCACTTTATTTAATTTCGTACGTTAAGGAACTACTTAGCAACGGCATTAGCGAAATTATAGTAATAAACGATGGTAGCCCTAAAAAATACAATAAAGTATTTAAAGAAATTTCTTTATTGCCTAATACTACTCTACTAAACAATAGAACTAACCGCGGTAAAGGATATTCAATTAAAACGGCTTTTACTTATTGTATTAAAAACTATTCGTTCGACACGGTTTTTGCAACAGCCGACTGTGACGGTCAACACGTTGCAAAAGATGTTATTAACTGCCTTGAAAAGGCTAAAAAGAATTACGATTCGCTTATATTAGGCGCAAGAAACTTCTCACTTAAACACGTGCCACGTCGCAGTAAATTCGGCAACGTTACAACAAGATTACTTTTTAAAATTTTATGCGGCGTAAAAATAACGGATACACAAACAGGCTTAAGGGCTTTTTCGTATAAACTTTTAAAACCGCTTTGCGACGTTTTTGGCGATAGGTTTGAATATGAAATGAACTGTTTAGTGCTTTTTAATAAAAATAACGTTCCGTTTATTGAAGTACCTATCGAAACGGTTTATCAAGATAAGACCGACGACGTTGAAAAACGCAGTCACTTTAGGTCAATTGTAGATAGTTTTAAGGTTTGGCGCATTTTATTTAAACACGCTAAACTTAAAGTATTTATCACCTTAGCGGTTGTGCTTGCAATCATAATTGCAACGATAATCTTATTTTAATACAAACTAAAAACGGCTTACAAATCGTAAGCCGTTTTTTTGTTATATTAAGTTTGTTGTAGTGCTCTTTTAAGTCGATAGATACAAGCAAGACAAGGCTCACAAAGGGTTTTGGGTGAGATAGACCTTGCTCGGTCATCGAAGTCAAAACACTTAGTAGAAACGCAGTATTGCGCCGTATATATCGGCTTAAAATTATATGTGTTTAATAAGCAATGCTGAAAGTTGTGCTTTGCCTTGTAAACCTACTGAAGTTTCTTTAAGTTCGCCGTTTTTAAACACCATTAAGCAAGGGATGCTTGAAACGCCGTATTTGATTGCTAAACTTTCGCATTCGTCGATATCAACTTTAGCAATCATTACTTTATCGCCTAAATCATTTGCAAGTTCATCAAGTACTGGCGCTTGCATACGGCAAGGTGCACACCACTTTGCAAAAAAGTCTACAAGTACTGGTACTTTTGCTTCTTTAATAGTTTTATCAAAATCAAAATCGTTTAATAATTTAACTTTATCGCTCATAATTTCCTCCGCAAATATTTTGTTTATTTTTGGATAAAATATTCTATAATTTTATCAATTTCGACGTTTACGGTTGAACCGTCGCTCATCTTTTTAACGGCAACAACCCCGCTTTCAAGTTCATTATCACCTATTGCAATAACGTATTCCGCTTTAATTTTATCGGCGTATTTAAATTGCGCTTTAAAACTTCTTTGCATATGGTCGGTTTCCGCGCCAACGCCTTTAAGCCTTAAGTTGTAGCAAAGTTCAAAGGCTTTTTTGTTAGCGTTTTCGCCTGCTGACGCGATAAATACTTTAACTTGATTTTCATTAGGGATTTCTACGCCTAATTGTTCCATAAGCATAATAACCCTTTCAAGACCCATACCAAAACCTACGCCTGGTACGGAATTGCCACCGATTTGTTCGATAAGTCCGTCATACCTACCGCCACCGCAAACTGTGCCTTGTGAGCCAAGCGCAGTAGTAACGAATTCAAATACAGTTTTAGTGTAATAGTCAAGACCCCTAACGATATAAGGATTAACGGTGTATTTTAAACCTGCTACGTCAAGTAAAGATTTTAAAGTTTCAAAGTGCGCTTTACACTCATCACAAAGATAATCAGTAATTTTAGGTGCGGTTTTTGTAAGTTCTTTACATTTTTCTTCCTTGCAGTCTAAAATTCTAAGCGGATTTTTTTCGTATCTAACCTTACAAGTTTCGCACATATTTTCGTAACTATCTTTAAGGTAGTTTTTAAGTGCCAAGTTGTATTCCGCCCTACAAGTTTTACAACCCATACTGTTGATGTTAAGGGCTACTTGTAAACCTAAACCGTTAAGTAAAGTGTTAGCAAGTAAAATTACTTCTGCATCTAAAGACGCATCGTTACCGCCGTAAAATTCTACGCCGAATTGGTGGTGCTCTCTAAGCCTACCTGCTTGTGGTCTTTCGTAACGGAAAACTGGTGTAATGTAATACATTTTAAGTGGCATTGCACCGCTTTGAAGACCGTTTTCGATAAACGCCCTTGCAACGCCCGCAGTACCTTCAGGCTTTAACGTAATACTTCTTTTACCTTTATCTTCAAAGGTATACATTTCTTTATTTACGATATCGGTAGTGTCGCCTACGCCACGTAAGAAAAGTTCGGTATGTTCAAAGGTAGGCGTTCTTATTTCTTTAACGCCAAACGCTTTAGCAACTTCACGCGCTTTGCCTTCAACGTAGTGCCATTTGTAACTTTCGCTTGGTAAAACGTCTTTCGTACCTTTTGGAATATTTATCATAATTTACCCCTTTTAAAGTATATATTTTTTAAGATTAGAACTACTGTCCGCGCCGTTTAAATGTTCGTTAACGTAGTTTTCGTCAATTTTAACGGTAGTAAGCGGAATACCGCCACCAGCGTTAAACGAAATATCTTCTAAAAGATTTTCCATAACGGTGTGTAATCTTCTTGCGCCGATATCTTCGCTTGAAGCGTTCATATCCGCAGCGATATACGCTATACGTTCAATTGCTTCTTTAGTAAAAGTAAGGTCGATGTTATCAACAAGTAAAAGCGTTTTATATTGAAGTGTAATCGCGTTTTGTGGCATTGTTAAAATATTTACAAAATCTTCTTTAGAAAGGCTTGAAAGTTCTACCTTGATAGGAAATCTACCTTGAAGTTCAGGGATTAAATCTTCAACCTTTGCAATGTGGAAAGCACCTGCAGCGATAAATAAGATATAATCAGTTCTTACCGCGCCGTATTTAGTCATAACGGTGCTACCTTCAACGATAGGTAAAATATCCCTTTGAACGCCTTCGCGTGAAACGTTTGCTCCGCCTTGGTTAGTTTTAGCGGCAATCTTATCGATTTCATCGATAAAGATAATACCTTCTTGTTCGGCACGTCTTACCGCTTCGCTATTAACGGCATCGGCGTCGATAAGTTTATCGCTTTCTTCATCGATAACGTATTGCATTGCTTCTTTTACGGTAATTTTACGTTTCTTTTTGCGCTTAGGCATAATATCGCCAAAGATTGAGCCGATATTGATTTCCGCACCCATACCAGGCATAATTTCAAGGCTTTTAGGGTTATCGTTAACTTCCATTTCGATAACTACTTTATTGTATATACCTTCCCTTAAGCCGTTTAAAATTTGTTGTTCAAAAGATTCTAAAGACATATCGCCTTTTTCGCTAATCTTTAAATCAACTAAGATTTTAGAGATTTTTCTTTCGGCAACTGCGGTGGCTTTAGAAGAAACCGTTTTCATTTGTTCTAAGTCGGATCGTAGCCATGTCGTTCTGTGAGCCAAGGAGTTGCATCAAGGATTTGTCTTCCTAAGACCCGCTTGGCCTCCGACTTCGCCTTTTTCGCTAATCTTTAAATCAACTAAGATTTTAGAGATTTTTCTTTCGGCAACTGCGGTGGCTTTAGAAGAAACCGTTTTCATTTGTTCT
>JAZLAE010000013.1:0-104394 GCA_045613025.1 Christensenellaceae bacterium | reverse complement strand
TGCTGAATTTTAGTAGCTTTATTATTTAATTTAGTTACTAAAGCATAATTTTCTATCACAGTTATTCCATCGTAATAATTATGCAATATTTCTAACTGTTCTTTTATTTCATCCTTTAATTCATTATCTATATATAACCTAACGTCATATTCTGGATAACTTTCTTTTAAAGAAATAATATAAAGGGGAATAAATGATTGATATTTTTCACCATAAATATAATTAACAACACATAATTTTTTCATCGTTTTTCTCCAATATTTATAGCTGAGGGTGAAACCATAATACTATTAGGAAGAACATTTTTAACTATTAAAGCCCCTCCACCTATTTTAGAGTTTTTTCCTATAGTTATATCACCTAAAATAGTAGCATTTGCACCTATTAAAACATTATCTTCAATTATGGGACCTTGTGACGAATTTCTATTACCGATAGTAACTCCTTGATATATTGTACAATTATCTCCTATTTTAGTAGAACTGTTTATAACCACCCCTAAAGCGTTATGAGGGAAGTTTACAGTTTTAGATATCTCACAAGTATAAGGAATCACACAAGAATATTTGAATCTCATCCAACGATAAATTATAACCGCAATAAATTTCATTTTATGTAAATAAAACCATCTCGCTCTTCTTTGTAATTTAGTTACTTTATTCATTGTTCTTATTTAGTTTCTCCTCTTTTTTTATAACAATCATAATAGAAAAACAAATTGCCAAAATAATATAAGTGAATTTATTCAACAAAGTCGTCGTAGTAATATCATTTATTAACATGATAATTACTAATAGTGTTAACAACGGAGCTAAATTGTTTTTAAAGAAATTCCTTAATCCATCTTTTAGAAATTTTAAATATGCCCCATACCACAAAATAACCCCTAGCAACCCAAAACTAGTTAATAATTGTATATAGTTGTTATGCGATGGCGATTTTATAGAATATTCTTGACTATAAAGAATTTCAAAATGTTCAATCCCATATCCCCATATCGGACTTTCTAAAAATTTTTGCCATCCAAAAGCAATATAGTCCTTTCTTATGTTTGTAGAATCATCCGTCCCGCTTAAAGCATCTTCAAAACGGCGTACCACTAAATCCAAAAGACCTATTTCGTATAAGATTACCCCGACTCCTATTAAAACACCAACACATAAAATTGTCCTTTTCATTACGTGTCTTCTCTGATTTAAAATAATCAAAAATAAAATAACAACTATAAATAATAGCAAGGCTTTTTTAGACCCAGACATTAACCCCATTATTAAAGGTAACGGCAATAAAATAACATAAAACTTTTTTTTATTATAAATAAGTTGATACATTGAAAAAACAAATGCTATTACACTATAATATCCAAATGTATTTTCTTGGTTAACATTACCACCAACACGCACACCTTCCTCAAATAAAGAAATTGTGTTTTCATATCCTAAAGTTAAAAACATATAAAAATACATAAAATAACTAGCAATAATAATAAAATTAATTATTGAATTTAACTTTTTACGATTATCTACCGTAAGATATACACATATAAATAAAACTACTAATTGGGCTACTGTAAGAACCTTACTAAACGCAAAAGATGAATCTAAAGACCACGCAATAGAAAAAACAGACAATAACAACAAAGAAAAAACCCAAACAATAGCCTTGCTATTAAACTTGTTTTGTGCTCGCTCTAAAATATATAAAACACAACAGCCAGCCATGAGTAAAAAAGCCATTCGTGATACAATATTTAATTCTACGCTATAACTAAAAATTAAAAGCGTTATAATATAAAGACCTATCGAATATATTGATAAATACTCAAGTAAAGAATACTTTTGGTCTTCTAACACGTTTTTAGTCATTATACACCTTCTCTATAAAATATCTTTTATTTATTAACAAATTCTATCCACTGTTTTTCAATAATTTCTATTGAAAAAAGTTCTTTAGCTATTTGTTTTGATTTTTCACCCATTTTTTCTAAATCCTCAACGGGTGTGTTTATTATAGATACAAGCGCTTCTTTAATACTTTCAATAGAATTAGGATCGCACAAATACCCATTGCCATTAACTAATATATCATAATCTGAAACCTTACTCATTACGATAGGCTTACCAAGCATCATTCCTTCACATATAACGTTAGGTAATCCTTCAACAGTACTAAATAAACCAACAGCATCACTTTCAGACATTTTCTTATAAATCTCATTAGTTTCTTTATTGAAATTTATAATACCAGCAAGTCCATATTTTTCGGCATTAGCCTTAGCAATATCGTACACGGAAGTTCCCCCTGATACAGCTGGTTGACCGTACCAATTTATACAAAGTTGATTTTTTTGTTCTTCATTCAATAGATTAACGGCTTCTACAACCGCTATAGGATTTTTCAACCCTTGATAACTTGCAGCAACCACAAGATTTAATTTGCCGTTTTTTCTATATTGATAATCACTATTAATCAATTCTTCTGGCACTGTAGTTCCATTATAAATAACGTGATATCTGTCGCTATACTTAGGAAAATATTTTTTCCACATATTTATAGCATTATAAGAGTTAGCAATTTTAATATCAGAATACTTTTCAAATTTATTAAAAAATTTGTTTCTACGTGAAGTAAACGTAGATTCTTTAGCACTTCTTTCAGTTGTAATTAGTTTCCATTTCTTTCCTATTTTAGAAATACACGCCATAAAACACGCACCTTCTAAAAATGCAACAACAACGTCAGGCTTTAAAGAATTAATTTTTCTTCTTACTCTAAAAATTCTTGTAAACTTATTTCCAACGCAAGACACAACGGGAACTTCATTCTTATCTAAAATTTCTTTATAAAAAGATTTTTCTAAATAAACAACAACGGTAACGTTATAATTTTTCTTCTTTAAAGAGACCGCTAAATTAACCAGCTGACGTTGCGCCCCACCTGAACCAAGACTATCTATAAATAAAACTACGTTCTTTTTATTATTCATTACAAATTCTCTTTATACCACTCGATTGCTTCTTTAAGACCCTTTTCAAAGTTATAATCAGGGTCATAGCCTAAAAGGTTTTTGGCTTTAGATATATCGGCGTTACTATGTTTAATGTCGCCCTTTCTATCAGGTCCAAAGATTGGCTCTATATCAACGTTAAGCGCTTTAGTAAGCGAATAATAAATATCGATAAGATATTCCCTGCCGCCGTAAGCAATGTTAAACGCTTGTCCTGCTGCTTCGTGCGGTGCTAAACAAGCCTTTAAGTTTGCTTCAATAACATTTTCGATATAAGTAAAATCCCTTGATTGTTTACCATCACCATTAATAGTAGGTTGTTCGCCATCAAGAAGTTGTTTTATAAACTTAGGAACAACTGCAGCGTACGCGCCGTGTGGGTCTTGCCTTCTACCAAACACGTTAAAATATCTCATACCATAGGTATCTAAACCGTAGTGCATTGTGTATTGTTTAGCCCACTCTTCATCGCACATTTTGGTAACAGCATAAGGCGATAAAATATTACCTTCTCTACCTTCTTTTTTAGGAAGGTTAGGTTCGTCACCGTACACCGAAGATGAAGAGGCGTAAACGAATTTTTTAACTCCTTTTTGTCTTGCTGCTTCCAACATATTTAAAGTGCCTTGAATATTATTAGCACAGTAGAAAAGTGGCATTTCAATCGAACGCGGAACACTGCCCCAAGCCGCTTGATTTAACACGTAGTCAACACCTTCGCACGCTTTTAAGCAGGTATCTAAATCTTTAATATCCCCTTTAATAAACTCGTAATTAGGATTATCAAGGAAGATATCTACGTTTGCTTGCTTACCCGTAGAAAGATCGTCTAAACAACGAACTTTATAACCGAGATTAAGTATAGCCTCGCAAAGGTTTGAACCTATAAATCCCGCGCCACCCGTAACTAAGAACAAAGTGTCTTTTTCGAATTTTAAATTTTTATATCCCATAAATTACCTCCTTAAAATACAACTTTCGAACCGTGGGACGCTGTACATACGTTAGCGCTATGTTCGTATCCGTATTTATCGTAATAATTTTTATTAACCGCATCTAACACTTTATCCGCTTTATCTTTTTCGATAAGCGCGATAACGCAACCGCCAAGACCCGCGCCTATAATTTCACTACCTAAAACACCTTCAGTAGCATTAAGCATATCAACTAAATAGTCTATTTGTTCGGTTGAACAGTTATAAGTACCACTAACTTTAGAAATATCTATGTTGTTATCGATAAGCGATTGCAAGTACTCGTCAGACGTTGAAAACTCTTTTATCCTATCGCCGTCGTGGCTAATTTTCATAAATTCGCCAAACTCTTTATAATTGCCTTCTTCTAAAAGTTTTAAGCATTGTTCCGCTCTTACACACTCGGAAATACCAAACAACGCTACGCCACGTATATCGTAAATACCAGGGTCTTTGTGAGTAGCAAAAATCCTTTTTATATCTTCTGCATATTCAGGCAAAAGAGCCTTTACACTACCCCTTGTTACCGTTTCAGGTATGGCTTTTAAAATTTCGTAAATTTCAGTGTATGGTCTTACTTTAGCAACGTCTCTAAATTCCGCAAACCTGTATTTAGGGAAGTATTTATTCATTAACATTAAAGCAAACTCGTAAGATGCTACTTTAGCGTTAAATTTATCCTTGCTACCTTCCGATTTCTTAGCCTTTATCATACTATTAGCGAGAAGTACGGCGTATTTATCCGAGAAAGCAACGTCTTTAACAACTTCCATAGGCTTAAACTTAATGTGAACTATGCGTCCGCTTTTACCGCATTTCATAGATGCTTGGTCGCCAGCGCCACCACGTGAACCAACGAACCACTCACCTTCACCACACAATTCAATAAACTGTCTATCCGTGATATTTAAAGCGTTAAGGGCTACTACCGCTTCCATAACGGACACAACTATACTTGACGAAGATGAAATTCCCGCAGCAACTGGTAAAGTGCCACCCGCAGCCATATCCATACCGCAAATTGCATCGTTAAATTCAAACTGAGCCCTTATAACTGAACTTTTAACGTAATTGCACCAATCACCGTTAGTTTCTTGAAGTTCTTTTTTAACCCTTTCATCATTAAGGTAATCAAGCCAGTTATCGTACTTAATATCACCAAGAGTTTTCTTGATTGAAAAACTTCTTTCAGGGTAGCTATCGCTTACGTTTGCGATATTTACAATATCATCGTCCCTTGGCGCGCTAACAAAAACCATATCTTTATCGGTAGTTATAACGTTGATTGCTCCACCGCGGTGGTCAATGTGTCTACCCATTAGGTTTACCCTACCAGGCGCTCTTGTAATAACAACTTTTTTATCTCCGTATTTTTCAATAAAAAGTTGTAAAATTTTAATATATCTATCTTTATGAAAAGATTTTTCTTCGCCGTATAAAAGGGCAAAATAGTCATCTAATTCACCACTGGTTATATCTTCAATAAACTTACTTGCCGTGCGCATAAAGTGTCTTGAAATAACTTTAAGTTCAGGTTTTGTTGAATAAGTTAACATATCGGTAGGATTATTAACTTCATACAAGCAAGCCTCACCGTTTTGAGAAAACTTTTCAAGCGCGTCGGTAAGATAAATTTCGCCTTGAGCATTATTTGAACCAAGCGTTTTAATAATTTCAACGGCACTATCTAAATCAAAACAGTAAAGTCCTGCGTTTGCGTAGTTAGTAGAAAGAATTTCTTTTGCGTTAAAAGTTCTTCCGCAAAGGGTAATTTCGCCTTGAGGTTTTTTATCTTTGGCTTTTTTAATTACCTTTTCGCCTTTTTGCGCGTTGATACCCGTTTCTTTAACTGCTTTTTCGTAATCTTTTTCTTCAAAAGACGCAAGGTGCATTAATACAGCATCGGCAAATTCAACGACACCGTAAGGCTTATCGTTTTCCACTACAACCCTACCGCCACTAAAATTAGCCTTAATAGGTTGAACGCCCCACACCGCTTTAGAAGTTTTTGCATTTTTGATAAGGCCTTTTATAACTTGGGTGGAAATTATTTTATCGCCCATAGAAATAATAACGGGCCCCGAATAACCAACCGTTTTTAAAGCGTTAAGACCGCATAAAGCAGCGTGTCCCGTACCTTTTTGTTCTTTTTGGTAAGCATAAACAACGCCGTCTTCACCATCAAGGCAATTCATAACGCTATACGCTTGGTGTCCTATAACGATTACAAAACGGCTAACACCCGCTTTTTTCATATTTGATATTATTCTTTTAATCGTAGGAATTCCCGCACAATCAAAACAAACTTTGTTTTGTGAATCATCGTTCATTCTTGTGCCTTTGCCTGCGCAAAGAATAACTGCTGCAGCATCCATTTATTTAATCCCCCTATTTTATGTTTGATAAAAGGTTCTATTTATCGTTTCTAAACTTAATAACTTTTGCAGGGACACCGCCTACAACCGCGTAATCTGGCACGTCTTTAGTAACAACTGCACCTGCAGCGATTACACTGCCTAAACCTATTGTCACGCCTTTTAATATTGTGGCATTAGCCCCGATCCAACAATCCCCCTTGATTATAATATCTTGATCGTTTTCGGGAAGTTTCTCTTTATCCGAAACTAAGCACATAGGCTTGTCTAAAATATCAATTCGATGATCTCCTGTAACAATTGTAACGTTAGGGCCAAACATTACGTTGTCTTCTATAATTAATTTCGCTTTAGTAGATAAAACCGTCAAACCGCCGCCAAAGAAACAGTTGTTTCCTACGTATACGTTTTCAATACCCGAAAACTTACAACCTCTTGGAATACGAACGTGTTTACCGCATTTACCAAACGATAATCTTATAAAAGGTTCGCAAAAAAATTTGTGACAACCATTTTTAACTTTACCTATTAACGTGTAAATAGACATAAATCATAAACTGTTGTATTGTTCCAACAGTACCTCCATTACATTATTCGTTGTATAATTATTTGCTACTTTATTGATGCTCCATTTAGACATTTGGCTTCTTGTAGATGAGTCCATTAGATTTAAAATGCTTTTCTCCATAGCGTCAACGTCTTCTTTATCCACCACAAAGCCGCCTTTATTTTCTAACATATCTAAGTTTGCGCCTACGTCTGTAGCCACAGCAGGAAGACCCCTTGCCATCGCTTCTGCCAAAGCCATAGAAAAACCTTCTGTATGCGAAGGAAATAAAAACATATCCGCTTTATCCAACGCATCAAGAACAACACTATACGGCTGTATCCCTAAAAAACAACAGTTTTCTGGTTTATCCCAAACATCAACTTCTTTTTCAAGTTCACCAATAAACTTAAATTCAATTTTAGGAAACCTTTTAGCGATTTCAAATGCCTCTTTAGCTCCTTTGCATAAAGAAACTCTACCTACAAAAACAGCAGATACTATTTCTTCATTAATTATTTTATTATCGACAATAACGCTTTCTTCTACAAAATTAGGCAATTTAATAGAATCTACACCAAACGTTTGCTGTAAATACCTTTTACTGTTTTCACATAAAACGAAATTGATTTTAGAAAGTTTTAAAATCTTTAATAAATATCTTTTTATTATCTTGTTATTAACCCAAAACGGAATATCGCAGTGAAAATGCAATACGATAGGGATTCCTTTTTTATTTATCTTTTTTGCTATGTAATAATCCCTTATTACACCTAAAACCCCTATGCTCGTATTTAAATGCGCCACATCGAATTTACCTATTTTTAATTCTTTTTTTAAATCTTTAAAAATACGCTTAGTTCTTTTATATTCGGCAAAAACATTCCTTTTTTGTTTTCCACTATTAGTCTTAGTTTCATCAATTTTAGTATTAACTATGGCGCAATCTATATTTTTTTGTTTACACCCCTCTAAATACTTGTTAGTCCATACGGCAATACCACCATTAGGTTTTTCCATTTGAGGAGAAATTAAAAGTAGTTTCATTTAGATTCCTTTAAATATTAATTAACTTTTCCATTTGATTAACATATTCTTTTGCACAAACATCTTTTGAAGCATACTTTAAAACATATTCTCTGCCTTGAGACGTCAATTTTTTATTTTTTGCTTCTAATATCGCATCCGCTAATGCTTTTGCATCTTCAGGTTCAACACAAACACCTGCATGAGCTTTTTTAATAATATCTGCAAGTTCGCTATCGGTATCAAAACTCGCAATAATAGGTGTATTACAAGCCATAATGCTCCACGTTTTACTTGGCATACCGCTATTGCCAACCCCTTTTTTACAAGTAACTAACGATACGTCGCCTAAACTATAAACTTCCGAAACTCTATTAGCTGGTAAAAGAGGATTTATAATTACGTTATCCATAGTTTTTGCTTGCTCTTTAGCTTTTTCAAACTCTGCACCGCCACCAAATATTACAAACTTAATGTCTTTTTCTTCTTTTAATAAGTCTGCACTTTGCAATACAACATTAGCACCTTGGGCAGATCCAAAATTACCTGCATATACAACCATAAAATTGTTGCTATCCAAGTTGTACTCTTCTATTAATTTATTACCTTCACGAGATATCGGTTTAATGTTTTCTACATCTACCCAATTTGGAACTACAATAATTTTATCTTCTGGAACGTTTTTTTCTAATAAATTCTTCTTAAACGTTTCGGAAATAACTATTATTTTATCCGCATTACGATATGTATAATTTTCTATCTTTCTACCTATCTTCCAAAACAGAGAGCCTTTTTTTGTTAACCCAGTAGTCACTAAAGAATCTGGAAAAATATCTTGAAGATTGTAAACGAGAGGGACTTTTTTAATTTTCTTCAATAACCCTCCCACTATTCCATTTGTTGGAGGTGTACTACTCAATAAAATCACATCAATATTTTTACATGATAAACCTTTAAAAAATTGAATAATGTTTTGAAAAAAATATCGTAGCGCTCGCGATATTATATTTTTTCGTTCATAAGGCAACCAATAACGATAAACTTTGACTTTACCATTATATATAATTTCTTTTTTTTTCTTCTTATAACTTTTTCTAATTGCTTTATCTATACCTCGACAAGGAATAGGCGTATAAACCACAGATCCAATATCATGATTAGAAAAACTCTCCAATAAGTCATTCGTTAAATGAATACCCGCACATTGCTCTGGATAAAAATATCCTCTTAATAATAATACTTCCATTAACCCCCTCAATTAGTGTATAAATTATCTCTTCCTAAAACTGTTTTAATAGTCTTAAAAACAATTTTTATATCTAACCACATTGAAACATTATGAGCATACCAAGCATCATACAGCCTTTTTTCTCGTACTCCAAGATTATTTCTATAATAAGCTTGAATGTACCCTGTTATGCCAGGACGAACTAACAATTTATCCTTTTCGTCATCTTCGTATGTATCCTTAGATTCAACATCGCCTGCCCTTGGTCCAACCAAACTCATTTGGCCGAATAATACATTAAAAACCTGAGGAAGTTCATCTATGCTAGTTTCCCTAATAAATCTACCAACTTTAGTTACTCTATCATCGTCCTTAGAATTAAAAGTGCTTCCATCTTCATTTCTTAAATCGGGAGCATTAACCTTCATAGAACGGAATTTAAGCATGTTAAACTCTTTAAAGCCTTTACCTATCCTACGAGATTTATAAAATACTGGACCACCATCTTCAATTTTTATAGCGATAGCAACAATTATCGTAACAAATAAAATTGCTGGAAGAATAAGCAAACACATTAATATGTCTATAATTCGTTTAAAAAACAATTGATAAATGCCTTTATATTTACGCCTGTGTTTACTTTTATTATAAAGTTCCTCTACACTAATATTTTTATCTTGCTTCATTATCCACCTCTTTCGGGTTTAAAAAATATATTCTTCAATAAAAGCCAACGCTTTATCGGCATTAGAAATAGCATCTTCAACATTATTTGATTTTGCTATAATATAACCACAACCATCTAAGTTAGTGCAATAATTATTTACCTGTTGGCCGACTTCTAAATGGTGATATATTTCAACATTATATTCTCTTTCTAATTTTTCAAAGTTAGGAAGATTTTTTATTTTTCCCCCTCTAAACGCCAACAACCTTGAAGCTACACATACACTATTTTTAGATTGGACATCTACATTGTCCCCAACAGCGTTTTTTATCATGTTTGCCATATAATCAACTCCTGTACCATAAGGAATAATGCAAGGACCTATCATATTGCCTCCCATTCTTGCCCCAATATCTACAATATGTATGGATCCTTCCTTAGTGATTAAAATATCCATATTGACAGACCCGAAATTTATACCGAGTGCTTTTATGGCCTTCTCTACACATTGTTTGGCACGAATCTCCACATCCGCAGATAAATCTGTTGGAATAGCATGTCCTAATTCTGCATAATACGGTGGATTTGTCATCCATTTACGCATAATCCCTAAAACATATACTTTACCGTTTACAACAAGACTTTCTGCCCCGTATTCTTTGCCAAAAATAAATGTTTCAATTTCCGCCCTATTTGTTATTGATGCCTCAATAGCGTTTTTACAAGCATCACATAATTGATTTTTATCGTCCACCCTACTTGCACCTCTGCTACCAGAGCCATCGCAAGGTTTCACCATAACAGGAAAGGTAAGTTTATTAGATAACTCTACAATATTGGTACTATCATTAACTTCATATGCTTGTTCAGTGTCATCGACATGTGACTCATATAATTTTTTTCTTACTTTGTATTTGTTTTTGATAAGTTGCGCCACTTCATAATCAAGCCCTGGTAAACCCATTTCTTTTGCGATGTACGAAGCAGTTAAAACACCATAATCTGTCGCAGCAGTTAAAACACCATCTATATTTTCTTCTTTGGCATATTGTAAACAAGCTTTTTCGTCAACTATGTTTATGACCTTATATTTATCAGCATGCTTAAATCCTACCGCATTAGGATTAGCATCTACAGCTAATGTTTCATAACCCATAGATTTAGCTTTACAAATTACAAAGTCTTGTAAAAAACCTGCACCTATGATTAGTATCTTTTTCATCGTATTCCTCAAAGTTCTTTTTTTAATTTTATCTCTTTGTATTTGAGTGTTTCCACTACGGCAAACTCTTTATATCCTTTGTTTTTATAAAAAACTTTTGCGTGTTCACTTTTTTCATAAACTTCACACTCAACTTGTTTACATTTTTGTTGTTTGGCTGTATCCTCTATAGTTTTAAGACAGAAAGAACCAATTCCCGTGCCAGAAACTTCTGGTAAAGTAGCAAGTTTTTGAAAAAGGAAAATCGCTCCTTTTTTTCTTGTTTGGAAAGTAGCAACAACCGATTTATCCTTGTATACTAAGAAAATTTTATTTCTCAACACACACAAAAACACTATTATCAAATTTTTGAGAACGGAATTATCCCAATGGTGTAAATCATATTTCTTTGCCATATCTTTACCGCACTTGTAAAGAATATCTGTAACCTTTAATAGTTTTATTACATTAAACAAGTGAACCCTTTTAACAGTAAACACTCTTTCACCTCTTATTAATTTAAGTAGTTTTTAACAATCTCTTTATAATTTTCAATGATATAATCAACGTCTATATCAGTTAAACACGTGTGAAGTGGTAACGTTATTTCGTTTTCAAACTGCTTGTACGCATTAGGGTAATTTTTAATATCAAAACCTAAATTTTTATAAGCCGTGTGCATAGGAAGCGGTTTATAATGCACGTTACAAGCAATGCCCCTTTCCGCCATTTTAACAATTATTTCATTTCTTTTTTCTAAAGAAATGTTAGGAATTCTTGTCAAATACAAATGTCCTGAAGACTCAATATCATCAGTATAATGCTCAAGGGTTTTTATCCCGATATTGCGAAAAGCGTTATCGTATTTTTCAATAATTTCTCTTCTACGCTTTAACATTTCAGGATATCTTTCAAACTGTTTAAGCCCGATTGCTGCCGCAACGTCCGTCATATTGCATTTATAAAAAGTACCAACTATGTCGTATTCCCAAGCACCAAGTTGAGTTTTTGCAAGGGCATCTTTAGACTGACCGTGCAAACTTAAAAGTTGTAATTTTTTATAAATATCTTCGTTGCTAATACCTTCAATAGTCTTCCAAGTAAGCGCACCGCCTTCAGCAGTAGTAAGGTTTTTCACTGCGTGAAAACTAAAACTTGAAAAATCCGCTATCGCGCCTGTCATTTTACCTTTAAATTTAGCGCCTAAAGCGTGCGCGGTGTCAGCACAAACGGCTATTCTACCAATCGCTTTTTGAATATCGTTAGACGGATTAAATAAGGATTTCTTGTTATTTACAATTTCAAAAATCCTATCGTAATCACAAGGTATGCCTGCAATATCAACGCAAATTATTGCTTTAGTTTTTTCATTGATTGCTTTTTCTAAAGCATCGTAATCCATCTCTAAACAATCGGGTTGAGAGTCCACTAACACAATTTTTGCCCCAACGTGGGCAACTACCGACGCTGAAGCAGTATAAGTATATGCAGGCACGATAACTTCATCGCCACAACCTATACCTAAAACATGAAGTGCTAATTCTTGGCACGCCGTTTGAGAATTTAAACAAACACACTTTTCAGTTCCTACCCAGTTAGCAATGTTTTTTTCTAATTGTTTAGTTCTTGGACCAGTAGTAATCCAACCAGAGCGTAACGCTTGGGCTACTTCTTGAATTTCTTGCTCACTGATATCTGGTGGAGAAAATGGTATAACGCGTTTTTGTTCCATTTCAATTCTTCCTTTTACTCTTTAACCGTTTTTATTTGTTGTTCGTAGGCTATGCCTTTTTGCTCTGAGCCGTGCTCACCTGCGGGATGATAAGTAGGTACAACTTTAGCAACTAAGTTTTTAATATCTTCGTTGCAACCGTCGTAGGCAACGGTCATCAATTCTTCTAAATCTTTAAGGAAAGCGTCCGTATCAAAACTGATAGGCTGACCGATGTGTATGAGTTTATTAGGTGTGGTTTTTAAACCTTCTTCGCTCATAAGTTTTTCTTCGTAAAGTTTTTCGCCTGCGCGAAGACCTGTGTACGAAATTTTAATATCAACGTCTGGCTTTAAGCCCGATAATCTAATTAAGTTTCTTGCAAGGGTATCGATTTTAACTGGCGAACCCATATCAAGAACGAAAATCTCACCGCCGTTAGCGTAAGTTCCCGCTTGCAATACAAGTGACGCCGCTTCAGGTATCGTCATAAAATAACGAATAATGTCAGGGTGAGTAACTGTAACTGGCCCACCTTTTGCAATTTGTTCTTTAAACCTTGGAATAACCGAACCGTTACTGCCAAGAACGTTACCAAATCTAACTGCTACGAAATCCGTTTCGATGTTAGAAAGAGGCTTGTACATACCGTTCATAGTGCCATCGCTATCTTCACTGTGAACGTGAAGCGGTTTAAGTTCGCCCGCTTTACCTTCCCTAATCTTTTTATCGAAAGACTGGATAATCATTTCGCACAAGCGTTTAGACGCACCCATAATATTAGTTGGGTTAACGGCTTTATCGGTAGAGATTAAAACGAAACGCTTACAGCCGTTCATCATAGCGGCGTATGCCGTTTTGTATGTACCGATAGCGTTGTTTTTAATAGATTCGCAAGGGCTATCTTCCATTAGCGGAACGTGTTTATGCGCTGCGGCGTGGTAAACTACTTCCGGTTTATATTTTTCAAATACTTGATTTATTCTTCTACTATCCCTAACCGAACCTATTAAAACTTCTAAATTAAGGTTAGGATATTCATCTTTAAGTTCTAAACCTATGCCGTGAGCATTGTTTTCGTAAATATCTAAAATGATAAGTTGTTTAGGGTTTTGTTTTGCAATTTGCCTACAAAGTTCGCTACCGATTGAACCGCCACCGCCTGTAACCAAGATAACCTTACCTGAAATGAAGTCGTAAATTTCTTCCATATTAACTTCAATGGTATCTCTACCAAGTAAGTCTTCAACGGCAACGTCTTTCATCGATTTAACGGTAACTTCGCCCGTTAACGTTTCGTAGATAGACGGTAAAGTTTTAAGTTCACAACCCGTTTCGTTACAAATATCTAAAATTTCTCTACGGTCTTCACTTGACGCGCTTGGTATAGCAACGAAAATCTTTTCAATTTTATATTTTTCTGCATTAAGCAAAATATCGTCTCTACCACCAACGATAGGAACGCCATCGATAAACCTTCCCCATTTACTGCGGTTATCATCGATAACACAACAAACTTCATCGTTTATGTGTTTAGAAAGGTTAATATCGCGCAAAATCATTTGACCTGCTGAACCCGCGCCAATAATCATAACTCTACTGCGCACCGCGTTAACAGCCAACTTTTTATTTCGTTCAAGGGTAACGAATCTATAAACGAAACGTATAAACACCATAGCCAAGAACTGAAGAACTAAACCTACTACGTAATAAGTAATAGGCATGCGCTCAATAAGGGTAATGCCTATAACGTTGATTGCACCTAAAATAAGTATAGCGTAACAAATTTTTTCAAGTTCTTTGTAACTTGCATACTTCCAAAGGCTTTGATACAACTTAAAAATCCACAACACACCTATAGTAACTACAACGTTTATAGGTGTGAATATTAAATATGCTTTAAATAAGTGTGCTGGAATATCGGTAAAATTACAGTCAAACCTAAACCATAACGCCACAAAGTAAGACACTATAACAGACAAAGCATCAAACAACATTAAAAATATTGCAACGATTTGCCAGTGCTCTAATTGAAAACGCTTTTTACTTTCTATGGAAGTTGTAGACTGTGTTTTTTTATCGTCTTTCATAATCGTCCCCCTAACGACGTTGTATTATTACGATTAGTAGAACCTAAGTTGGTTTATTTATTGAAAAAATAATTCATAGCGTTGTTGTAAGAAACGTCTTCAACGACTTTTCCAACAAGCGATAAGTTTTGTGTGATTTGCCCCTTTTCTACAAGGCCACCTAAGTAATTACAAAGAATTCTTCTAAAATAGTGGTGGCGTGGATATGAAAGGAGCGAACGGCTATCGGTAAGCATACCGATGAACGCGCCGATATGACCAGTTGCGGTTAAATCTTCAAGGTGTTTTTCCATACCAACCTTATTATCTAAGAACCACCAAGCAGGGCCGTATTGCATTTTGCCCTTTGTAGAAGAATCTTGGAAGCAACCGATAAGAGTCATAATTTCGCTATTTTGTTTTGGATTTAAGTTGAAAAGTATAGTTTTTGGAAGTGACTTTTCACTGTTTAACTTATCAAACAAGCGTGAAGTTAAGGTTATGCTGTTAGTATCGCTAATACTATCGTAACCAGTATCTAAGCCTAACTTTTCCATCATTACGGCGTTGTTGTTACGCATTGCGCCTAAATGAAGTTCGGTTGCGATATTATACTTAGCGTAAAGTTTCATTAAGAAGTAAGTTAAATAACCTTTAAAGATTTCGCTTTCTTCAAGAGAAACCGCATTGCCTTTTCTTCTTGAGGCAAAAACCTTTTCCGCTTCTTCTTTGGTAGCAACCTTACAAGTTCTTTCAAGTGCGATATCACTTGCAACAGTGCCAACCTTAATAAACGCGTTAAGCCTATCTTCAATGGCTTTTTCAAGGTCTGTTAAACTTTCGATTTTAAAGGTAACGTTTTCAAGCATACCTATAAATTCGTTATATTTTTCGGCTTCGATATTCATAATCTTATCACCCCTAAAAGCAGGGATAACTTTAAAGCCGTAATTTTTTTCTTTAATTTTTTCAAAGGTAGTTAAATCGTCGAAAACTTCGTTAGTTGTAAAAAGGCATTTAACGTTAGAGCCTTCGATTAACTTTTGTGGAGTAATGTGGTTAACTTTGATAAATTCGTTACACCAGTCCCAAATAAGTTCGGCATTTTCTTCGTTGATTTCAAGTTCGCAATTAAAAAAGTCTTTAAGTTCTACTTGTGACCAGTGGTAAAGCGGATTACCAAAAGCCGTACTTAAAGTTTTGCAATACGCGATAAATTTTTCTTTGTTAGATTTATCACCAGTGATGTATTCTTCATCTACACCATAATTTCTCATTAAACGCCATTTGTAGTGGTCGCCTTTAAGCCAAATTTCAAAAACGTCGTTAAATTCTTGGTTTTCTAAAATTTGTTTTTCAGGCAAATGACAGTGATAGTCGAAAATAGGCATTTTTTCGGCGTAATCTTTGTAAAGTTTAAGTGCTGTTTTAGTTTCAAGTAAAAAATCTTCTTTAACGTAACTCACGATATAATCTCCTTATAATGGGTCTTCACGGTGTTTTCTAAACTTACCGTAAACCCCACAAACTTCGTTGTAATAAATAAATGTGTTAGGGTATTTTTTAGAAATATTAACAATCTCAGCAATTTGACGGCGATTGATAATTGTAAACACGATATGGTTCGCTTGGTGAAGATACATACCGTAACTGTTTACGATTGTTGCCGAATGGCCAAGTTTATCAACCAAATCAGAATAAAGCGACTCAGGGTCGTTGGTAACGATTTTAACTTCTAAGGCTTCACGGCTATCTCTCATAATAAACGAAGTTGTTTTTTCGCTAATGAAAAGTTGAACTAAGCCAAGTAAGATACAGTTAAAATCTTTGTACACGAAATACGATATACCTATTATCGCAATGCAGATAAAACTTATAATCCTTTCAACGTTTATGTAAGGGTATTTCTTTTGAACGACGCAAGCGATGATATCAACACCACCCGTTGACGCGTTTATTTTGAGCATAACGCCCGTTCTAACGCCAAGCATAACGCCAGCGAATATAGCCGATATAATTCTACCGTCAGGCGCTTCGTATTGCGGGAATTTAACACCGCCAAGAAGCAATAACATAAACGACGATATAAGTGTAAAAAGCATAGTGTAAACAACGTACTTTTTATCAAGTTTAAACCACGCGAATATAACAAGCGGTGCATTTAACAAAAGGTTAAAAATACCAGAGTTGATTTTAGGGAAAATCGCGTAAAGTAAGGTCACTATCGCTTCAAGCCCAAGCGGAACGAATTTTGCAGGATATACGAAAACGTGAAGCGCTACAGCCGAAACTATAGAAGCAAAAATTGTAAAAAGAGTAGCGATAATTATTTCTTTGATTTGTTTTTTAGTCATACGTTCATTTTAGCCGGTTATTCACGTGCGCGCCGACCCGCGCGTTAGATTTAAGTATTTATACTTATACTTGTATAGTATAACACACATATTTTTTATATTCAAGACAAAAGTTAAAATTTGTCTGTGAAAATTTATATTTATACATTTTGCTTGCATTTTTTTCACAATTATAGTAGACTATCTCAATAAAATAAGGAGTTTATGCAATGCAAGAGCAATTTAAAAGAGTAAAATACGCGTGTTATATGACCAGTTTTTGTATGGCGTTTATCTCAATGGTTTCGCCACTTCTTTTCTTGACCTTTAAAAACCTTTACAACGTATCTTTTTCTCTACTTGGAACGTTAGTTTTAGTTAACTTCGTAACACAACTTACAGTCGACTTACTGTTTTCATTTTTCTCACACAAAATAAACTCTATAAAAATGGTAAAATTAATGCCGTTTTTAACGGTTATAGGCTTCTTAATTTATGCTATAGCCCCATTTTTTAGCAAAACTAACGTTTATATAGGCTTGCTTATAGGAACGATATTTTTCTCTGCATCAGGTGGCCTTGGCGAAGTTTTAATGAGCCCTATTATCGCATCGATACCGTCTGAAAATACGGATAGAGATTTAAGTAAACTCCACTCATTTTACGCTTGGGGAACGGTAGTTGTAGTTATATCGTTAACGTTATTTTTATTTATTTTTAAACAAACAAGTTGGCAAATTTACGTTATTGTAAGCGTTATTTTTCCACTTATTACCGGCTACTTGTTTTTAACTTCTTCTTTCCCTACTTTACCCGTTACCACGCCTGAAAAAGCAAGTGAAAACGTATTTAAAAATAGATGGTTTTGGCTTTGTTTTGTAACGATATTTTTAGGCGGAGCAACCGAATGCACTATATCGCAATGGGCTTCAAGTTACATTGAATTAGTTGCAAGCGTACCTAAAATTTGGGGTGATATTTTAGGCGTAGCGATATTTTCGGCAATGCTTGCTTTAGGCCGAAGTTTATACGCTAAATACGGCAAAAATATGATAAATTTATTATTTATATTAGCAATAGGTAGCGCGTGTTGTTATATAGTTTGCGCCCTCTCACCTATACCAGTTTTAAGCATTATTGCTTGCGCTTTATCGGGATTATTCGCTTCAATGTTATGGCCTGGAACGTTAATCGTTAGTACAGATAAACTCCCTAAAGGCGGTGTAATGGTTTTTGCATTACTTGCCGCGGGTGGCGATTTAGGGGCATCTGTTGGCCCGCAACTTATAGGCAGTATAACCGACGTAGTTATTACGTCTAACGTATTTATAAATCCATCAACTACGCTTGGTATTACCATTGAACAACTTGGATTAAGGCTTGGTTTATTATTCGTTTCAATACTTCCTGTGGTTATGATTTTAACCACCTACTTAATTAAAAAACAACACAAGAAAGAAATTTAAAAACTAAATAGAATAGAAAGAGCAAACACGATTTTGTGTTTGCTCTTTTGTATATATTGTTATTTATTTGATTTATGGATTATTTTCTTGCAACGCCTGTTTTGTGTGCTGCATCAAATACTGCTTTAGCAACAGTTTTACCAACGCGTTCATCAAAAGCGTTAGGAAGAATATATTCAGGGTTTAATTCTTCGTCACTTACAAGTGAAGCGATAGCATAAGCAGCGGCAATCTTCATTTCTTCATTGATTTGAGTTGCCCTTGCATCTAACGCGCCCCTAAAGATACCAGGGAAAGCAAGTACGTTGTTGATTTGGTTAGGGAAGTCACTTCTACCAGTACCAACTACTGCAGCGCCTGCAGCAATAGCAACGTCTGGCATAATTTCTGGAACAGGGTTAGCCATAGGGAAGATAATAGGGTCTTTAGCCATTGACTTAACCATTTCACCAGATACGCAGTTAGGAGCAGAAACACCGATAAATACGTCAGCGCCTACTAAAACTTCTTCTAAAGTACCTTTAACGTGGTCGAAGTTAGTAATTTTAGCCATTTCTTCTTTTTCTTGGTTAAGACCGTCTCTACCTTCGTAAATAGCGCCTTTTCTATCGCACATAATTACGTTTTTAAGACCCATTGATTGTAAAAGTTTGATAATAGCAATACCAGCAGCGCCAGCACCACTTGTAACTACTTTAATATCGTGGATATCTTTTTTAACGATTTTTAACGCGTTGATGAGAGCCGCTAAAGTAACGATTGCAGTACCGTGTTGGTCATCGTGGAAAATAGGAATATCGCACATTTCTTTAAGTCTTCTTTCGATTTCGAAACATCTTGGAGCAGAAATATCTTCAAGGTTTACGCCACCGAAACTTCCTTGAAGTAAATATACGGTGTTAACGATATCGTCAACTTCTTTACTTCTTACGCAAAGTGGGATAGCATCTACGTCACCAAACGATTTGAAAAGTACGCATTTACCTTCCATAACAGGCATACCTGCTTCAGGGCCGATATCGCCAAGACCTAAAACTGCAGTACCATCAGTAACAACGGCAACAGTATTCCATCTTCTTGTAAGTTCAAAAGATAAATTTACGTCCTTTTGAATTTGTAAGCAAGGTTCAGCAACACCAGGAGTGTATGCAAGTGATAAATCTTCTTTAGTTTTAACTGGCACCCTTGATACCATTTCAACTTTGCCCTTTCTTTCAAAGTGCATCTTAAGTGATTCTTTAGCGTAATCCATAATTCAACCTCTTTTTATTAGATTTTTGATTGTTTTTTTAATATGTTTTAAGGCAGTTAGGCTAAAAACAACCCCTTCTCCCCCATTATAGCATATTGATAATATCATTATAGAACTTTCGCAAAAAAAATGCAAGAGAATTACGTTAATTTTCTTGCACAATTTTGATGTTTTATTAGATTATTTTTATCGAAATAAATTACCGCTTAAATTATAAAAATATTAAGTGATAATAGTGTAACTATTAAAGTTGGTATGGCAACGATAACGCCCATTTTTAAAAAGTCTAAATATTTAAAAGAAAGGTGTTGGTCGTTTAATATAGAACTCCACATAATACCCGCAAGCGCGCCGATAGGCGTAAAAAACGCGCCTAAGTTAGACCCTACAATCGAAGCGAAAACGGCTTCCGATTGCGCTATACCGCTAAGCGGAGATATTACCGAACAAAAAAGGGCACTCATAGGGATATTGTTTATAACGTTTGCACTTATAAAGGAAGCAAAACCGTATTTATATACGATATAATCTTGACCTAAAAACCCGTTTATCAAACCGGTAACACCTTTGTTTTCAAGGGCGATTATCATAACAAACATTGATAAAACAAAGGGAATTAACTGCCACGGAGCGCGTTTAACACAGGTAAAAACGTGCCTTGGCGGTATTTTTTTAACAAGCCCGATAACGAAAACCCATATAAATAAACTGAGTACGGCAAGCAAAGAAACAAGCCACATTTCTAATCCGATATACGAAGAAACGGCAAGCATAACAGTACATACCGCAAGGTGCACGATACCTACTATTAAACTGAATTTATCTTCGATAACTACGTCTTCATGCACACCGAAGATAGGCGAATTAAGTTTGTTTTTATTAGTTGAAAAAAGTACGGCAAATGCAGTAATACCTGCAAATATAGTAGGAACAATCATTACTTTAGCGTAATCTAAAAAGTTAATGCCGTACGCCGTTGCTAAGTAAATGTTTGTAGGGTTACCAACAACAAGCGCCATACTCCAAGTATTAGCGGCGATAAACTCTGCACACAAGTAAGGGATTGGATTTATTTTAGCGTGTTTTGCAAAGTAACAAATAAACGGGGTAAACGATAAAATTATTACGTCGTTTGACGTAAACACCGTTAATACGGAGACGGTTACGTAAAGATAAAAGAACAATCTTAACTGGCTTGCTTTTGAGTTTTTTAAAGTGACGTTTGCAAGATATCTAAAAAAGCCAAGTTCGTCTAAAAATAACGAAAGCATCGTCATTGAAATAAAAAGAACTAAAATCTTAATAGGGTTAATTGACGTATCGGCGGTAAGTGAATTTATAAAAACGGTTAAGTCTACCCCGCTAACGATAACAACAATAATAGCGCCTATCAAGGTAAACAACCAGTAAGAATCTGTTTTAAATTTAAATATTTTGATTTTTGGAATAAAAAGTACACCAACAATCATCATTAAACAAGTAATTATACTAAATATTACGGTTAATATCATTTTAAAAACCTCATTTGAGCCAAAATACCCTTGCATTATAACACTTATTTTACGTTTAGTACACTCTTTTTTGATATTTAATTTGCCTTTTTATTTTTCACTAAAATTTTCATTTACATTAAAATAGTGATAAATTTATGAAAAACGCTTGCAAATGTTACTATCTATATAGTATAATGTTCTATATTATATTTATAATATACAGCGCGCGCATACACATATATACGCGTAAAAGATTGAAATTTACTAACTTAGCAAACTTTACTTTATAAAAATATTGCAGGTGCAATAAATATAGGTTTTATAAATATCAAGGTGGATAAATGAAAAGTAAAAAGATTTGTATTTTAATTTTATCATTATTTCTTATAGGAACTGCCCTTTTCGGCTTAATCGGTTGTGGAGAAAGCGAAGGCGACGGCGGTGGCGACACTACTACCAAAGTAAGCGTTACCTTTGATTTAGGTTACGCACCTACGTCTGGCACGCAAACCAAACTTATAGAAATCGACCCTGAAAGCACGTCTTACACTTTATCGGGTTTAGGCATTACTTCTTCACGCATTGGTTACACCTTTTTAGGTTTTTACGACAGTTTAACTGGTGGTGTACAAATTTTCGATGAAAGCGGTGCTCAAAAATTTGCAATTACGTCTAACATCACGTTGTTTGCACATTGGGAAATTTTAACTTACCAAAAAACTTTTGCTTCTGAAACGGTTTACGCTAACGTTAACTCACTTCAACCTATCGAAGTATCATTTGGTAAAACGATTTCTTCTTTACCAGTGCCAACAGTAATTCAAGGTTACGATTTTATTGGTTGGTCTCACGGTAAGATTTCAGAAGGCGGTGTTATGATTTCGGACGGTGCAACCGTTAAATCCGAATACAAAAAGGTTAACGAAACTAACGCAAGTTTATGGCTTACTAATAGCGAATTATACGCGGTTGTAGACGTTGCTAAACTTTCTATCACCTTAATCGACACGAAAAACGAAGCAAATAACGAAATTAGAACGTATAACTATAACTCTGAAGTAAACGATTTACCAGTTTTACCAAACGATGAAGATAACAGAATAGAATTTATCGGTTGGTCTACTGATTTATACACTTATACACCTTACACTGAAGACGAAAACTGCAAGCACATTAGGGCTGACCAAATTTTATACGCGTTCTACTACGAATATAAGATTTTAGAATTTTATCCAACAAGTAGCAATGAATTCGTACCTGTAAAAATTTACAACTCACCTAACGTTCCGTTTGAAATGCCTGATATCCAACTTCCTGGCCGTAGGCTTGTTGGTTGGTATAAAAGCAGATTATTCAACACCAACCCTATTCAAAGAATTCCTTACAATAGTGCGGTTACTAAATATTACGGCAAATACGAACTTGTTGCATACACAATTAACTTTAACTTAAACGGTGGTAGCGTAGTTTACGGTGGCGAAGTTGACGCTAACCCTGGCGACACTTCACTTAACCCTATCGCGTACGACGTTGAAAGCGAAATTTCACTTCCTATCTTAGAAAAAGAAAGATTTACTTTCAAAGGCTGGTACAGAAACGACGACGAAACTAAAACTATTATTCAAGACGTTGAACCTGGTATGTATGGCGACACTACTTTAGTTGCTAAGTTCGAAGGTGACAAAGTTAAAGTAGTTTACCACCCTAACCAAGGCAACTTAGGCGTTACTTATAAGGACGTTGAGTACTATGCAGATTATCAACTTGATTTACCTGTTAGCGAAACTTACGGTTTCTCTGGCTGGTATTTAGATGAAAACTTACAAACTCAACTCACTAACGAAACTGGTAAAGGTACTGGTTCGTTAAAATGGACTATTTACGAAACTGAAGTTCACGTTTACGCTAAATTCCTTGAAAAACGTTACATTACGGTAACAGGCTCTCATATCGACGCGGGCACTGTTGAGTTAGAAGAATTCTACGTTGAAGGTCAAACTGTTTCTCTGCAAGTTGTTCCTTACACTCAATACACCGTTGAAGGTATTATGATAAACGGCGTTCAAGTAACAACTAACTCAAGTTACGAATTTACAATGCCAGCATCTGACGTAATGCTTAAAGTATTATATAAACCTGCTACTTATACCGTTACACTTCAAGTTGGCGCTAACGAATACTGTAGTAAAGAAACGGTTTTAGTTTCTTACGGTGAATTATTCACTCTTCCAGTAGCGTTTAAAGAAAACTTCCGCTTTATCGGTTGGGAATATAGCGACGGTACAAGGGCGGATATCTTAACTAATGCAGACGGTACGTCTAAAGACGCGTTTATCTATACAGAAAACTTAACTTTAACGCCTTTCTACGTTAAAAACGAAGGTAGCAACGAAATTATCATTAAAGATATTAACGGATTTATCAATATGAAAGATAATCCAAGCGCTACTTATCAATTAGTTACTAACCTTAACTTAGCGGGCCGTTCTTGGACTCCTTTTGATTTCAGCGGTACGCTTAACGGTAACGGCTATACAGTTTCTAACTTCTCTATCACAGCCGACGAAGGCAACCTTGCTATGTTTGGCAAGTTAAGTGGTAAAGTTGACGGCCTTACTTTAACTAATATCAACATTACTTCTTATAACTACAACGGCGTTGGTATTGCAGGTATTTGTTACAACCTTGAAGGCGGTACAATTTCTAACTGTACTATCGAATCTGGTAAAATCGAAGGCGAAGTTGGTTTAGCGGGCGGTTTTGCTACTTACTTAACAAGCGGTACTATTACTAACTGTGTAAACAAAGCAAGCGTTTCTATCGACACTACTCACACAAGTGACAGTTACGCTATCGGCGGTATCGTAGGTTTTGCTAAAGGCGGTACTGTTACTAACTGTGAAAACCACGGCACTATCAGCGGTGCTGAATTCGTTGGCGGTATTATCGGTAGAACACAGGCAGGCGATACAAGTTTAGTTATTAGCCACCTTTCAAACTACGGTAACGTAACAGGTTCTGATAGCCACGTTGCAGGTATTGTTGGTAAGTTTGAAAAAGACCTTGAATACTCAATAACCAACCTTTACAACTCAGGTAAAGTTGAAGGCGTAAATTACGTTGGCGGTTTAATGGGCGTTTGGGAAAACATTTACTACGTTCGTGACAATAGCGTAAGAAAAGTAATCGCTAACGCTTTTGAAAACTCTGGTACTATTATTGCTACTGGCAATTACGTAGGCGGTTTACTTGGCTGTGCAAAATTTGAAGCACCTTATTACGACTATAACTACAGCAACAAATACGACGGTACTTTGGCTATCACTATGAGAGAAAGCAAAAACACCGGCGAAGTTAGTGGTAACTTATACGTTGGCGGTTTATTTGGCTACGGTTATTCAGATAGTGCCCTTTCAGTTATTGAAGATGCAATAAACAACTCTAAAATAACTGCAGTTGCAAGGCTTGGCGCTATTGCGGGCGAATTATCAACTATTAACCTTACAAATCCTTCTAACTTAGGCTCTACTATTATTTCTACTGAAACTTCTATCGAAGGCACTTCTAAATACGTTTACCTTGGCGGTTACGTTGGTAAGGCGGTTAACACTAATATTGAAAACGCTACTAACAATAGCGAAATCAACTACTCAGGTACTTCTTGCGAAGGTGATTACGTTGGCGGTATTGCAGGTTGGTCGTCTGGTACGTTTACAGACTGTAAAAACACAGCAAAAATCAACGCACCTAAATCAAATTACGTTGGCGGTATTTGCGGTGATTCAACTAAATCATATAACTACACTATTAAAGGTGTAATTAACTCTGGCGACGTTATCGGTTCAACCTACGTTGCAGGTATTTTTGGTAGATGGTATGACGTTTATTACGTTACGGATAGTAGTGCAAGGGTTGTTAATGCCGTAGGTTTTGAAAATAGCGGTAAAATTAAAGGCTCTGGTAACTACGTTGGTGGCTTAATGGGTTACGCTCATTTTGAAGCACCTTACTACGACTATAGTTACAGCAATAAATACAACGGCACTTTAGCAATCGTATTGCGCTCACCTAAAAACCTTGGCGACGTTGAAGGTAACTTATACGTTGGTGGTTTAGTAGGTAAAATCGTTACAGATAGCGGTACTTCTTTAATAGAAGAAGGCTTAAACAGTGCAAATATCAAAGCAACGGCAATCGTTGGTTGTATTGCGGGCGAAACTACTACTATTAAACTTGTTCAAACATCAAATAGAAATTCTACTATAACCGCAACCGGCACTTACGATGACGGCTCTAATAAATACGCTTACATCGGTGGTTACATCGGCTATGCGGGTGACACTCACATTGAAGAATCGGTTAACGACGTTGAAATTAACTACTCTACAGTTTTAAGCGTTGGTAACTACGTTGGTGGTTTTACAGGTTGGTCGTCTGGTACTTATACTAACTGTATAAATAATGCAACTATTTATGCACCTAAATCAAGTTACGTTGGCGGTATTAGTGGTGACTCAACTAAACCATACAACTACACTATCGACACCGTTAAAAATACTGCGGATATTACAGGCGTAAACTACGTTGCGGGTATTTTTGGTAGATGGTATAACGTTTACTACGTTACGGATAACAACGCAAGAACTGTTACTGCTATCAGTTTTGAAAATAGCGGTAATATTAAAGGTACTGGTAATTACGTAGGCGGTTTATTAGGTTACTCTCATTTTGAAGCACCTTACTACGATTATAGTTATAGCAATAAATACAATGGTACTATCTCACTTGTAATGAAAACAAGTAGCAATACTGGTAACGTTGAAGGCGCTTACTACGTAGGCGGTATTGCAGGTAGAATTTATACAGACGGTACTCAATCAAATATTATTGAAGCAACAAGCCAAGCAGATATTAAAGCAGTTGCCGTTATCGGTGGCTTATTCGGTGAAGCAAACGGCGTTACGTTAACTGCAACTTCTAATGAAGGCTCAACGGTCACCGCAACTGGCACGCTTGACGAAAGCACAAACAAGTATGCTTACTTTGGCGGTTACATAGGTAGAGCATATAACGCTAACATCATCGATAGCGTAAACAACGTTGTAGTTGATTATTCTGGCGAACTTTGCACAGGCTTATTCGTTGGTGGCTTCTGTGGATATAGCGAAGGATTATTTACAAACGTTACAAACAATGCAACCGTTTACGCGCCATATACTGACAACGTTGGTGGTATTGCTGGTAAATTAAACAAAGCGTACGCTTACACTATTGAAAACGTAACTAACACGGCAAACGTAACTGGTAAAAACTACGTTGCAGGCTTGTTTGGTAGTTGGATTAACGAACACTACACTACTGATAATAGCGTAAGAACGGTTAACGCTAATAATTTTACTAATACTGGCGATATTTTAGGCTCTGGTAATTACGTTGGCGGTTTAATGGGTTACGTTAAATTTGAAGCACCTTACTACGATTATAGTTACAGCAACAAATACAACGGACAACAAATGCTTTATATGAAAGAAGCGGTAAACAGCGGTAACGTACAAGGTGTTAACAACGTTGGCGGTTTAATGGGTTACTTCTACTCTGACTGTGCTTCATCACAACTTTACACTTGCACTCAAACTGGTACTGTTACCGGCGAAACCAAAACAAGTGATTTAATCGGTGAAGTTTCTAACCTTATTTTACCATCGGTTGAATAATAAATAATAAGCCTTGCCACTTAAGCGGTGGCAAGGCAATAACAAAAAACACAAAAGATTTAATACAAGCATATATAGCCTTTTTACTAATAAAAAGAATACAAATTTATATGCTTAAAGGACATTATGGGAAAAGTTGTTACAACAATATTAATCATTTTAGGTTTAATTTGGCTTGGTGGCGGTTGTGAAGACTGCGGAGATTGTAGCGGTGGTTGCGACCTTGGTTGCGGTAGTTGTTTTGAATGCTCTGAACCTGTATATAACGGCAAAATCACACTTAACATTCATAAGTGGGACGGTTCTGTTGTTACGGTAAAAGGTCATAGGGACTCTAACAAAAGCGGTTCAATCTTCAATTACAGTAACGAACAATCTACTTTCGGTTCATATAACCACGGCAAAAGAATCGGTTATAAATTCGGCGGTTTATACTACACAAGGGGTTCGTCTAAAAAATACATTATGTCGTCAAGCAATAGTATTTACTACGATACTTTAAGTAGAATTGAAGACGACCAAGAAATTGAAGTTTACGAAACGTGGAACGCTATCGACTACCCTGTTACTTACATCACTAACGACGGTTTACTTAAACTTGAACAATATTATACTATCGGCGAAACTATTGAATTTACTCAAGACGTTCAAAACGTTTACAATACCGAACTTAACGATAGGCGTCAAGTTACGGGCTATACCGCATACTATACCGACGCTAACCAACAACTTCACGAATTTGAATGGACTTTCGGTGGCACTTTAACCGAATCACTTATATCAATTTACGATGAATTACCTTACATTAACGACCTTAGTAATATCTTTGTTAAACAAAACTGGATTTCTGATACAGTTAAAGTAGAATTCAACTACGGCTACGGCAATTTAGAACCAGAAGTTATTACCGTAGAATACGATGCTAACCTTGTTAAATATTTCTTAGATAAAGTTGATACTGAAAACAGAGAATTCTTTGGTTGGTATATTGACTCTGCCTTTACTACTAAAGCACCTACAGAAATAGGTAAAGAATATACAACCACACCACTTAAACTTTACGCTAAACATATGGAATTCAAAATGATTTACGTTGACTTCCAAGACGGTAAATCGGCTGTTGAAGCGCGCGTATATGAAGACGGTACTCTTTCAGTTAATACGGATAAAGACGGTAAAGACTTCTACGGTTTAAGTGACGACCCTGCTTCGTATAGTAGAATTAGTTACGCGGGCTTAACGCAAGGTCAAAAATATTACGCTATTTACCTTTAATATTTAACAATGAAAAAACTAATTTGTTTATTATTAACGGTTTTACTGTTAATACCTATCGCAACGGGTTGCACAGAAGGGCTTCAAGGCAACGTTACGGTAACGGTTACCTTTATTGACGGCTCAACAGAAACAGTAACAGGTCACCGCAAAAACGAAGGGGATAGCGAAAACAGTATTTTTACTAAATTATCTCAAATTTTAACAAGTTCCAACGACCTTGTCGGCAAACAAGTAACATATAAATACGCTAACGGCGGTATATTCAGTTCTGACGACCTTTACAAACTTGATAACGGCGCGCATATAAAACTTGTTGAAACGATAGAAAACAAAAAATATAAAGTTTGCTATTACGCTTCCTTCCCTGGTTATACTGACGCTAACTATTACGAAAAAACGTATACTTTTGGCGACGTGATGGAAGAAACCGAAGAAATTACAAACTTAACTAATTTTGACAGTTCTCTTACTAATTTTGATAGGTACACGTTTAACGGCTGGGAAATTTATCACGAAGATGCAAACGGAAACAAAAACAATATCCCTATTGAGTTAGGCGGTACGTTTAATGAAAAGTTTGTAGAATATTTTGAAAAAACTAAAGTTCAAGGCGAATACGAATATCAAATGAACGTAGAAGCGTATTTTAAGCCTGATACTTATAATATTGTTTTAAACTTTGAACACGACGGCGTTAAAGCACTTAAAACTCCTACAGCACCAGTTTCAAAAGAACTTAATTTTAACGAAACTAGCTTTAACAAATACGATTTTACTAAATACGTTAAAGACAACTCAATTATATTCTTCGACTGGTATACGGATACTTCCTTTACTACTAAACTACCAAGCGTTATAGATAAATCGCTTAACGGTAAAGAAGTAAATATTTACGCAAAGTGGTCGTATTCTAAAACTATAAAAATTGACTTCTTAGACGGTAAAGGCCCTATAGAAACATTAGTAGTGGAAGATGAATTTGCTTCAACTTATCATATCTATCCAAGCGTTATACAAAAGCACTTAACAAGCGACCAAATAAAATGCTTAGTTGGCTTTAGCGACAATAGAGACGGCACTTCACGTATTACAAATATGTATGTTGGCTCTAATGAAAACACTATTTACTACCCAGTTTTAGTATAAAAAGGTAACACCTTTTATATAAATAATTAAAAATTTATTTTGGAGGAAAAATAAATGAATACAAAAAGAAAAATCGTCCTTATGATTTTAACTGTCTTTTGTATGATTTTTGCAGTGACAGGACTTATTGGCTGTGGCTCAAGCGGTTCGTTAAATGCCCCTACAAATATCAAATACGACGGCTCTTATATCACTTGGGACAAAGTAGACGGCGCAACAGGTTACATCGTTCAAATCAACGAAGGTAACGCGAACTCTTGGGGCTCTACAACCTTCCCTTTCAACGCTCAAGGCGCTGAAGTGGTTGTTAAGGTTAAAGCCGTAAACAAAGGTTCAAGAAAAACTATTGAGTCTGAAGAAACGGTAATGAACTTTATTCCGCTTAAGACTATCGACGACCTTACCGTAAACGAAAAAGGCGTTGTTTCTTGGACTGAAGTTCCTGGCTGTGTTTACGCAGTTATGGATAACGGTACGGAATTACCAAACACAATCTCTACAAACAAGATTGAAACTCATACGGTTGGTGAACACTCATACAAGGTACGCCCTGTAATGCCTGCTGACAACACTTACTATTCTTACTGGTCTGAATCACTTACCCTTACTCAACTTGGCCAAGTAGATAGCGAATCTATCACTTACGACGGTTCTTACATTTACTTTGATACTGTAGACGCGGCAAGTTATAACGTATTTATCAACAACCAACTCCACAACGAAACTGAAGTAGTTAAAAACGGTAAATATGCTTACAATGCTAACGAAGGCAACTTCAAAGTTAGAATTCAAGCAATCGGTGACCACGAAACTTCTTTCGACGGTATTAAATCTGAAGAAAAAACTTTCAAATTCTTACAACAAGTTACCGACTTAAAAGTTTCTGACGGCGGTATCATTTGGGAACCAGTTGCTGAAGCAGACGGCTACGAAGTAAAAATTAAAAAAGGTTTATCAGAAAAAATCTATAGAACAACTTCTACTGAATATAACGACCCTACAGTTTTAACTGCATCAACTGACCTTACTATTAGCGTTAAAGCAACTGCAGACGACGCTACGTACTTCAGTAAATATTCAGATATCTTATCAGTTTACTTCTTACCTGCACCACAAATTACTTGGGATGAATTAACTTCCCTTGACGGTGGCGAAAACAGTATTAAATGGAACGAAGTTGCAAGTGCTACTGGTTACCTTGCTACAGTAGAATATCCAGACGGCACTACTGAAACTGAAGAATTAAGTTTCAACGCTCAAAACTACGCTAACCTTTATGAAGAAGTAGGCGTACATAAAGTTACTATTACTGCCCTTGCTGAAGAAGAAGGCGATAATATTTACTCTTCAAGACCATCTAACGTAATTAGGGTTAACCGTCTTGCACCTGCTTCTAAATGCACTAACCAAGATAACTTTATTACAAGTAACCCTAACGATTTATCTAACGGCTTTACAGTTTCTTGCTACGATGAACACAACGGTTCTAAATACGCTTTATTTAAAAACGGTACACAAATCGTTGAAAGCCCTAACCCACAAATCAGCGTTGGTTATGCTAACTTCTTTGAAGAATCTTACTTAACTGGTCAAGTTATTACCTTTGAAATTAAAAGAATGGGCTTAGGTGCTTCTTACAACGGTAGCCAAATCAACGTAATGCTTAACTCAAGAACTGAAGACAACCTTGCATTTGATATTACCGTTTTATCTACACCAGAAAACGTTCTTATGGACGGCTTTAATATCACTTACAATTCAGTTACTAACGCAACTGACGGTTACTGTATTGCTATTAGTGGTAGCGCTTCTTCTATTACTGAATACACAACTTCAAGAGATATCTCTAACAGTTTACAAGAAGGTGCTTACAACGTTCAAGTTTGCGCTAAAGGTAATGGTAAAAGCATTCTTCCATCTAACTACAGCGCTCCTGTTGAAATTGTTCGTTTAGACGCTCCTATCATCGAAAGAATCGATATGAACGAATCAGGCGGTAGATTAGTAGTTACTGAACCTGCACTTGGCAACTCAACTGGTTACAAACTTGTTCTTAACGAAATTGAACAACAATCAGTAGTTCAAACTATTGATAATATGAATAGTTTAATTGAAACTGCAGGTACAGACGTTAAAGTTAAAGCAATTGCTAACTACTATCAAAATCAATCTACAAAAACTGGCACTTACTATATGACTTCTAAAGCAAGTGCTTCAAAAAGATTTATTAAACTTCAAGCACCTACTAACTTAGCCTTTGACAACAATTCGTTAAGTTGGAATATGACTGGTATTAGCACTTCTCAACTTGGTAAAATTTCTTACTTAGTTTACGATGATATGAAAGATACTACAATCTCTCAACCAACTTCTGAAAGAAGCATTAACTTTAGCGTTCTTCCACAATTCGTAGGCGGTAGAGATTACTTATTCAAAGTTCAAGCAATCGGTGACGGTATTGAATTTATTAACAGTGAAGTTTCAACTGCTAAACAAGTTTACAAACTTGAAACTCCTGACGTTTATAAAGACCAAGCAACTGGCGAATATTACTGGTACGGCGTATCGCAAGCATCATCTTACTCAGTTACTGTTGACGGTGTTGTTGCAGCGCAAATTCCACACACTACTGCAAGTGCTACTTACAGATTTAACCCTGTATCTTTCTTAAAAGATTTAGGCGTTTATAACGTAGAAGTTGTTGCAGTTGGTAACAAAGCGGTTGGCGAAACACCTACTATTAACTCTCATAACGTACAAATTGAACAAAACGTTGTTCAACTTGCAATGCCTGAATTTAAAGTTGAATACACTCACCCTCAATTTGATAGAGAAGGTAAAATTAAAGTTACCGTAACTGGTGAAACTCCATTTGCTAAAGGCTATAAATTCGTTGTTGGTGGCAACACTTCAACTGAATCAACTGAAAGTAGCACTATTTACGAACTTAACCCTAACGGCACTGGTACGTTTAGAGTTAACGTTTACGCTAAAGGCGGTACGTTCGATAACGACGGCAACTTCACTTTAGATAGCGCAAGCAAAGGCGAAAAAACTATTACAATCCTTGGCTCTGTAAATTCTGATAACATTCAATTAAACGACTGGATGGTTAAATGGACAAGAGTTGAAAACGTAGTTAAATACAAAGTTGAAATCTTCTACGACGGCGCTGAAGAACCTGCTACCGTTTACGAAACTTCACAATTATCTTATATGATTCCTAATGAATATAGAACTGCTAACAAAGTTCAAGTTAAAATAACTGCACTTGGTAACGGTACTAATATTATTACAGGCGAAACTTCAACTTCTAAAGAATTTAACAACTTACAAGGATAATTGGTATGTTAGAAGAAATATTTTTCAACGTGTTATTCCAAGTGGTAATGTTTATTGTATTTATTTACGCATTTGGATACGTTATTTCACTCTTTAACAGTATATTTTATAAGGTTACTGGCAACGGCATGGCTGTGTGCGTTGCCACAGGCCTTATAGGTACGCCTATTCACGAACTTAGCCACGCTATAATGTGTATCTTGTTTGGGCATAGAATTGAAGAAATGAGCCTTTTTCAGCCCGACCTTGAAACTGGCGTGTTAGGTTACGTAAGTCACTCTTACAATAAAAGGAATTTATTTAAGGTTTTAGGCAATTACTTTATAGGCGTTGCGCCTATAGTTGTAGGCAGTTGCTTTTTATACTTAATGTTATACCTTTTAATACCCGATACCTTCTACTTACTTGTTGAAACAATGCAAGACTTAGCATACTTCCAAGTATCTTTAAACGAAAATATGTTCGTTTTTGGTTTCGACGTATTTTTAGCGGCTATCAGTACGATTTTTACTATTCCCGTTTTTGATTTTAAAGTAGTAATCTTCTTTATTATCTGCTTATGTATCGCACTTCATATGAATTTAAGTAGCGCCGATATTAAAGGCAGTTTAGGGGCTATACCGCTCTTTATATTATTACTTATAATTGTTAACGTGATTATGTATTTCATCGGCGAAATGGCTTATTACGGCTTCTTAGAAGTGGTTTCAACTATAAGCGCATACTTGATTGCAGTTTTATCGTTAAGTTTTGTATTTTCACTTATAATTCTTGCTTTAGGGCTTGCTATCGGGCTTATAAGAAAATTAGTTTTTAGAAGATAAGACTATTACAATAATAAGTTTATTTGCTGTTTATTAAACAGTAAATAACCAAATTAAAACACAAAAAAACACTCTGCTAAATAGCAGAGTGTTTTAATTTATTGTTTTTTATAAAGCCTTAAATCTTATTCACCTTTAAATGGTAAAAGGTCAGCGATTCTTGCTCTTTTAATAGCGCTGGCAAGAGCTCTTTGGTGTTGAGCGCAAACGCCAGTCATACGTCTTGGAAGGATTTTACCTTTTTCAGTAACGTATTTTTTTAATTTAGCAACATCTTTATAATCAATTTTTTCAACCTTTTCTACGCAGAAAACACAAACTTTTCTTCTTGGTGCTTTTCTGATAGGTTTTTTAGAAATCTTTTCTTCCATATTTTATCTCCTTATTAGAATGGCAAATCATCGCCGTCTACTTCTTCAAGTACTGGCGGATTCTTTTTAACAGGTTGTGACATTTCAAGTTCGTCACCACGTGCGCCAGTAGATAAGAATTCTACTTCGTTTGCAACGATATCTGTAACAGTTCTTTTAACGCCTTCTTTATCTTCATACGTACGGTTTTGTAAACTACCTACGATAGCAACTTTGCTACCTTTTTTAAGGAATTTACCGCAGTTTTCGGCTTGACCCCTCCAAACTGTAATGTTGAAGAAATCTGCATCTCTATTACCCTCTTGGTTAACGAAAGTTCTGTTAACCGCGATAGCAAAACGACAAAATGCAACGCCACCTGTAGTTTCTGATAATTCAGGGTCCCTTGTCAAATTACCTATTAAATAAACTTTATTCATAATTCCCTCCGATTACGCTTTTGTAATCAATCTTCTTAAAATACCGTCAGTAATGCCGGCTACCCTTTTAAGTTCCGTAATAAGATTTACGTCACTTTCAAAAGTCATAAGAACATAGTAACCTTCTGTTTTGTAGTTGATAGGATATGCAAGTTTTTTTACACCCCATTTGTCAACTTTCTCAACAGTACCACCGTTTTCTTTAACAACGTTTTCAAATTTTGAAACGATGCCATCTCTTACTTCTTCAGCAAGTTCGGTAGATAAAATGTAGAGCATTTCATACTTTCTCATATTTTTAACCTCCTGGACTTATTTGGAATACGGTTGACCCACGTATTCAAGGTTTGTAGGGCTAAAACGCCCAAATCATAATAATTATATACAAACTAAATAAAAAAGTCAACGATTTACACCTTTTTATTTAATTTTTATATATATTATAACAATATTGATTTTTCTGGCGGTTTTACGATACCTTCGTAATAACCTTTTATATTGAAATATTCTTGATGATAAGTTTTGTGTGGAAGAAGATAAATTTGCTTATCATTCCAGAATTTTTGCTTATCTTTACTAAGCGCACCTGTGGTTATAATAAATTCACAAATGTCAACGTTAAGTTCGATAATAGAAGAAACGTAATCGTTTGCAAATAGGTCAAGAAGCCCTGTTCTTATCTTCATAACGATATAGTCGTTAGATAAAATCTTGCCTTCACCGCGACAGTAAGGGCAGGTTTTATTTAAAAATTCAGATATCTCTTTACGTTTTTTAGTTCTTGTAAACTCAACGATTCCAAGACCCGTTATGCCGATAACGTTACATTTAAGCCTATCTTTTTTAAGTTCTTCAGTTAAACAATCAAGCAATTTTTCGCGGTGAAGTTCATCGTGCATATCAATAAAGTCAACAACGATTATTCCACCGATATTTCTAAGCCTTACCTGCCGTGCTATTTCTTTAGCCGCCAAAATGTTGGTTTGGTATACCGTTTCTTCTAAATCATTTTCACCGATAAAACCACCAGTGTTTACGTCTATAACGGTAAGTGCTTCGTTTCTATCGATAATAAAGTAAGCGCCGGTAGATAAGTTAACGCGTTTATGAAGTAAACTTTCTACGTCTTTATTTAAGCCGTAGTAAGTAAATAAATCAGTGTTTTTATTAAAGTAAACTAATTTCTTTTTAAGTTTATCGCGCGATTTAGGTAAGTTTTTAAGCCTTTTATAAACTTCAATATCGCCTATGATAATTTTTTCTACGTCTAAGGTAACAACGTCGCGAATAAGGCGCATTGCTAAGTCGCCGTCACTATAAATTTTTTCGCCCGCGCTTGCAGTATTATATTTTTCTTTTATATCTTCAAATTGTTTTATTAAAAGTGTCGCTTCGTCTTTAATTTCCTTTGGCTTAGCGTTTTCGCCCGCCGTTCTAACGATAAAGCCACCTTGCTTTCTTTTGATTTCGCCTACCAACTTTTCAAGGTTAGCCCTAACTTTTTCATCGGTAATCTTTCTTGATACGGCGTTAAAGTTAATAGTTGGCAAATACACAAGATATTTACCCGCAATAGATATATTATTAGAAAGCCTTACACCTTTGTTTCCCGTAGGTGCTTTAATTGCTTGCACCATAACTTCGTCGCCTTCTTTAAGGTTTAAAACGGAAGGCAATTCTTCTTCAAAATCGTTTTTATCAACAAGAGTATCAAATGCGCTTAAGTATCCGTTTCTTTCAAGACCCACGTCAACAAAAGCCGCTTGCATACCGTTAAGCACGTTTTGAACCTTGCCTTTGTATATACTACCGACTATTAAATTTTTTTTACTTTTTTCTACGTGGTACTCTATTAAGCGGTTTCCGTCGGCAAGTGCGCCAACGATATTACCGCCCATTTTGTCCAGATACAAGTTTAAAGCCATTATAAACTCTCCAAATACTCAGTTACGCTAAGTCCATCTAAAAACTGAGCGCTACTTTTAATTACGTCAATATGTTCGCCACCGTAAATTTCCATTAAGCGATTGCATAAATAATCGGGGCGCAAAGTTTCGTTGCCAAATTTAAGTTTAGCAAACAAACAATCTTCTTTAAAATAGAGGTCTAAAATTTTATCCTTTACGTCTTTTTCTTCGCCTTTTTTGTCTGTGATAATAAAGGTATCGGAGTTTAAAACTTCATTTACGTCAAAATATGGTATGCCTTTTATTTGGTATACGGCACTTGTTACGCCAGATGCAACTTTTACCTTTTTATCAGTGTTAAACGCCCTAACGCATCTAATACCTTTAGGTGCGCAAGCATTGAATTTTTCTTTAAAACCGTCGGCACTTTCATCGGTATCAAGCAAACAATATTCGCTAACGCTTTTAAGCCCAAGTGCGATAGGCGAACTCATATAAATTAAAATATGCGGGTTAAAGCCTTGTGAGTATTTAACTGAAATACCAGTTCTACGTATAATTTTAGTAAGGTGCTTAAGCATATCAAGGTGGGGTATAAACTGACCGCCGTTAAGTTTAGAATACTCAATTAAAATCATTTTTTAAAGCACCTACCTTCTAAGCCACAACCTTTACAACCAGATTGGCAACCGCCAGAACACTTGTCGTTATAGGCTAAATTTTTCTCTTTTAAAAGGAAAGATTTTTTAATTCCCATATCGATAAAATCCCAAGGTAAAACTTCGCTATCGTCATAGCGCCTTGTGAAGTCGTTTGTATCAACCTTTTCATCTTCAAAGGCTTTATACCATTTTTCAGGCTTGAAAAATTCCGACCAACTGTCAAATATACAACCTTGATTATAAGCGTTTAAAAGTACTTTGCCGGTTCTTCTATCCCCCCTTGCAAGTACCGCTTCCATTTCGGAAAGTTCATAGTCGTTCCACTTAAGCGAAACGCCTTTTATAAACAAGCGTTTTTTAAGCACGTTAAGTTTGTGCTCAACTTCTTCTTTGGTTACGAATTTTTCCCATTGAAACGGAGTAAACGGCTTAGGTATAAAGGTAGAAACGCTTACGTTTATTCTTAAATTTCTAAGTTTTTTAACGTTTTGCGAATATACCGATTTAATCATCTCAACAATATCGCAAATACCTTCTAAATCGGCGTCAATCTCAGTTGGAAGCCCAAGCATAAAATAAAGTTTAATAGCGCTATAACCAAGGTTACACGCCTTTTCTACGCCCGTTTTAATCTCTTGTTCGTTAATGTCTTTATTGATAACGTCTCTAAGCCTTTGCGTACCTGCTTCAGGCGCGAAAGTAAGGCTGTTTTTCTTTGCTTCTTCGGCGTAATATTCTTCAAAACTATCAATCCTAAGCGACGGTAATGAAACGGTTGAATTTTTAGGTAATTTTTCTTTAAGCGACGTTAAAAGTTCTTTTAAGTGTGGATAATCACCTGTTGATAAACTGTTCATACTAAGCGATTCAAAGCCGGAATACACCATAATATCGCAAGCGGTTTTAGTTAAGTTTTCTACCGATTTAGTCCTTACAGGGCGGTAGATAAATCCCGCTTGGCAGAACCTACAACCACGGTAGCAACCGCGCATTACTTCAATAACGCCCCTATCGTGCACCGCTTCGATATTGCCAACTATTTGTGTGTGCGGAAATACCGCGTTTTCTAAATCCATACAAAAGGCTTTTTTAACAGGCTTGCCTTCAAACCTTACAATCTTGCCGTTTTCGTATACGGGATAAGTAAGCGAAGGAACGTAAACGCCTTCAATCGCAGTGGCTTTTTCTAAAAATTCCTTTTTTGTTTTAGTTTTAAGTTTAAGTTCGGCAAGTTCGCGCATACTGTCTTCACCATCGCCGATAACGAATATATCAACAAAGTCGGCAAGTGGTTCTGGATTGCAAGCGCAAGGTCCGCCCGCTTGAATAATAGGGTATTCTTCGCCCCTATCCTTAGCAAGAAGTGGAATTTCAGCAAGGTCAAGCATATATAAAATGGTGGTATAACTCATTTCGTACTGAAGCGAAAAGCCTACCATATCAAATTCTTTAAGCGGTTTTTTAAGTCCTAAAGAATAAAGCGGAATTTTATTTTCTTTAAGCGCAGAGCCAAGGTCAGGCCAAGGCGCGTAACATCTATCCGCAGTACAACCGTCAACTTTATTTATAACTTCGTTTACAATTCTAATACCAAGGTTGCTAAGCGCAACTTCGTAAACGTCTGGAAAGCATATACAGTAGTTAAACTTGCCCCACGTTAAATCTGGCTCACCAAATTCGCCACCGATATAACGTGATGGTTTTTCTACGTTTACTAAAATTTCGTCAAGAGTTTTCATAATGTCCTTTTTATAGCAATTAAAATACTTTAATATTTTAACACGCTTTTAAGTTATTTACAATAACTTTTTATAACATTTGTGTTCTAATATAGCAAAAAACCCATTGTTTTAGCGCAATGGGTTTAATTTTTTTAATATTTCACCAAACTTTGAAGTGGTTCTTTAACAGTTTCTGGTAAGTTTTTTATCATTATTTCGTTAGTTAAAGCGTTTGTTTTAATATGCAAATTGTAAGAATAAATACCTGCTTTTTTGCGGAGCGGAGTAGTTATATCTTCTACGCCTATTAAGTTTTTAGCGTTTATTATCGTGCAAGTTTTTACTATGCTTCCGTTATACACGGTTATCTTGTTGCCGTTGATTGCAACGCCGTTGTTTTTATAGGCAAAACATTCAACAATCATTACCATAGCAACTATTATGGCGTATATAAAAAGCAATATTAAACTAAACGGTAAAATCACGCTGTACGCTTTAAGCGTTAAAACTATTGCTAAACCTAAAAGGTAACAAATACCGCTAAATAAACTGATAAAAGCGGTTTTCCAAAGAATAAACGGTGGATATTTAACGCTTTTAACTTGTTTTTCATCCGGTACGTAATTCGGTAAAATTTTAGATAAATTTTCGTTGATTTCGCCAACCTTACAAAGTGGCATTAACACGCCTATAGTGTATTCTTCGCTATTGTTATTGTTAGAGTTTTCGTTCACGTAACCTATTACTTCTAAACTTACCGTAGCGTAACCAAATATCCTTTTAATTATGCCCTGACTTATTTTTACGCCTTTTATCTTAGAAAGTTTAAAAGTATTTGTACGCCTTACTAAAAGCCCGTAATTTACTTCGATATCGTTTTCGTTTTTGTACACTTTAAAATCGTAATAGGTAAAAAACGATGCAAGAAAACTTATTACAAACGATAAAGTAGAAACAAGTAAAATACAACTTAACACTATCATTAAAAAGGTTAAGAAGAAGTTTTTATAACTTATTAAAACTACTTTACTTAGTATCAATTTTAAAGCGGAAAACGAAAGGGCTGTAAGAGCGCCTAAAACTAATATTACCGCAAGTGAACTTAAAATAGTTAACGCAGAGTAAATTAAAGCCTTTTTTGAAGTAAAAGAGTATAAATTTTCCCTTTCGATAGTATCTTCAGGGGTAGTTTCTTCTTTTAAAACTGCCGTATTACCCACTTGTAACGACTTTAATTTAACGATAAGTTCATCTACCGTTTTAGATTTTTCAACAACAACGATTTCAGCGGTATGCGATTTATGCGTTGCACCACTATCCGCCATTAAAACTGCTATATTAAACATCTTGTGAAAGATGTTTTGTTTTTTATTAACGGCGTGTATTCTTTTATATTCAAGCACCGAAGTCTTTTTAAATAACACACCGCGCTTGCAAATAATTTCTTTTTCTTTAAGTTGGTAGCCAGACGTTTTTACAAATAAAAAAGCATACACAATTGAAAATACGTAAATAATCAATCCGATAACAATTAAAACTGATAAAACATCAAAAAACACCGTTTCGTTATCGCCTTCTTCCATACCTGCAAAAGCAATCCAAAATGCCATTGCAATTATAAACAAGAAGTTTACCAACAAGTGGTATTTGATATAGTTTTTATCAAACTTCTTCATTTGCTAATTCTCCTAAGCGGTCGTTTAGATGTTCTTCAAGCGCATCTACCATCTCATTTGCTTGCAACTTATTCAAACAAGCGATATTAAAACTTGAGCCAGCAGTAGATACGGATACCCCACCTAAACCTAAAATCATCATAATAGGGCCTTCGTAAACGTGTAAGTCTTGAATTTGCCTAACAGGAAGAACTACCTTGCTTTTGAAGATAACGCCTTTTTTTATAATTATTCGCACGTCGTCGTAACCGTAAGAATAAAAAGCGTATTTTAATATAGGGTAAACGATTAAAAATACACAGAGTAATACCGCAGGTATACCAAGCGCTATACAAAGTATAGGTTTAGCATTTTCGTTAGCAAATAAAATCACTAAGATAGATGCAAGCAAAATAAAAAATACGGCAATTAAACTTTCAATAAGCCATAAAGTTCTTGCCTTTTTATCAAGTTTTTTAAGTTCCATAAATCCCCCTTTTTATACCGTTGGCGGTAAACGTGAAATGTCTTCTTTTAAATGTTCTGTGATGCATTCGTCAATAACGGAAAAGTTTTCGCCGTCGTAAGAAATTTTAAATATCGCGCAGTTAGGAAACCACGGAGTATCTTGCATTTTTTCAAATGAGCCACCGCTAATTTTAGCAATTAACGCCCTTAAAGGCGTAGCGTGTGTGCCGATAAGAACGGTTTTTCCTATTTCGGCTTTGGCTATTTTTAAAACTTCGTTATATACCCTATTTGCAAGTTCCATAACGCTTTCCCCGCCAGTTGTTCTTACCTTGTGAACGGTTGTTCGCCACATCGAATAGTCGGGGTATTGCTCCAAAAGTTCGCTAAACGTTTTTCCTTCCCATTCGCCTGCGTAAATTTCGCGCAAGTTTTGGTTTTTTATAATTTCAAGATTTTTGCTATCGGCAACACCTTTTACGGTATCATAAGCCCTATCTAAATCTGAAGAATAGATAACGTCTACTTTTTTATCTAAAAAGTAATCGGTAACGTGACTTGCTTGTTTTACACCAAGTTCACTTAAAGGTATATTAGTGTGGCCAGTAAAAATTTTTTCGGCGTTTGCTATTGAAAAGCCGTGTCTTACAATATATAAAACAGTTTCCATTTATTATCCTACTTTTTTAATAAATAATCTATTGCTAAGTTGTATCCGTTAAAACCTTTACCTACGATAACTTTTTCAGCAAATAAAGAAACGTAACTTAATTTTCTAAATTCTTCGCGTTCGTTTATGTCGGTAATATGCACTTCAACGGTAGGAATATTAACTGACTTTAACGCGTCTAAAATAGCCACGCTTGTATGAGTGTAAGCGCCAGCGTTTATAACTATGCCGTCAAACTTTTTATACGCTTTTTGAATAGCGGTGCAAATTTCGCCTTCGCTATTTGACTGAAAGCATTTTACCTTTGCCCCGTTACTTTTAGCGTGAGTTTTGATTTGTTTTACTAAATCTTTATAAGTTGAATTGCCGTATAAACCTGGCTCTCTTATACCAAGCATATTAAGGTTTACACCGTTAATTACAAGAATTTTCATAATTTGAAATTATCTCCTTAATAGCGTTTTCGATATCGCCGCTATTTTCTACGATATAGTCGCTAACGCTTTCGTAAATGCCTTTTCTTTTTTCGTATAACTCTTTAACGCCTTGTTTTTGCGATAACGGACGGCTATCCGTTTTAAGTAAATCTAAGTTTCTTTTAATATAGAAAATCACGCCGTTGCGCTTTAAGTTTTTAACGTTAATATCTTTAATAACCGCGCCACCGCCAAGCGCGATAACTGCCCCGCGCTTTAACGAAAGGTCTTTTATAACAAGGCTTTCTAACTCCCTAAACTTTTCTTCGCCGTCGCTTTCAATTATCTCTTTAGGGGTTTTACCGTAAGTTACACTTATACAATCATCGCTGTCGTAAAACTCTTTATTAAGAATTTTAGCAAGGCTTTTGCCTATAGTAGTTTTACCCGCCGACGGCATACCCGAAAGGACTATGTTTTTAGTTTCAAAGTCTATTTCGCTTGCGATTTTTTTAGTTATATCTTCACATTTAGAATTATCTTGCCATATATTATACGCTAAAACCGCTTGTTTTACAAGCATATCAAGTCCGCCGTTGTTTTTGATATTAAGGTCTTTGGCTTGCGATAAAAGTTCGGTGTTTTTAGGGTTATAAACGCAATCAAACACACCTATAAGATTAGAAAATTTAGATAAATCTATCGGTTTACTTTCCACGTTAGGGAACATTCCTACAGGGGTTGTGTTTATTATTATTTGAGTATCTTGATATTCATAGCAGTTTTGATAGTTTATCTCACCGCTTCTACTTACAACGCGGTAAAGTTTAGCGTTTTCCCTTTTGCAAAGGGTAACCGCCGTGTTAGACGTACCGCCACCACCTAAAATCATTACCACCTTATCTTTTACACTTACGCCAACTTTATTTAGCATATAGTTCATACCGTCAACGTCGGTATTGTAACCGCAGAGTTTGCCGTTTTTATTTACTACCGTGTTAACCGCACCCGCTAAACTTGCGGTAGGCGATAAACTATCCATAAAAGGTATAACGTCCCTTTTATAAGGGATAGTAACGTTAAAACCGTCACAATCAGGGTTTGATAAGAAGTTTTTAAGTTCTTTACTATTAAGTTCTTTTAAGGAATAACTTAAACCAAGTTTTTCGTGGATAATTTTAGAATAACTGTGTCCAAGTTTCTCCCCTATCAAACAGTATTTCATATAAGTTCCTTGTAAGTACCTAAGAATTTAAATTTAAGTGAACCATTCTCAAGTTCAGAAATTAAGTTGAGTACGCCTCCGTCTTTAACGCTACCTTCAAAATCGAAGTAGAATAACACTTCAAAATCAGTACCGATAATAGGGCGTGATTCTATTTTAGTTAAACTTAAACCAAGCGAAGCAAAACGCGTTAAAATTTTACTTAAACTACCTATTTCGTTAGGAGCGGTAGTCATAACGCTAATTTTATCGTTACCATCAAAAACCTTTAAGTCTTTACTAATTACGATAAACCTTGTGTAGTTGCTTTGATTATCTTGCACGCTTTCTTCTAAAATTTTAAGGCCGTAAAGTTCAGCGCACTCTTTTGAGCAAAAGCAAGCAAGGGTAGTATCGTTTGCTTCAAGAACCTTTTTAGCGGAAACGGCAGTGTTTTCAACCGATTCTGCTTCCACGCCAAGTTTCTTAACGTATTCGTTACATTGTGAAAGTGCCTGAGAGTGAGATATTACCTTTTTAATAGACTTAATATCCCCGCCGTTTACCGTTGCTAAGCAATGGTTTATTTTTACCCTTACAGAACGCACGATATAGAAGTTATACTTAGCCATAAGGTCGTAAACTTCAAGTACTGAACCTGCAGTACTGTTTTCAATAGGTAATACACCGTAGTCGCAAAGACCTTTATCTACCGCAGAGAAAACACCTTCAAAGTTTTTAAAATAACTAATATCGCAAATAGAAAAAACTTTTTTAGCCGCGCTACCGCTATTAGCACCCGCCACGCCTTGACAAGCAACGCTTGCCGATATAGGAAAAGCAGTCATACCGCTATCAATCACGCCTTTAATCTTGTCTACCGTTTTAGACGTTTTGTTTATCAATACGCCTTGGTAAGATTTACTTAAAGTGAAAAGTGTTGAATATAATTCCTTTAAGTAAAATTGCATATCGCTTGGAACTTTTTTAGATAAACGGTATAAGATAGCATCTTCCCTTGAAGTATCTTGTACGTTTTTACCCGTTTGAATTTTATTTTTAGCAACTTCACCGCAAAGTTCCATACGTGAAAGGAAAAGTTCTACAAGGTTATCGTCTATTTCATCAATTTTACTTCTAATATCGTCTAAGTTTTTCATAAAAACTCTCCTATCAACTCATCGGTAATAGCAATCATTACCGCACTTTCTATACAAGGCACAGCCCTTGGAACAATACAAGCGTCGTGCCTACCTGAAATTTTAATTTTACAGCTTTGCTTATTTACTAAGTCAACCGTTTCTTGTTCTTTTGAAATCGACGGAGTAGGTTTAACGGCAACCCTTAAAGTTATTTGTGCGCCGTTTGAAATCCCACCGTTTATTCCGCCTGAATTATTCGTTTTAAAGTTAACTGTTTCGCCGTTATAATGCAAACTATCGTTTGCAATGCTACCAGTTTTTTTAGAAAGGCTAAAACCACCGCCAAACTCTACGCCCTTAACCGCAGGCACAGAATACACAAGCGATGCAATTTTTCCTTCTAACCCTTCAAAAAGATTATCGCCAACACCAGTTTTCATACCGTAAACGATACACTCAATTACACCGCCTACGCTATCGCCGTCCTTTTTAACGTTAGAAATCAAATTTAAAATTTCATCCTTTTTATCAAGTGACGGAAAACCACCATTTTCGCGATTGTTTAATATATCTTCGCTATAAATTTCGCCATCTAAGTATGATTTAGCATTGATTTCGCCAACACTTGAAACGTAAGCGTGAACTTCTATACCTAAACTTTTAAGGTATTGCTTTAACACGCCACCAACAATACAAAGTGGGGCTGTAAGCCTACCTGAAAATCTGCCACCGCCCGAATAATCTAAAGTACCGTCCTTTAAAAAACTGCTATAATCCGCGTGCGATGGTCTTGGTTTACCATATAAATTAGCGTAATCTCCGCTTTTTTTGTTAGTATTTTTAATTTCGGCAGTTAAAACGCCTAAATTATTATCTATGCTAATAACTGGGCTATCTTCTTCCTTTCTTGAAGTAGAAAACACACTTTTAGACGGTTTGCGCCTATCTAAAAAGTCTTTAAGTTTTGTTAAATCGTAATTAAATTTAGGAAGACCTTTAACTTTTACGCCGATTTCTTCCGCATGTGATTCGCCGTAAATTTCTATATTTAAGTTTTTACCGTTAAATATCGCCATTTGTTACTCCCCCTAAATTACTAAAATCTTTAAAGAACGTTGGGTATGATTTGTTTACCGCTTCAACGCCTTTAATAGTGCTTTCGCCATTATTAAACGCCGACAACACCGCCATAGCCATTACAGTTCTATGGTCGTTATCGCCATTAAACGTGCCGTTTTTTACCGTTCCGCCGTAAATGGTTAAGTCTTTGCCGTTATATTCGGCTTTAATGCCCGCATTTTTAAGATTGTTTACAATACCTAAAACGCGGTTACTCTCTTTAATTTCAAGGCGGTTTACATTTTTAAATAGGCTTACGCCATTAGAATAAGAAGCCACAACCGATAAAATTTGAACTATATCGGGTATATCTTCACAATCAACCACAGTACCTTTAAGTTGACCTTTTTTAGCAAAATAGCCGTTATCTACTTCGGTTATAATTCCACCAAAGTCTTTCAAAATATCAATTATCTTTCTATCGCCTTGCTTAGAATTTTTATTTAAATTTAAAACGGTAACACCACTACCTAAAACGCCTAAAGCAAGTAAGAATGCTGAGTTAGAGTAATCACCTTCTACCGCCATTTGACTTGGCATTTTGTACGTTTGATTTCCTTTAACGAAGTAGCCGTTATCCGTTTTTGCTATTACTACGCCAAAATCGTTTAACACGTCAAGGGTAATATCAATATAGTTTTGGCTAACCGTTTCGCCTATTATTTCAATAACGCTATCCCCGTTTAAAAGTGGCAAAGCAAAAAGTAAACCTGTAATAAACTGTGAACTAACGCCACCGTTTATTTTAAACTTTCCGCTTTTTAGTTTGCCGTTTAACTTAAGCCCGCTAATTTCCGCCCCGTTATTATTTAAACAGTCGGTTAAATCTTTAATAGGTCTTTCTAAAAGCCTTTTACTACCAGTGAATTCACTTAAAACGCCAAGTGCTGATACGATAGGTATTAAAAACCTTAAAGTTGAACCGCTTTCATTGCAATCAATAATCGGGTTTTTTAAGGCTACAACATAACTTAAAGATAAACCACCCCTTTCAAACGAATAGTTAAGCCCTAAATTTTTAAGCGCGTTTAAAGTAGCAAGCACGTCGTTTGACGGCTCTACGTTAGATATAAAACCCGCCGTTTTAGATAAAAACGATGCAATTATATATCTGTGCGCGTATGATTTAGAGGGCGGTGCACACACCACTCCGCTAACGTTTGAAGGTGTAATTTTAATATCCATTTTAAAGTAATTCCGTTAAGTTATCTATATTAATTCTTTTTACTTTGGCTTTTAAGGTATCGTCTATAACGATAAAGTCAACGCTATCTTTAATTCCCTTTTTGTCAAGGGTAATGTATTTAATAAGTTCTTGCTTTTTATATAAATTAAAACTATTATAACCGCTTGCCGTAATAATTTCAAGGCTTTTTAAATAATTAGTATTATTTAACACCCCTAATTTTTTAGATATTTCAAGCGAATAGTAAAGCCCTTTTAAAACGCACTCCCCGTGCGAAAGGTTATAATTTTCTATTTTTTCAATTGCGTGACCAACGGTGTGGCCTAAGTTTAAAAGTTTACGCTCTCCACTTTCTTTTTCATCGTTTTCAACAATTTGGCGCTTAATATCTATACATTTATAAATTAAACTTGCATTTACGCCGTCTTTTATATCGTTAAGGGTAAGCCCACTACCGATAAACGAATATTTAATAATTTCGCCCATACCACTTAAAATTTCACGGCTTGACAAGGTGTTTAAAAATTCAGTAGAAACGTATACAAGCGACGGTTGATAAAAACTGCCTACTAAATTTTTGCCGTTTGGCAAGTTAACGGCGGTTTTGCCACCAACCGAAGAATCAACCATACTAAGAAGAGTGGTTGGTATCATTATTAAATTGATACCGCGCATATAAGTTGAAGCGGTAAATCCCGCTAAGTCACCTATAACGCCACCGCCTAAAGCAACAACGGTATCGTTACGCTTAAACCCGTTATCCGCTAAAAACTGTAAAAGTTCAAAATAGTTTTGTAAACTTTTACCGTCTTCACCGCCGTCAATCGTATACACGTAAACGGAATAATCGCTAAATATTTCCTTTACTTTTAAAGCGTAAAGTTCGCCTACCGTTTTATCGGTAATTATAGCAAGTTTATCACCGTTAATTACCTTTTGTGCGTAAGATTTTAATTTAGTTAAATTATCATTGATTATAACTGAATAATCTTTTGACGCGCTAACTTTAATTTCCATTGTTTTTACTACTCCTTACGTCGATTGAAAGTTTTCTATCATTGCCTTCTTTAAGCAAAAGTTCTAATTCTTCCCTACTGCCATTTTCAAGGGCGGTTGAATATTTTTGCAAGTTTAAAATAAACTCATCAAGTTCTTTTTTAAGTTTAGCCTTATTTGCCATCATAAGCCCAGACCACATTTCACTATTAAGCCTTGCAACCCTTGTTAAGTCTTTATAACTTCCTGCAGAATAGCCAAGGTGTTTTTCTGCCGTTTCGTTTTTTATAAAGGCGTTTGATACTATATGGCAAAGTTGCGAAGTGTACGCTATCATTTCATCGTGATTTTCAGCGGTAGTTATAACTACGTCTAAAAAGCCAAGTTCCTTATAGAAATTTTTGATTTCGCTAAGGGTAAAGATATCCGCGTTTATCGGAACTAAAATCATAAACGCTTTATCAAATAACGTGGTTATAGAGTGTTCTATACCCGAAAATTCCCTACCCGCCATAGGGTGACCACCTATAAAAATTAGGTCAGGGAACTGTTTTTGATAATTTTTCATCTTATCAATAATAATTCCTTTCACGCCCGAAAAATCGGTAACGATAGTCCCTTTTTTAAGATGTGGTAAGAATTTTTTTACCGCGTCTTCAAAATAATCAGGGTAAACGGAAATAATAAGCATATCTAAATCTTTAGCGTTATCAATCGTTAATTTTTCGTTAAAAGCGTTAAGCATTTCCGCCTTTAACATAACTGTTTCACTTATGTCGTAACCGTAAATTTTATGGTTTGTTTTTTTAATTAAAGTTCTACCAAAAGAACCACCGATAAGTCCAAGACCTATTAAACCTATATTCATAATATCTCTTTCTTGTTGCAAAGTGGCAACATCACGTTAACTTTTTTAACCACGTCGCTAAACTCATCGGGTTTAAGTGATTGCGCGCCGTCACAAAGTGCGCATTGCGGATTGTTGTGCACTTCTATCATAAGTCCGTCTGCACCAGAGCCAACCGATGCAAGCGATAACGGTTTTACAAGCCTTGAAAGACCAGACGCGTGCGACGGGTCTACTACAACGGGTAAATGCGTTAACTCTTTTATAAGCGGGATAGCGGATAAATCTAAAGTGTTTCTTGTATACGTTTCAAAAGTACGAATACCGCGTTCGCATAAGATAATATCTTTAGTACCTTCGCTCATTAAGTATTCGGCACTCATAAGCCATTCTTCAATAGTACTGCAAAGACCACGTTTTAAAAGAACAGGTTTTTTAGTTTTGCCTACTTCTTTTAAAAGTTCGAAGTTTTGCATATTTCTTGCGCCGATTTGGATGATATCAACGTCACTAAACAAATCAAGGTGAGATGAACTCATAATTTCGGTAACGATAGGCATACCCGTTTCTTGTTTGGCTTTAAGTAAAAGGTCTAAACCCTTACTTTTTAAACCTTGGAAAGAGTACGGCGAAGTTCTTGGTTTAAACGCGCCACCGCGAAGCACTTTAGCGCCTGCATTTTTTACAGCCCAAGCAACTTCTATGATTTGGCTTTCAGTTTCAATCGAACAAGGCCCTGCTATGATAGAGAAATTGTCTCCACCAAACTTAGCGTCGCCAACTTCCACGATAGTATCGTCTGGATGGAATTTACGATTAGCACATTTAAAGGGTTCTTGAATACGCTTAACGTTTTCAACGATATCAAGCGAACGGATAAGGTCGATATCCACCTTACTTGTATCGCCAATTAAACCTAATATGGTTGAGTGCGAACCACGGCTTAAATCGACCTCTAAACCCAAGTTTTTAATCCATTTGATTAAATTATCAAGTTGTTTCTCTTCGTGTTGTTGTTTAACTACTATAATCATAACATATTCTCCTTAAGTAGTATAGTAATATATTGATTTTTTTTAATATCTATAAAAATAATTTAAAATAAAAAAAGACCGAACTTGAAATTCGGTCATTTAAAATACATCTTTTATAACTTTTTTTAAAAAATTTAAAGAACGCAAAAATAACCGATATTAAAAATCAGGTCTAAAAAAGTAATATGCAAAATAATAAGTGTTAGCAAATTTTTTCATAATCTTGTTCCTTATAGCAAAGAGTATATTCCTATTTTTTTTAAAAGTCAATTGTTTTTTTAAAATAATCACGTATTTTATTGAATTTTTTTAGCGTTTATGATATCATTTATTATAGTTATTAGGAGACACGTTTATGTTAAATAAAAAAATGTACGGTCTTGGTGCGCAACGCTCTGTTATCCGTGAATTATTTGAATACGGCAAACAATTAAAGCAAGAAATCGGCGAAGATAAAGTTTACGATTTCACCATTGGCAACCCAAGCGTTCCTTGCCCTAAGGAAGTTGATGAATATGCAACGTGGCTTATCGCTAACGACCCGTCTGCACACGCTTATACTTCGGCTAATGGCGATTTACAAACAAGAAAGGCAATAGCCGATTACAACAAGCAAAAATACGGCTTTAGTTTAAACGAAAACTTAATTTATATGACTTGCGGTGCTGCTGCCGCGTTAAAGATAGTTTTATCTTCAATTTTATCTGAAGCCGATGAAGAAATTTTGGGGGTAGCACCTTTCTTCCCTGAATATAGGGTGTTTACTGAAACGTCGGGCGGGGTGTTTAAATACGTTACTTGCGATGAAGTTAACTTTTCTATCAATTTAGAAGAATTTGAAAAATCTATCACGAATAAAACAAGGGGTGTTATAATAAATAGCCCTAATAACCCAGCGGGTACTGTTTACGATGAAGAAACTATCAAGGCTATTTCTAAAATTCTTGACGATAAGCAAAAGGAATACGGCTATCCTATATATATTATAGCCGATGAACCTTATAGGGAAATTTTATTTGACGGTGCAACTTGTCCGTATATTCCAAGTTTTTATAATAACACTATTATTTGCTATTCGTACAGTAAAGCGTTATCTCTCCCTGGTGAAAGAATAGGTTATATTGCCGTTTCGCCTAAATGCGAAAATGCAAGCGACCTTTACATTACCGTTATGGGCGCGGGTAGAGCGCTTGGTTACGTGTGTGCGCCATCACTTTTCCAAAAGGTGCTTGCTAAACACGCGGATAAGGTTTCTAACCCTAACCCTTATAAAGATAACCGCGATATTTTAATTAAAACGCTAACAGACCTTAACTTTATTTGTGTTAACCCTAAAGGCGCGTTCTATTTATTTATTAAATCGCCTATTTCAGACGCGGTTGAATTTAGCAACCACGCTAAAAAATACGGGCTTTTATTAGTTCCGTCAGATAGTTTTGGCGTAAAAGGATATTTAAGGCTTGCTACTTGCGTTGATAAAAAAACTGCGGTAAATAGCAAAGACGCGTTTTTGTTACTTGCTAAAGAATTTAACTTAATCTAACAAAAAATGCTTGACGGATTGTCAAGCATTTTTATTATATTTTGTACACCTTTTCGGCGTTTTTAGAAAAGATTTTAATGTAATCGTCTTCAGTTAAGTTAAGTTTTAAAATGGTTTCGATTTCGTCTTTTGCGTTCCACATAGGGTAATCTGTTGCAAACATAAGTTTATCAACGCCGTAGTTATCAACTATCATTTTAGCCGTATCTAAATCGATGTAGTGTAAACTTGAAGAAGTATCCACGAAAAAGTTATCGTAGTTTTTATACTTTTCACTTGCTTCTTCCCAAATAGACCAACCGCCAAAGTGTGCGCCTACTACCATTAAATTTTTAAACTCATTTAATATAGGTATAATTCTATTTGGATTAGAATTATCGTATCTATTATCCCCCGTGTGCATTAAAACGGGTAAGCCTTTCTTTTCGCAAATTTTATACGCTTGTTTATAGCCGTCGTCGTCCACCTTGAAGTTTTGAATATCAGGGTGGATTTTTATACCCTTTAAGCCAAGTTCTATTAAATGTTCTATATCCCCTTCAATATCTAAAGAGCGTGGATGGATAGTGCCTAAGCCAACAAATCTATCCCCGTGCGCTTGCACGCTATCGCTAATAAATTTGTTTATGCTTTGAACTTGTTTAGGCGTTGTTGCCACCGATTGAATAATACATTTATCAACACCCGCGATATCACTTGCCGAAATTAAATCTTCAAGCGTGCCTTTGTTATATGAGTGTTCGCTATAAAAATTATCTGTATGGTCAACGGCAAGTTTGGCGATTTTTTCGGGATAGATATGGCAATGCGCGTCTATCGCGTAGTATTTTCCATTTATCATAATAATTTTCCTATGGCGATGTCACAATATTAGGTTGATTTTAAAATAGCAAAGCAAATGCAAGTAAGACTAGGCAAAGCCCGTAGATAAGAGTATACATCTTTTCAAGGGCTTTAACAACGTATTACGCAGTATTTCATTTGCTATTTATTAACCGTTTATTGTGACAGAGCCTTTAACCTTTAAGCCTTTTTAAGTCCTAACATTTCAATAGAACTTTCACGCATTTTGTATTTTAAAATTTTGCCCGCAGCGTTCATAGGGAATTCATTAACGAACACGAAATATCTTGGAACTTTATGCCTTGCAATAGACGCGTTACCGTATTCGCGCATTTCGTTTTCATCGGCAGTTTCGCCTTTATGAAGAATAATCCAAGCGCAACATTCTTCGCCGTATCTTTCATCAGGCACGCCAACTACTTGAATATCCCTAACTTTTGGGTTAGTTAAATAGAATTCTTCAATTTCACGCGGATAAAGGTTTTCGCCACCACGGATAATCATATCTTTAAGCCTACCAGTTACTTTATAGTAACCGTCAGGCGTTCTCATACAAATATCGCCAGAGTGAAGCCAACCGTCTTTATCAATGGCTTGTGCAGTTGCTTCAGGCATTTTGTAGTAGCCTTTCATAATATTAAAGCCACGCGCAACGAATTCACCGCTTTCGCCGTCAGGGAGTTCTTTACCTGTTTCAGGGTCGATTATCTTACATTCAACACCAGGGAAAGCACTACCTACAGTTTCTACCCTATGGTCTAAGTCTTCATTAACTTCGCCCATTGTACAGCCAGGTGCGGCTTCCGTTTGACCGTAAACTGAAATGATTTCGCGCATGTTCATTTCAACTGATGCACGGCGCATTAAGTCGGCAGGACAGTTAGCACCCGCCATAATACCCGTACGCATATAACTAAAGTCAGTTTTAGAAAAATCAGGGTGGTTGAACATTGCAATAAACATTGTAGGAACACCGTTAAAGCAAGTGATTCTTTCATCGTTTACGCAAGCAAGTGATGATTTTGGTGAGAAGTACGGAATAGGACAAAGCGTACCACCGTGAGTCATCATAGAAGTCATTGAAAGCACCATACCAAAACAGTGGAACATAGGTACTTGAATCATCATACGGTCGGCAGTAGATAAATCCATTCTGTCACCGATAGTTTTACCGTTGTTTACGATATTGCGGTGTGTAAGCATAACGCCTTTAGGGAAACCCGTTGTACCTGAAGTGTATTGCATATTGCAAACGTCGTCCGGTTTAACAAGTGATGCACGACGCCTTACTTCTTCAATAGGAATAAGTGAAGAACGCGATAACATTTGTTCCCAAGTTAAACAGCCGTCCATATTAAAGCCAACGGTTACAACGTTTCTAAGGAACGGTAACGATTTAGAATATAAAGGTTTGCCCGCTTCCAAAGTTTTAAGTTCAGGGCAAAGTTCTTCGATAATTTCTTTATAGTTGATATCTTTGCAATACTCAATCATAACAAGGGTGTGAGTATCCGATTGTTTAAGTAAGTATTCGATTTCGTGAATTTTATAAGCCGTGTTAACTGTAACAAGTACCGCACCGATTTTAGTAGTTGCCCAGAAAGTAATAAACCACTCAGGCACGTTAGTTGCCCAAACGGCAACGTGGTCGCCCGCTTTTACGCCAAGAGAAATAAGCGCTGCGGCGCATTCGTCAACGTCGCGACGGAATTGTTCGTAAGTGCGCGTATAGTCTAAAGTAGGGTATTTAAAAGCGTATTGGTCGGGATAGTTTTCTACCATCGTATCTAAAACTTGTGAGAAAGTTGCATCGATAACGTCGTATTTTTTCCATACGAAAGAACCCGATTTATCCCTATTGTAATATTTTTCGGTATTAGTTTTCTTATCGCGGTTAAGCGAAGAAACGTAGTTTGCAAAGTGAGTGAGTACTATATCGGCATCGTTAATTTCTTCGTTCCAAGCACAACAAATAAAGCCGTCGTAGTTGAGTGAAGAAAGTGCGTTTAAAAGTTTTTCTACGTCTAAATCACCTTCGCCGATAAGCACGGTTTTATCACCTTTCATATCGCCAAGGCGCACGTATTTGATATACGCGCCAAGCGTTTTAATGGTAGACTCTGCCGATTCTTTTGCGCCGAAGTAAGTACCCCTTACGTTCCAAGAAGCACCTATTACCGCCGATGAGAAATAGTTGATAATTTCTATAACGTTTTCAGTATTAGAAAGGTAACCTATAGTTTCAAATAAGATATTTACGTCTAACCTTTCAGCAAGTTTTACTGCAGGGGTAAGTTTTTCGTTTAAAATATCAAACGAAACTTTATCATTTATGCTAACGATAACGTTTGAAACACCCGCTAAACTTGCCATTTCAACGTATTTTTCTACTAATTCTTTAGTAACGTTTTGACTTTCGATAACGTCAGGCATACGAAGTGCCGAAACAGAAAGACCCCTGTTTACAAGTTTTCGCTTGCTATCGGCAACTTTATCACGCCTTAAAATACTGTCGTAATGGTCGATTCTTTCTTTTACCGCATCGTATATTTCAAAGCCTTCAAAACCGTAATCGTAAGCGTAAGCACAAGCATCTAAAAATGACGCCCTTATTACGTTTTTGGTTGAAAATACTATTTTCATATTACGCCTCCTCGGCTACGATTTTATTAAGCGCGTTAATATACGCCCTAATACTTGCACCAACGATATCGGTTGAAGTACCGTTACCAGAATAAAGTTTGCCGTTGTTGCGAAGTCTTACAAGCGCTGAACCTAACGCTTCTTTACCTTCGGTTACCGATTGAACTTGGTAATCATCAAGTTCGTAGTGGTGACCGATACATTGTTCTATAGCACGGAAAACAGAGTCGATAGGACCGTCGCCCGAACTAACGCCAGAGATGATTTCTCCGTTTCTTTTTAAAGTTACTTGCGACATAGAAGTTGAAACGTTACTGCTTGTTGTTGTGTAAGTTTCAAAGTGGTAAGTAGATGGTGCTTGCATTGCGTTACTTGCAATAAGCGCTTCAAATTCCTTTGAACCGATAGCACCTTTTTTCTCACAAACCTTAACAAGCGCATTAAATACTTTACCCGCATCAGACTCAGTAAGGTCATAGCCAAGTGCGGTAGCAGAAGTTAATACGTCTTTTAAAGTAGCGTCGCTGTCAAGTAAAATTTTGTTTTTATCACTTATGCTTGTAGCGGATAAGTCTTTATGATTGATTTTAGAAAGGACATCTTCGATGCTTGCGTGAATTTTAGTAGTGTTAAGATTGATTTTTGCACCGATAGTTGCACCGCAAACTGAAACGGCATCACAAATTTCGCCAGTAATAAGAACGTCTTTACCATCAATAGCGCATTTTAAACCGTCTGCGCCTTTAGTGATAGCAGAAAAAGCCGAAGCAACGCCCATAAATACGCGATTAGATACTTGAACGTAAAGTGGAATAGAAACAACGCCTTTAATTTTTTCAACAAGCGAAGCGATTTCTTCAGGGGTTGAGTTGCCCGCGTTATCACAAACGTTAATAACGGTAGCGCCGTTTTCTTCAGCAGTTTTAACTGCAGTTAATAAGAAATTAACGTCAGCCCTTGTTGCATCAAGCGCAGAAAACTCTACGTCTTCACAATAATTTTTTGCTTCTTTAATAAGCGCAACAATTTTATCAAGCATTTTTTCTTGCTTAACGTGGTAAGTATATTCCATTTGAATAGTAGACACTGGAAGTTCGATTTGTAAGCGTGGTTTTTTAGCAAATTTAACACATTCCCAAGCGTTAGCAACGCTTTCTTTATCAAAGCCAACAGGGATTGTTAAAATAGCGTTTTGAACGTTTTGAGAAATAGTTTTATAGATAATTGCATCTTCACGGAAGTTTTTAACTGCAGGAAGTTCAATAACGTCAGCACCTAATAAATCGGCTTTTGTAGCAATAGCAGATTTTTCACGGAATAAAAGCGCAACTTCGCGTTCTTCTGAGAGTTTTTTAAGCGTAACGTCAATAATATCGATTTTTTTCATAATAAATCTCCTTTAATTTTGTGGTAATAGAAATAAAAAAACGCTTTTGTCTCCTTACTTCTTAAAGAGACGAAAACGTTTAGGATAAACTATTTCCGCGGTACCACTCTTATTCGCTTAAGAAAGCGCACTTTGGTGCAAACACACCTAACTCTTTTACGGGAGTTCCCGTTTGCCACTACTAACCTTTCACGGCAACCGCTCTGCGACGAGTTCGGTAAAATTCTTCTAACGCCTTGCACCAACCAGCATCTCTCTAAAAGCAAGAAAATTTACTTACTATTTCGCTTCATCGCGTTTATTTTTAAGTATATTAACACTATTTTATAACTTTGTCAAATAAAAAAGGTTAAATTGTTTATTTTTTATTAAAAATAATAGCGTATCAACGTTATGCTGATACGCTAAAATAAATATTTGCTTATTAAATTTACGTAATAAGGCGTTAGTTACAAGTTAGGCAAGGCTCAAGAAAAAGGCAGGTCTTAAAACAACCTGCCTTAAATTTTATTAAGTTTAATATTGTGCGGATTTAAAAGTGTAGAAAAAAGACAGGTTAAGTAAACCTGCCTTTTTAAAAGTTAAATTAAGTACGTAATAAGGCGTTAGTTGCAAGTATATCAAGGCTCGCAAATGGTTTTGGATGAAATAGACCTTGTTGGTCATTGAAATCAAAACCACTTTGCAGAAACGCAGATAGACGCAGCAAATAACGGCTTATTTAATTGGGTAAACCCAATTAAATACATCTTCCTTATTACCCCATTGAATACCTGTTAAAGTATCGTATAAGTGTTGAGTAACTTCGCCGATTTTACCGTTGTTGATAGAGTATTTAACGTCTTGATAGCAAAGTTCACCGATAGGTGAAACAACGGCTGCAGTACCGCAACCCCATGCTTCTTCAAGCGTGCCGTTTTTCATTGCTTCGGCAAGTTCATCAACAGAGATAAGTCTTTCAGAAACCTTATAACCTTCTTTTTGTAAAAGTTCAAGGATAGATTTTCTTGTAATACCTGGAAGAATTGAACCTGCAAGTTTAGGCGTAACGATTTCGCCTGCGATTTTGAACATAACGTTCATTGCGCCAACTTCTTCGATGTATTTTCTTTCAACACCGTCAAGCCATAATACTTGAGAGTAACCTTTCTTTTCTGCCCTTTCGCCTGCCCTATTACTTGCAGCGTAGTTACCACCGCATTTTGCTTCGCCCGTACCACCGCGAACGGCACGTACGTCTTCAGATTCAATCATAATTTTAACAGGGTTAATGCCTTCTTTATAATAACTACCAACAGGTGAAGTTATAATAACAAATTTAGCGTTTTTAACGGCGTGAACACCTAAAGTTTCATCGTTACCGAACATAAACGGACGGATATAAAGTGAAGTACCTGGTGCAGATGGAACCCAGTCTTGTTCCATTTTGATAAAGGTAGTTAACGCTTCAAGTGCCATATCTTCAGGGATTTCAGGTAAACACATACGTTCTGCTGAGCGGTTCATTCTTCTAATGTTTTCAAGCGGACGGAAAAGTTGTACGCTACCATCTTTTGTTCTATATGCTTTTAAACCTTCAAAGATTTCAGAGCCGTAGTGAAGTACTGTTGATGCTGGGTGAATATCAATTCTACCAAACGGTACTATTCTTGCATCGTGCCAACCTTTGTCAGCCGAATAATCCATTATAAACATATGGTCGGTAAAGTATTTACCGAAACCTAAAATACTACTGTCTGGTTTAACCGCAGGACTTGTAGTTTTAGTGATTTTAATTTCCATAATAATTCTCCTTTAAATCAAAAGCGTAATCTTATTTGAAGTCTCTACCCAACTTCATAGCGTTAAGGTTAACTTCTAACATATCGGCACGCTTTGCTGAAATAACTTTAGTTAAAGCGTTTCTTACGCCGTTTTCATCGTTAAAGCCGTTAGTTTCCGCTAAAACCTTACCCATAATAATCATATTTGCAAGGGTTGGAATTCCGTTATCCGATGCAAGTTTTGTTGCAGGGATATAAAATGCTTTTACGTCAGTTCTATTAACCTTTCTATCAACAAGTGATGAGTCAACGAAAATCATACCGCCACTTGTTACTCTATCTTCGTATAAATCAAGAGATGGAAGGTTCATTGCTATTAAAATTTCAGGATTAGAAACGATAGGTGAACCGATAGGGTTATCACTTACGATAACGCTACAACTTGCAGTACCACCACGCATTTCAGGGCCGTATGATGGAAGCCAACTTACGTTTTTGCCATCAGTAAGACCTTTATACGCTAAAACTTTACCAGAGAATAATATACCTTGACCGCCGAAACCGGCAAATAAATATTTTTCGTTCATTTTAATTGCCCCCTTATTTCGCCGACCTATCCTTGTATACGCCTAAAGGATAGTAAGGTATCATTTTTTCATCAATCCATTGTAATGCTTTTTCAGGAGTTAAGCCCCAGTTAGTTGGGCAACTTGAAACAACTTCTACAAGAGAGAAACCTTTTTTATCAATTTGGTTTTGGAAGGCTTTCTTGATTGCTTTTTTAGCGTTTTTGATATTTTTAACGTTGTTAACCGCTACCCTTTCAAGATATTCAGGGCCGTCAAGTTGTGAAAGCATTTCGCAAACTTTGATAGGGAAACCGCAAAGGTTAGTATCTCTACCATAAGGTGAAGTTTGAGTTACTTGACCAGGAAGAGAAGTAGGTGCCATTTGACCACCAGTCATACCGTAAATTGCGTTGTTGATAAAGATAATAGTGATGTTTTCGTTTCTTGCAGCAGAGTGAACTGTTTCAGACATACCGATTGACGCTAAGTCGCCGTCGCCTTGGTAAGTGAATACTACGTTATCAGGTAACGCGCGCTTAACACCAGTAGCAACAGCAGGCGCTCTACCGTGCGCTGCTTCAATCATATCGCAAGCGAAATAATCGTAAGCCATAACCGCACAACCAACGGGTGCAATACCGATAGTTTTACCTTCGATACCAAGTTCGTCGATAACTTCGGCAACTAAACGGTGAACGATACCGTGTGTACAACCTGGGCAATAATGTAAAGGAACGTCAACAAGTGACTTTGGTTTATCGAATACTACCATTAGTTTTTACCTCCGTTAGCGTTTTTGATTGCTTCTAAAACTTGTTCAGGTGAAGGTATCATACCGCCCGAACGGTTACACAAAGTAACAGGTGCTTTGCCGTTTACTGCTAAACGGATATCTTCAATCATTTGACCCATAGAAAGTTCTACAGAGATAAACGATTTAACTTTATCTGCAACCTTGTTAATGATTTTTTCAGGGAAAGGCCAAAGTGTGATAGGTCTAATTAACCCAACTTTAATGCCTTGGCTTCTTGCTTCGTTAATAGCGTTTTTAGCAACCCTTGATGCAATACCAAATGCAACAACGCAGATTTCAGCGTCATCAATTAAGTATTCTTCGTACATAACTTCGTTTTCTTTGATAATTTCGTAACGTTCAAATCTTTCAAAGTTAGTTTTTTCAAGTTGGTCAGGCTTTAAGTAAAGAGAGTTGATTACGTTGTGCTTACGTTGCATATTAGTACCAGTAGCCGCCCAAGGTTTTTCAACAGGAGGTTCTACCTTGAAATCTAAAGAAACTGGTTCCATCATTTGACCCATAGTACCGTCGGCTAAAATCATAGTAGTCATACGGTATTTATCGGCAAGGTCAAAACCTTTAACTGTAAGTTCTGCCATTTCTTGAACTGATGCAGGGGCTAAAACTAACATACGGAAGTCACCGTGTGCGCCACCCTTAGTTGCTTGGAAATAGTCTGATTGTGATGGTTGAATACCACCAAGACCAGGACCGCCCCTTTGTACGTTAACAACAAGCGCTGGTAAATCAGCACCCGCTAAGTAAGATAAGCCTTCGCCCTTTAACGAAATACCAGGGCTTGAAGACGACGTCATAACCCTATAACCGGTTGACGCTACACCGTATACCATATTGATAGCGGCAACTTCACTTTCTGCTTGTAAGAAAGTACCGCCGATTTTTGGCATCTTTTTAGCCATATACGCCGCGATTTCTGTTTGTGGCGTAATAGGATAGCCGAAATAATGTCTACAACCTGCAATGATAGCCGCTTCTGCAATTGCTTCATTGCCTTTCATTAAAACTTTATCTGCCATAATTTTATACTCCTATCTTTCTACCTTTATTATACAATCAGGACACATTGTTGCACAGAAAGCACAACCGATGCACGCTTCAGGGTTAACCGCTTCAACAGGGTGATGACCTTTTGCGTTAATTTTGTCTGTTGCAAGAGCAAGTACGTTTTTAGGGCAAACGCCAACGCACAAGCCACAGCCTTTACATTTATCAGTTTTAAAAGTTAATACAGCCATAACTATACTCCTTTATAATTTTTTTTGCATCACAAGTGGATACACGTTTTGAATTTTATCTTTTACTTTGCCATACAACTCTTCGGTAACCGAAGTGAAAATAAGTGGTAAGTTTAAAGTTTTTGCTAAGTTTTCGGCAATTTCTACTGAAGATATTACGTCTTCAGGGGTAGTTTCTTTGCCTAAGTTTGAGTTATTTATTATTCCCGTAAATTTAAGTTTGCACGCGTTTTCGATTTCATCAAAAACTTCTATAGCCGACGGAATATCACGGGTTAACGGCCTAAACTTATTTATTACGTAGAACATATCGTAATCGTTTTCTTCTTTAATTTTAGGCACTAACCTGCCAAGCGCTAAAGCACCGCGTTCATCACCGCCTACGTCAAGTATGGCGTGTACGGACTTATCATCGGTTACGCTATACATTTCTTGCGGAAGCGCAGGAATATCTACGTTAGAGTTAGCGTACTCTGAACAAATAAGTTTTATGCCTAAAGACTGCAATAGTTCTTCGCTATCTTTGGTTCTAAAGTAAGGGTTAACTATGTCGATATCCGCTATAGCAACTTTATTATATACCTTTTTTAAATCTAAGGCAAGGTTTACGGCAACGTTAGTTTTTCCGCTACCATAATGCCCTGATAAGATTGTAATTCTTTTAAAGTTTATCATAACTATTATTAAACGATATTTTGGCTTTGCCAAAGTTGGCTAGCGCCAAACGGTGTTTTGCTAGCGCAAAAACTGTGTAGTCTTGCGACTAACGATGTTACAAACAAGTTTGTAAACTGTGGTTGTTTTCTTTATATAATAACCCCTTATCTAATTGTAATCGACTTTAAATTGATTATCAATAGAAATTTCAAACTAATAAGTTTTAAAAACAAACATACTTTATCTTTTAGTTTGTTTCTGTAAGAAATGAGTTAGAAACAAGTTAGGAAAGGCTCGTGTAGACCACAGGCTGAGATAGACCTACCTGTTTCGTGTGATTAAGAAACGAACTATAAACAAGTTAGGCAAGGCTCGGAAAGTTTTACGGACACGATAAACCTTTTTGGTTATCGTGGTCGAAAAACTTTACAGTAAACGCAGAAATACGATGCTTATAATTTGTTTATGTAAGAAATGAGTTAGAAGCAAGCAAGACAAGGCTCGCGAAAATTTTGGATTTGATTGACCTTGTTGGTCATCAAAGTCAAAATTTGAAGCAGTAAACGCAGTATTGCGACGCTTATAACTTATTTCTTTGGATTTTACCGCTTATAGTCTTAGGCAATTCGTCCTTAAATACAACTACACGTGGATATTTGTAAGGGGCGGTACGTTTTTTAACGTATTCTTGAATTTCCTTTTTGAGTTCTTCAGTACCTACCGTACCTTTAGTTAAAACGATACTTGCTTTAACTACTTGACCACGAACTTCATCAGGTGCAGCGGAAACGCCACATTCTAAAACGTAAGGGAGTTCCATTATTACCGATTCGATTTCGAAAGGTCCGATACGGTAACCAGACGATTTAATAACGTCATCTGCCCTACCAACGTACCAATAGAAGCCGTCTTCATCGCGCCAAGCAAGGTCGCCAGTGTGGTAGAAGCCATCGTACCAAACTTCTTTAGTTTTTTCTTCGTCGTTATAATATCCGCAGAAAAGACCGTTTGGTTTACCACTTTGAGTATTGATACAAATTTCGCCCGTTTCACCATTAGGTACAGGGTTTCCTTCTCTATCTAAAAGTTGGATATCGTAAATAGGTACAGGTTTACCCATTGAACCAGGTTTAGTATTAGTACCTACCATATTGCCGATAAGTAGGGTTGATTCTGTTTGACCGAAGCCTTCCATAATAGAAAGACCGGTTGCTTCTTTGAATTGTTTGTAAACTTCTAAGTTAAGTGCTTCACCAGCGGTAGTCATATATCTTATTGAAGATAAATCGTATTGAGAAATATCTTCTTTAACAAGCATACGAAGCATTGTAGGCGGAGCGCAGAAAGTAGTGATATTGTATTTTGCAAACATAGGTAAAATATCACTTGCATTGAATCTATCAAAGTCGTAAACGAAGATAGCCCCTTCAACAAGCCATTGACCGTAATATTTACCCCACATTGCTTTAGCCCAGCCGGTATCACTGATAGTGAAGTGGATACCATCGTGCCTTGCAGCGTGCCAGTATTTAGCGGTGTGGAAGTGGCCAAGCGCGTATTTATAGTTGTGCATTGCGATTTTTGGATAGCCTGTAGTTCCCGAAGTAAAGAACATAAGCATAATATCATCGCCACCAGCGGTTTCTTCAGTTCTTTCGAAGTGAGTGCTGAAAAGTTCGCATTCTTCGTCGAAATTTCTCCAACCATCGCGTTCGCCACCAACGATAATTTTATGTTTAAGACCTGGACATTTTTCGCTTGCAATATCTACTTGAAATGAAGAACCGCCTTGCGCCGTACATAAAATTGCAGATACGCCCGCACTATTAAAGCGGTATTCAAAGTCTTTTGCTAAAAGTTGGTTCATCGCAGGGATTGCAATAGCACCTAAGCGGTTTAAACCAAGCATAGCGTACCAGTATTGATAATCTCTACCAAGAACAAGCATAACTCTATCGCCTTTTTTAATGCCTAAAGACTTAAAGTAGTTAGCAGCCCTACAAGAATATTTTTTAATATCGCTAAATGAGAAACGACGTTCGGTTTTATCCCTTGAAATATGTAAAAGGGCAAGTTTGCTTGGGTGCTTTTTAGCGATTTCGTCAAAGATATCGTAAGCAAAGTTAAATTTATCTTGATTTTTAAAGTTAATTGAAAGCGGAGTACCGTTTTCGTCTTCAACGGTGTCGATAAACTTACTGTACGCCCTTTTTTCGTGGTCTTTATCAACTTCTTTAATAAGTTTATTTTCAGGGTGTTTTTGAAGTTCAGGGATAGGTTCGCCAGTTGGGTTTAATACGATAGCGTAGAAAATACAGTCTTTACCGCCAACGGCAATCATACCGTGTGGGGTTGAAGAGTTGTAGTAAATACTGTCGCCCGCTTTTAAAACTTCAACGTGGTCACCGATTTTAATTTTTAACTCACCTTCAACAACTAAGTCAAATTCTTGACCAGTGTGAGTGGTAACTTCAATTTCTTTATTTTGCGCGCTTTCATCGTATTCGCTAACAACGTAAAGTGGTTCTGCAATACGATTTCTAAAGGTAGACGCTAAGTTATAATAAGTCATACCGTGCGCTTGTTCAATTTTTTGACCTTTACCGCTTCTTGTTAAGACGTAGGAACTAAGTTTAGGGCTTTTACCTTCGATAATTTCGGTAACGTCAACGTTGAACGCTAAAGCACACCTATAAATGAAAGCGAAGTTTAAGTCGGATAAACCGTTTTCGCATTGAATATACTGTTCTTCGGTAACGCCAGTTTTTTCCGCCATTTCGATGGTGGAAAGACCTACGATTTCGCGAAGTTCGCGTATTCTTGTTGCCATTTCTTGAATTTTTAAATCAAGACCTATCATATTTTGCATAATTTCCTCCGTTTGAAACAAAAAAGCTCGTCTCAAAGATAAAACTTTGAGACGAGCATAGATAAATCTAAAACCCGCGGTACCACTCAAATTGCAGTAACATACTGCCCCTCAAGGTCTAACAACCCGTATGCATTAACGCAGCAATCACGAGAAGGTTCTACTTGACAACGCTTTCTTCCTTCCGATTCAGAAGCTACAACATTCAATACCCTTTTAATAACTTGCACCAACCGTTATCTCTCTAAAAAACGATATTTGAACGACTCTTCATCAACATCTTTGTTATAGTATTTTATCACACCTTTAATTAAGTGTCAAACGTTTTTATCTTTTATTTTAAAGTTATATATAGTAAAAACTTAATATTCTACCCGTAAATGGTTATTTCTATAAGAAATATGTTAGAAACGGACTATAAACAAGTTAGGCAAGGCTCGTAAAATTTAGCGGACTTGGTAGACCTTTGTGGTCACCAAGGTCGATAAATTTTACAGAAACGAAGCATAACGCCGTTTAGAGTTTGTTTCTTTGGATTTTACCGCTAATGGTCTTTGGCAATTCGTCTTTAAATACGATTACCCTTGGATACTTGTATGGAGCGGTATGTTCTTTAACGTATTGTTGAATTTCTTTCTTTAATTCTTCAGAACCTACAGTGCCTTTAGTTAATACGATGCTTGCTTTAACTACTTGGCCACGTACTTCATCAGGAACGGCAGAAACACCACATTCTAAAACGTAAGGTAGTTCCATTATTACCGATTCGATTTCGAAAGGTCCGATACGGTAACCACTTGACTTGATAACGTCGTCTACCCTACCAACGTACCAGAAATATCCGTCTTCATCGCGCCATGCGGTATCGCCTGTATGATATAAGCCATCGTGCCAAGCATCGGTAGTTTTTTCAGCGTCACAATAATATTCTTTAAATAATCCGCAAGGAACGGCTTTATCCGTATGGATAACGATTTCGCCAACTTCACCTGCAGGAAGACTATTTCCATCTGGGTCAACTACGTCAACGTCGTATTGTGGATTTGCCTTACCCATAGCACCGATTTTTGGTGTAGTGCCGTAAAGGTTAGCAATAGCAAGGGTTGTTTCGGTTTGGCCAAAACCTTCCATAATTTCAAGGCCTGTTGCTTCTTTAAATTTATTGAATACTTCAGGGTTTAACGCTTCGCCAGCAGTAGTCATATGGTGGATTGAAGAAAGGTCGTACTTAGAAAGGTCGCCACGAATAAGCATACGGAGCATTGTTGGTGGAGCGCAGAAAGTAGTAATGTTATATTTTGCAAACATTGGTAAAATGTCGTTTTCTTCGAACCTATCAAAGTCGTAAACAAATACCGCACCTTCGCAAAGCCATTGACCGTAAAGTTTACCCCAAAGTGATTTACCCCAGCCAGTATCAGAAATAGTTAAGTGTAAGCCGTCGCGTTCGCAACAGTGCCAGTACTTAGCGGTTACAAAATGACCAAGCGCGTAAGTATGTTTGTGCGCAGCCATTTTAGGGTTGCCAGTTGTACCCGAAGTAAAGAACATAAGCGCAGTATCGTTACCACAAGAAGTATCTTCATTGCGGTAGAAGTGAGCACTGAAAAGCGGATATTCTTTATTGAAATCTTGCCAACCGTCTTTAGCGCCACCTACCATTAAAAGTTTTTCTACTTGAGGGCATTTTTTAGCAGCGCTTTGAGCGTAAGTGTAAGTATCGCCATCTGCCGTACAAACGATTGCTTTTACACCCGCAGCGTTATATCTGTATTCAAAATCGTGCTGTTTAAGTTGGTTAGTTGCAGGGATAGCCACCGCACCAAGTTTGTGAAGGGCAACCATACAGAACCAGAATTCGTAATGGCGTTTAAGTACAAGCATTACTTTATCGCCTTTTTTGATGCCAAGCGAAGTAAAGTAGTTAGCCACTTGGTTAGAAGCACGCTTGATATCCCTAAAGGTAAAACGGCGTTCAACTTTGTTTTTATCAAGATGAAGCATTGCAAGTTTATCTGGATATTTTTCGGCAATTTTATCAACTATATCAAAACCAAAGTTGAAAGTTTCGGTGTTTTTGAAGTTGATAGCGGATAGCCTACCGTTTTCATCTTCTTTAGTATCAACGAATTTTTCACAAACAAGTTTTTCGTTGCTTCTTGCCTTGATAACCGTTTTAACGATTTCTTCTTCCTTAGTTTCTTTGCCCGCTAAAACGAAGGCTAAGAATTCACAGTTTTCGCCGTCAACGGCAACCATACCGTGAGGGGTTGAACTATCGTATAAAATGCTATCGCCTTCTTCTAAAATTTCAACGTGGTCACCTATTTGAATTTTAAGTTTACCTTTTAAGATAAAGTCGAATTCTTGACCAGAGTGAGTGGCAAGTTGAATAGGAGACTTTTCAGTTTTTTTAGAATATTCGTAAGTAACGTAGTAAGGTTCGGCAAGTTTATTTTTAAATCTTGGGGCAAGGTTTTTAATGTCGATGCCTTCTTCTTTTGCAGTTACTTGGCCTTTGCCCTTTCTTGTTACCGTATAGTTGGTAAGTTTAGCAGACTTACCTTCAAGTAAGTCGGTTAAATCTACGTTAAACGCTATAGAACACTTATGAATAAAAGAGAACGGAATATCTACTTCGCCACTTTCGTAAGTGAGATATTGTTCTTCTGTAGTTTGCGTATTTATTGCCATTTCGCTAACGGATAAGCCTAAAATTTCACGCATTTCTTTAATTCTTGTTGCAAGTTCTGCTAACTGATTTAAAGTTTTATTTGTGTTCATAATATCAATCTCCTTTAAAAGATTTTAGTGTGTTTAACAAAATATTAAAGCCGTATACAAACAAAAAACCGTCTCAAGATTTCTCTTTGAGACGGGTATAAAATACTCGCGGTACCACTCAAATTGTAGTTACTATAACTACCACTTCGAAGTCTAACAACTTCTATGCACTTACGTAGCCTACACGGAAAGCATCTACTTGGATAAAAATCCTTTTGGGCTTTCGGCTCAGAAGTGATAGGTTATTTATAAGTTTATATCGGGTTCACACCATCCCCGACTCTCTTTAATAAACGGTTTACAAACACCATCTTCGTCACAGCCTTTAATATTAAGTTGAAAAAAGTTTAGCATTTTAAAAAATCTTTGTCAACTATTTTTTTTGGTTTTTTCATTTTTTTAGTTATTTCACTAAATTTTTACTGTATAAATAATGACAAGTACAATTTTTTTTGATATAATGTCAATTATAAATATATAATATAGAAAAGGAGAATTTTAAATTGACTGCACACGATTTATCTAAAGAAGAAGTTTTATCTAAACTTTCAACAAGTATTGATAACGGCTTAACTTCAGACCAAATCACTAAACTTCAAGCAGAGTACGGTGAAAACAAACTTCGCGAAAAAAAGAAAAAATCTAACATTCAACGTTTCTTTGAACAATTTAAAGACGTTATGATTTTAATTCTTATCGCTGCAGCGGTAGTTTCTTTCGTAATTGCTTGTATTGAACGTAACCCTAAGGAATTTTTTGAACCTGCTTTAATCTTACTTATCGTAGTATTAAACGCGCTTATGGGTGTTATTCAAGAAAGTAAGGCAGAAAAAGCACTTGACGCTTTAAAGAATATGTCTGCACCACACGCAAGGGTTATAAGAAACGGCATTGAAGAAGTAATCGATGCAAGTTTACTTGTTCCTGGCGATATTATTAAACTTGAAGCGGGTGACTTTGTTCCTGCAGATGCAAGGCTTTTAAAAAGCGTAAGTTTAAAAAGTGAAGAATCGGCACTTACTGGCGAATCAGTTCCAAGCGAAAAAGATGCGGAAGTTGTTATCGACCAAAAATCACCTATCGGCGATAGAATAAATATGGTATTTTCTGGTTGCTCTATCACTTACGGTACGGCTATCGCGGTTGTAACCGCTACCGGTATGGATACCGAAATGGGTAAAATCGCTAACCTTCTTGATAGCGAAAGCGATACTCAAACTCCACTTCAACAAAAACTTGCTACACTTGGTAAATACCTTGGTATTATGGCGCTTGTTGCTTGCGGTATCATATTCGTAGTTGGCTTAATTAACAATATTAACCCACTTGAAATATTTATGACTGCAGTTTCACTTGCAGTATCTGCTATACCTGAAGGCTTACCTGCTATCGTTACTATCGTTCTTTCAATCGACGTACAACGTATGGTTAAAAAGAACGCACTTATTCGTAGACTTCCTGCGGTTGAAACACTTGGTAGCGCTTCAATTATTTGTAGTGATAAAACTGGTACGCTTACACAAAACCGTATGACGCTTACTAAAGCGTACGTTGACGGCGAAGAAATCGAACTTATTTCTAACCAAAATAGCGAAAAAGTTCAACGCCTTTTAAACTTTGGTACTCTTTGTTCAGACGGTTCTGTTATCATTAACGGCAATGAAGAAAAACATATCGGAGACCCTACTGAAACGGCTATCGTTTACGCTTCGTATAAAAATGGCTTTACTAAAGAAGACTTAAACGCTAAATATCCAAGGCTTGCTTCTATTCCGTTTGACAGCGATAGAAAACTTATGTCTACGGTAAACGAAATCGACGGCAAACTTGTAGTTATCGTTAAAGGCGCGTTCGACGTAATGGCACTTAGAACGATATCTGGCGATTTAGAAAAAGCAAAACGAATTACCAATGAAATGAGTAGTGACGCTCTCCGCGTACTTGCGGTTGGTTATAAAATTATTGACAAAGTTCCTGAAAACCCAACAAGCGAAGAACTTGAAAACGGACTTACGTTTATGGGCTTAGTTGGTATGATTGACCCACCAAGACCAGAAGCAAAAGAAGCAGTTTCAGTTTGTAGGCGCGCGGGTATTAAACCTGTTATGATTACTGGTGACCACGTTGTTACCGCATCTGCTATCGCTAAAGAACTTGGTATATTAATCGACGGCGATATGGCTATTACAGGCCCTGAACTTGATGCTATGACTGATAGAGAACTTGACGAAGTTGTTGAAAAAATCTCAGTATATGCAAGGGTTTCGCCTGAAAACAAAATTCGTATCGTTAAAGCATGGCAAAGAAAAGGTCAAGTTGTTTCAATGACTGGTGACGGCGTAAACGACGCTCCTGCCCTTAAGGCTGCCGATATCGGTTGTGCAATGGGTATCACTGGTACTGACGTAGCAAAAGGCGCTGCCGATATGACCCTTACAGACGATAACTTCGCTACGATTGTAGACGCTGTTAAAGAAGGCCGTGGTATTTACGCTAACATTAAAAAGGTTGTTGGCTTCTTACTTGGAACTAACATCGGTGAAGTATTTACAGTATTTATCGCAATGCTTGCATGGCAAGCAACACCACTCCTTTCAATGCAACTTTTATGGATTAACTTAGTTACAGATAGTTTCCCTGCAATCGCACTTGGTATGGAAGCAGTTGAAAAAGACGTAATGGATAAAAAACCAAAACCTAAAAACGAAGGTATCTTCGCGCACGGTCTTGGCGTAAGAGTTGTTATTCAAGGTATAATGTTTGCCACACTTACACTTATCGGTTACTACATCGGTGGCGTAGATAAAATACAAGGTCAAACAATGGCGTTTATCGTACTTTCACTTACTCAAGTAGTTCAAGCGTTCAATATGAGAAGCGAACATTCGTTATTCAAGATTGGACCTTTTAGCAACAAAAACCTTAACTTAGCGGCTCTTGGTTCACTTGCACTTGTGTTAATAGTTCTCTTTACACCGCTCAATACTATTTTCGGCTTAACGCTTTTAACTTGGGATTTATACCTTATAGCACTTGGCTTAGTATTAGTACCACTTGTTGTAATGGAACTTTCTAAACTTATAGGCTTAATTAAACATCATTAATAAACAAAACGGCTTGACGCGTAGTCAAGCCGTTATTTTATTGTTTTATTCATTTAAACCATCGTTTTCTACGTAAGAGTTTACGTATTCGCTTGGCGAAATGCCTTCTTCTTGCTTGAAAGTTCGGCTAAAATAATGCAAACTTTTAAAACCGCACTCTTTAGCAACTTTAGAAACGCTTAAGTTTGATGCTGTCAAAAGGCGTTTGGCTTTTTCTATCCTTACCCTATTTACAAATTTCATAGGTGCTAACCCCCATAAAATTTTAAAACGCCTTATAAAGTAGGTTGGGTTAAAATACACCTTGTCTGCAAGTTCTTGCAAGGTTATTTCCCTATGCAAATTTTCTTCGATATACGGCTTTAGGTTGAGAATTAAAATATCGTTATTAGCATAACCTGTTTTGCCATAGTTTACCTTATTGCCTTGTGTATCTAAACTTTCGGGCGGTAAATCTTTAATAAACTCACGAATTGCAGAAGCAAAAAAGATTTTAAGCGCAGAACTTGCCGTTTCGTTTGAGTAACCTTTACCGCTTAAACCTTCCTTTACCGTTTGGATAAGCATATTTTTCATAAGTGGATATTTTTCTAAACTAAACACTACGGGTAAAGCGTTTAAATGCCTTACGAATTCATCGCCACTTGGTATAAACTTAACTTCGATAAGGCGCATATCGTCAAGGCGTTCCATACCATGCATAACGCCTTTTTTCATAAGATATACTTGGTCGGGTAAAACGTCGTACTTAACGCCGTCTATAATTATATACCCGCCTTTTTTTCTAACTAAAGCAAGTTGATAAAATTCGTGTACGTGGCTTTGAACGGTAAACGAAGAGTGGTCCGCCACCCATAAAACTTTGATATCCATACCCTAATTTTATACTAAAATTATCTTTAAAGTCAAGCAAAAAGATAATTTTGTGCAAATAATTGACCGTTAAGTGAATTTTAGATAAATACAAAAGCTTTAAATTGTATTAGAATAAGTATAGAAAATAAAAAAATAACCTATAGCACCAACAAATAAATGATTAGCAAAGCGTTTTGGCGGATAAAACGCTAAAAAAGGCAAGCGTTATTGCGAAGGCGCGTACCTGTAAGGTACGTAACTAAGCAAAACACGGAGAATTTTTAAGTGTTTTGCCGTTCAAAAATTATTTAGAGGTTGTGGTATAGGTGGAGGAAATCAATGATTAAGTTTGGCGCAGTTAATATTGACGTATCGCACCCACTTTCGTTTACGTGGGCGCTTGAAAAAATTGGAAGGGCTAAATACACCGCCGTTTATAACGACGGGTTTAGGGGTGAAGACGAAGTTTTAGCATACGCTAAAAAGTACGACCTTAAAATTTGTTCTACCCTTGAAGAACTTGCAAGCGAAGTTGATATAGTATTTATCCACAGTTGCAACTGGGATAAACACCTTGACTACTTAGAACCTTTTATTAAACTTAATAAAATAGTTTATATTGATAAACCGCTTGTTGGCAATATGCAAGACGTTGATAAATATTTAGAAATGGTAAAAGGTGGCGCTAAAGTAATAGGTACTTCTGCGCTTCGCTATACGTACGAAGTTAAAAACGCGCTTTCAAAGTTTAAAGAATTAAACACACGCCCTGTTCAAACGATAGTAACGTCTGGCGGTGACGGATTTAGTTATTTTATCCACGCCGTTGAAGAAGTTTTAGGGCTACACGATAGCGAACCTATAAGCGTTAAATACTTTAAGGGTTCAACGTTTGGGGATTACGAAACTGAAAACTACGTTATCAATTTTAAAGACGGCACTCAAGGTCAAGTAGTTTGCATAGAAAACCGCGGTATTTTTTGGAATACCATTATACTTACCGAAGATAACGACGCTTCTACCGATTTTTGTTTTTCAGTTGACAACGCTAAACTTTATGAGTCGCTTATGGAAAGCGTTTGCGATTACTTTGAAGGCAAAGAAAACATTTTAATTCCTGCTGAAAAACACGTTGACGGCATTAAAGTTTTACTTGCGGGTAAAGTTTCTAAAGAAAACGATGGCGAAACCGTTTTACTTAACGATAAACGACTTTACAACGTTTCTTACGACGGCAACGCGTATTACGACGCTTACTCTAAAAAGGCAAGGAAGATTTACTTATAATGAAAATTTTAAAAACTTATTCGGCGTACGAAAACGAACCGTTTTTACACTCTTTTGAATTTAAAGGCTCACGCCTTACTGGTGTTTGGCAAGTTTACGTTTGCGTAACCGACGGCGAAAACTACGGCGTTGGCGCCGGGGTTGAAAGCGTTTTATGGGCGGACGGCAACGTGTTTAGTAAATACGGTGAAGACAAGGCAAATAGCCTTATGTATTCGGTGACTAAATACGCGCTTGAACTTATCAAAGGCAAAGAATTTGAAAAGCCTATCCAACTTATTAACGATAACTTTGATAAGTTATATGAGTACGCGTGTGAAATTTGCGATATGAAAGTTAGTAAAACTTTCGTACTTAATGCGCTTGTGGCCGTTGACTTTGCCGTATGGCAATTATGGGCTAAAACTAATAAGGTTACCGACTTTGAAAAAATCTACAAAGGCGAAACTAAAAACTACGCCCTTGCTAATATTCCGCTTATAACCTACAACACACCTATTTCAGACGTTGTTAAAATGGCAAACGACGGCGTGTGCTTGTTTAAAATAAAAATCGGCTCTGACCCTGATGGTGACGGCGATAGAAATAAAATGCTTGAGTGGGATAAGCGTAGAATTTTAGAAATTCATAACGCGCTTAAGGACGTAAAAACACCTTACACTACGTCAAACAACGCCCTTTACTACTACGATGCTAACGGCAGATACGATACTAAAGAAAGGCTTATAGAACTTGTTAACTATATGCAAGAAATAGGCGTTTTGGATAGAACGGTTACCTTTGAAGAACCGTTCCCTGAAAGTCAAGAAATTTACCTTGGCGATTTACCCGTTAACTTTTCTGCCGACGAATCGGTGCACAGTTTAGAAGACGCTAAAAAGCGAATTGAACTTGGCTATAAAACACTTACGCTTAAACCGGTTGCTAAAACGTTATCCGTTAGTATTGAAATGGCTGAGTTTGCAAAATCGCACGGTGTACAATGCTTCCCTGCCGATTTAACGGTTAACCCGTATATGGTTGAGTGGAATAAAAACTTCGCATCACGCTTAACCGCACTTAAGGGTATGAAGATAGGCGTTGTTGAGTCAAACGGTGCGCAAAACTACGTCAACTGGGAAAAAATGAAAAACTACCTTGACGGCGGTTTTACAGATAGTAATATTTACGATTTAACAAACGGATTTTACAAAAACTTTGGCGGAATTTTTAAAGAGCCAAGTTACTATGTAGAATTTATTAAAAAATTCAATAATATAGATACTTTCTAAAGGAGAAAAATTATGAAGATAGCACTTGCTTTTAACGAATCATTAAAAACAACTTTATTTACCGATAAAGCGTACGAAAGAATACAAACCCTTGGCGACGTTGTATTAAACCAAGGCGACGCTACCATTGAAAGCGTTAAAAAAACCGTTAAAGATGCAGATATTATAGTTACGTCTTGGGGAACGCCTGCACTCACTAAAGAAATTTTAGACGAATGCCCAAACGTTAAACTTGTTATCCACGCTGCAGGTAGCGTTAAACCTATCGTTACCGATGAACTTTGGGCAAGGGGTATTAGGGTTTGCGCTTCTACACGCCCGCTTGGTATAGGCGTTGCGGAAACTGCGCTTGGCTTAACTATAGCAACCCTTAAAAACTTTTTTGAACTTAACGACGACCTTCACAGCACCGCGTTTAGAATTAGAAACGTAACGGACTTATACGATATTACTATCGGCGTTGTTTCGGCGGGATTCGTTGGAAGACATTACATTAAACTTTTAAATAATTTTGGCGTTAATATTTTACTTTACGACCCGTTCGTTTCAGAAGAAAAAGCAAAAGAAATGGGCGCTACAAAGGTTGACTTTGAAACTCTTTTAAAGGAAAGTGATTTAGTTTCACTTCACGCTCCGTCTATACCAGAAACTTACCATATTATCAACGAAGATACCCTTAAACTTATGAAAAAGGACGCTATTTTAATCAATACTGCAAGGGGTTCGCTTATCGATGAAGACGCGTTATACAACCACGTTGTTGCAGGTAACTTAAAATACGTATGCCTTGACGTTTACGACCCAGAACCACTCCCTGAAGATAGCAAACTTAGAAAGCCAAGAAATATCATTTTAACACCGCATATCGCTGGGCTTGCAACTAACGGCAAGTTAAGAATTGGCTCACACGTTTGCGATGAAATTGAAAATTACAATTCAAACAGCCCGCTTTACTGCGAAGTTAAAAAAGAAATGCTTTCAAAAATGGCTTAAACAAAACAACTCGAAAAATTAAACTCACCGAATAAAAACGGTGAGTTTTTTGTTGTTTTTATTTAAAAAAGGCTAAAAACGGCTAATTCTACCGTGAGTAGAGAACGAAATTTTAAATTCTACCACCCTATAATTTCACATTAGAGTTGTAGAAATATTTATTAGAGAACAATTATAATACTGCCGTGATATACTTTTAGCGTAAAAACCACTTGCACAGATTTATTAAAGGAGATTTATGACTAATATTTTAAACAAGAAAGAAATTCCCGTAGTTTTTGCAGTTGACGATAATTACGCACCATTTTTAAGTGTTGCTCTTAACTCTATATTAACAAATTTAAGCATCAATTACTTTTTGAAAGTATACGTTTTAAACACAGGGCTTTCTAAATACAACGAAGAAAAAATTAAAACACTTGCCGAACAATATTCGCAAGACGTTGACGTTGAATACGTTGATATCACCGAAAGGCTTAACGGCCTACTTGACAAAATGCACGTTAGGGATTACTACACAACCGCAATTTACTATCGTATTTTTATACCGTCACTTTTTCCTGAATACGAAAAGATTATTTATATAGACTGCGATATAGTAATGCTTGCTGATATTTCTAAACTATACAACGTTGATTTACAAGATAATATCGTTGCAGCCGTGCACGAAGAAGCAATGTCGTCCTACGATTGCTTTGGTAGGTATTCCGAAGAATTTTTAGACGTGCCTAAAATGGATTATTTTAATTCGGGCTTGCTTGTCATAAATACCAAAGAATACAAAAAACAAAAAATAGAAGAAAAATTTATCAAACTTATGTTAAACCATAAGTTTGAAGTTGCGCCCGACCAAGATTACTTAAACGTTTTACTTAAAGGCAAAGTAAAACTTTTAGACGTAGGTTGGAATAAAACACCTATTCCCGAAAAGGTGTTTAACGATAACGATTTAAAGGTTATCCACTATAAACTCAACTTTAAACCGTGGCATTATAAAGGAATTAAATACGAAGAATATTTTTGGAAATATGCAAACAATACGCCGTTTATAAACGACCTTTTAAATATTCGTGATAATTACACAAACAAAGAAAAACAGCGCGATGAACTTGCCTTTTCAAATTTACAACAAATGGCAATTAACTATATCAATAGCGAAAACAATTACAAAAAGTTAAGCAATGAATCAAGATAAGGACTTAAAAATGCAATCACAACAAAGACTTGCCGTATTAAATAAAATTAAAGAGTATGAAAAAGCGGGCTTATGGGATAAAGACGTTGAAAACGACCCTGAAACTATTGTTTTAACTCCTGATAAAGTAGATTATTTAGGCAAAAAATTATCTTCAAAAATAATGACTTTTATTGCAAACAAATGTGCCGTTAACTTTTATGAAAAAAAGATTAAAAGCGGTGAATTTGTAATTAAGGAAATAAAAGGAATTGAAAATTACCTTGCCGTTAAATCTGGGGCGATAATAACCTGCAATCACTTTAGCGTTTACGATAACTATGCAGTTTATCGCGCTATAAGAAATTATCTTCCTAAAGGGCATCAACTTTACAAGGTTATAAGGGAAGGCAATTATACTAACTTTAAAGGACTTTTCGGGTTCTTTTTTAGGCATTGTAACGTTTTGCCGTTAAGTAGCAACAAGGAAACTATGAAAAACTTTTTACACGCCGTTGACACCCTTCTTAAGCGTGGCGAAAAGATTTTAATATATCCTGAACAAGCAATGTGGTGGAACTATAAAAAGCCACGCCCTATGAAAAACGGCGCGTTTAGATTTGCCGTTAAAAACAACGTGCCGGTTATCCCTGTATTCATCACGATGGAAGATACCGATAAATTAGATGCAGACGGATTTAAAATTCAAGCCTATACCATTTGGTTTTTGCCTGCAATCTATAAAAATCCAAACCTTAACGATAAGCAAAACGCCGAATATATGAAAAACGAAAACTACCAAAAACTTAAAAACTTATACGAAAGCGTTTATAAAATTCCACTTACTTACGGGGAAGAATAATTATGTTTTTTTATCTATTTACCATAATTATAAATACTGCCATTATAATTTTTACAAATTACTTTTTTTATCCGCCAGTTGAAAAAGATTTTTCGCTTGTAATATTTTCGTTAATTATCGTTGGTTTAGTAGTTATAGAAATTATAATCGATAGTATATTTGCAACGGTTGTTAGGTGGATTTTGCCTGAAAAGTTATTTAGCGAAGATAAAACCTTTTACAAAGCAACTAAAAAAGAAATGCGCTTTTACGAAAAGTTTGGCATAAAAAAGTGGAAAGATAAGGTTTTAGAACTTGGCGCGGTTACTGGTTTTAGAAAAAACAAACTTCAAGATAGTTCAAGCGTAACTTACGTTAAAAGATTTATTATTGAGTGTAATTATGGCATTATCGTTCACGTTTGCTGTATAATTTTTGGCTTTACAGTAATGCTTTTTAGTTTGTTTATGCCTGTATTTTGGGCTACGTTGCATATTTCTTTAGTAAATTTGTTCTTAAATATACTTCCTATATTTATTTTAAGATATAACCTACCTAAACTGCACGTTCTATATAAATACAACTTAAAAAAATCTAAATCAATATAGTAACCAAAGCCTGCGCTTTAACGCTTACCACTTCTCTTTTCTGCGATGGAGATTTATGTTAAATTAACGCATAAAAAACGGATGCAGTTGCATCCGTTTTTTATTTGTAGATTATTTATTTTCAATAATGATAGTGCCGATTGTTTCAACGATTTCGTGACAAATTTTGTTATCGATAGAAACTTTAATTTTAGGGGCTTTTTTCGCTTTTTTGCGTTTGAAGATTGATGAAAGTGCGTTAGCGTAACCAACTTCAAGTGGTTCGCCTTCAACGCCTTCAGTAGTTAAGCAAAGTTCAAATTCGCCTGCTTTAAGTCTTCTAACACCGGCAATAATCATAAAGATACCGATAATAACAATACAAAGAGGAATACCAAAACCGATTAAAAGGTATGCTGGTAATTTTGATGCTGTTTTGTGAGAGCCACTAACTGATTTAACACAACTTACAGGAATTTCGTTGCGTGAAATGTAGTTAGGGTTTGAAGTTTCAGAAACAATACGTTTATTTGTAATAACAAGAGTACTTTCAGTTACAACTTTTTTTTGTTTTTTTGAGCCGTATTTCCATTCTTTAATTAAAGTTTCGTTTTTTGCTAATATCATAATATTTCTCCTTAAATTTTAAATTGATTTTTTTGCGATGCTCCGTTTTGGATTATTTCGCTTTTTCGTTAGTTTCTTCCGCTAACATTCTTGCTTCAGTAATTGCCGCGCCTATTGAATAAGTAAATTCTTCACATACGTTTCTATTAAGATGTACTTTTATTCTACCTATTCTGCCTTTTGATGGGCGAAATTTAGCAATTGACGTGTACAATGGAGTGCCTTCTTTACCTACGGTTGAAAGCGACCATTTGAAAGTTGGGTACTGCCATAATAACCACGCCGGTAAAATCCATAATAGAGTTACTATTGCCATAAGACCGATTACTTCAGGACTATCTTTCATAATATCGGTGGTCAAACCGATAACAGCCGTTAAAACAACACAGAATATTGCGTAAATAATACACATTATACTGAACCAGTTGTTAGGCGCTTTGAAGGACGCATCCATACGTTTAACTTTAGAAAGTGGAACTTCGGTATGGGCAATTTGGCGTTTCGTGGCATCGGTAGTGAACACGCGCTTGTTAGTAACGGTTACAGAACAAGAAATACTCTTTCCGCCCCTGTCAACCTTGGCGTATTCAAATTCCCTTACGACTACTTCATCCTTGATTAACTGCATACTCTCTCCTTATATTTATTTTTTATACAGTGCCTATACAAATACACGCGCTATATAATAATTAAATTATACTACCACAAATACCCTAAGTCAATACTCATTAGAATGTTTTTTAGCATAAAAAACTCTAAATCTAACTAAAACGACCGAATTGGTCGTTTTTTGTTTTGCACCGTTTTATCTTAAACAAAATGCAATCATTGCAAAATTTGTAATATTTATATCACAAAACGTAATACACTTGACTTTTATTTGTGATACAATTATAGTAACGAATTATATAAGGATATACGTTATGAAAGAATTTTTACAAAGATTGAACTTGGTTGTTAGCAAAAACTATAAACCAGACCCGTCTTGCATACCTTGTGCGGACAAAATCTTAAACCACGAATTATCAGTTTTAGGCTCTGCGCCTGCGGTTATTCATTACGGTATGGACTGTAAGGGTTTTGAAGGTCATAAATACCCTAACCCTGACCATAACTACCAAGCCACAAGAAAAAAAGCAATCGAAGTTGCGCCTAAGTACGTAGAGTTTATGAAAAAGGCGGAAGACTTATCAAGGGAAGTTTCACCAAACTATTCACCTATTCCTTGGCACTTAGATATTATCACGGGTTACGTTTACGATTTAGTATGGCATACTGACGTTCCCGTTGCAAAAATTGAAGGTGTTGACGCTAAAACTCCGTCAGACTTTTCAAGAATGCACTATCTTTTAACGCTTGCACACGCTTACCGCTTAACTAAGGACGTTAAGTATAGAAACGAAATCATCTCTCAACTTTTAGACTGGGTTGCCGTTAACCCACCGTACTACGGCCCTGCTTGGCGTAACGGTATGAACGTTTCTATCCGTGTAACCAACATTATTTGTACACTTTCTATGATGGATATCGACCTTGATTGCGATATCGATAGAAGATTTTTAGAAATAGTTTACGAACTTATTCTTTTACATACTAAATTTATCGCGATGACCATTGAGTTTAGGGCGGAACACAACCATATGGTTGCTGAAACTTGCGCTTTAACCCTTACCACCGCACTTTATAGTGATGAAAACTGTAGCGATGATATCCCTGTTTACAACGCATCGCTTGAAAGGGCGTGCTGGCACTTAATTTCTAAACAAATTGAACGCCAAATCAACGACGACGGTTTTGACTTTGAAAACACAACGTCATACCACGCGTACGTTTTAGAAATGTTTACCTACCCTACTTTACACGCGTTAAGGGTTAAAGGCTGTAAAAACGCCGAAGACTTCTTAAAGTATATAAGAAGCCACCACCTTTTATCTGAAGTTGCTATTGAAAGATTACGTAGGTCGGCAAAAGCACTTTGTATGCTTACTCAACCAGACGGCAATATCCCTTACATTAGCGATAACGACGCGGGTAGATATATTGAGTGGGAAGCAAGAGATAAACACAACGCCGATATGCGCTCTGTTGCATCAACCGTTGCAGTTTTATTCGGCGATAGTTCTATCGTACCGTCTTCTGCTAAAGAAGTTGACTTTATTGCATCTAAAGCGTACTTTGACGATGCTAAAGCGATACAATCTACTTTTGAATACAAATCTCAAATTTATCACCACATAGGTTTTGCTATCGTTGCTAAAAACGACTTCCACTGTGTATTCAGTTCGGGTGGCGACCCTTCTATTGCAAAAGAATCGCATTACGGCCACTCTCATAACGACCAGTTAGCGTTTACACTTTGCGCTAAAGGTAAACCGTTTATGATTGACTCTGGCACGTACACTTATACTGGCGACAGACCTTGGCGTAGAAAATCAAGAAGCGCACTTTCGCACAACACGTTAATTATTGACGGCGTTGAAACTGACGAAAGAATTGCATCAGCGCAATTTGGCGAAGTTGCGGGCGAAAAGGCTTTACAATTAGTTGGTTTAAAAAGAAAACTCAATTCGCTTGTTAAATTTGAAACAGATGGCGACAAGGTAGTTTGCACGGGCGAACACGTTGGCTACGAAATTTTACCAGACAACGTTATCGTTCAAAGAACGCTTAACTATAACGGCGAAAACGAAGTGGTATTTACTGACGTATTAAAACGTAAAGGCGTTTCCCCTAAAGACGGCGAAGTAACCGAAAGATTTACCCTTCACAGCGATTGCAAGATAGAAATTAAAGATAACGTAGCAATTATTGAAAATGACGGCGCGGTAATCGAACTTTCTACTGAAAAGGGTTATATCAAAGCAGAAGAAGGCTTCCACGCAACAAATTACGGAACTAAAAAGGATACTATTACCCTTGTAATAGTTAATCCAAGAGATATCGAAAGCAACACTTTCAAAATTAAATGGTAACACATTTTATAAATTTAATAATTATTAAGGAGATTTAATATATGGCTAAAGAAATTAAAATGCACGTGTTTGACAGTAAGTATGCTGAATCAGACTCAAACTACAACTCACTTTCTATAGTAGACGATTACGTTTACTACACTCTTTGCACACACGATATCGACTTCCCTGCTAAAGTTTACCGTGCAAAAATCGGTTCTAACACTCCTGAATTCGTTTGCGATTTAGGCGAAGTTTGTGGCGAAACTGACGTTAAACGTATTCCTCAAGGTAAATCACACACACCTTTTTACAAATACAACGGTAAAATTTGGTTTGCTACACACTGTTCTTTCTACGGCGGTATTACGCCTGACGGTAAAGAAAACCCTGCTCCACCTCCAGAAGGTTACCTTGGTTATGCAGGCGGTAGAATTGTTTCTATCGATGAGAACGGCAAAACTGAAGTTGTTGCTAAATCACCAGAAGGCGAAGGTATTATCACTTTAACAATGGATACTGACCGCGGTGTTTGTTTCTGCTTAACTTGGCCAAGTGCTTTACTTTTAATTTACAACGTAAACACTAAAGAATTTATCAACGCTGGTAAAGTTGCGCTTGACGGCGAAATCGGTGTTGGCGATAGATATTCTTGCATTTGCCGTATCTTTGCGGTTGAACCTACAACTGGTAACGCTTACTTTACTTTATCTAACGGCGAAATTTACGAAACTGATGCTAAAGGTAACGTTAAACTCGTTGACTGGTGTAACTTAAAACGCGATATCTTTGGCGAATGGGACCCAACTAAAGGCCGTCACCAAGGTTATAACTGGCGTTATCTTGTTTACAACAAAACTCAAAAGAAATTCTACGGTATTCAACCAAAAACTGGTCACTTATACTCTTTTGACCCAGTAAATAAAGAATTTAAAGTAATTAGACGTATTGCAAGCCAAGTATGTATCGAAAAAGGTTGCTATGAAGACTTTAGATACGGTTATATGACCCTTGCTAAAAAGCAAAACGACGACGATATGGTTTACTACATTTCAGGCTTTACCGCTGAAGACGGTACACCAAGATTAACAGCCGTATCTTACTCACTTTCTAAAGACGAATACAAAGACCACGGCGTTATCGTATTACCTAACGGCGAATATCCAAAGAATATCCAAACACTTGCTGTTGCTGATAACGGCGAATGGTATTGCTGTCCTTGGATTAAAACTGATAAACTTGATAAGAAAGGCGAAATCTTCTATACTTCTGACCTTGCTAAATTTACAGTTGAATAAAATATAATGCGGGATGTTGAGGACGCCATCCCCTACGATAAAACGTTATAATTTGGGGTGGCGGAAACGTCGCCCCATAATAAAAGGTATAAAAAATGAAAAACTATTATAAGCAATATTTAGATACTTTAAATAACGAAGTAATGCCCTACTGGCTTAAATATTCTAAAGATGAAAGCGGGGCTATCAACAACTGCTTAACTGAAGACGGTACGGTTATTTCTAAAGATAGATTTATTTGGTCGCAAGGTCGCGCCCTTTGGACGTATTCTTGTATGTACAACGAAATAGACAAGAACCCCGAATATTTAGAAAGGGCTAACGGCTTATTTAACTATCTTTTAACGGTACGCCCACCTAAAGGCGAATGTTGGAATTATTTATACGATGAATACGGCAATTTAAAAACGGGCGCAACAAGTATTTACGTTGACGGTTTCGTGCTTGCGGGTATGACTGAGTATTATAAACTTACTAAAAACCCTATCGCTAAAGAAATCGCGCTTGAAATTTACGAAAACACGTACAATCTTATTAAAAACCCTGGTAGTTACGGCGTAGCGCCAAGAACTATTCCAGAAGGTATGGAAATCCACGGCGTTTATATGGTATTTTCCTTCTTCTATCATAACTTAGCAAAAGTTGTTGGCAGTCAAGAAATTAGCGATACCGCTTACGCCTTAGCAAACAAGATTTTAGATAGGTTCTACAACCCTGAAAAAGACGCGGTTATCGAATTTATTAGAACTGACGGCACACGTCAAGACACTCCTGCCGAAAGACTTTGTATGCCAGGCCACACCCTTGAAACGCTTTGGTTTATTATGACGATTTTTGAAGATAGAAACGAACAAGATAAACTTAAAGAGTGTTGTAGGCTTGTAAAACGCCACTTCGAACTTGGCTGGGAAAACGGAAGTATGTGCCTTGCCATTGACATTGACGGCAAAAAACCTGTATTTAGGGATAAAGCCGACTTTAGGGCTTGGTGGGTACACTGCGAAGCGCTTGTTGCTACCGCTTACGCTTATAAACTTACTAAAGATGAAGAGTTTATAGTTATGCACGAAAAAATCAACAACTTTGCTTTTTCTCACTATCCTAACGGCTATGGCGACTGGATAAACTGGCTTGATAGCAATCTTCAAGTTGCGCCGTCTGCAGCGCTTCCTGTTAAAGACCCGTTCCATTTACCACGCGCGCTTATTTACTTAACTAAAATATTTAAAGAAGTACAATAAATACATTACAAAAATTGCAATAAAAATTATAATTTTTATTGCAATTTTTTTATTGTAATGATATGATAATAATATGAAGCGTACGGTAATTTCTAAATTTTACAGTAGTAAAATAATGTACAACCACATAATAAACAGCAAGCCTAAGGATATTAACTTCCCTACGCACCAGCACGATTATATCGAAATCCTTTACTTTTTAAGGGGTAACGTTACTTGCGTGCTTAACGGTAAGGAATACAAACTTAAACCGCACGACGTTATTATCACACGTCCGTTTGATGAACACCATTTGCTTATTGAAAAGGACGTGCCTTACGAAAGGTATAGTTTGCATATAAAGGATAAACTTTTACCGCAAGGCTTACTTAACCGCTTGCCTAAAGATTTTTATACTTTTCAGGCAATCGACGACGATATTTTAGAAACATTTATTAAGTTTGACAAGTTTTACAACAACCTTGATAATGAAGACTTAAAACACGTTTACGTTAACTTAGCGGTAGAACTTTTTTACCTTATACTTTTAAAAAGTCGTGGCGAAGAAGTTGGCTACCCTACTTCGCAAAATCCGCTTATCGAAAAGGCGCTTACGTATATTAAGGAAAATTTAACAACGATAGCGTCTATCGATGAAATTTGCAATCATATATTTATATCAAAAAGGCAATTTTATCACTTATTTAATAGCACGGTAAAAATTAGCCCGATGACGTTTATTAACAACCAACGCTTAAACCTTGCTAAAAGTTTAATAGAAAAAGGCGAAAAACCAACCAAAATTTACCTTGATTGCGGTTTTTCTAACTACCCTACTTTTTACCGCGCGTTTAAAACAAAGTTTGGGTATAAACCAAACGAAACAATTAGAAAATTCGAATAAAAAAGGAACTGCAACTGCAGTTCCTTTTATTATTATTTAATTTCAATACTTTCATAAATATGAAGTTTTGGTAAGGTGAAGCAAATATATCCGTCTTTTCTTTCAAAAGGTAATTCTTGCTTGCCGTAAACGGTTGTAACTGAAGATATTGGTTTTTCTTCTTTAACCTTAAATTCTATTTCGTAAAGTGGCGCAACCTTATCTATCATCATACTTCTTTCGTGCATAGGTCCAGTCATATTAGTAAGGTGAAGATATCTTACGCCATTTTTATCTTCAACGTAAAAGCAAGGTACTGCACCTAAAGTATCAAATGCAATAACAGGTCCGTCGCCCGCCATATCGCAAACGGCGGTTAAAAGGTTTTTAAGGTCGATAAGTCCTTGTCTTGCATAAATTTGACCAGGCCTAAAACCAAACCAGTAAACGTAGCCTTTGCCGTATTTTTTACGTGTGAGAGCAGGTGGGTTGCCTTCAGGGAATTCTAAATCGTCGCCCCTTTCACCGCCCGCAGGTAAGTATAATTCCGCTAAAACTTCGGTGTCTTTGTGCGGATTAGTTCTTACGTAATACATAGTTACTGGGAATACAAGCCTTACAACTTGGTCAGATATAGGTATTACAGGCGTTTCATCCGCCTTTAAATTAGGTAAATCTTTAACAAGTTTAACGTACGCTTCAGGGATAGGCGCATAAGGGTAAACTTTTGCAGATTCCCTATACTCCCTTGAGTGCATATCAATAAGTGTTCTGTCGTTTTCGGCAATAAAATCAACGCCGATAAAATCGCTTAAAGCAAACTCAGTTGTCTTTTCGTTTTTAGCGTTAATTCTTGAAAAGTCAGGTCCGCAAATAATATTGCCACCCTTTTCTACGAAGTTTTTAAGGATTTTTTCAGTTCTTTCATTGATATAGCCCGCTTGCGGAAGATATAAAACCCTATAACCTTCTAAACGCTTTTCACTTAATTGAGTATCGAAAATACAATCGAACTGTCTACCCGATTTAGCAAGCATTTCAACAACGCTTTCATAATCCCCTTCAAGCATTTTATAATCTTGCGGAGTGTTGTTTGTAAGCGTTGATGCAGAACAAACAATCGCTAAATCTCTAACAGGTGCGGTGCGGTAATACATATTTGCGTTGGTTTTAAGGTTTTCGCAAACGATTTTAAGTTTATCGCCACCCGTTGTATCAAAGAAATAACTTGTTGCCGATTCTAAAAACGGGGTAGTTCCGAACATTGCTTCGCCCATACCCGAAACAAGCGCTTCATCAGTGCCGTGGCTACGCATATTGTAATAAGGCCCGATAGGACAGTACGCGTAAGAAATACGCTTTTCTGCTTCGCCTAAACGCCATAAGGTAGACATCTTCCAAAAGTTAGAGTTAGGCCTATAACCTTCGCCAGAGTTAGTACCTTCGGCAAATACCATATTGAGTTCTTTGTTACCCATACGGCCGTCGCCAAGTCTTTGTCCGCGTGAGTTAATAATAAGCGGAATACCGTATTTTTGAGTAACCGTATGTACTGCCTTTATTACGTTATACATACGCGCGTTTCTGTAATCGATAAGTTTTTGTAAGTTTTCGCTTGTTTTTGCTTCAATATCGGGAAGTTCTTCACCGTACATTTCGCGCCAACCCTTTTTACAGTTATCGCAATAACATCTTTGAACGTACCAAGCGGGCGCGTCTAAATACACGGCATCTGTATTATAAAGTGAAATTTCTTCGTCAATACCCGTAAGCATAGCGTTAACGAAATCGTCACTACTTAAGCAACCTATATAGTGCATTTTGTTGAACATATAAGGATTGCCGTCTTTATCCCTATAAACCCAGTCAGGGTGCATTTCGTACACGTCACCATAAATAACGCCACCAAAGTGGTTGTACGCGCAAACCATACCGCCGTTTTCGTGGAAATATTTACAAATATCACCGTAAAAATCTTCTTCTGGCTTCATACCTTTATATTTAGGAAGGGCTTTAGATTCTTTAAAGAAATGTGCGCCCCAACCGATAGCAGGGTATCTAACAAAGTTAGTGCCCATTGCTTGAACGGCGTCCCAAACTTGTTTAGGGGTTTTCCATTGTGGCATTTCGTTTTCTTCAACGATAGCAAGTGGAGTTTCACGGAATTTTTGATACCAAGGAAGTTCATCAGTAGCACGCCAGTCAGCGCGCATAAGTTCAAGTTCTTCTTGGGTAGGAATATCGTGTTTGATTTTAACCATAAAAGTTTCTCCTTCTTATTGGTAATTTAATTTTACCATAAATTTTACTAAAAAACATTACTTTTTACGCTAAAAATATTACTTTTTTTGCATTAACGATTTTACATAAAATCGCGCTTGTTTTAAAATCGTAAAAATTGATATGTTTTTAAATAGAATTAAGTATTGATTTATAATTTTTACCGTGTTAAAATAAAAGTAAATTTAAAAGTTTATCTTTTAAGGAGATTTATTATGAGTATTAAAGTTGGCAAAATTACACTTGCTTCAGCGGACTTTAACGGAGTTGCTTCATTGCCGTCTATCTATTCACTTGATAACGTTCAACATAAAACGGTTAGCGATTTAGATGAGTACGAAGGCTTGTTTATAAAATATGGTTTTACTAAATATTGTTTTCCGTATATGATGCAAGATTGCTACAATAGGGCAACTAACCCTAAAGATTATATGGCAATCGAACTTGAAAACGAATACTTAAAAGCGGTATTTTTACCCGAACTTGGCGGTAGAATTTGGTCACTTTACGATAAAAAGGCGGGTAAAGATTTACTTTATACTAACTCTGTTTTACGCCCTTGCAACTTGGCGCTTAGAAACGCTTGGTTTTCGGGTGGTATTGAGTATAATATTGGTATAATTTCGCACTCTGCATACACTTGTGATAAACTTTATACGGCTATAACAAGTCTTGACGACGGAACGCCGGTACTTCGTATGTATCAATACGAAAGAATAAGAAACGTAGTTTTCCAAATGGATTTCTTTCTTCCTAAAGACAGCAAGGTTTTATTTGCAAGAATGCGTATTGTAAACCCTAACTTTAGGGCTATACCTATGTACTGGTACACTAATATTGCCGTACCCGAAGGTGAAGAATACCGCAACGTTATGGACGCGCACTCTTGCTACACTTACGGATATATAAACCCTGAAGAAAGGGCTATTATTAAAATCGGCGTACCTTACGATAACAAGTATATCCACGCAAGAACTTACGGTGTAGACGTAACGTATCCAACAAATATAAACACAGCGGGCGATTTGTTTTGGATAATTCCACCAAACAAAAGAAAATACACTTCGTATTTAGATAAAAACGGCTACGGGTTCTTCCAAGCGTCAACGTCAAGGCTTATCGGTAGAAAACTTTTCGTTTGGGGACCTGGCGAAGGCAGTAGAAAGTGGCAAGAATACTTAACAACCGATGGTAGAACGGACGGCTACGTTGAAATTCAAGCGGGGCTTACGCATACTCAGTTTGAAACTATGCCTATGCCACCAAAAACCACTTGGGAGTGGATTGAATGCTACGGTGCGGTAAACGCTAACCCTACTAAAGTTCACGGTGAGTGGGACGACGCTATAAAAGAAGTAACCGCGCGCCTTGACGAAATAGTTACCGACGATTACTTAGAAGACTTGCTTTTAAAAACGCGTAAAATGGCTACTACCCCTGCAAGCGAAATGGTACTTTACGGCGAACCTTGGGGCGCGCTTGAAAATATCCGTAGGGAAAAATTTGGCGAAAGCCCTATATGTCCGCACCTTGATTTTGGCAAAGTTTCAAGTGAGCAACAACCGTTTATTCAATTTTTAAATAACGGCAAGTTTGATGATAAGTGTGATATTATTCCGCCTAAGTCTTGGATTTTACAACCTGAGTGGACTGAACTTATTGAAAAATCTGAGCCTAACTACTTAAAATACCTTAACTTATCGGCAATATATCTTGCGGAAGACAATTTAGAAAAAGCCGAAAGTTCGGCAATTAAAGCATTAGAGTTTAGCAGAACGCCAACTGCCCTTTTCATTTTAGCGCAAGTTAAAATTTTACTTGACCAAACTGACACCGCTTGCGAACTTTTAGTAGAAGCGTGCAATATTTTAAATACCGATTTAACTTTGGCGCGCGAATCATTAAGGGCGCTTACCGATAATAAAAAACACCAAGAAATTTTAAGCGTATACAGTAACTTAGCCGAAGATATTAAAAAGGACGGCAGAGTTACAATGTACTACTGTTTTGGTCTTTTAAACACCGGCGAAATAGACAAGGCTTGGGAAATTTTAAATAAAGACGGCGGACTTATAGTTAGCGATATCCGTGAAACTGAAACGTCTATAACCGATTTATATATGGATATGATTGAAGCAATGGCAAAGCGCGACGGCAAAACTATCATTCGCGAAGAAATCGACGTTCCTAAAAAATTCGACTTTAGAATGTTTCAACCAAAAAAGAAAAAATAATTAACTAAAAAGGCTTGGTAAAAACCAAGCCTTATTTTATATATTAATTTTCTTCTTCATAGTAGTACGAATAGTCTATACCTTTCATAAAGATTTCACGGTCGTTTATCTTATCGGTTAAAGCGCTTTTTATAAGGGTTAAAATTGCACTATAATCTACAACGCTTAATTTCATTGCTTCTAGATATACCGTTTTATCAATCTTGCTCCAATCGACACACTTTGAAAGATTTTTTTTAAAAATTAAATCTAACCAAATTCTAGTTGTTCTTCCATTTCCTTCCATAAAAGGATGTGCAACGTTCATTTCAACGTATTTTTTAACAATTTGTTCTACTGTTTCTTCTGGCATTTTTTCAATAGATTCTAGAGTTTGGCTTAAATATCCAACACTAGCAAATACAAATCCACCTTTAGAAATGTTTAAATTTCTAATTTGTCCTGCAAAATCGTATATTCCACCAAAAAGATAAGAGTGTATTTGTTGTAAACCTTTTACAGTACCAACTTCAATATCGTTAATGATACCATTTTCAAACAATTCGTAGGCTTTAGTTTTGCTTTGTTCATCAATAGACGTACCTTTAGTTTTAATCCATTTGATAAACACGTCGGATTTTTTACTAGGAAGAAGTGTTATAAGCAAATTAAGTCCGTTATCATCTATAACGTCGGTTAAATACTTTTTACCGTCTTTTGCCGTTAATTTCAGTTGTTTGCAAATTGCAATCAACTGCGGATTTCTACGTTTAATAGTTGCCCAATATATTCTTGGCGAAGAACTTAAAGAAAGCGCTTCTATAATATCAACGGCGCATAACCACCAACGTAAACTTTCTTCATCCCACACCGAACGAACGGGAACGTTTTCAAAAAATCTAATAGATGTTTTTATCATTTTTATCCTTATTTATAATTTGATTTTTTAATTATACCACAGTTTTATAGTTTTATCAATATAATATTTTATATCACCGCGTTAAGTGAATTTTGTTTTTTATATTCGTGCGGGGTTAAATTGTATTCCTTTTTAAAAAGATTGCAAAAGTACGCCGAAGTTGAAAAGCCAACTAAATAGGATATTTCGCTTATAGATTTATTGCTATTAAGTAGGTAGTTAACCGCGTTTCTTAACTTGATTTTATTTAAAAAGGTTGTAAACTGCATACCCGTTTCCCTTTTAAAAAGCCTGCAAAGATAACTTTTATTTACGTAAAACTTATCGGCTACGTCTTTTAAGCCAGAGATTGTATTGTAATTATTATTCACGTACTCTATAATTTTATTAGTATAGCCTTTTGGCGTTTCGGTTAAGCCGTTTACGCTTGGGCTTTCCTTTAAGATTTTTAAAATTGCGGCAAGATGCAAAAAGGCGTCACCTTCAATTTTATCCGCTTGGTTTTTTTGCATTGCGTTTACAATTTTTAAAATTTCTTCAAACTGTTCTTTTGTAGGTTTTACGTGGGTGTTATTAAAACACTCTGTCATTTTTAAAATTGCGGTATCGGTAAAGTATTTTTTTAAGAAATCTTCACTAAACGAAATAAGCGCCCTATAACAGCCAAAACCACCCGTTTTGTGTAGTTTTTCGCTTGAAATTAGAACCACTTCCCCCGCATTTACGTTAAAAAAGTCGCTTTCTATAAAATAACTTTTAGTTCCGCTTATTAAAACGTAAATTTCGCAACTTTTGTGCGCGTGCATTGACGGCATTTGCGCGTTTTTATTACTTATTTCTACCGCCACGCCAAACTTGTTGTAATAACTAAAATCCATAACCAACCTTAAAAGTCAATATTTTTATATTTATTATAACATAAGTGCAAAATTTTGCAACAAATTTATAAAATATTGTAGGATAATTATATCAATAAAAACCAAAAGGTAGGTAAATTTATGAAATTTGAAAACAAAAAAGTTTCTGATATTAACATAGCCTATATCGGCGGTGGCTCACGCGGTTGGGCTTGGGGGCTTATGAGTGACTTAGCAAGCGCTGACGATATTTCGGGTACTGTAAGGCTTTACGATATTGATAAACAAGCGGCTTTAGATAACAAGATTATCGGCGATATGTACGATAAAGTAGAAGGGGTTAAATCTCACTGGGATTACGTTGTGTCGGGCTCTTTACAAGAAGCGTTAACTGGCGCGGACTTTATCGTTATTTCTATTCTTCCTGGTACGTTTGACGAAATGGAAAGTGACGTTCATACCCCTGAAAAATACGGTATTTTACAACCGGTTGGCGATACCGTTGGTCCTGGTGGCGTAGTTAGGGCACTTAGAACTATCCCTATGTTTGAAGAAATCGGTTTAGCCGTTAAAGAATACTGCCCTAAGGCTTGGGTTATCAACTACACTAACCCTATGACGCTCTGCATTAAAACTTTATATAGGGTATTCCCTGAAATTAAAGCGTTTGGTTGTTGCCACGAAGTATTCGGCACACAAATGTTCTTTATGAATATTTTAGACCTTGAAAAAGGCATTAAAGTTGAAAGCCGTGAAGATATTAAAGTAAACGTTGTAGGCGTAAACCACTTCACTTGGCTTACAAGCGCTAAATATCAACACATTGACCTTTTTGAAGTTTATAAAGACTACGTTGCTAAGCGTAAAGACATCGGTTGCCCTATCAAATCGGATAAAAACTGGATGAATAACGTTTTCCAATCAACTGAAATGATTAAAATGGATTTATTTGACCGTTACGGTTGGATTGCCGCTGCGGGTGACAGACACCTTGCGGAATTCTGCCCAGGTGATTGGTACTTAAAGGATAAAGACACTATTACAAGTTTTAAATACGGCTTAACACCTGTTTCTTGGAGAAAGGAAGACTTAGCAAAACGTCTTCAAAAAAGCGAAGATTTAAGAACTGGTAAAATGGAACTTAAGTTAAGCGAAACGGGTGAAGACGGCGTTAAACAAATTAGGGCTTTACTTGGTCTTTGCGATTTAGTTTCTAACGTTAATTTACCAAATAGGGGTCAAATTCCTAACCTTCCACTTGGCGCGGTTGTTGAAACTAACGCTATCTTTAGAGACGATAGCCTTGAACCTGTATTTGCAGGCGAACTTCCTATTGAAATTTATTCTCTTGTTTCAAGAATTTTAGGTATTCAAGAACTTATGAATAAAGCCGGCGAAACAAAATGCTTAAAACACGCTTTCAACGCATTTATCCAAGACCCACAAGTTCGCTTATCGTTTGCCGATGCTAAAAAACTTTTTGACGAAATGATTGAAAACACTAAAGAATACTTAACAATGTACCACTGGTAAAAAATAAGGGTGAGCCCCACGGCCCACCCTTTTTTAATTATTTGGTTTTGATTTTTTATAATCAAAATAATAAACTATATATATCAACTTAAAATCGTTTTTTTAAACAAAAAAGACTGCTTTAAAGCAGTCTTTTAACTATTACACTCTCTTTGCAATTAAATCATACATTTACCCTTTAGGAGTTTACACAGGATAAATTTTATAACACATTATAAAACGTTACGAAAGATATTTGCGAATATCTTTGTTGAATTGCGAACGTTTGTTTGTGTTTTTGGCATCCGGAATTAACTTTTGGAGCAAATAATGTTTCAATAATTCCGAGCACTTTTTTGGCACTCCCGCAGAGAGCGATATCCTACTTTAACCAAGTTTTGATTCGTTTCTTATCGGGAGTAAATTTAGTAATTCCAAACATGATTTTTTGTTAAAATTATGCACGATATAACATGTAAAAAACAGCCAATCAACACAACGCACGTTAGTAAACGTTTTTTACAAAAATCCGCACCTTTTTGCGGGCTTTTTAAGACACGATTCTCGCTGGGAGAAAGTCATATAGTTAAAGATAATTCATCCACAATAACATCGTTTTCGTCTCTTTTTGAATCGTAAATATTAATTTTATTATGAGCTTTACAAAATATTGCTCTTCCAAAAGTTATAGCCAACGAGTTACACATTATTGGCATTAAATTGATTATTTTATCTTTGCCATAAATAAAGCCTATATCGTCTAAAATATTAACCACAATACTGTAGAAATTTTTAAGTTCTTCTTGATTGTTTATTTTATCTACGCCTATCTCGGAAGCACTTATTTCCCAAATATCGACGCCCGTACCAAAAACTTTTTTTACTCGTTCGTGGTCAACTGTCGCCGTAGAGTTAACTACTATAACAACCGAATTTTCCTTATTGCAACTTGTTGGCTTGCATATACTAAATTTAACATTGCTTATTAAATCGTTATATTTCCAAACATTATCCCTATGGGAAGTAAATATCTTCACATCATGTTTATCATTAAATAATCTACCCAAATAAATTAATAACGGTTGTGGAGCTTTTGCGAATAAACAATATGTACTACTTTTTCCATTATCAATACCTCGCTGTATACGTGTTTCAAATTTTTTACACAACTCTTTAATCGAAGTCTCAATATCTTCTTCGTTAGTATCCTCCCCTAAATTAATTATGTCATTATGAGAAAAGAAATTATTAACAAAACAATTTCTATATATATCCTCATCATTTATGTTGAAATTTTGATTCCCTATTGCACTTGAATATTTTATAAAATCACTCTCTTTGTCATTAAGGACATCAAGTATTCTTTTAATACTTTCTTCTTTATCTTTTTTCTTTTGCCTTAGCCATTCTACTGTATACTCTTTACTAGCAACTTTTTCATCTATTGTAGAATGACAGCTTGGACATAAAATCATTAAATTATCATAACTGTTTCTTTCTTGTTTTGATAAACTTTTATCAGGTCGTGGTCCCAAATCACTAAACGCTTTTATATGCGCCTTCTCCGCCGTATTAACCCTCTTATGAGTACGCCAGTCGTTCATAACATCTTTATTACAAATAGTGCATCGGCCTCCACAATTAACCATTAAATCCATAACTACTTTGGGATCATATGTTCTACTCATTAGTATTCTCCTATATGTTTTAAATTCCTACCATATCTTTTTCGAAAGCCTCTAACAATCTTTTATCTGCATACAGGCTGTTAATAAAGGTATTTATTTGTTCACCATGGCATTTTCTTAGAATGTTTCCACTCTTGCAAGGACATTGATTATGCCCCTTTGCATATTCTTTTTTCTTTGCTTTTATATTGATGTATTTTAAAATGTTTTCACATTGTTCGCTATTTACGTTAAAAAACTTCTTATAATAATCTGTTATTCCAAGCTTTCCATGAGGCCTATCCCCAGTTATGCAAACTTTATTGTTCTTATAAGATAAATAATTTATCAAAAAAGTATCTATTATTTTATCAAAAAAATTTTTTGCTGTTTGGTCTTTGCCCCAAATGGAAATTAGCTCATGAGTTACCCCTAAACAACACGTTTTATCTTGATAAACGTGTTCAAAACCAAACGGTATAGTTTCCTTAGGTAACCACACAATAGGGATAAGAAACTGCCCACTTTTATCAACAATTACAACTAAATAAAACTCATCCTGATACAATTCGTTTTGATAAGTCCTATTTAAATAATATTTTCCTGCTATTCCTACAAAAGATGCGTTTTTGAACCGTGATGGAAAATTAGATTTATCTCCAATTATAACTTCATAAGAATCAAAAAAGACTTTGCTTTCTTCAATAAATTCTTCAAACTTCGTCATTTTTATACCCATATGGTTTTGGTAATACTGCATTGTCTTCTACTGGCCTTGAAACGGAATCATACTCGAAATTAAAACTTTTTAACATCATGACTACATCTTCTCCTAAACAATACTTAATTTTCGCCAATATATCATCCTTAGAAAAATCAAGTATGTCTATTAAATCGTTTTTGGCTTGTTTTATCCACTTAAAAAACTCAATTGAATATTGGGGGGCGTCATTCCATCTGTTAGCAAGATTTTCATTCGAATCCGCAGGATTTTTTATAGACCAATATGGTTTACCCGTGTGCATATGTTTCGTAATCAATTTCTTGTTCTTAAAATCTTCTGAAAAGTCAGATGACATCCCAGTCGTTAACAATCCGGCATAAAATTCAAGCCCTAATAAAATTTTGTGCAACAACTCATATGTACTATTATAAACAATACTATTTTCTTCTACAATTTTTCCAACTAATGTAGTAATAATTATAGAAATAGGTTTATAATCCGCATAAATATTATTAGTATACATAACATCCCTATGTCTTTTGAGTATTTGAATAACCTTTTGTAAAGGCGTACGTGTATATTCATCCCCAACTTTTTCTACTGACTCAAACAGCGTTCTATTTGCTTCAAAAACTCTCTTTTTATCTTGAGCTCTTACCGAATTATACTTGTTTGTATTTAATTCATGGAACCATTGAATATAGCCTTTTGGATTACTAGATTGCCAATCATAAATAATTGGATTGGATTCTTTATCTTTTATATTAGTAATAGCAATAGCACTACTTCTGTATTTTATTGGAGTAATTGTTTCTTTTACACTTATATCCTCATCTAAACAAGGTAATAAATCAATATGAAAAGAAGCGTCAATTGTTTTTGTCTTAGGATAAATTAAAGTCCAACAACGTCTCCCTTCTTTATCCAAATAATCTTTATAATAAGATTTTTTCAATACATTCCCTAATCTTTGTTTAATTTCAGAAGGATTTTGTTTTTCTTTTTTATCTCCATATTGAACAACCAAATCCATATCATAATCACTATTCCTATCTTTCTTGTAAGGCTTAATGATTGTTCCTAATTTAAAAGAACCTTGTTTGTACACCTCAACAGTATATCCTTGATTTTCAATATAATTTGCCAATCCATTTGCCACACTCATTGCTTTATTAAACATATCTGGAGTAATGTCTAAAGCCTGAGCAATTTTATCCATCAATTCTTTTCTTACAATACTATTCATATTAAATTTCCTCCTGAAGTTAAAAAATATTTATAAAGTAACTATTATTTGCACCAAAGCTAAAACAATTGCTAAAATTTCTCCAACGATAGTTAGTGCTGCTTTAGTATAGTTTTCTTTCTTTTCTGCCTTTATTTCTTGAATTTCTTTATATAATAACCTGAGAAAGCCCGTAGTTGAAAACATAATACTAAGAAAGAACGCAACCGCTGCGCTTACTTTTGTAATCATATTAGGCCATAATAAAAACCACATATAATTACATGGAATAAGTAAAACGCCCAGCGAAATAAAAAGCCACTCTACTTTACCCTTAAAATAGTAATTAACTGTTGGAATAAAACATACCAATGTAGCAGTAATTAAAAACACGACAATTATCGTTTTAGCTATCCAGGCATAGCCAAAAAAATCTTGATTATATGCCAAATAGTACGCTGAAATAATACACGCCAAACCGAAGCCAGCTAAAACAAACGGATTCTTTTTTTCGTTTTCAGCTTGCCTTGCAAGATTCTCTTCTCTTTCCTTTCTACTTTTGTCGTTATCAAGCATCTGTTTTCTCCTTTCTTAGTTTTTTCAATATTTCTTCATCTGCTGGGCAAAAATCGTAGTCGGGAATTTCGCTCGAGGTTATCCATTTTATATCGTTATGCTCAAGTTTTTGTGGAATACCTTCGGCTATCGTGGCATTATAGAGTGTTAAATGTACGGTAATATCGGGATATTCGTGGACAACCTCCATAAAAATATCCCCAACGTTTAACGTAATATTTAGTTCTTCTTTACACTCACGGATTAAGGCTTGTCCTTTAGTTTCGCCTTGTTCAACTTTTCCACCAACAAACTCCCAAAGGAGCGCTCTTGTCTTATTAGCAGGTCTTTGGCAAATCAAAAACTTATCCTTATCCAATATAAGCGCCGCAACAACTTCCGTCATACGATTAATTCCTTGATTTTATCTATTAGTAGTTCTCTATTTTTATTTTTTAGTTCGCACTCCCAAATGCGAACAACTTTCCAGCCTTTGCTAGTTAAAAGTTTTGTAATTTCTTCATCATGCGCTTTATTGTAATTTCGTTTTTTATCCCAAAAATCGGGATTTTCTTTAGGCGTAACGTTACGACAATCATGCCCATGCCAAAAGCAACCATCTACGAAAACCACAATTCGTTTCTTAGGAAAAACAAAATCTGGTTTTCCTTTCAATGGGTAAGTTCTACGCCAACCAGTAACGTGCAATTCCTTAAATATTTTTATAAGCTTTAGCTCCGTAGTTTTTGTATTTTTGCTTTTTACAGCCTTCATAACTTCGGAGCGCTTTTCTTTTGAAAAAACATCACTCATATTAATCCTAAATTAATTTATTAGTTTTCTTTAAGAATTTAGCAGGAATTGAATTTTCAAGTTCCCAAATTATGCTCATTGGCCTAGACCCTGTATGGCTAGAATACTTAGCCTTTCCTAAGAAGACAAACGGCATAGGACCATGTTCGTCCGATTTAGCTTCTCTGACAAACAAAAGAACGTTTCCAACTTTTCCGTCTCTAGAACGATATCTCATACCTGTGGCAGAAGTGTCCGAAGTAGTGCTTTGGCTCTGCCAATGGAACAACTTATCGCTTATAGAATAATCATGATAAGCAGTTGTCGGCGAATAATATTTATTTGCCTTATTTAACGTAATGAATAATAAATCAGTATCCTTATCTTTTAAGTATTTTACACCTTCCGACACGGCATAATTTTCTAAGAAATCTAATCCCGCCAACAATTGAGTTCTAGTATAAGTCGAATGAAGTTCAAGCGTAGACTCGAACCCTAAATCAACTTCTTCCGTAACTATATTTATACTCTCGTAGCAATACTCAATAAGCTGTAAAAATTCTTCATAAACAGACTTGTTTTTCTTAAACTCTACGATACCTTCCAATTCGTTAGCAAAAACAAAGTTTTCCGCTGGTTTTTCCCATACGGAAACGTAAAGCATTTTCCAGTACAATTGTTGTTTTTTCGTTAAACTATCCCACGATAACTCTTCAACTTTATCAATATTGGCCCATATATAATCAATAAACTTCAATGAGTCAACCGTACTTAATCTGTTTAAGATTTTAGCAGCATCCTCTTTTAAGTCACAATCTTCCACTTCAATCAAGCCAGCTTCTTCACAAAGAGAAAAATATGTATGCTTCTTATTATAGAAGTGTCTTGGTTCAATGCCGTAATGATGACAGAAATTATAAATTCTCGGTTTAAGCCCTGTATCATCTTCAAACGTGGATAATCTAACAACCAAACCCGTCTTGGTATTGATTGATTTTTTAATATTCGCTAATATATATTCTTTAACTTTCTTTTCAAGTTGAATATAACATCCTTTAGGCGCAGAAACGAAACCGTTCTTTATTTCACTTGCAACGTTTCTGTTTGTATTCGACAAAAGTGCCGCAAACTTACTCTCAAAGTTATAATTTTTATTTGCTTGTCCAATAAAATCAAGCACGGTCAAACATTCTTTGCCTTCGCTTAATCTAAGACCACGACCAAGCTGTTGCAAAAAGACTGTAAGCGACTCAGTCGGACGTAAGAATAATATAGTATTTACTTCTGGAATATCAACACCTTCATTGTAAATATCAACTATAAAGATAAATCGAATTTCGCCTTTTTCTAATCTTTGTTTTGCCGTGCTTCTTTCTTCATCACCAGTTTCGCTAACAAGATAAATCGACGGAATACCATGCTCGTTAAAGAAATCGCTCATAAACTTAGCGTGCTCTTTAGAAACACAGAAGCCAAGACCTTTAACGGCATTCATATCCGTAACGTATCTATTTAGAGACTCTACCACCATCGTGGCACGCTTTCTTGCAACGGCGTAATCAAAAGCGTATACGTTAGTAAGTTCGGATTTACTATATCCTCCCCTTTCCCATTTTAAGGTATCCAAATCAACCGTATCCGTTACGCCAAAATATTGGAATGGACACAATAGTTTCCTATCGATTGCTTCCGGTAAACGAATTTCAGCGGAAATACGATTGTTAAAATACTCAAGTACGTTTTTGCCGTCCATACGCTCAGGCGTAGCCGTCAAACCTAATAAAACTTTTGGTTTATAATAACTAAGAAGTTGCTGATATATCGGCGCGGCCGCATGGTGAAACTCATCCACAATTATGTAATCATAGAAATCTGGAGAAGTTATCGACGTTAAATCTTGCGAATTAAAAGTTTGTACGGAAACAAATAAATTATTTAAGCTTTCAGGTTTATACTTACCGACAAAAAGCTCACCAAAATTAGCGTCTTTTAAGACACCTCTAAAACAATAAACACTTTGTTTTAATATTTCTTCTCTATGAGCAACGAATAATAAATTAGCCGGGCGACCAAGTTTTTTACAGAAATTTTTATAATCGAAGGCTGAAATAACCGTTTTCCCCGTTCCCGTTGCTGCAACAACGAGATTCTTATAGTTATTTCTAACTTCTCTTTCAGCCTTTATTTTATCTAAAATCTCTTGTTGATACGGATACGGCGTTATATCAAAAGTATATTGTTGCTCAGGATTTCCCTCAAAATTCTTTTCGGCTTTTAATGCCTTCTCCAATCTTTCCTTTTGTTCTTCATTGTAAACTTCAAAATCAGGAGAATTCCAATAACTTTCAAACGTGGCAGATATCTTACTAATAGTATCCGGCAAATCTTGTTTCGTCACTTTAATATTCCACTCTAATCCGCTGGATATAGCAACGTTTGACAAATTAGACGAACCTACGTATGCCGTTGTATAATCAGTTTCTCTATAGAAAACGTAGGTTTTTGCATGCAAACGCGTTCTTTTCGTATCATAAGAAATCTTTACTTCTGTGTTTTGAAGTTTCCTTAATTCTTCAACGGCTTTAACGTCTGTTGCTCCCATATATGACGTAGTAATTATTCTAAGTTTTCCGCCGTTATTAGTAAATGTTCTAAGTTCATCAATGATAAGTCTAAGCCCACTCCATTTAATAAACGAAACGAGCATATCAATTTTGTTACAAGAAACTATTTCTTTTTTAAGCTCTGTAAACATTTGTGGTTCGTTTACAGCACCCGTAAATAATGAACTCTGAGATAATGACGTAACAGGTCTTACTATTTCCGCTTTTTCATTTAAAGCGTAAATTGTATTCGTTTTGTCAAGTAAAGCAAGAAGTTGCTCTGCACGCTCGTCAACCGACATACCGTCAAACACATCTTCCCTAGTTTCCGTCTTTATAGTAGAAACTATTTTGTTTGCAAGCGCAATTTGGGTTTGAATATTTCCGCCGTTATCGACAAGATTATCCAATCCCTTTTCAACTATTTGAGCAATATATTTTGCAAGAATTTTAGACGCTTCAGCCTCGTCTATAGTTGCCGTTTTCGTCAACTTATCCGTTTGAGAATCAATCTGAATCCCTAAATCCCTGCTTATTACTTTTTCATACAAACCTGTTTTTAACATATAAAGGTTACTCCATAAGATTAACTGCTTCTAATCCGCTTAAATCCACCGTATAAGATATATCGATAATTCCTTTAGGCAATACACCGTCCACGAAAGACTGTTCTATTACTTTAGGAAAATTCTCATCAACTACGTATTGATACATAGAGTGCAAAATAAAGGTTTTATTTCTGTCGCTTTTACCAACGCCAAAGCCTTTCTTTTCTAACGCTTCGTTTATAGTAGCGACGTTATAACCCAACAATCTTAAATCTCTAACCAAAGAGTTTATAGATTCTCCTTGTCCTGCAGTTAATTCAAAAGTACAAAAAGTCAAATATAACTTTTTATTCAAGTTTGATAATTGATATATACTACTAATCGTAATTTCTTTTTTCGTTCTATTAATACTTGCCTTTACTTCCACAAAAGAGTCGTCAAGTTCTATATCGTAAGACGACTGATTGGGACCATTCCACTTGGGATTTAAGCCTTTTTGAGCATAATATCTTAAAACGGCAAGTTCGCCTATCACGTCGTATACTCTCTCGTCTACAGACTTATTACCCAACAACTCTTTCCACGAAGCCCACCATTTTACTGGAGATGCAAGTAATGCTTTTCTATACTCCCCGTTGTCTCCGGGATTAACAAAATCGAAACACAAATTAGTAAATGCGGAATCCATAGAAGAACTCTTTGAAGATAATACGAGAACTTTATGATTTTCTCCGTTTATACCGATTTGCTCACAATAAATCGCCGCGTTAGAAAAATCCTCTCTAACGTCGTCTCCATTGTAAAGAACAGCTACTCCATACCCTTCAAAAGTTTTAATTGTCCAAGCTGGATATGAATCTTTTAACGATTCTATTTGCTGCATCTTATTATAAATATCTAATTTCCAATTAGATTTAATCTCTTCAAATAGTTCCATCCACATTACCTCTAGGCAATTTTTCGTCTAATATTTTATCTAAAAACGAATCTATTCCGCCATCTACTAGCGTAGGTTCAACAACAAACATTTTAGCGTAATATAGCATCATTAAAGCCCTAAAATCGTCTTGTGACACTTTACTTTGTGGACATCTTTCCGCCATCTTTTTAAGAAGCTTCCTGGTAACTTCTACTCTGTATCCCTTACCAGCTCTTTCTAAAACTTGACTTATTCGTCCAGAACCATATTTTTTTAATACTTCATACGTGCTTTCCACGTCACCTTGCCAACCTAAGTGTATCCACCACCAAAGTTGCTTTATCCAAATACGCTTAGTATGTTTATATACTCTGTCGTGACTAAAATAAACACCAAATCTGTCGTTCGACGGTTCCCTTAAGTACGTAATGTCTAAAAAGACACGCACTGATAAATATCTCCAAATATCATCGTCGTTAGCATATATAGGATTTAATTTATACTCGTCTTTAAGCAACAATTCATACAAAGCCAAGCCGACTCTTAAATCAATTTCATAGCCACCTTTATTTTTACAGTTAGAATATTCATTAAAAATTTTATCTCTAATTGCGCGATATTCAGCGTCTACCTCATCCGAAAATTTACCTTCTTTCCATCCTTCAAGCAATGTGTTAAAAGCTTCTTCGCTATTCTTTTCAATATCATCAACAATCTTTTTGGCTTCGGTATTATTCATTCTTTTCCAAATCATTGCAAAGCTCCTCCGCACATTGCGTTAATCTCTCTTTGAAGTTCAGCCATTAGTTTCTCATCGTTTAACTTCTTCATTCCATCAAAATCCAAATATTGTAACATCCCGCAAAAATGACTCATGACGTCACAAACGCTAAACTCTTCAAACTCCTCGGAACCATTAAATATACTACGCATTATCTCGTCGTCGTTTATTCTCAATTTCTTAATGATTAAAAAATACACCGACGCTAATATAGTGCATAAAAATTCAGCATCTTTGCCTGACTTAGGATAGGTCTTAAACTTCTTATTAAGAAAAACCGTAACACAGTTATCAAATCTTTCAATTTTAGGGTCTTCCCAATCCAAAGTAACCCACCAAAGCGGCTTATTATCATCCTTAACCTTAATAATTGGGAAAGACAAGTGGTCGTCGTTAAGCAATACGCTTTTACTTGCAATAACGCCAATAGATACGCCTCTATCGTTCATTAAAAAACTTTCTTCCTCCGCCACGATTTCAGCAGGAGATTGAACAAACGCATGTATCATTACGTTAAGCGTTCCTTTAACCATTTCGGGAGCAAAATATTGACTAAGTTCAAAATTAATTCCATCTATGGAATCCAAAAGTCTACTATCTGATTGCATAGTGCTAGGATTTGACCAAATTGCATAAAATCCTATTTTTGCACCGCTACAAACAACACCATTCTTTCCGTATATTTTTTCGGGCGACTTCAATTTTACAGAAGTTCGCATTGTCATACCGTTATTTTGAACAAGCCAAGTTTTCTCTGCAGGATTACGCAAAACTCCCGCCTCGTCTGTTTTTAACGTCATATCATTATAACTAAAAACAAACTCTTCAACTTCAATCCCAAACTCTTTTGCGATAGTTTCATTCAAAGTAGGATAAAAATATAATTCTTTCATTAGTTATCCTCCTCTTTCTTCTCTTCACAGTCAATTATAAAAGCAAGCTTTTTATCTGATGCTTCAATCTCAAAAGTTCCACTAATTTTATTTTTACTACCAGTAAGCACAACTTCGTTATTCTCTTCACTTACAACAACGTCCTCGTCGTTTTCTTTGGTGGAAATAACGAGATTTATAACTCTTAAAGGATACACAGTTCCTATTTTTTCCTTCCATTTTTCCGCATCAATAGCAACGTCGGAAGAAACTTTGGTCTTTATGGCAACGCTCGCGTTTTCTTTAAGTTCTAATTCATATAAAACTTTTATGTGCCCTTCAGAAGTGATGCTTATCCCTTTTGTAAAGAAGTTAAATCTTTTTTCACTTCTAGAAACCCCACCGCCAGAACCAGAGCCGCCACCGTTTCCTTTAGACTTCGCCTTTTTATTAAGTGGAAATAATTTTTCACCCAAAACTCCCGCAAACTCGCTCATGTCAGATTCGCCGTGTTGTTCAAATTGCTCAGGATTAAAATGCTTTCTTACAGACGTATCAACGGAATTTTTTATCTGCTTTACACATTTAACCTTCATCTTTGCAGGGTCATCATCCCATTTCATATGGTCGGCTTCTTCCCTCTGCCTTAAATATTCGCCAAGATGAATTGTTTCTCCACCTATAGTAATATCTGCCGTTGTATCCGGCACAAATAAAGTAATAAGAAGCTCTTCCGGCGCAAGCGAAAATTCTTTTACGTTAATCCAATTTTCCTCGTAATTTAGAATCATTCCAAGGCCTCTTGTGTACAACGAAATCATTCCACTATATTCTTCGTCAAACAAATTCATATAAACGTTTGGCGGTAAAAGATTTTCATCCCCCTGCAAGTCTTCTAATTTAAGTTTGGAAAATGCAATATACCCACATTTATAAGTGTGTTTCTTATAGTTGGCAAGACTTTCTTTGCATACAATAGGATATTTAGGCTGATAGTTCTTACCCGCAAAATTTGCATATGCAGTTGAATATAATTCTTGAACAAGTTTGAATACAGGATACATTTCATCCTTTCCAACCAAGTCGCCGTTAACGTATGCGTTTAGAAACTTTCTACCATAATTTCTTAACTCAAAATTATTATTTATCGGAGCATACCACTTTTGTATAGCATAACGCAAATATGAGGAAATAGAATTTAAGAAAGAGCATCTGTTAAGCATTTCTTCCGATACTTTAAACCCAGTCTTTGCTTCCGCCATCAAAAGCTCTTCATCTAAATAAGGAATAATAATCGACGTTCCCGTTTCTTCTTCTGTAAACGGAGTTATCCCGAATGCATCAAGAAACATTTCAATCAAAGACTCATCAGTTATTGGATATAAATCATTACTTCCTTCTTTGCGTTCTCCCCACCAAGCACGACCGGCCGAATTGTTTTTTTCATTTTTCAACAATGCATCCGCTTTTTCTTCGTTTTCAATAAGCGTCAAAATCATTCTTGATTCATAAGCGCCGTCTTGATTTTTAATTCTAGAATAATAAATTACAATGCCGTTACCGAGACGATAATAGACGGTTTTTCCGTACCCCCAATTACCGCCAGCGTTTAATTGGTCTTGCCCCTTACCCATGTCGTATATTAATCTCATGTAATTACTGATGGTATCGTTGGTACAATTACTTTTAAGGGTTTCGCCAGTTAACCCAACGGTATTAGAGTCTCTAACCTCTAAATATTTACAGGTTTTTCCAGAATAACGTTGATTTAATTTATCCGTTATCTCCTTAAAACAGGACGATACGTTATCGTTTTTAAATTCACCTACGTTATAGAAAACCTTAAAAACCTTTGCATCGGGAATTGCCGCGTCAGAACTATTTTGAATAGATTCTCTAACCAATAAATCAAGCAAAAAAGTATGCTCGTTTTGTATAGCTTTTAACGCAGCTTTACCTGTAAAATTAGATATTTGCTCTGTTGTCAATTTTAATATATCAAACATTTGTAAATCCTCTTAAATTATGCTTAACGTGCTTGGACCAACTTCATCCTTTCCGTCTCCAGAAATAATAATTGCATAAGCGATAATATCTTCTCTTGTTTTGACACTCTCTCTCGTTTCGTTTATAGCTTTAGTCGCATCTTTATCAATTCGGTAAATTAAAAGCAATGGATTATCTACTAATCCAAGTTTTCCTCTACTTGCATTAATTGGACGGCAATGGTCTTTTGCTTCTTCGTAAATTACCTTT
>JAZLAE010000012.1:0-23866 GCA_045613025.1 Christensenellaceae bacterium | reverse complement strand
TATGTAATTTTTTTGGTAGCCTATTATTAAGGGGGATAAACTATGTTAAAAAACAAAGAGCGCAAGCATAACGAAATTTTAAATTATAATATTAACGAACTATCTAAAATAATTGATGCTAACACCGTGATAGGCAAGCCTATAATTACCACAAATAATGCAACTGTAATACCTGTATCTAAAATTACTATTGCATATCTTGGCGGAAACGGTGAGTATGGCGACGTTAATTTATTTAATAAAACTCCGTCTGCTTCAGGTACTGGCGCGATTGTTAACGTTCATCCAAGCGGGTTTTTATATATTGATAACACGATATGTAAATTTGTAAAAACTGATGATAATGCCGTTGACATGGTGTTTGATAAAGCAAGTGAGTTTATCCAAAAAACTATCTATGAAAAGAATTAAAAATATTGTATATTTTTCGATAATTATTGTAATAATAAATATTTTTCTATTTAATATTAAGGTTGATTACACCTATTGTTATACAGTATCGCAAGCGGAGTGTGTAATCGAACTAAATAGCAACAGGGTTATTTATTCTAAAAACGAAAACGCTAAACTTCCTATGGCTTCAACAACAAAAATACTAACGGCCTTAACGGTTATTGAAAACTACAATTTAGATAAAATTATTACAGTTCCTAAAAAGGCAGTTGGCGTTGAAGGTTCAAGTATTTATTTAAGGGAAGGCGAACGCTTAACAATTAAAGAACTTCTTTACGGTTTAATGCTTAGAAGCGGTAACGACTGTGCAGAGTGTTTAGCGTTAACTTGTGGAAATGGAAGAGAAGAATTTATCTCTCTAATGAACCAAACAGCAAAAAAGTACGGCGCAAACAACTCTAATTTTACTAATCCACACGGTTTACACGATAAAAATCATTACACAACTGCTTACGATTTGTGTTTGATTTCTTTAAACGCGATGAAAAACCCTATTTTTAAAGAAATTGTATCAACAAAGCGGGTTGAAATTTCAAACGAAGGCTACTTATACAAGCGCTTGCTTATAAATAAAAATAAAATGCTTGCAAATTTCGATGGTTGTAACGGTGTTAAAACCGGTTACACCAAAAAAGCGGGTAGATGTTTAGTGTCTTCAGCCGAAAGGGAGGGTGCAAATTACGTTTGCGTTGTTATAAATAGCCCACAAATGTGGGAGCGTTCGCAAGAACTACTAAACTATTGTTTCAACAATTTTTCGCAAAAACAAATAGTTAACGTTGACGATTACAATAACAGAATTTTTACCGATAAAAGCGGTAAGCCGTTTACCATAACAATGTATAAAAACTTCAACTATCCGCTTACCGAAAGTGAAAGTAATAGCATAAATATTAAAATTAACGGTCAAAATTATCAGGATTTTATAAAAAATCCTACAAAAAACGGTATTTTTGAAGTTTTTCTTGAAAATAAGTTGATTTTTTCGCAAAATATCTTTATTCTATTTAGTAGAAAATAAATTTATTTAGGTGTTTTATGAGAATTAACAAATTTTTAGCAGAAGCAGGTGTTGCAAGTAGGCGTAATTGTGATGCGCTTATTAAAGATGGCTTAGTAACTATAAACGGCAAAGTTGCTACACTTGGTGCTGACGTAGATGAACTTCACGATAGCGTTTGTGTTGATGGTAAAAAAATCAATACTGTAAAAAAATATTCGTATTATATGATGAACAAGCCAAAGGGCTACGTTTGTACGGTAAAAGACGATAAAGATAGAAAAACGGTTATGGACTTATTGCCACCAAGCGTTGGTAGGGTTTTCCCTGTGGGTAGGCTTGACTATGATAGCGAAGGTTTACTTTTATTTACTAACGACGGCGATTTATCTAATAGACTTATGCATCCGTCAAGTGAAATTCCTAAAACTTATCTTGTTAAAATTGAAGGTTCTATCCCTGACGAAGCAATCGAAAAATTAAAACGCGGTGTTATTATCGACGGTGTTAAAACTAAAAAGTGTAACATCAAAATCGTTGATGAAACCAAAAGTTTTACTAAATTCCACGTTACTGTTACCGAAGGTAGAAATAGAGAAATTCGTAAAATGTTCTTAACCGTTGGCAAAGAAGTTAAATTCTTAAAACGTATTAAAATCGGTGATTTAGGTATGGGTAGTTTAAATCGTGGCGACGTTAGAAAACTTACCAAAGAAGAAATCGATTATTTAAAAAACGTTTAATTAACTGTTGTATTCGCCTTACATACTGTTACATAAAGGCGAAATATGAATAAAAACGTAAAACCAATAATTATAATTTTAATAGTTTTTTTATGCGCTGTAACGCTAATAGGGTGTATGTATTACGAAAAAACAATACAAACCTTTAGCCTTATGCAAATAAAATAAAAGGTAGTTTGTATGAACGAAAACAATTTAGGTTACAACGAACTTAAAAAATCGCTTAAAGAAAAATACACCAACGATTTTTTAGCAATGCTAAATGACTATAAAACTGAGCACGCTAATCAACTTCGCGAAATCTTAGGTGATGAATATATAACGTTAAGGGATAATCTTGTTGATATAGAAAATCAAATTAGGCTTAAACGCCACGATTTTTTAAATAGCGAAGAATACGTAACGGCAAAAACTGAAATGACTAATGCAAAATTAAAATTCGACCTATCAAAAGAAGTTGATAAAGAAGAAAGCGAAAAAGCATTACAAAATGCCGTGTCTAACGTTTCTATGCTTAACACAAAACTTAACAATCAACTTAAAGACCTTTATCAAGCGGAAACCTTAGCAAAAACTAAACTTAAAAACCTATTTGATAGTAAAAAAGAAGAAATTTTTGAGATTAAAAAGCAAACCGAAGCAAAAACTCAAAAAGAAATAGCAAAAATTTTATTTAACTTCTTTAGCGAATTAAAAGATTTAAACGAAAATTTTAACGTTAGCGAAAATAAACAAGAATTACCTTTTAGCGAAGATTTAATAAAATCGCATAGCATTTACACCGACTTTGAAAAATCTTACTTTAACGGTGAGTTGCCCGAACTTAATGCTCAAACAAACCACGATATAATAATAGAAAATAATACAATTTTGAATTAGTGCGATTTTATCGCACTTTTTTAATGCCGTTTTACATTAAATTTTAATTATTGCCTATATTATTTTTATGAATGGAACTATTGAATTTAAAAATAAGCCAAGGTTAATTTCAACGTTCACCGTTGTAGGACCTAAAGAGAAAAATACCGTTTTAGGCTTAAATTACGATTTAAAACTTAACGATGATAAGTTTGGCGAAGCAACTTATGAAAAGGCTGAGTGTAAAATGTTAACTACGGCGGTAAAGCGCGTAATTAAGCGTTCTGGCGTTAATGAAGAAGATATTGGCGCAATATTATCTGGCGATTTATTAAATCAAATAATATCTTCAAGTTTTATGGCGCGCGATTTTAAAATCCCGTTTTTAGGGCTTTATAGCGCTTGTTCAACTATAACCGAAAGTTTAATTATCGGTTCAAGTTTAATTGATAGCGGTTATTTAAACAACGTTGTTTGCTGTGCTGGTAGCCATTTTGCTACCGCTGAAAGACAGTACCGTTATCCATTAGAACTTGGTGCGATACGTCCACCACAATCACAGTGGACGGCAACTGGTGCGGGCGCGTATATGCTATCAAATAAAGTAAAAGGGTATCCCGCAATAACGCGCGCAACGATAGGTAGAGTAGTTGATTACGGCGTAACCGATGCTAACAATATGGGTGCAGCAATGGCACCCGCTTGTAGTTCAACGTTAATTAGGCATTTTAAGGCAACAAATACTTCGCCAAGTGATTACGATTTAGTTGTTACTGGCGATTTAGGTGCATTAGGTTCACGCTTATTAAAGGAATTAGCAAGTAAAAGCGGTTACGATTTATCTAAAAACCACGTTGACTGTGGCGAACTTATTTATAATATGGACGAACAGTCCTTTCAAGGCGGAAGTGGTGCGGGTTGTGGCACAGTTGTTATGGCAAGTTATATTTACCCTAAACTAATGAAAAAAGAGATAAATAGGGTACTATTTTCTGCTACAGGGGCACTTTTATCTACCGTTTCGGCTCAGCAAGGTGAGTCGATACCAGGAATTTCACATGCGATTGTTTTGGAGAATATTTATGATTGAAATGTTATTGATGTTTTTAAAATCTTTTGTTGTAGGTGGTTTAATTTGCACACTTGCGCAATTTATAATAAATAAAACTAAACTAACTTCAGGTAAAATTTTAGTGTTTTTTATGCTTGGCGGACTTGTTTTACAAGCGTTTGGGTTATATCAATACCTTGTAGATTTTGCGGGCGCTGGGGCAACCGTGCCTATTAGCGGGTTTGGTTACTTGCTTGCAGAAGGCGCTATTAAAGGTGCAAAAAACGGGCTTTTAGGCGCTATTACCGGTGGGTTGGCTTCTGCTTCGGCGGGTGTTACTTCCGCCGTTGTATTTGGGTATTTTATAGCGCTGATATTTAATCCTAAATCAAAATATAATTAAATTTAAAAGCGTTACATAACTATAAAAATTTAGCAAAAACTTATTATTATGAGAAAGTTAAAATATTTATCCGTTGCGCTAATAAGCGTTTTATTACTGTTTTGTTCTATTACTTTTATTTATCCTTACGCGTACTCAGATTACGTTTATTTAGGTGGATTTACCGCAGGTTTTACCTTAAAAACGCGTGGAGCAACTGTTGTGGGCATAACCGAAGTTATTACTAATAATGGCAGTATTTCGCCGTGTAAATGTGCTGGTATTGAAGTTGGCGACGTAATACTTTCAATGAACGGCGTTGAAGTTAATACCGCTACCGATATAGATAACGTATTAAAAGATTATAAATCTGGTTTTATTATTACTGAAATATTACACGGCAATAAAAAGAAGTTATGCGACGTTTTTCCCGAAAAGGACGTAATGGGTAATTACAAACTTGGGCTATTTTTACGTGAAGATTTAAACGGGCTTGGAACGGTTACTTTTTTAACGGATAACGGAACTTTTGCTTCTCTTGGTCACCCGGTTTCTAACGAAAGTGGGGATATGTATAATTTAAGGTCGGGCGACGTTTACGAAAGTGCTATTATAGGTATAAATAAAGCGCATCGCGGTAAAGCGGGGGAACTTAAAGGTATGTTTATCGGTTCTAAACCTATAGGAAGTATTACTATAAACACCAACGTTGGGCTCTTTGGAAAACTTAATAAGTTTAATCCGTTAGAATACGTTAAAATCCCCGTTAGTCAAGCAAAAATCGGCAAGGCGGAAATTTTTTCAACGGTAGACGGGCAAAATCCTAAAAAATATGAAATAGAAATAGTTAAAATTGATAATCGAATAGGCAACAACAAAAACTACGTTATAAAAGTTACCGATAAAGAACTTTTATCTTATACTGGTGGAATTTTACAAGGTATGTCTGGTAGCCCTATAATTCAAGATAGTAAACTTGTAGGCGCGGTTACTCACGTATTTATAAACGATAGCGCGCGTGGTTACGGCATTGCTATTAATAATATGCTTGATATGCTTGCAAGTATAAAATAATAAGACGGTTAACCCCGTCTTTTTTTGTGGTAAAAACTTACTATTTTATTGTATTTATAGTAAATATAGCAATATCGTTCACATTTTGGGCAATATTTAATATTGTATTAAAGTAAAATTAAAGGTATAATTGTATTATCAAACTTTATAGGGGGTTTTTATGTCAAAACTTGCATTATTAGGTGGTGAACCTTTAATTAAAGAATATGCACCTTGGGAACTTTTTAAATGGCCTATCATTACCGATGAAGATAAGGCGGCAGTTATGCGCGTTGTAGAGCAAAATAGTTTCTCTAATACCGATTTAACCGAAGAATTCGAAGGTAAATTTGCAAAATGGCAAGGCAGAAAATACGCCGTTGCATACACAAACGGCACTATGTCTTTAGCGGCTGCAATGTTTGCCGTTGGGCTTGGCGCGGGCGATGAAATTATTTGTACTACAAAAACTTACTGGGCAAGTATTGCGCAAGCAGTTTCGCTTGGCGCTACACCTGTATTTTGTAATATTGGCGAAAATCTTAATATGGACGTTGACCATTTAGAAAAGTGTATTACCAAAAAAACTAAAGCAATTATGGTGGTGCATTTATATGCTTATCCTTGCGAAATGGATAGAATAATGGAAATTGCAAGTAAGCACGGTATTTACGTTATTGAAGACGTATCACACGCGCAAGGTAGCGTTTATAAAGGTACTAAATGTGGTAATTTTGGTCATATTTCTGCTATGTCGTTAATGAGTTATAAGTCGTTTGCGGCGGGCGAATTAGGTGTTGTTGTTACCGATGATAAAAAACTTTACGAAAGGGCTATTGCTTATGGTCACTACGAAAGAAACAATGCTAATTACGTAACGGAAAGCGAAGATTTAAAAGAATATTTCCATATTCCGCTTGGTGGTGTTAAAGGTAGGGTTAACCAAGTGTCTTCAGTACTTGCAATGGGTCAACTTAAGTATTTTGATGAAAGAAGCGCAGAAATAAGAAAGGCTATGAATTACTTTTTTGATTGCATCGAAGGTATACCTGGTATTACACCGCGCAGAATTGACGAGTCAACTGGTAGCCACATGGGGGCGTATTACGTTGCTTCGGTAGTTTACGACCCAAGCGCGTTTGAAGGGTTGTCGTCTAAACGTTTTAGCGCGGCGGTTTCTGCTGAGTTTAACGGCGCATTTAATTCGTGGGAAGGCGGAAATTATTGCTTGCATACTCACCAATATTTTAAAACTTACGATTTTTTACACCTTGGTAAACCAAGTAGGGTTGCGTTTATGGATAACGACGTAAGGCAAAGGGATAAAGAGTGTGATTCGTCGTTAGAAAAGTGTTGTTTCTCTGTGCCTTGGTTTAAAAAATACGATAAAGATTGGATTGAAAAATACGCCCAAGTAATAAGAAAAGTTGCTGAAAATTATAAAGATTTACTTGAAGGCGACGTTGATAAAATTCAAGGCGGAAGGTGGCACGGCACAGAAAACGCTAAAATACAACAAAAAACTAAATAATAGCAATATTATCCACAAATAATGCCTATTGACAAGTTAAAAGTGATAGTTTAGAATATTTAATAAGACAAAATTTGCAATATAATACAGGTATTTTTTAAAGATTATGACATTTGACCACGTAAAAATAGAATTTTCTAATCCTAACTTTGGAATTTATACGGCTATAAAATATCCAGATGGTGACGTTAAGAACTTTCACGAAGAACTTGAAATTAAATACTATTGCGAAGGCGATATGGCAATGATGATTAACAATAAAGTATATGCCATTAAAAAGGGTAATATCGTAATAGTTAATCCTTATGAAATCCATGCAAACGTTAATATGGGCGATAACGGCAAGTATTATATGATAATATTAAATCTTGACTTTTTGTCTAACAATAATTGTTGGGGTTTTGATTTAAGAAGTATATTCCTTTCAAATAAAGAAAAATTAGTTAATTTTATTGAAAGCGATAGTGAGATTGCAAGTTTAATCAAACGCGTTTGTTTGGAAGTTGATAATAAACAAGAAAATTATCAATTTATGGTATACGGTTTAATAACAGAGTTATTAACGTTACTTTTTAGAAGGTATAAAAGCGAGCAAAAGGATTCATCTAACGCTAACTTCTTGGATAAAAACGTTGATTTAATTGCGCCTGCTTTGTCTAAAATTTTTAGCGATTACAAAAATCCTATTTCGGTTGATGAACTTGCGTCTTTATGCGGTATTAGTAAATATCATTTTTGCCGTGTGTTTAAAAAGGAAATGAAATTAACCGCCATAGAATATATAAATAATTATAGGTTATCTCTTGCGGAAATTATGTTAAAAAATAAAACTTACACAACCGAAGTTGTTGCTACGGCGTGCGGTTTTAACGACGTTAGTTATTTTTACAGGTGTTATAAAAAATTAAGAAATAAACCGTTTAAAAGAAAACAATAATACTAAATAAAAAAAGGCGATATTTTATCGCCTTAATTTTTTTATAAAATTTACTATATAGTCTGCTAAAATATCAGAACTTTCTTTAGTGTGGTGAACAACGTCTTTGTAATGCGTTCCGTCCCAGTCTTTAGTAAGTTCAAATAAGTCGTTAATTATAATGTTATTCTTTTTTGCAACCTTCTTCATAACAGTGTTATATTTTATAACTTCTTTTGTTGTTCTTGGGTGCAAAACTAACGATAAATTCGGGGTTTTAAAAGTTTTTTCTATTTCGTCTTTTAATGCAGGATTCATAGGTGTTGTTGTTGCAATAACAATTGTAGCGTTAACGAATAACTTTCTTAAAACCCTAATAATATAGCCGATATTTCTTTTGTATTCTCTTATAGAAGTTAAGCGGTGTTTATCGCTATAAATATGGCCAACATCCCATTGTCCGCAATTTACGTGTACAAATTCAACATCTTCAGGATTTGTTAATGTTACCCAGTTATGAAGTGAAAATATAATTGCTTGGCTTGACCTGCAATTTTCAATAGGGAATATTACTTCGTATTCATCTTTGAATAACTCTTTAACTTGCTCGCAATATCCTTCGCGGATAGAGTCACCAATTAATAATATTTGTTTCATTTTACACTTTTTTGTATCCTTCTAAAACTTTTTCACTATTGCAGTCAAAATCGCAAATCTTATCTTCGATAAACGGTTCGCTAAAGCCTAAACCTTTAAGGTTAGCCATTTCGTTTTTCATTTCGGCTTCGTAAAGTTTCCAAATAACACGTAAGCCGGTTGTTGAAGTTTTGCCGTCTGTAATAGGTTTTTCGCCCGTTAAAACACAATTTACAAAGTGTTCGATTTCGCCTTCGGTGTGTTTGCCAACGTTTTCTTTTACCCATAAAACCTTTTCAAAGCAAGGTTCGGTAGGGTGGCGCATATTGCCAAGAAGCATAATTTTATTAGCGTGTTCGCCGATAGTACAGAAGGATAAAGTACCTTTTGTACCGTAAATATCAAATTTTGTCCAGTTGCTTGTACCGCGTGCGCCCCAAGTACCAGTATGGTAGCCAAGTGCACCGCTTTTGAATTTAATAACAACGTGGCTTGTGCCTTCACGGTCCATCCAAGGCGTACCGTAGTTTGTGCCTAAATGTGTACCCGAAACAGGTTCACCTAAAAACCAAAGTAACATATCAATATAATGGCAACCGTGGCTAAATAATTGTCCGCCACCCATACCAGGGCAAGTCATCCAAGTACCGCGCGTATCGCGTGCAGGGTTATAATGGTCGGTATAAGCAGTCATTTGGAAAACGTCGCCAATAATACCTGAGTCCATAAACTCTTTAAGTTTTAAGGTTACGTCCCAAAATCTTACTGGGTATGCTGTCATTAAAACTACGTTATTTTCTTCGCCTAATTTTGTTAACGATAAACATTGTTCTTCACTTATACAAAGTGGTTTTTCCATTAAAACGTGTTTTTTGTTTTCGATAAAGAATTTACCAACAGTGTAATGAAGTTGGTGTGGTAAAGCAATTAAAACGGCATCAACGTCGTTTAAAATGTTTTTGTAGTCAGTATCAAAACGGTCTGCATTTAATACTTCTTTGGTTCTTTCGGCGCGTTCTGCGCTAAGGTCGCAAGTAACGGTAACTTTAAGTGTGTCTTTTAATGCTTCAAACGACTGTAAATGTTGACCAGCCATATTTCCGCAACCTATAATTCCAAGTCTTATCATATTAACCTCCACTTGACAAATATTGCCAAACTTTATATAATCATTATATCAAAATCTGCGATAGAGTCAATGTTTTATAACACAAATAAACTGTACGATATTGCCTAAAGGGTATTTATGGTAAGCAAGATTATTACTGCAAATTATTACAATTCTATACCTAATATTACTACGCCTTGGGTGGAGCGCATTAGTGCTTACACTATGCACTGGCTTGTTAGTGGAGAGTTAAAATTAACGATAGATTCTAAAATTATAACCCTTCGCGCAGGGGAAATTATTCTTATAAAACCTAACGTTACGCTAATTGCCGACTATGATAAAAACGAAAAAATTATATTTGGCGTTACGTCGTTTTCGGCAGATTTTACAAATGCTAAAAATATTCCGTTTGAAACGCCAATTTCTTTATCGCAAACGTTAAAAGAAACTTTAATTCAATATTTTTATACGGCATCGCAATATTTTTCTAAAGACGAATTATCAAACGATATCGCTATTAACGGCTACATAAAGTCAACGCTTAATAGTATTTTGTATAAAGTTGATATTTTAAATAGTTGCAACAAAAAGGTGATATTTTCCGACGTTTCTAAAATTAACACAATGGTAAACGACCAAAGTTTAACCTTTGAAATAAAAAATTACTTATCGAAACGCTTATCGGAAAACGTTACCCTTAAAGATTTATCAAGTTCGCTTGGCGTTAGTGTAAATACCGCAATGCACGTGTTTAAAAAGAACGTTGGTATTAGCATAATGGATTATTTTACTAAAATTAAAATAGAGCAGGCAATGAAGTTAATAAGTGAAGGCGACCTTTCGTTTAGAACAATATCCGAAAAACTTGGCTTTGAATCGCCAGAGTATTTTTCACGTGTGTTTAAGCGCAAAACGGGGTTAACCCCAACCGAATACGCTAAAGAACAAAGTAAATGGAGTGGTTGTTTGGCTATTTTGTTTATGTAACTACTAAAATTAAAAAACTTTTCATATATTATAGTTATGAAAAGTATTGTTGATAAAATTATTAAAAATATAAATGCAAATCCGTTTGTTTTAATTGTAAACGGGTTTGTTTTTGTGTTGGCGCTATTATTTGGTGTTTTTATCGGCGTAAATGAAACGTCTATTTCTATATTTACCGATAACGTTTGCAATTACTATTTAAGCGTGCTTGCGCTTGATTCATCTATATTTGCCTTTTTTATAAAACGATTATTAAATATTGCGCTGTTTTATTTGTTGATTTCGCTGTTGTGTTTAAATAAATACTCATTTTTTATAAGTTTTATTTTCGTTGGTTATAGGGGATTTATTTTAGGTGTTTCGTTTAAAGTTATTTTAACTACTTTATCGTTTAACGGTTTTGTTATTTGGTTGTTTTTGATTTTTATTCAAAATATTATCTTTACTTTTTCTATCGTTATATTTTTATCTAACGTATATAGCGACGTTTATTGTAACAGTAAATTCAACGATAAAAAATACGTAAGATATTTAATAGTTTCGCTAATTTTAGCCGTTTTAGGTGCTTTAATTGAGTTGTTTTTATTAATTTGCGTATTTAGACCGTTAAACTTTTATTTTTAAGTATAATTCTACAAAATTCGGCAAAAATATAAGCAGGGGGAATTTATGAAAAGATTTTTTCTTGGTTTATTTGCCGTTTTATTATGTTTTTTATCTTTAAGGTTTAATAATACTTATGCAAACGAAGTAAAACCGCAAGTAAAAGCATCGTATTTAATCGATTATAATAGTGGAACTGTTATATCTTCTAATAATGAAAATAAAAGATTACCTATTGCAAGTATGGTAAAAATTATGTTACTTTTATTATCGTACGAAAACGTTAACGCGGGTAATTTAAGTTTGGATGAAGAAGTTACAGTAAGTAAAAATGCTTCTTCTATGGGTGGTTCGCAGGTGTTTTTAGAAGAAAACGGTAGATATAAAGTTAAAGATTTACTTAAAAGTATTACCGTTGCTTCTGCTAACGATGCAAGCGTTGCTATGGCGGAAAGACTTTACGGCAGTGAAGAAAGTTGCGTAGATGCTATGAATAAAAAAGCGCAAGAATTAGGGCTTAAAAACACCTTGTTTTGTAACTGTACTGGGCTTCCTAAACCTATGCAATATAGTTCGGCAAAAGATATTGCTATAATATTTAAAAACCTAATATCTTACGATAATTACTTCGAATTTTCAAATATTTGGATGGATAAAATACAGCATAGCAAAAATTCTACCGAAATATCAAACACTAACAAATTAATTCGTTATTACGAAGGTTGTGATGGTGGTAAAACTGGCTTTACAAACGAAGCAGGGTTTTGCCTTACTGCAACTGCAAAACGCGGTAATATGCGGTTAATAGGCGCGGTTATTGGCGCTGAAAGTTCTAAATCAAGGTTTAAAGAGGTATCCGATTTATTTAACTATGGTTTTAATAACTATTCTAATAAATGTGTTGTTGATTGTAACGTGCCGATAAATGAAAAATTAAAGGTTAATAACTCTAAAGAGTTATATTACGAAGTAAAACCCGAAAAAAACTTTTATATTTTTTGTAAGCGTAACCAAAAGGATGAAATTCAAACGTCTACTAAATTGTATAACGTTAAATTGCCTATTAAAGCAAACGACGTAGTGGGTAAACTTACCGTGTATAACAAAGGTGTTGAAATAGGTTCGGTTAATTTAGTGTCGGTTACGGATATATCTAAACTTAATTACTTTGAAAATATTAAAGAAATCATTGATAACTGGGCAATATAATTTAAAATATAGCCGTAGGTAAACGCCTACGGCTTTTTTATTAGTAATTTTAATTAAAGTTCTTGCATTTTTTTTATAAATGTATTAAAATAATAGGGTAATTTTGTTAAAGGAGTAATTAAAGTGGCTACAGCGGATAAATTTCAGTCAAACGTAGATTATACAACTAAATTATCTAACTTTGAAGGCCCACTTGATTTGCTTTTACACCTTATCAAAATTGCCGAAGTTGACGTAAAAGATATTTTCGTATCTGAAGTTACTAATCAGTTCTTAGAATACGTTTATAATTCCGATATCGATATGGAAACTGAAAGTGAATATTTATCAATTGCCGCAACTATTATTGAAATTAAGTCAAAAGCAATTATCCCTAACGAAGAAGCGATGATTGAAGCCGAAGAAGAAGGCAACTTACTTATTCAACGTATTGAAGAATATAGGCTCTTAAAAGAATCGGCAGAAAAACTTAAAGAACTTGAAAACGTTGATAGGTTTTATAAATCGCCTGAAGACGATGCTTTTAACGTTAAAGTAGTTTATAAAGACTTTAACTTAAACGGGCTTTTAGATGCCTTTACAAACCTTTTAAGAAGGGTTGACGTTAAAGATATAGTTGAAAATAAACAAAAAGAAATTCCTAAAGAAGTATTTACTGTAGCCGATAAAATCGTTTTAATAAAAAACTTACTTCAAGATAGAAAAAGTATGAGTTTTTACGATTTATTTACCGGCTATTCAACAAAAACCGAAGTAATTACTACTTTCCAAGCGTTTTTAGAACTTTTAAAACACCAATTTTTACGTTTTGAACAAGATGAAACGTTTGGTGATATCACTTTATTTTATAGGGAAGACAATGGGGGTGTAGAAATTGAAAACCTTGAAGAATATAATTGAGTCAATATTGTTCGTTTCGGGCGTTCCCGTTGCTTGCAAAGATATTGCGGATAAGTCAAACGCTACAGAAAAGCAAGTTTTAGACGCCGCTAAAGAATTGCAAGAAAAATACAACGAAGAATCTGGTATTCATTTATTAATTTTTAATAAAAAATTACAATTTTGCTCAAATCCAAACTACGCTGAAGAAGTTTCAAACGTTTTAAACCCTATAAAAGAAAGGGAACTCAGTAAAAGTATGCTTGAAGTTGCTGCAATTATTGCCTACAAGCAACCGGTTACAAGAATTGACCTTGAAGAATTAAGGGGTTCAAATAGTGAATTTGCCCTTCAAAACCTTTTAAAACTTGGCGTAATTGAAGTTGTTGGCCGTAAAGATACCGTTGGTAAACCCGTTTTATTTGGTACAACCGATGAATTCTTAAAAAGATTTCAAATTTCTTCACTTGAAGATTTACCTGATTACGACGAACTTATTGATAAAATTGCTAAACTTAAAAGTCCAAGCGCAAATAGTTCTTACTTATTTGAAAAGGATGAATACGTTGAAGAAGATGAAGTTCCAACCGATTTACTTGAAGAACTTGAAGTTAATAATTCAGAAACTCAAACTGAAGTAGATGCTCAAGTGTCTGATGATGACGACTTTGATTTAGGTGATATATCTGACGAAGAATTACCTGATTTCCTTGACGGTGAAGATGTTGAAATTATTAAATAATTATTATAGAATAAATTTTAAAAACCGCGATAATTCGCGGTTTTTTTAGTTAAATTTTATTTTGTTTTTTATATTCTTTCGGCGTTAAAGAAGTATGCTTTTTAAAGAACCTTGTAAAGTAATGTATTGATTCAAAATTAAGTTCCAAAGATATTTCAGTAAAGGTTTTATTTGTTGTTTTAATTAAGTGTTTTGCTTCTTCTAATTTTTTAATTGATAAATAGTTTGATATTGTAGTTCCTGTTGCTTCTTTAAACACTTTACATAAAGTAGTACGGTTTGTACCAAAAATAAAAGATAATTCGTTTAATGTTATTTTTTCTTTATATTTATCGTTTAAATATGCAATAATTTCGTTTACAGTAAACTCAGTTTGAGTGTTATTTTCTGGTAAATATCCCGATAAATGCTCTCTTGAGATAGAAATTAAAAAGTATTCAAGCAAATTTTTAAGCATTTGTTCAGAGCCAAACGGTTGATTTACGTTCTTTTTCATATCGTAAACTGGCACGTTGTGCGGTGGTAAAAATACGTTTCTTCCTTCTTTAACGATTTCGGCAAGTTTTTTTACGTTTGCATCACTTAAACGTATAGGATTTTGCGAAAAATAGTTACTATTAAAATTATCGCAGGTAAAACCGATAATAATAACCCTTGTTTCTTCTTCGTGCGTGCTTAATTTATGGTTTTCGTTAGCCCTATGAATTAGTAAGTTTTCTTTATATAAAACGCCGTTAAAATCTTCTGATTCAACCGTTACTGAACCGCTTGAAACGTATAAAAGTTCACAAAACGGGTGTTTATCTTTATCCGTTGTAAAATTCTTTTGAAAATCAAAAAAGTGTACGTTTGCAATCCCTGTAACTGATAGGGAATTTTTTAATTGTTTAACAATGAAGTTCATAACTCAATTATAATAGATAAAAATCAACCTGTCAATAAATTTATTTACGATTGTGCAAAAAACGTTAACGATTTTATAAATACAAAAGTATTAAAGTGTTGTATATTTAATATACAATATATGCAAAAAAGCATAAATTTTTAATTTAAGGAGATTTTATTATGCAAAGAATTTGTATCCCTGATTATGAATATCAAGAAAGAATTCAAAAAGCAGCAAAACTCGTTGCTGAAAAAGGTCTTGACGCTATGCTCGTTGTTTCAACTGAAAGTGACTATGCTAACGCAAGATATTTCTCTGGCTTCTGGCCTTTATTTGAACGTGCAGGCGTTTTAATCGGTGCTAACGGTAAATGCGTATTACTTGTTGGTCCTGAATCTGCAATTTTCGCTAAAGACTTTGGTAAAATTGACAAAGTTATGGTTCTTAAAGAATTCCGTGAATCTGCAGACCCAGCATATCCTGAACTTGTTCCTGATACTTTTGCTGACGCTTTCAAATATATCGGTGTTACTGGTGAAAATATTAAAATCGGTCTTGGTAGTTACGTTGAATGCACACTTCCTATTTTAGACGGTCTTAAAGAAACTTTCCCTAAAGCAGAAATTTCAGTTTGTAGCGATATTATGGTTGCTCTTCGTAGTATTAAAAGTGAAAACGAACTTGCTTGTATTAGAAAAGGTTTTGAAATCGTTGAAGTTGCAACTGATGAAGTTATCAAAGCATTAAAACCAGGCGTTACTGAACTTCAAATGGTTGGTGTTGCGCAAAAAGTTATTTACGAACTTGGCGCTGAATACGAAGGTCTTCCTATGTACGTATTTAGTGAATCTTCAACACGTCACGCTATCAGCCGTTCTACTTACAAAGAAATTGGTAAAAACGATATCGTTCAACTTAACCTTTCTGCTAAGATTGACGGTTACTCACCAGCAATCGGTCTTCCAGTATTTATGGGCAAAGCAGAAGGCGAAAAGAAAGAACTTGTTGAATTCTGTCTTAAAATGCACGATTGGACTACTGAAAACCTTAAAGCAGGTATCCCTGCAAACAAAGTTCCAAGAGAATTCCTTCAAATGTTTAAAGACGCTGGTTACGAAAAGAACTACGTTTACGGACCTTGCCACGGTACTGGTATGATTGAAGTAGAAGCACCTTGGATGGAAACTTCATCTGACTATACTTTAAAAGAAAATATGACTTTCCAAGTTGATACTTTCATTTCTGGCTCAACATTCGGTTGCCGTTGGGAAAAAGGTATTGCTATTAAAGAAGGTGGCGTTGAATCTTACACTGATTACCTTAAGAAAGGCATTATCGAACTTAACTTCTAATTGTTTAAGCATCTTGCAAGCGCCGTAGGTGCTTGCAAGTTTTATTTTATGGAGATTTTAAAATGATTGCACCTATTAAACGCATGACTTTACCGGAAAATAACTTTCCAACCGTTTGGCAAACTGTAATTTTTAGAAACTACGGCTTTGTTGATAGCGAAAAAATTGCTAAAACACTGCAAACTGACGTAGCAACTATAGATGCCGAAGCAAAACGCCTTGGTATTTCTAAGTTTGAAAGAATTAAAGATTTTGATGAAAACGGTTATATAACAATCATTAGAAACAACTGGTTTTTACTTCCTTACGAACAACTTTGCACACTTACTGGTTTTTCTATGGAAAAACTTGAATTCGTACTTAAAGAAGAAGACTTTTTATGGGTAAAACTTGCAAACTTTAAACCAGAATGTAAGCCTGTAAAATATAAACCACTTTCTAAAACGGCTATAAAAAAGACTGAAAATATTGCTAAAACAGTAAGTAAATACTATGAAAACGGCTACGGCAAGTACTTTAAGTTCTTTGATGATTTATCTCTTGTAGAAGTTAAAGCCGATAGTAGCACGGGTACAAGAATGATTCACGGCTACATTACGCCTTGTGGTGACGTTTTCACTTACGATAGTAATACTTATCTTCCAGACGCTTTACTTTCTACGTACGCTCAAAACGGCGTTAACGCTATATTTATTCACGGTTTATTAAGCGCGCTTTCTTACTATCCGTTTAACCCTAAACTTTGCGAAGGTTACGAAGAAAGAAGAAAAGAACTTAAATCGTTAATTAAAAGGGCAGAACGTTTTGGTATTAAAATTTATCTTTACCTTAACGAACCAAGATGCTTAGATTTAGCCGACTTTAAGGGTTTTGAACACCTTAAAGGTACAATTTCGGGCAATACTGCTACACTTTGTATGGAACAAAAAGAAATTCAAGATTACTTGTATACTTCAGTAAAAGATTTACTTGTTGCATTAGAAAATTTAGGTGGTATTTTCACTATTACAATGTCAGAAAACTTAACTAACTGTAGTTCACGCGTAGGTGACGTAATGTGTCCTGTATGCGCTAACGTGCCAGTTGAAGAAACAGTTACTAAAGTTAACAACATTATGTTAAAAGCTTGTCAAGACAGTAATACCGGCGCGGAACTTATTGCAAATATTTGGGGTTGGGATAGTTTTAGAAACTTCACTGACGATAACGTTAAAAACTGTTTCAAATTACTTGATAAAGACGTTGCCGTTATGGCTACAAGTGAATATTCGCTTGAATTTGAAAAAGGCGGTGTTAAAAACCGTTTAACAGAATATTCGATTTCAACACCTGGTCCAAGCCAAACAAGTAAAAACAACTTTAAAATGGCGGGTAAAAAAGGTCATAAACTTTATGCTAAAATTCAAATTGCTTGTTCGTGGGAATGCGCTTGCGTACCTTACGTTCCGGTATTTGATTTAACTTATAAACACGTCAAAAACCTTGATAAACTTGGCATTAAAAACTTCCTTTTAACTTGGACGCTTGGCGGTTATCCATCACCATCACTTGATATGATTTCTTCAGTAAGTAGTGGCGTTTCGCTTGACGATTGGTATAATAAATACTTTGGCGAATATGGTGAGGAAGTACATAGTGCCGTTAAAAAACTTTGCAAAGGTTTTAGCGAATATCCACTTGACGTTTGCAGTTTATATTATTCGCCAGAAACAATGGGTGCAGGTAACTTATGGAATATAGAACCTGATAATAAGGCATCTGCAATGGTTTCTTACGCGTTTGACGATTATAAGTTCTGGTGTGGCGCTTACGGTTACGACGTTTACGTTAGCCAACTTAAAAAACTTCTTAAAGGCTTTAAGCAAGGTATTAACGCGTTAAGCAAGATTGAAAATCCATCTTCTAAGGTTAAAGAAATTTTACTTTACGCTAAAGTTTGCCATAACCATTTTGAAGCATCGTTATTACACACTCAATACTCTTATTTAAAAACTGATATTTTAGCAAATAAGGCTGAAATTTTAAAAGTTGTTAAACAAGGTATTAAAAATGCCGATGAAATGATAGGACTTCAAGAACAAGATAGTAGAATTGCTTACGAAGCATCTAACCATTATTTCTATATAAAATCAAACCTTGTTGAAAAAGTAATCAACTTGAAGCGTATTTATAAAGAAATTAAAAAAATGTAATAAAAATTGCCCGATACGATTTAGTATCGGGCTTTAATTTTATATTCAATTAAAATGATTGAAAGAAATCAAGTTTACTAAGTAAGTATTGTACGATAAAGAACACAGGAATTGAAAGGGAAATAGCCGATGGTAAAATTAGGCTATTAAACACTTCAGTAGCGTTTTTAAAATCAATTTCTTGTATTGCAGCGGTTGCAAAGCAAATAATTATTGTTGATATTGTAATTATAAGCGCAATTTCAATAACGTTTATAAATCTTGGTAAATCTTTGATTTTATTGTGTGGGCTAAGTGCAAAAATTATAAGCATAATAGCCGTAATTCCGCCAAAAATACCTAATATTGCACCAAATTTTGAGCCGTTAAATGGTACGCCTGATATAGCCGTTAAAATTAAGTAAGCAAGTAGAACTGCGCCTAACGTTATAAGTGAAGTAAATAAATTAAGCCTGTTTATTAAAATTTTACTGCCTTGATATCTATTTGTATCTGAAGAGATTTTAATTTTAATACCGTCTTTTTCGGCAAGTTCGTAAACGTCGTTCCAGTTAGTTACGTTTTCTTTAATTTCAATAGTTTCAGTTTTTACGTCTTCTTGGGTAGTTTCTTCAAAAATTTCTACTTTTTTTACCTTTGGTTTAGGGAAGAGTTCATCTAAAACGTCTTTATAATTGTATTCTGAGTTGATTATGCTATCGTAATCTTTTTCGTAAATTTTAGATTGGTTTACAGGTTGCTCTTCATTTATATTAGAAGGTAAAACCGTTGGCTCTAAATACGGGATGAAATCAGAACTTTTTTCTTCTTTAGGTTGGTCTTCGATTATAGGGGGATTGTTAGAATTGTCTTCAAAAGCCGAAAAATCTATATCTTCAATTGTTTCTTCAAAGGCGTTAGGTTTTACGTATGAAGCGTAATCTGTTTTAGCATCTATAACGGTTGTTTCAACTTGTTCAACTGTTTCTTCCTTAATGGCTTCAGTTTTTTCATTGATAACTGGTGCAGGTGACTCAATATAAATACCGCTAAATAAATCTTTGTATTTTTCTTCAAAAACTGCTTTGCCATTATCGGTTAATTGATAGTATTTTCTACGTGAGCCATCAACTGAACTTGCGCGGTATTCTGAAATTAACTTTTGTGTTTTAAGCCTTGTAATTACTGAATATAAAGTACCGATTTTAACGGTTGAAAATTTTTCATCAATAATTTGTTTTAATTCGTCAGTATGGCGATTTGCTTTTGATAAAACAAATAAAATTATACCGTCGATTTGACCTTTAAAAAGTTCATTGTTTCCCATAAATTCTCCGATAAATCAATAGATTTTGAAAAAAATTCTATTTTGTAAAAATTTTATATTAATATTATACCACTATAAATAAACCTTGTCAATCCATAATTTATGTGCTAAAATATATTTATGAATTACGTTGTTAAATTTTCAAAACGAAAATCAATCGCATTAAAAATAAATAGTAACGGCAACTTAGAAGTTTATGCGCCATATAACACGCCAAAAGATAGGGTAGAATATTTTATAAACCTTAAAAAATCTTGGATAGAAGGGCATCAAAACCGCATAAAATCCGTTTTAAATACGAATTCTGCCGTATTATCTAAAGAAAAAATGTATTTATTTGGTGAGTTGGTTGATTATTCATTAGAAGATTTTAAAAATCTTATAAAAATAGCAAAAAAACACCTAAATAATAGGTGCTTAGAACTATCAAACGCCTTAAAATTACCTATAAATAGCGTAAAAATTAAAAATTTTAGGTCAAGATGGGGTAGTTGCGATGCAAAAAAGAATATTTCGTTAAATTATCGCTTAATTATGCTACCAAAATCTACAATCGACTACGTAATTTTACACGAATTGTGCCACACTGTATATATGGACCATCAAAAAAACTTCCACGAATTACTAAAAAGGGTATCAATTAAAGAAAAAGAACATAAAAAGGTTTTAAAATATTTTAATTTTGTATTAAAAATTGATTATTAAATTAAATTCCTGCTAAAATAGGCGGGAATTTTTTTATTGAATAGTTTAGCGGTAAAAATTTTATAAAGAGTAGGCAATAAAATTTAATTGAATTTAAATTTAAAATGAGTAGTTGAGTGAATTTTTTTAGAAAATTTACAAACTTGCGCACGTATATATCTATTCGCAAAAGTATAGTTTTGCGAATAGATAGGGGTATTTAAAGCAGAATTAAGCAGTTTGTTTAATTTTTGAAAAATATTTAAAATTCCGCATTTTATCTTATATTTTATATATGCTTATAAATTTTAATTTTAATATTTATGTCGTTCTCTTTGAAATTTTATAAATGCTATTATAAATTCTCTTTTAGTTTGTTCGCCTGTAAAATATCCTTCAGGTTCTAACGGCTTTACAATATCTAATAATTCTTGTGTTGTAAATTTTTCATAATCAATTGTTAAGCATTTTTTCATAGCATTTTCATATTCTTCGTCTGGCACGCCAAATTCTTCAATTAATTTTTCTTCGGTTTCTGGGGCGTTACTATAATAATTTTTTTTACACATAATATTACTCCTTTTATTTTTTATTCAAATTTACCACATTTTAAAGACATATGTATGACATTACTATTAAATTTTTTTTAATCCCTATTAAAATTATCAAATAAAATTATAAAAGTATTGTATTTTGCGAATAGATATGTTAAAATATTTGTATGAAAAAACATGCAGATAATTATTATAAACAACGTGAACTTGATTGTTTAACTAAAATTGAAGAAATTTTAATGGAATTACCGCCTATGGTTTATGAATTTATAGTTGGTAAAACTGACTATACTTCGCCTCTTACAAGGCTTAATTATACCTTAGATTTGCGAATATTCTTCGATTTTTTAACTAAATTTAAGTTTAGAGGCAAAAATAAAACAGATATTACCCTACGCGACCTTGAAACGCTTGATTTATCGGATTTTGAAAGTTTTATGGCGTATTTAAGCCATTATTTCATAAACGGTAAAGAAGAAATTTGCAATGAGTGTGCAAAAGCCCGTAAACTTGCTGCAGTTCGCGCATTTTTTAAGTATTTTTTTAATAAAGGTAAAATTTCATCTAACGTTCCGGCTAAATTATCGTTACCTAAATTACACGAAAAAGAGATAATTAGGCTTGATTTTAACGAAATTTCACGCCTTGTAGAGTTATGTGAAAATGGCGATAGTTTAACTGACCGCCAACGCGCTTATCATAAAAACACTAAAATTCGTGACGTAGCAATCATTACCCTATTTTTAGGCACAGGAATTCGTAATAGCGAACTTGTTGGTTTAAACGTATCTGACGTAAATTTTGATGATATGAGTTTCGTTGTAACGCGTAAAGGTGGAAATCGAACTATATTATATTTTAATGATGAAGTTAAAAAAGCGCTTCTTGACTGGGTTGAATATAGAAAAACTATAAGAAATCTTAATCCTAACGAAAAAGCGTTGTTTTTAAGTTTGCAAAATTCAAGAATTACTACCCGCGCCATCCAACAACTTGTTAAAAAGTACGCTAAGGTTGTAACTCCGCTTAAAAAAATCACTCCGCACAAACTTAGAAGCACTTTTGGTACTAATTTGTACCACGAAACTAACGATATTTATTTAGTTGCCGACTTTTTAGGTCATAGCGACGTAAATACCACTAAAAAACACTACGCCGCAATGAGCGAAGATTTAAGGCGTAAAGCGATAAAATCTGTTAAAATTAAAGACGATGACAATGATTGAAAATATAGATAAATCAATAGAAAAAGTATTTGTAATAGAGCCTATTTTTGAAGATAAAATCTTAAATAATGAAGATTTAATATTTGAAGTAAACAGCCTTATTACAAGCGCTAATGCAGAGCCTTGCGGGTTTATTGTTGTTAAAATTCGTGAAATCACCCCTGCAACTTTTATAGGTAAAGGCAAGTTAGAAGAAATTAAATTATGGCTTGATAATAACCCTGTAGACACTGTTGTTTTTGACGGTGTTTTAACGCCGTCACAAACCTTAAATATGTCTGATAAACTTGGTGGTGTTAAAGTTATTGACCGTACAACATTAATTTTAGATATTTTTGCATTAAACGCTAAAACTCACGAAGGCAAATTGCAAGTTGAACTTGCTCAACTTAACTATTTATACCCAAGGCTTAAAGGTAAAGGTCAAGCGTTATCCCGTTTAGGAGGTGGAATCGGTACGCGTGGACCGGGTGAAACTCAACTTGAAACGGATAGACGCCATATTCGTGAACGTATTGACAATTTAAAAAAGGAACTTGAAGAATTATCAACAAGGCGTAAAATTCAAGCGGAAAGGCGCAAAAAGAACTCTGAAATTACAATTAGTTTAGTTGGTTATACAAATAGCGGTAAATCTACCTTACTCAATTTGCTTACAAATTCTAATGTTTTAGCCGAAAACCGACTTTTTGCAACCTTAGACCCAACTGTAAGAAAATGTAAAATCGGCGATTTTGAAGTTTTGCTTGTTGATACCGTTGGTTTTATAAGAAATATCCCTACCGAAATTATCGAAGCGTTTAAGTCTACTTTAGAAAGCGCCGTGTATAGCGACGTTAATATTATCGTATGCGACGGCAGTAGCGATTATTTAGAGGAGCAACTTAACGTTACTAATAAAATACTTGAAGAAATAGGCGTTAAATCAAATATAATAACAGTAATCAACAAATGCGATTTATTAGATAATATCGAACATTTTGACAATAATTCTATTTTAATTTCTGCTAAAAACAATCAAGGAATTGATAGTTTAATTAAAAAAATTCAAGAAGTTTTAATTGATACCTTTGTAAAAACAAGGCTCACCTTAAACTATAATGAAATCGGCGAATTTACTAAAAATATTGGCTTTTTAGAAAGTTATACCCTAACGTATACCGACGAAAAAGTATATGCAGACGTAGTTGTTAAAAAGGTTTACTTCAATAAATTTGCAAAATTTAAAAAATAATGAAATTATGCCCTAAAAACACTTGCAAAAATAAAATATTTAATATATAATATCGTGGTAACGTAAAGTTACTGCTTGGAGGAATATCGAAGCGGTCATAACGAGGCGGTCTTGAAAACCGTTTGGGTGCAAGCCCACGGGGGTTCGAATCCCTCTTCCTCCGCCAACACACAAAACTACCCTTTTTCGTATGAATTAGGGTATTTTTGTTGTCCAAAATTGCTATATATTGCTATACATTGGTGCATTTTGTGACCATTTTTTGTGACCATTTTTAA
>JAZLAE010000011.1:0-75515 GCA_045613025.1 Christensenellaceae bacterium | reverse complement strand
TAACGAAAAATCTACTCTTACCGTTAGGGAATCGCAATGCGCTATTTTCGTTCATAAAGGTCAAGTAGCCGACGTTTTTGGTCCTGGTTTTTATGAGTTAAAAACTGCTACTTTCCCTATTTTATCTAAACTTTTTAACTGGAAATACGGTTTTCAAAACCCTATCGTTGTAGACGTTTATTTTATTAACACTAAACAGTTCACAAATATTAAGTGGGGAACTAAAAACCCTATCATTATGCGCGATACCGAATTTGGTAGCGTTAGGGTTCGCGGTTTTGGTTCGTTTGCTTTTAAAGTTGACGACCCAACAATCTTCTTAAAAGAACTTTTTGGTAATAATTCTACCTTTAAAACTGAAGATATTTCAGATTACTTAAAAACTTTAACAATCTCTTCACTTACCGACGCTATCGGCGAAAGTAAAATTTCGCTTTTAGATTTAGCGGGTAATACCGATGAATTTAACGAAATTATCAAGGCAAAAGTTCAAGATAAGTTTAACGATATCGGTTTAAAACTTACCAACCTTGCTATTGAAAATATGTCTGTTCCTGAAGAAGTTGAAAAAGCGCTTGACGAACGTACTAAACTTGGTATCCTTGGCGATAAGACTGACGTGTTAATGAAAGTTGCAGCCGCTCAAGCAATGCAAGACGCTGCTAAAAACCCAGGCAACGGTTTTGCGGGCGCGGGTGTTGGTTTAGGCGCAGGGCTTGGTATGGGTCAAATCTTTGCCGAAGCAATGAAGCCTACCGTATCTGAAAGCAAACAAGAAGTTTCTAAATCTACTAAAACTTGCCATAAATGTGGCGCTCAAGTAGATGCTAAGGCTAAATTCTGCGCAGAGTGTGGCGAAAAATTAAACGTTAAAAGTTTTTGCCCAGAATGTGGCGCGCAAATAAACGGTAGCGCTAAATTCTGCCCTGAGTGCGGTCAAAAGTTATAAATAATTTAAAAATGACAATTCTTTAACTATGGAGGAATAAAATTATGGAAAAGAAAATTACTGCTGATACGCTTATTATGGAAGCGGTTGAATTAAATCCAAACGCACCAGAAGTGCTTTTAGGTTATGGTATGCACTGCCTTGGCTGTGCTATTGCTCACGGTGAAACTATTGCCGAAGCAGCCGAAGTTCACGGTATTGACTTAGATAAATTACTTGACGATTTAAATAAATAATTATGTCTGAAAACACGGAACATAAAAAACGTAAAGAAACGGCTTACGTCAAATGCGATAACTGTGGCGCTAACTTGACTTTCGACCCTAAAACTCAAGAGTTAAAGTGCGCGCATTGCGGTAGTTATAAGTCGTTTGAAAAGTGTAGCGTTGCTAAAGAAATATTTATCGAAAACGGCTTTGTGGAAGCGGAAAACGCTGATACCGATTCATCTATTTATAGGTGTGATAATTGCGGTGCAGTGGTGGTTTTATCTGCGCAAGAAGTTGCAACGTTTTGTCCGTATTGCAACACTTCGCACATTGTAAAAACTGAAGATATTTCAGGGCTTAAACCAAGCGCTGTTTACCCTTATACTATCGTTAAGGATGAAGCGGTAGACAAGGCTAAAAAGTGGGCTAAAAAGCGACTTTTTGCTCCATCGTCCTTTAAAAAAAGTTTAACGGTTGATAAAGTTCACGGCGTTTACGAACCCGCTTATACTTTTGATAGTTTTACATACTCCACCTACGAAGGTAGGATAGGTAAAAGGCATACAAGAACGGTTGGTTCGGGTAAAAATAGAAGAACTGAAACGTACATTGTTTGGCGTAGTATTTCAGGAACTTTTAATAGGGTTTTTGACGACGTTTTTATAAATGCAAGTGACGATTACGAACAAAAAACCTTAGATAAAATTATGCCGTTTAGTTACGAAAATATCAAAGGATATTCTAAAGAATATCTTTCGGGATTTATGGCAAAGCATCATGATAAAAACATCTACGATGCGTGGGGCGATGCTAAAAACGTAATGGATAGGCAATTGCGCAGGGAAATTTTAAGTCAGTATAGTCACGACGTTGTAAGTTACTTAAACGTTGCAACTGAACACGAAAAAGTAACGTACAAATACGTTTTACTACCAGTATATCAACTTAACTTTAAATACGCGCGCAAAAATTATTCCGTATTCGTAAATGGCGAAACGGCTAAAATAACGGGTAAAACACCAGTATCTTTTTTAAGGGTGCTTACTGCCATTTTATTAGGCATTGCCGTGGTGGGCTTGCTTGTTTTCTTAATAAATTCGTAAATTAACAAATATTAAATGTAACTTGGAGGAAATTTTCACTATGAAGTTTTTAAAATCAGTAATTTTTTGCTTGATTATGGCTTTATCATTAAATATCGTAGGTTGTACTTATACCGCTAACGGTAGCGTTATTCAAGACGTAACTTTTAGCGTTGCTTACAAAAACCTTGACGGCGAAGACGTAAACGTTGATGCAACTTTATCACTTTACAAAACCTTTGCTCCTAAAACTTGCGACCATCTTTTAGATTATATGAAAAATGGTTTCTATAACGATACTCAAGTTGTTTTTGACGAAATGGGTAAATACCTTATCTTAGGTGCATACGATAACGATGGTAACGACGTTATCACAGAAAAAACTGTTGTTGGCGAATTTGAAAAAAGGGGTCACCAATCACGCCTTAAAGCAGAAGCGGGCACTCTTGTATTATTAAGAGAACCTGATAGCGGTGAAGGCTCTAAAAAATACGATTCAGGTAAAGCGGTATTCGCTATTTTACTTGAAGATAATATTCAAGGTATAACTAACTTATTCTACACTGTATTTGGTAAGGTAGACGAAGAAAGTTTAGAATCTTTTATCGATATGCGCGACGACCTTTATAAAGACGGTGACGGCTTTGTTAAAATGAAATACGTTGCTGATAGAAATGAAGAAACTGATGAAAGAGTTGTAGAAAACGGCAAATACGTTGGCGGTTACGAATACTACGTTAATGCTAACGATTCTACTTTCTATAACTTAGAAAAAGAACTTCTTGATTATAGTTCCGACGAAAACGAAGACGATTATAGTGATTACGCCGACCAAGAAATTTATAAAAAAATCAGCGGTGCATACAACTATGATTTAAACGCTATGCCTATCAACAAGATTACCGCAAAGAATTTTAAACTCAAATAAGCGGCGCAATACGGCGTTACTGCTTCGTTTGTGTGACTACAATGACCCAAAAGGTCTATTGTATCCACCCAAACTTGCGAGCCTTGTCTTGCTTGCTTCTTTAAGTTTAAAACAGTACTTTATTTAAATGATAGTTTTTACATATGTTGTAATTCTGCGTTAACTGCTTGTTTATCCAACCTTAAAATAGTGCATTGTTTAAGTTTTGGCGAAGATAATATTAAACTCAAATAAGCGTCGCAATACTGCGTTAACTGCTACGTTTGTACGACTACAATGACCAACAAGGTCTATCTCATCCTAATTTCTTCGCGAGCCTTGTCTTGCTTGCTTCTTTAAGTTTAAAACAGTACTTTATTTAAATGATAGTTTTTACATATGTTGTAATTCTGCGTTAACTGCTTGTTTATCCAACCTTAAAATAGTGCATTATTTAAGTTGGGTTTTGATAAATTTTGAGAGCCTTGTCTTGCTTGCTTCTTTAAGTTTAAAAAAAACACTTCATTAAACTAACAAAAGGTAGGTTATTTAAAACCTGCCTTTTTTTGTGTCTTGAAATTTGTATATTATTAAAAAAACGGCTCAAAAGAGCCGTTTTTTTATGCTAAACCTAAAAGGTTTACAAGTAATAATATTGATGCACCGTAGTAAACGAAAACTGAAAGTAAGTCGTTTATCGTTGTGATAAGCGGGCCAGATGCTACCGCTGGGTCGATACCTACCTTTTTAAATACGATAGGGATAAGCGTTCCGTCAAGCGATGCTACTACCATTGATACGAAAAGTGAAATACCTATGCACGCTGAAACGGCAAAACCAGAAACGTTAAAAGTTGATACGAACGTTGGCTCTAAAAATTGAACGTATAAGCCGATAAATATAAATGCAATCGCGCCGATAATTAAACCGTTGCAAGCGCCAACGCGGATTTCTTTAAATACAAACTTAAACTTTTCCTTAGTGGAAAGGGTATCGTCGCTTATAAGCCTAATAGTAACGGCAAGGCTTTGCGTACCGCTGTTACCACTCATACCAAGTATTAAACTTTGGAAGGTGTAAAGGATAATTAATGATGATGGTATAAATTGTTGGAAGGCTTGAATAATCGTTGCAACGCCTATACCTAAAAACAAAAGAATAAAAAGCCAAGGTATTCTTTTTGCTATACTTTTATGAAGCGGTTCGTTTAAATCTTCTTCAGACGTTAAACCTGCAAGTTTAGCGTAGTCGTCACTTAATTCTTCATCGACAACTTCAACAAGGTCAGACGACGTAATAACACCGATTATTTCGTTTTCGGTATTTAAAACGGGGATAGAGTCTTCTTCGTAACTTTTAATTCTTTCTAAGCAATCCGCCGTTTCTTCGTTAGCGTAAACGAAAGGGTAGTTGGTGATTATAATGCTTTCAAGTTCCGTAGTGTCCCTTGCTATAACAAGGTCGCGAAGTTCAATTGCACCGTAGAACTTTCCGTCGTTGTCAACCGCGTAAATTGTAGTAATGTTGTCGTTTTCCGAAGCCTGCGATATAACTGAGCGCATTGCTTGTTTTACGGTAAACGATTGTTTTATCGTAATGTAGTTAGTCGTCATTAAACTACCGATTTCGTCTTCACTGTACGAATCGATAAGTTTGATGTCGCTTTGAACTTCAGGGTCGATAAGTGGTAAAAGTTCGTTTTTACGTTCTTCGGTTAATTCTTCTAATACGTCGATAGCGTCGTCAACGTCCATCGATTCAATGATGTCCGCCGCTTTTTCGTTGTCAAGTTCGGCAAGGTAGTCTTCAACGTTATCAAGGTATGCAAAGACGTTAGAAACAGCGTCAACACCTAAAATTCTATAAAGTTTTTTACGTTCTGTTTCGTCAAGTTCCGGGATAACTTCCGCGATATCGTTATCGTGGTAGTCGTTAAGGAGTTCTCTTATCTCTGCATTTGTTTTACCACTTTTAATAATGGCAAGAAGTTCTTCTACGTAGTTTGGTTTTTCGGGGATAAGAGTTTCGTTATCTAAAATTTTTTCTTCACTCATAATTATAACCTCATAATCTATCGTTTTAAGGCATAAAAAATGCCCGTAAAGTCAGCACGGGCAAAAAGGGTTATAATTTAGGCGAACCTATCTTAAAACTTGATTTCAACCATGCTAAACAAGTGCTTATTATTAACTTTTAACGCCCAACTTCGGGGATTACTGTCGTTTAGCATAATTTATTTTCTCCTATTTTTAATCTTTTTTTAATTTTAACACAAAAAAATTTTAATTGCAACCCTATAATAAAACTTTTAAAAAAATATATTTTATCACAATATATAGTGGTTTTCTCGCGCGCGTTATCTATATATAATATATAGTAAAAATAGCCTAAAAATCACCTAAAAAATAATTAAAAATTTTTTTAAAAAAGTACGTAAAAACGTTTGACATTATTTGGATATTTTATTAGAATATAAGGGCTGTGTTTATATTGGGTTGATACGAGAAGTTACTTAAACTTCCCTAAAAGCGAATCCGGAAATCGCTTTTACTAAGGAAGAAGATAATTTTCGTTGACAAATGTGAGGGTTTAACCCTTGCGACTAACCATGTTTTAAATTGAGAATTCATTCGCAGCAAAAAAACACAGTAGCGAATGATTTTTTTATGTTTAAAACGTGACACACACGGCAATGTTGACTACATTAACAGTTAGTATAAAAAGGAGAAGTATTATGGCAGGACAAAAAATCAGAATCAAATTAGCGGCTTACGACCATAAAATGGTTGACCAAGCAACTGAAAGAATTGTGGAAACAATGAAAAAAGCGGGCGCTAAAATTAGCGGTCCTATTCCTCTTCCTACAGAAAAGGAAATCGTTACAATCTTAAGGTCTCCACATAAGTACAAAGACAGTAGAGAACAATTCGAAATCAGAACTCACAAAAGACTTATCGACATCTACTCTACAAACGCTAAAATATTCGATAGTATTCACTTACCATCGGGTGTAGACGTAAAAATTAAACTTTAATTAATTAAATCATTGCAATTTGAAAGAATTGTAAAATAAATCGGAGGTGAACTTTATCAAATGAATAAAGCAATCATTGGAAAAAAATTAGGTATGACGCAAATCTTTTCCGCTGACGGAAAAGTAATTCCCGTTACCGTTGTAGAAGCTGGTCCCTGTCCGGTAGTGCAAATTAAAACTTGCGACCACGATGGATATCAAGCTATCAAACTTGGCTTCGACGAGGTAAAAGAAGCGGCTTTAAATAAGCCAGAAGCAGGACAATTCAAAAAGGCAGGCGTAGCTTGTCAAAGAGTTCTTAAAGAATTCAGAGTAAGCGATATCTCTTCTTACGAAGTTGGTAAAGCAGTTACTGTTGATACTTTCAAGGACGGAGATAAGGTTGACGTTGTTGGTCAAACAAAAGGTCACGGTTTCTCAGGTGTAATCAAAAGATGGAACCAACACAGACTTAAAATGACTCACGGTGTAGGCCCTGTTCACAGAGAAGTAGGTTCTATGGGTGCAAACAGTTCTCCATCAAGAGTATTTAAGAACAAACACATGCCAGGTCAATATGGTAACGAAAGAGTTACTATTCAAAATCTTGAAATCGTGAAAGTCGACACGCAAAGAAATGCACTTTTAATTAAAGGTGCTATCCCTGGACCAACAGGCGGAATCGTTATGATTTCTGACTCTGTTAAAGCGTAAGAGGTGAAATTATGCCAAGTATTAAAATTTATAATATGTTAGGTCAAGAGACTGGTACAATGGAACTCAACGAAGAAATCTTCGGTGCTGAATATAGAGAAGCCTTAATTCACCAAGCAGTTGTTACAAGACTTGCTAACGAACGTCAAGGTACAAAAAGTACTTTAACAAGGTCTGAAGTTCGTGGCGGCGGTAAAAAACCTTGGAGACAAAAAGGTACAGGTAGCGCACGTCAAGGTTCTACAAGAGCTCCTCAATGGATTAAAGGTGGCGTAGTATTCGCACCTAAGTCAAGGGACTTCTCAAAGAAAATGAACGTAAAAGCAAAAAGAGCTGCACTTTGCAGTGCTCTTTCTAAAAAACTTGCTGATAACGAATTCTACGTTATCGACAATATTGCAGTAGAAAACGGCAAAACAAAAGAAATGGTTGCATTCCTTGACGCTTTCAAATTTACACAAACTGTTTTAATGGTTATGGGTAATAACGACGTTAAAGTTATTAGGTCTGCAGCTAATATTCCTACTTTACAAACTATTCCTGTAGAACAACTCAACACTTACGACGTTGTTAAAAATGCAGTAATCGTTCTTGCTCAAAGTGCCGTTGCTAAATTAGAGGAGGTTTACGGAGCATGAGAGAAAGAGATATTTTAATTAGACCTCTTTTATCAGAAAAGAGTTATTCAGAAATTGCTAACAAGAAATACGTTTTCGTTGTAGCAAAAGACACTAATAAAACTGAAATTAAACTTGCTGTTGAAAAACTTTTCGGTGTTGAAGTTGAATACGTTAACACTGTTAACTGTCGCGGTAAGTTAAAAAGAATGGGTAGAAACGAAGGTTATACTCCAGCTTATAAAAAAGCAATCGTTCAGTTGAAAGCAGACAGTAAGAGCATCGAATTCTTCGATTCTATGTCTTAATGGGAGGAAACTTAAATGGGTATTAAAAGATATAAACCAACTTCTTCCGCTCGTCGTTTCATGTCTGTAAGCACTTTTGAAGAAATCACTTGCACAAAACCAGAAAGGTCTCTCTTAGAAGACCAACGTCATACTGCAGGTCGTAACGCTCAAGGTAAAATTACAGTAAGACATCACGGTGGCGGTAACAAAACTAAATACCGTATTATTGACTTTAAACGTAGCAAAGATTCTATTCCAGCAGTTGTTAAAACTATTGAATACGATCCAAACAGAAGCGCTAACATTGCTCTTGTTTGCTATGCTGACGGTGAAAAGAAATATATTCTTGCTCCTCTTGGCTTAAACGTTGGCGATAAAATCGTTAGCGGTAAAGGCGCAGATATTAAACCTGGTAACGCACTTGCTATTGAAGATATCCCTGTTGGTACTATGATTCACAACATCGAACTTCAACCTGGTAAAGGTGGTCAACTTGTAAGGGCTGCTGGTATGTCTGCTCAACTTATGGCTAAAGAAGATAAGTATGCTCAAGTTAAAATGCCAAGTGGCGAAATGCGTCTTATCCTTGTTAAATGTAAAGCAACTATCGGTCAAGTAGGTAATCTCGACCACGAAATTATCAGAATCGGTAAAGCAGGTAAGAAGAGACACATGGGTATTCGCCCTACAGTAAGAGGTTCTGTAATGAACCCTTGCGATCACCCTCACGGTGGTGGTGAAGGTAGAGCACCTATCGGTAGGTCAGGTCCTGTTACTCCTTGGGGTAAACCAGCACTTGGCTATAAGACAAGAAAGAAAAAGAATAGAACTGATAAGTTCATTCTTAAGAGAGTAAACTAACGGAGAACGCGATATGAGTAGAAGTGTTAAAAAAGGACCTTATGTCCAAGCAAGATTATTAAAAAGAGTTGAAGCGCTTAACGCTGAAAATAAGAAGACCGTTCTTAAAACTTGGTCGAGGGCTTCGACTATATTCCCACAAATGGTAGGTCATACCATTGCGGTGCATGACGGAAGAAAACACGTTCCTGTATACGTAACTGAAGATATGGTAGGTTGCAAACTTGGTGAGTTCGCTCCAACCAGAACATTCAAAGGCCATGCAGGTTCAAAAACATCTGACGCAAGATAGGAGATTTTCAAATGGCTAAAAATATGAAATTAAAAACTCAACGTATTGAGGAAAATAAAGATAAAAGAGCAAAAGCAATTGCTAAATTCATCAGAATTTCTCCTTACAAAGTAAGAGTTGTTCTTGATAATATTAGAGGTAAAAGTGTTAATGAAGCCGTTGCTATTTTAGAAAATACTTCTAAAGCAGGCGCATTACCTATTAAAAAAGTTGTTTTATCTGCTGCGGCTAATGCTGAACATAACCTTGGCATGAATAAAGACGAACTTAAAATTGCAGAATGCTACGCTAACCAAGGCCCTACTTTAAAAAGGATGAGACCTATGGCTCACGGTAGAGCATTCAGAATTTTAAAACGCACAAGCCACATCACTGTTGTACTTGATGTGATGGCTAAGTAGGAGGACGGTATGGGACAAAAAGTTAATCCACACGGTTTAAGAGTTGGTATCATTAAAGATTGGGATACTCAATGGTATGCTGATAAGAAAAACTTCTCTGTAAACCTTAAAGAAGATTACGAATTAAGAAAATTCATTAAAAATCAATACTACCAAGCAGCCGTTTCTTCTATTAGAATAGAAAGAGCAGCAAACAAGGTTATCGTTACAGTATTTACTGCAAGACCTGGTGTGCTTATCGGTAAAGCAGGTGCTGAAATCGAAGTTATGAAAAACAGCCTTGCTAAAATTGCTAAAGGTAAACAAATTGCTGTTAACATCGTAGAAGTTAAAAAACCTGACTGTGATGCTCAACTTATTGCTGAAAACGTTGCAGCACAACTTGAAAAAAGAGCTTCTTTCAGAAGAAGTATGAAACAAGCGATTTCAAGAGCTACACGTCTTGGCGTTAAAGGTATTAAAGTTATGGTTAGCGGAAGACTTGACGGTGCTGAAATTGCACGTAGTGAACAATATCACGAAGGTTCAATTCCTCTTCAAACACTCCGTGCGTACATTGATTACGGATTCGCAGAAGCACATACTACGTTCGGTATCATCGGCGTTAAAGTATGGGTTTACAAAGGCGAAGTTTTAGGTGGCGTTAAAAAGGCTACCGAAGGAGGCGAAGCTTAATTATGTTAATGCCTAAAAGAGTAAAAAGAAGAAGAGTTCACCGCGGTAGAATGACTGGTAAGGCAAACAAAGGTAACATTATTGCTTACGGTCAATACGGTTTAGTTGCTACTGAACCAGCATGGATTACTTCGAACCAAATCGAAGCAGCCCGTGTTGCGATGACAAGATTCATTAAACGTGTTGGTAAAGTTTGGATAAATATTTTCCCACACAAACCTATAACTCAAAAACCTGCTGAAACAAGAATGGGTTCAGGTAAAGGTTCAGTTGAATACTGGGTTGCAGTTGTTAAACCTGGTAGAGTATTATTTGAAATGGATGGTGTTGAAGAATCAATTGCAAGAGAAGCTATGCGTCTTGCAGGCAACAAACTTCCTATCAAAACAAAATTCATGAAAAAAGAAATTGTCGAAGAAGGCGGTGAAGGTTAATGAAAGCGAAAGAAATTAAAGAAATGACCAATGACGAATTGGTTAAAAAACTTGAATCGTTAAAAGAAGAATTATTTAACCTTCGTTTCCGTCACGCTACCGGTCAACTTGAAAATCCTAACGTTTTATCAAGCGTTAAAAAGGATATCGCAAGAGTTAAGACTGTTATCCGTGAAAGAGAAATTAAGGCGTAACGGAGGGTACTAATATGGAAAGAAATTTAAGAAAAGAAAGAGTCGGTTTAGTAGTTTCTGACAAAATGGACAAAACCGTTGTTGTAGAAGTTACCGATAAAAGAAAACATCCTCTTTACAAGAAAACTATCACAAGAACCGTTAAATTTAAAGCGCACGATGAAAACAACGCTTGCGGTATCGGTGATAAGGTAAGAATTGTTGAAACAAGAAAGTTATCCAGAACTAAAAACTGGAGAGTTTCTGAAATCATCGAAAAGGCTAAGTAAGATAGGAGAAAGCGAATATGATACAACCACAAACAAGATTAAAAGTTGCAGATAACTCAGGTGCAAAAGAAATCATGTGTATTAGAGTTTTAGGCGGTTCTTTCAGAAGATGTGGTAACATTGGCGACGTTATCGTTGCAAGTGTTAAAACTGCTACTCCTGGTGGCGCAGTTAAGAAAGGTGACGTTGTTAAAGCCGTTATCGTAAGAAGCGCTAAAGGCCTTGGAAGACCTGACGGTACACACATCAGATTTGATGAAAATGCAGCCGTAATTATCGACAATCAAAAACAACCAAGAGGTACACGTATTTTTGGACCTGTTGCAAGAGAACTTAGAGATAGAGACTTTATGAAAATAATCTCTCTTGCTCCGGAAGTACTTTAAGGAGAACGATATGAAAGTTAAAAAGAATGATAACGTCCTTGTTATTACCGGCAAAGACGTTAAAAAGACAGGTAAAGTACTTGTTGCAATGCCAAAAACAAACAAAATCGTTGTTGAAGGCGTAAACGTTCAAGAAAAAAACCGTAAAGCACGTACAGCACAAGAAACAAGTCAAAAAATTAAAAAAGAAGGTCCTATCGATGCTTCAAACGTACTTGTAGTTTGCCCTGTATGCGGTAAAGCAACAAGAGTTGGATATGAAATCGTTGATGGTAAAAAAGTTAGAATTTGTAAAAAATGCAAAGCATCTTTAGACGTTCAAGTTGAAAAGAAAGCTGAAGCTAAAAAGCCTGCTGCTAAAAAGGCTACTACAAAGAAAACTACTACCAAAAAGGCTGAAGCTTCAGCTGAAGCAGAAGTAAAAGAAGTAAAGAAAACTTCTACGAGAAAGAAAGTTGCTAAAACTGAAGAAGCAACTGACGCTCAAGCTTAATTATATAAGGAGAAACAATTATGGCAGAAAAGATTCAGGTTGCTAAAGAAACTGCAACCGATTCGGTTTGCAGAGTAAGGGTTGCGTACAAAAACGAAGTAGTACCTTACCTTATGAAGCGTTTCAATTATACAAACGTTAACCAAGTTCCAAAGCTTGTTAAAATCACTATTAACGGCGGTCTTGGTGACTGTAAAGACAATGCAAAAAGCGTTCAACTTGTAGAAAAAGAACTTGCGCTTATTGCTGGTCAAAAACCTGTACTTACCAAAGCTAAAAAATCAGTAGCTAACTTCAAGGTAAGAGAAGGTATGAACATTGGTATTAAAGTTACCTTAAGAGGCGAAAGAATGTTCCAATTCTTTGATAAGTTCGTTTCAATCGCTCTTCCAAGGGTTAGAGACTTCAAGGGTGTTCCTGATAAGTCTTTCGACGGTAGGGGTAACTATGCTATGGGTATTAAAGAACAACTTATCTTCCCTGAAATTCAATACGACCAAGTAGAAAAAGTAAGAGGTTTTGATATTTGTTTTGTTACTACAGCAAAAACAGACGAAGAAGCATACGAATTACTTAAAGCAATGGGTATGCCATTCAAGGCTTAAAAGGAGGACTTACTATGGCTAAGAAAGCAATGATTAATAAACAACAAAAAGCACCTAAGTTCTCTACAAGAGCTTACACGAGATGCAGTATTTGTGGTCGTCCACATTCTGTACTTCGCAAATACGGTATTTGCCGTATATGTTTCAGAAATTTGGCTTACAAAGGTCAAATTCCTGGCGTTAAAAAAGCAAGTTGGTAAAAGGAGGAACAGAAAATGACAGATCCAATAGCAGATATGCTCACTCGAATCAGAAACGCACTTGTTGCTAAACATGATGCGGTTGAAGTTCCTGCTTCTAACATGAAGAAGGAAATTGCAAGACTTCTTTTACAAGAAGGTTATATCAATTCATATGACGTTGTAGAAGAAGGCGTTCAAGGCAAAATCGTTATAACACTTAAATACGGTCCTAATGGCGAAAGAGTTATTAGTGGCTTAAAGAGAGTTTCAAAACCAGGTCTTAGAATTTATGCAGGTCACGATGAACTTCCAAAAGTTCTTGGCGGTCTTGGTATTGCTATCATCTCTACATCAAAAGGCGTTATGACTGATAAAGAAGCCAGAAAAAATAACCACGGTGGCGAAGTTCTCGCTTACGTTTGGTAATAGGGAGGGTAAACAACTATGTCAAGAATAGGTAAAGCACCCATCAAAATCCCTGCTGGTGTAGAACTTAAAGTAAACGGCAACGTATTCACTATTAAAGGACCAAAAGGTGAACTTTCACAAGCTTTTGACCCTGCAAATATTGAACTTTGCGTAGAAAACGGCGAAATTATCGTTAAAAGATTTAATGAAGAAAACTCTACAAAAGCTAAACACGGTCTTTATAGAGCGCTTGCTTACAATATGGTAGTAGGTGTAACTGAAGGTTACAAGAAAACACTTATTGTAAACGGTGTAGGTTGGAAGGCAGCACAAAACGGTAAAGACGTTTCTTTATCTGTTGGCTTAAGCCACCCTGTAGAATATAAGGCTGTAGAAGGCATCACTCTTACTGTTACAAGCCCTACTGAAATCGTAGTTTCTGGTATCAATAAAGAGATTGTTGGAGCTGAAGCCGCAAAAATCAGAGCCATTAGAAAACCTGAACCTTACCACGGTTACGGTATTCGCTTAAGCGATGAAGTAATTGAACGTAAGGAAGGTAAGACGGCTGGTAAATAAGGAGTAAACTGATATGATATCTAAAATTGATAAAAATGCGGATAGATTAAAAAGACATGAGAGAGTAAGAAATAAAATTTCTGGTACACCAGAACGTCCAAGACTCTCAGTTTACAGAAGTCTTAACCATATTTACGCCCAAATTATTGACGACGTAGCAGGTAACACATTAGTTGCTTGTTCAACAGTAGAAAAAGCAATCGCTGAAAGCGTTAAAGACCTTACTAAAAAGGAAGCTGCTAAAGTGGTTGGCGTAGAAGTTGCAAAACGCGCTTTAGAAAAAGGTATTACCGAAGTTGTATTCGACAGAGGTGGTTACGTTTATATGGGTCGTGTTGAATGCGTAGCAGACGGCGCAAGAGAAGCCGGTCTTAAATTCTAACGGGAGGTAATCGAGATGGCAAGAGAAAATAAAGCTCCAAGAAGACAAGAAGAAAAAGACGGTCTTTGCAAAAAACTCATTTCCGTTAACCGTGTTACAAAAGTAGTAAAAGGTGGTCGTAAGATGCGTTTCGCTGCTTTAGTAGTAGTTGGTGATGAAAACGGTAGAGTTGCTTGCGGTATGGGTAAAGCAAACGAAGTTCCAGAAGCAATCGATAAAGCAACTGCACAAGCTAAAAAAGCAATGGTTAAAGTTGCACTCGTTGGTTCAACTATTCCACACGAAATCGTTGGTAAATTTGGTAGAGGCTCAATCTTAATGCTTCCTGCTGAAGAAGGTACCGGTGTTATCGCTGGTGGTCCTGTTCGTGCCGTAATGGAAGCAGCAGGTATTAAGAACATTAGAACTAAATCACACGGTTCTTCAAACCCTATCAATATGGTTAAAGCAGCGCTCGCTGGTCTTTACGGACTTAAGTCTGTAGAACAAGTTGCAGCCCTTCGCGGTAAATCCGTTGAAGAAATTCAAGGTTAAGGAGGAAGGTATAATGAACGTTAAAGTTACACTTGTAAAAAGCACTATATCTTGTTCTGAAGCTCAAAAGGGTACTGTAGCTGCTCTTGGTCTTAAGAAAGTAGGTCAAAGCAAAGTGTTTGCTGACTCAGCAACTTTACAAGGTCAACTCAAAGTAGTTGCTCACTTAGTTAAAGTTGAAAACGCTTAAGAGGTGCAAATATGAGAATTAATACAATTCAGCCAGCCGAAGGCAGCAAAACATCGGCAAAAAGACTCGGTCGTGGTATCGGTTCGGGACTTGGTAAAACAAGTGGTAAAGGTCACAAAGGTCAATGGGCAAGAAGTGGCGGTGGCGTTAGACCAGGCTTCGAAGGCGGTCAAATGCCTCTTACTCGTAGAGTTCCGAAAAGAGGTTTTAATAACCATTTCAAAAAGGTTTATGCAATCGTTAACCTTTCACAACTCAATGGTTATGAAGCAGGTTCTGTAGTAGATTTCGAAACACTTTACTTTGATGGTCAAATTAAAGAAGTTAAAAATCCTGTAGGACTTAAAGTTTTAGGCGATGGTGAACTTACTGTTGCATTAACTGTAAAGGCTAACAAATTTTCAAAATCTGCTAAAGAAGCAATTGAAAAAGCCGGCGGTACTGTAGAAGTAATCTAAATCGACTTAAGACGACGGAGGTGAAAAATGTTTCAAACATTAAAAAATGCATTTAAGGTAAAAGAGATTCGTGTAAAAATTTGGTATACATTACTCTTTTTACTCATTTATAGATTAGGTTGTTATATTCCAGTACCGGGTATCGGTACTGGCCTTATCGACACGACCAGTCTTGAAAGTCTTACTTACCTTAACATTATGAATATGATGACTGGTGGTTCGCTCATGAACGGTACGTTATTCGCCATGGGTATTGGTCCATACATCAACTCATCAATTATAATTCAACTTTTAGCAGTTGCGATTCCGTCGCTTGAAAGACTTTCAAAACAAGGCGAAGAAGGTAAGAAGAAAATTGCTCAATACACAAGATATCTTACAATTCTTCTTTCAATTATCCAAGCAATCGGTATTTTAGTTAACTACGGTTCAATTATCGTAGAAGGAACTACTGACGGTGCGTCATCATTATCTCAATTACTTTGGAATCAATCATGGCTTGCATACGTAGTACTTGTTCTTTTCTATACTACAGGTACTGTTATTACTATGTGGATTGGTGAAAGAATTACCGATTACGGTGTATCAAACGGTATTTCACTTCTCATCTTCGCTGGTATCATTTCAACAGCAGGTCAAGCATTAGTACAAATGTTCAGTAACATCGGTGGTGCTGGTTCAACTTACGGCGAACTTACAAGTTTCTGGAAATTCGTTATTATGTTAGTTGCAATCGTAGTAGTATTCGTATGTATTATTACTGTTGACCTTGCTGAAAGAAAAATCCCTGTTCAATACGCAAAACAAGTTAGGGGTCAAAAGATGTATGGTGGTCAATCTACTGTTATTCCTATCAAGGTTAACAGCAACGGTGTACTTCCACTTATCTTTGCGTTCTCAATCTTAAGTTTCCCTGAACTTATTATGACTTTATTTGGTTGGATGGATACGGGATTCGGTATCTTTTGGGCTAAATATATGGGTGCAAGCTCATGGGTTTACATGGTAGTACTTTCGTTATTCATCATTTTCTTTGCATACTTCTATACATCGATTCAGTTTAACCCTGACGATATTTCAAAAAGTATTCAACAAAACGGTGGTTTCATTATGGGTATTAGACCTGGTAAACCAACTGCTGATTACCTTAAAAAGATTAGCGGAAGAATTACGCTTTTCGGTGCTTTATTCTTAGCACTTATCGCAATTGTTCCATCAATCGTATTTAAGGCTATCGATGCTTCAAGTTACGGTGCTTTCACAGCAACTGGTATGCTTATCGTTGTATCTGTTGCACTTGAATTCAACACTGCGCTTGAATCACAAATCATGATGAAGAATTATAAAGGATTTTTGAAATAATGAACATCATATTACTTGGAGCGCCTGGTGCAGGTAAAGGTACACAAGCAACTAAACTTGTTGATAAATACCAAATTCCACACATTTCTACAGGCGATATATTTAGATACAATATTAAAAACCAAACTCCTATCGGTGTAGTTGCTAAATCATATATTGATAAAGGACAACTTGTTCCCGATGAAGTTACTGTTGAAATTGTAAAACAAAGGCTTAGCCAAGAAGACGTTAAAGTTGGATGCTTGCTTGATGGTTTCCCAAGAAACATCTTCCAAGCGGAAGAACTTGATAAATTTGCTACAATCGACAAAGTTATCGATATTAACGTTGACCTTAGCAAACTTTTAAAAAGAATTACCGGTAGACGCGTATGTTCTAAATGTGGCGAATCTTACCACGTTGATACACTTAACGGTGTAACAACTTGCTCACGTTGTGGTGCTGACCTTATTCAAAGGGCTGACGATAACGAAGCAACAGTAGAAAAAAGACTTGCCGTTTATAAAGAACAAACTCAGCCACTTATTGATTATTACAAAAAGGCTGGCAAACTTGTTACCGTTGACGGTGATAAAACTATCGATGAAGTATTTAATTCGATAGTAGAAATCTTAGGCTGATATGATAATAATTAAATCACCTAACGATATCGAACTTATGAAAGAACCTTGTAAAATTGTCCGTGACGTTTTACTTCTTGCAGAAGATAAAATCAAAGCGGGCATGACTACTGGGGAACTTGATAAGATTTTACACGACTATATAATTTCTTGCGGAGCAAAACCATCTTTTTACGGATTGTACGGCTTCCCTAAAGCAACTTGCATCTCAATCGATGAAGAAGTTGTTCACGGAATCCCTGGCGATAGGGTAATTAAAGAAGGTCAAATAGTTTCAGTTGACGTAGGTGCGTATAAAAACGGATTTCACGGCGATGGAGCAAGAAGTTTATACGTTGGTAAAATCGACCCGATGAAAAAGAAACTTATAGACGTAACTAAAGAGTGCTTTTTCAAGGGTATAGAAGGCATTTGCATAGGAAGTTCGCTTGGCGATATAGGTGCGCAAATTCAAGCGCATGCTGAAGCAAACGGATTTTCCGTAGTACGCGATATGGTGGGGCACGGTATCGGAAGTAAGGTTCACGAAGACCCGCAAATTCCAAATTATGGAAGAAAAGGAACGGGCGTTCGCCTTAGAAAGAACATGACGCTTGCCATAGAACCTATGATTAACATGGGTAGGTACGAAGTAGAAATCGACGGCTGGAAGTGTGTAACCATTGATGGTAAACCGTCAGCCCACTACGAAAACACCGTAGCGATAACGGATAACGGTGTTGAAATATTGACGTTATAATGCAACATATTACGCGCCCAACGCTGATGGTACGGCGTAAACTTGAGCCTTAAGGATGAAGCAAGGCGCGTAAGACGATAAGCGAAAATTTCGCAAGATTATAAAAAATGGAGGTATTACGGTGTCGAAAAACGACGTTATTGAAGCCGAAGGCGTGATTGTTGAGGCATTACCAAACGCAACGTTCAAGGTTAAATTATCAAACGGCTTTATCATCACCGCTTACATTTCTGGAAAGTTAAGAATGAACTACATTAAAATTATTCCAGGTGATAGCGTTAAAATTGAAATGAGCCCTTATGATTTAACTAAAGGTAGAATCGTATGGCGTAGTAAAAACTGATTTTTTATAATTACAAAATTAATCGGAGGATATTAAAATGAAAGTAAGACCATCAGTAAAACCTATGTGCGACAAATGCAGAGTCATTAGAAGAGAAGGCAAAGTTATGGTAATTTGTTCTAAAAACAAAAACCATAAACAAAAACAAGGTTAATTACTTCTTACAAAACCAAAACTAAAAAACAAAAAAATAAAAATTATTTAAAAAATAATTCGGAGGTTTAACAATATGGCTCGTATTGCCGGTGTAGATTTACCAAGAGAAAAGCGTGTTGAAATCGGTATCACTTATATTTACGGTATCGGTAGACCAACCGCAACAAAGATTTTAAAAGAAACAGGCATTAATCCTGACGTAAGAGTTAAGGATTTAACAGAAGATGATATTTCTAAACTTAGAACATACATCGAACACAATTTAAAAGTAGAAGGTGAACTCCGTTCAGAAGTTAACCTTAGCATTAAAAGACTTATGGAAATTGGTTGTTTCCGTGGCGTAAGACACAGAAAAGGCCTTCCAGTTCGTGGTCAAAGTTCTAAAAGAAATGCTAGAACACGTAAAGGTCCACGTCGTACAGTTGCTAAAAAGAAAACTGCAGGTAAATAATTGAAGGAGGATTAAATAAACATGGCTAAAGCTACAGGTAGTAAAAAACGTAGAGAACTTAAGAAAGTTGATAAAGGTCAAGTGCACATTCAATCTTCTTTCAACAATACAATTGTTACCGTTACTGACTTAAACGGAAACGCTATAGCTCATTCAAGTGCTGGTAGCCTTGGTTACAGAGGCTCAAGAAAAAGCACTCCTTTTGCTGCTCAACAAGCCGCTGAAGTTGCAGTTAAAGCTGCAATGGAACACGGTCTTAGAAGCGCAGAAGTATACGTAAAAGGCCCAGGTCAAGGTAGAGAATCAGCTATAAGAGCTTTAGGTGTATGTGGTGTTGAAGTTACACTTATTCAAGACGTATCTCCAATCCCTCACAACGGATGCCGTCCACCTAAACGTCGTAGAGTTTAATAGGAGGTATATAGAAAATGGCTAAATATACAGGCGCTAAATGTCGTTTATGTAGAAGAGAAGGTTGTAAACTTTTCTTAAAAGGTGACAAATGTTATAAAACATCTTGCCCATTTGAAAAAAGACCAGTTGCTCCTGGTCAACACGGTGCAGGAAGACATAAAGTTTCAGAATACGGACAACAACTCCGTGAAAAACAAAAAACAAAGAGAATTTACGGTGTACTTGAAAACCAATTCAGAGCTTACTTCGAAGCTGCTGATAGAATGAAAGGTATTACTGGTGAAAACATGCTTTCTCTTTTAGAAAGAAGACTTGACAACGTTGTTTATAGATTAGGTTTTGCTCCATCAAGAACAACTGCACGTCAACTTGTAACTCACGCACACTTTACCGTTAACGGTAAAAACGTAGATATCGCATCATACCAAATCAGCCTTGGTGACGTTATCGCTGTTAAAGAAACAAAAAGAAACAGCAAATACTTTGAACTTTTCAAACAAACTGAAAAGACAAACAACGTTCCAAAATGGTTAGAATTCGATGCTGAAAAACTTGAGGGTAAAGTTATTGCTCTTCCAAAGAGAGAAGATATCGATTCACAAATTGCAGAATACATGATTGTCGAATTGTATTCAAAATAATAAACTGTATAAACAGTTTGTTCGGGTTTATCTTTTGTTTAAGTGCTTATTAAAGCGCTTAACAAAGGAAATACCAAAAGTAATATCATAAAAATTCAGGAGGTAAATTTTCTATGATGGAAATAGAAATGCCTAAGATTTCGGTTGAGGAAAGCGAAGACAGAAGTTATTGTAAAATCGTTGTTGAACCACTTGAAAAAGGTTTCGGCATCACTATCGGTAACTGTTTAAGAAGAACATTATTGTCTGCACTTCCTGGTGCTGCTATTCAAGGCATCAAATTTGCACCGAGTCTTGACGTAAAACATGAATTCTCAACAATCAAAGGTGTTAAGGAAGACGTTACGGAGATTATTCTTAATTTAAAGAGTATCGCCATTAAAACAACAACTACTGACATTGACTTTACAAAAATTCTTAAAATTAGTAAAGAAGGTCCTGCTGTTATTACTGCAGGTGATATTGAAGCAGACGCTGAGGTTGAGGTGCTTAATCCTGACCAATACATTTGCACAGTAGAAAGCGGTAGTATCTTTGACGTAGACTTAACTATCGGTAGAGGTAGAGGTTATAAGGGTGCTGATTACAACAAAACTGGCGAAATCAGTTACATTGCAATCGATTCTATCTACACACCAGTAACAAAAGTAAGTTACAACGTTGAAAATGCAAGAGTTGGTCAAAACATTGATAGAGACAGACTTATTCTTGAAGTTTGGACTAACGGTGCTTTCTCTGGTAAGGAAATCGTTTCACTTGCCGCAAAGATTATTCAAGAACACATTAGTATATTCGTAAACCTTTCAGACGTTATGAGTGGTTTTGGTATACTTGTGTCTGCACCTACAGACCCACTTCCTAAGATTCTCGAAATGAGCATCGAAGAAATGGATTTATCAGTACGTTCCTACAACTGCTTAAAGCGTGCGGGAATACACACAATAGAAGACTTAACAAAAAAGACCGAAGACGATATGCTTAAAGTTAGAAACTTGGGTAAGAAATCTCTTGATGAGGTTATTCTTAAACTCAACAGTTACGGTCTCAAATTAAAAGAACAGGAGGAATAAGATAATGCCAGGAAGAATGGGTTTAACTACCAAACAAAGAAAAGCAGTTTTAAGAAACCAAGCATCAAATCTTTTATGGTACGGCAAAATTGAAGTTACTGAAGGTCACGTTGCTTCACTTAGAAGTTACGTTGAAAAAATTATTACTCTTGCTATTAACACTTATGAAGATACAGTAGAATCTACTGTAACTACTAAGGATAGTAAAGGTAAAGAAGTTACTAAAAAAGTAATTAAAGATGGCGCTAAAAAATTAGCAGCAAGAAGAAAAATCATGAGTTTAACTTATGATATTCAATTTGCTAAAGAACCAAAAGAATCAAAAGCTGCTTACAAAACAAGAACTAAAGGCATTAATCACCCACTTATCGAAAAGATATTTAACGAAATCGCACCTAAATATGCTGAAAGAAAAGAACAACTTGGTCAAGGTGGCGGTTACACAAGAAGATATCTTAAAGGCGAAAGACGTGGTGACGCTGCTGAAGTAGCAATCATTGAATTAGTTTAATTAAGGCTCTAAAATAACAACGGTTAATAACGTGCAATTGAAATACTGCGTAATACGTTGTTAAACCACTTGAAAAGACGTATACTCTTATCTTCGTGGTTTGCCTAGTCTTACTTGTATTTGACTTGCCCGTTGAAAATTAACCTTATGTTGTTTTATCGCCTAGTCGTTCAGTTTTTGAATACATTAAAATTAAAGCGTAGAGATTTTACTCTACGCTTTTTTTTGTGAAAAAAGATTCATAAATATTCTAAATTTTAACAAAATTTTAACAAAACCAAAACAAAACTCTTGAAAATTGGTAATATAATTATTTTAATACATAATACTATGAATTAAAGGAGATATATGAAACGCAAGTACTTTGTAAACGTTGGCGATAAAACTATAGAACGTCAATATAGTTATATACCGTTTAGATATATTTTAGCCGTTTTAATTACGCTATTAGAAGTTTCTGCAATTATAGGAATAGTAGTTTTTTTATGTATACAAGTTCCGTATTTTTACTTTGCATCTGGCTTAACTCAGTTTTTTTGCGTCATTAAAATTATATCAACCAGCGATAACCCAGAATATAAAATTCCGTGGCTACTATTCGTTTTAATATTGCCTGTTGTTGGGTATATGCTATACTTTATTTTCTATTCGCGCACCTTTAAAAAGAAGTTTGTTAAGCGTTTAGAAAAACTTTACAAAGCAAAATATCCCGAAAACAGCGAAGAAAACTTTTCCGAACTAAAAAATAATGATTTAGTAGCGTATAATCAAGCAAAACTACTTTGTTCACTTTCATATAGCAATATTTTTACAAACACCAAGCAAACGTACTTTCCGCTTGGCGAAGATATGTATAAAAGTATGATTGTCGATTTAAAAAATGCTCATAAGTTCATATATTTAGAGTATTTTATTATCGAAGAAGGTGAGTTTTGGAATTCAATTTTAGAAATTTTAAAAGAAAAAGTTAAAAACGGTGTTGACGTAAGGGTGGTTTTTGACGATATAGGCTGTATGCAAACGTTGCCTGGTAATTACGCTAAGGAACTTACAAAGTTTGGCATTAAAGCAACGCCTTTTTCAAGATTAAAAGGTCAAGCCGATAACGAATTCAACAACCGTTCTCACCGTAAAATTATGGTTATCGATGGGCTTATAGGATATACCGGTGGTATAAATATAGCCGATGAGTATATAAATAAAGTTCAGCGGTTTGGCCATTGGAAAGACGTTGGTATTAGATTAGAAGGTCAAGCCGTTTACGAATTTACCAAATTATTTTTAATAGATTACGGCATAAACGTAAAAAATCTTCTTGATAATCAACCGGATAGCGTATTGTTTCCTAAGTCAAATATAATAGAAAAGGGTTACGTTATACCGTTTGGTGACGGCCCAACGCCTATATATCAGCGCAGAGTTGCTAAAAGTCTTATCGTTGATATGCTTTCAAACGCTAAAAATTACGCGTATATTATGACGCCTTATTTAATTATAGATAACGATACTTGTTTGGCGCTTGAAAACGCATCGATAAAAGGTGTTGACGTAAAAATTATCGTTCCGCACGTTCCCGATAAGAAAATTATATTTGAAATGACTAAAACTTTTTACGAAAGGCTTATGAAGGCGGGCGTGAAAATTTACGAATACGAAAAAGGCTTTGTTCACGCAAAATGCTACCTTGTTGACGATAAAATTGCAATGGTTGGCACTATAAATATGGATTATAGAAGTTTAGTTCATCACTTTGAAAACGGCGTTTGGCTATACAATACAGATTGTATAACCGATATTAAAAATGATATGCAAGATACTTTATCAAAAAGTATTTATATAAAGCCAGAAAGTATAAAAACAAATCCTATTCAAAGATTTATCCGCGCAATAGTTAGAATTTTTGCGCCGTTATTGTAAGGGCTTAGTTGCGCTAACGTTTGATAACGTATAAATAAAATACTGCGCAATTTTTTGAAAACCCCCTTGTGTAAGAAGCACAAGGGGGTACGTTCTTAGTCGAAATCAAAAAGTTCGTTTGGTGAAATATTGAATCGTTTGCAAAGGTATATTATTTTCTCATAATCTAATTGAATTTTTCCCGTTTCGTATTCGCTATAATCAGATTGGTACTTATTTAGTTCCTTTGCTATTTGTTTTTGTGTTATATTTTGTGATTTTCGTGCGATTTTAAGATTTTCTCCTACCTTTTTTGCTATATCCATATTAATTCCTCCCAACAAATAAAGTATAGTAAAATATCCTATATTTTTGTTGACATATAGGAATATTTCCTATATAATATACGCAAATAGTAGGAGGTATTATATGAATAAAAGATTATCATCATTTGCACTGGTGTTAACTTTACTTTGCTCTATTTTGTGGATGTTTGTAGGTTGTACAAGTGGTGAAACACAAACTAATAGCGGTGGAAATGTTACTTGTGAGCATAAGTGGAATGCTGGAACTGTGACTGTAAAGTCAACTTGTGTTACAGAGGGAACTAAGTTATATAAATGTAATCTCTGTGAAAAAACGTATACAGACTCTATTCCTGCAACTGGTGTTCATAATTATAGCGAATCTATTGTTAAAAATGCGTCTTGCGGTGTAAAAGGTCAAAAAAAATATAAATGCAAAGATTGCTCTGACTATTACGTAGAAGATTTAGAATTTAAAAGTTTTACTGCCAGCGAAATTCACGAAAAAACAAAAAAATCGGTTGGTGAAATAATTACTTATAATAAAAGTGGTAACGAACTTGCGCTTGGCTCTGCTTTTGTTTATAGTAATGACGGAAAAATTATCACTAATTATCACGTTATAGAAGATGCGTGTTCGGCTAAAATTACTCTAAATGGAAAAGAATATCAAATATCTTCAATATTAGCGTATGATAAAGATATAGATTTAGCGGTTTTAAAAATAAATGCTACTAATTTAAATTCGTTGCCAACTTGCGCAAATATCCATGAAGTTGGTAAAACGGTATATGCTTTTGGTAGTTCTAAAGGCTTAACTGCTACTTTCTCACAAGGTATTATTACTTATTCAAATAGGGAAATAGATGGGGTATATTACGTTCAGCACGATGCGGCTATTTCAAGTGGTAATTCTGGCGGACCATTAATTAATGAATACAGTGAAGTTATAGGAATTAACACTATGACAATGAGAGATTCGCAAAACCTTAATTTTGCTATTGCTGTTAGTGAAATAAGTAATCTTACATATGGAGTTCCTCTTACGTTTGCTGAATTTTACGAAAAAGAATGTGACGTATATAAGAAATTAAAAAATTATATTATAAGTAAAGGAACTTATGATTCTTCTGATAACGATTATACCGTTAGTTTTTTAAGTAGTTATTGGAATAGTACTCACAATTACAGGACGGGTGCAAGATATGATGTTACAGACGATAAAATAGAATTAACGTGTTTTGTTTATAAATATGATATGTCATATACTACAATGTCTTTTTTAACTATTGATAAAATTTCTTCAGTGTATGATTGGTCTTTTATTGATTCGGATTATAATTTTATGCAAGGATATATATATCCATCAAGTTTTACGTCAAGTACTGTGCTTAGTTATTCTTCGAAAATTGGTTTTACTTATACTGCTACTACGGCAAGACAACTTGCAAGTCAATTAATATATGCAACTCTTAGAGATATGAAAACGGACTATTCTTCAATAGGCATAAAGGCGTCGGACTTAGGTTTTACTAATATAGCCTAATAATAAAAGGCGGAGATTTATTCTCCGCCTAATTTTTATATATAAAGTTTAGTTGTAAAAATCGTTTTATCTTGAAGTTTGCCTTCAATATAATATCCGCCGTCTACTTGTTTTTTAAAGATAGCAACTTCATCGCCATAGTAAGTTTGGTTTAAAAAGTTAATTTCTATACCAGTAAAGTTTAAACCTTTATATTCTTCTAAATCAAACGCGTTTAACGCCATTTTAGCGTATACAACGTTGTTGGTGTGCTGGTTAGTGTCTATATCCGTTTGCATAACTTTATAGGTGTAAGCGTAATCGCTATCCGTTACTTGCTCTTTAAATCTTATAAAGTCGGGCATTTCGGGATTTGGGGATAAATGTTCCATTTGGGTAGGGTAGTTAATGCTGTTAGAACGGCGGAGCGCTTTGGTTTCTAAATCTAACACACACCACTCAGATTTTCCGTTTAAAATAACGCCACTATCACTTGTTATTGAATATTCCCTAAAAAACCTAATAGGTGAAATGGTAGTTGGGTAGGTTTTAACGGTAACTTTTTCGTTCCACTTAGGTAATCTATTAAACACCACTTTCATTTTGGTAAGTACCCAAAACGCCGAACTGTTTTTAACAATATTATCCCTATCAACTTTAAGTTCGTAAGAGTGGGTGGTTGTAACGTCTTGCAAGCAATTAAGCAAATAATCAAACCTAAAATTGTAGTTTACGTCAACTTCAGATACGTTTATAAGTTTTTGTTCTTGATAATAATTTTTCATATAAGTATAATATCATATTTTTTAAATTTTGTGTATGATAGTTTTGTAAAATTTAAAAAAAATTAAAAAAACACTTGATTTTTTATATTTATAGTTATATAATAAATTAGCACTCTAAGGTTGAGAGTGCTAACTATTAATATTAAGGAGTTGAATAATTTATGAAAAAATTTAAAACGGAATCGCAAAGAGTTCTTGACTTAATGATAAATTCCATTTACACGAATAAAGAGATTTTCCTTCGTGAATTATTATCAAACTGTTCAGATGCTATTGATAAACTTTACTATAAATCGTTAACTGATAACTTATCGGGCTTTACAAGAAACGATTTTTATATTGATATTGAAGTTAACAAAGACGCCCGCACTTTAAAAATTACCGATAACGGTATCGGTATGACGGCAGAAGAACTTGAAAACAACCTTGGCACTATTGCAAAATCGGGTTCGTTTGAGTTTAAAAAGGACGATAAACTTAAAGAAGAAGATATAAACATTATCGGTCAATTCGGCGTTGGTTTTTACTCTGCATTTATGGTAGCAGATAAAGTTGAAGTTTTATCTAAAGCCTACGGCAGTGATAGCGCTAATATTTGGTCGTCAAACGGCTCTGTTGGCTTTGATATTAAGCCTGCTAATAAAGAGTTAAGCGGTACTGAAATTACCCTTTATATAAAGAATAACACCGAAAACGATAATTTTGATAGTTTCTTAGAAGAATATACTATTAAATCTTTAGTAAAAAGGTATTCTGATTATATCCGTTATCCTATCAAAATGGAAGTTACTAAATACAAAACGGTAGGCGAAGGGGAAGATAGCAAGCAAGAAAGTTATAAAGAAAAAGAAACGCTTAATTCGATGGTTCCTATTTGGAAGAAATCTAAAGGCGAAATCAATAAGGAAGAATACGATAACTTTTATAAAGAAAACTTCTTTGACGGCGAATCCCCTATAAAAGTTATACACACTTCTGTTGAAGGTGCGGTTGACTTTAAAGCGCTTATGTATATCCCTAAAAACGCCCCTTACAACTATTACACTAAACAATACGAAAAAGGCTTAAAACTTTACACTAACGGCGTTATGATTATGGAAAAATGCGCTGACCTTTTACCTGATTACTTTAGTTTTGTTAAAGGCTTAGTTGATAGCGAAGTTACACTTAATATTTCGCGTGAAACGGTGCAACAAACCCGCCAAATCAAAGCGATAGCACAAACTATCGAAAAGAAGATTAAGCAAGAACTTTTAGACCTTCTTAAAAACGATAGGGAAGCGTACGAAACTTTCTTTAAAGCGTTTGGCTTACAACTTAAATTTGGTATTTATTCAAGTTGGGGTATGAATAGGGAAGTTTTACAAGACCTTATAATGTTTTATTCTTTAAAAAATGATAAACTTATCACTTTAAAAGAATACGTTGACGGCTTACTTGATAGCGAAAACGATATTTATTACGTTAGCGGTAAATCAATAGACGGCATTAAATCGCTTCCACAAGTAGAAAAAATGCTTGAAGACGGCAAAGACGTACTTGCTATGACTGACGAAGTAGATGAGTTTGCTATTAAGTTCTTAGGCGAATACAATAAAAAAGCCTTTAAAAACGTTACGCAAATGGTTGATAGCAGTGAAGAAACTGTTACTGACGACGTAAAATCGGTATTAGACGCCGTAAAAGACGTTTTAGGTGACAAAGTAGCCAAAGTTAAGGGTAACAGTAAACTTAACAAGCACGCCGTTTGTATGTCAAGCGAAGGGGAACTGTCACTTGAAATGGAAAAAGTATTAAACCAAATGCCAAACGCTAACGAAAACGTTAAGGCAAATAAGGTTTTAGAAATCAACTTATCTCACCCTATTTTTGAAAAATTAAAGGGTATGGATAAAACTTCTAACGATTTTAAAGATTTATCTACAGTACTTTACGCGCAAGCAAGTTTAATGGCAGGGCTTGAAGTTGATAATATTTCTTCTATATCAGATAAGATTTTCAATTTATTAAGTAAATAAAATTACACCCGCAAACTACGGTTTGCGGGTAAATTTTTGCCATTTTTAGAAATTTTGCCATTTTTTATTAAACTTTTCAAAAAAATTTAAAAACTTTTTTATATCAAAATCTTCGATAAAATCGGCAATTTTGCGTTTTGCAAAAAATATTTAAAAAAATTTTTAAAAAAGTAGTGAAAAACGCTTTACTTCTTTAGCGTAATAAAGTATAATAGGACTATCAAAATTACTTTAGCACATTAAAGCAATAAAGTAAAAATTAAAAAAGGAAAATTTTTAGGAGATTAAAAATTATGAAAAAATTCTTATCAACATTAGTAGCAGCATTACTTATCGTAGCATCACTTTTCACTTTCACTGCTTGTGGCGGTGATGATAGTGGCGACTTATCTGGCGACTTAAAGAAAGTTAAAGACGCTGGCAAAATCGTAGTTGGTATTACTGACTATGCTCCAATGGACTATCAAGATGAAAACGGCAAATGGATTGGCTTCGACGCTGAACTTGCAGAAATGTTCGCTAAAGAACTTGGCGTAACTTGCGAATTCTTTGAAATCGCTGACTGGGGCGCTAAAGCAGTTGAACTTCAAGCAAACAGTTTCGACCTTATCTGGAACGGTATGACTGCATCTGATGAACTTGCTGCAGTAATCGACCTTTCTATCCCTTACGCTAAAAACGCACAAGTACTTATCATTAACAAAAACGCTACTGCACCTGCATTAAACGCTGTTAAAGATTTATCTATCGCAGTTGAAAGCGGTTCTGCTGGTAACACAGTTGCTTCTGATGAAATCAACGTAACTAACCTTAACGAAGTTTCTTCACAAATGGCTGCTTTAATGGAAGTTGCATCTGGTGCTTCTCAAGGCGCTATCATTGACTTAACAATGGCTGAAAGCGTTGTAGGTAAAGGTCAATTTGCAGATTTAAAAATTGCTGAAGGTATCTCTTACGGTGATGAAGTATTCTCAGTAGGTTTAAGAAAAGGTAGTAACTTAACTGAAAAACTCAACGCTTTCTTAAAAGCAAAATACGCTGACGGTACTATGACTGCACTTCTTGCAAAATATCAAGTATCACTTAACACTGCTGCTCTTGCTTAATAAATAAAGGAATTTAATAAATGGAAGTCTTTTTAGAAGTTACCTCAACACTATTAACAGGCTTCATAACATCGGTTATGCTTTTCGCATTAACCTTGGTAATAGCGTTACCACTGGGGCTACTTATGGCATTTTGCTCAATGTCAAAGTTCGCCCCTTTAAGCGTGTTTATGAAGATTATTGTTTGGGTGCTTAGGGGAACACCATTAATGTTACAAATATTTGCTATATTTTACTTGCCGGGTTTACTTAAATGGTTTAACTGGCCACCGATGAATACAGGTTGGGTTTGGTTTGATAAAACTGTTTCAACAAGATTTATTGCGGCGCTTGTTGCATTTGGTATTAACTACGCGGCGTATTTTTCAGAAATATTCCGTGGCGGTATCGAAAATATCTCTAAAGGTCAATTTGAAGCGGGTTACGTTTTGGGTATGACTAAAGGTCAAATATTCTTTAAAGTAATTTTATTACAAGTTGTAAAACACATTTTAGCACCTATGAGCAATGAAATTATAACTTTAATAAAAGATACTTCACTTGCTAACACTATAAGCGTATACGAACTTATTTTCTATTCGAAAAAGTTTATGTTAGACGGTTTAATTTGGCCTATATTCTATGCGGGCGCGTTCTATTTGTTATTCGTAGGCGCACTTACCTTATTATTTGGTTGGTTAGAGAAAAAATTAAGTTATTTTAGGACGTAATTATGGCATTTTTAGAAATTAAAAACTTTAATAAAACTTTTGGCGGAAACGTTAAAGCGCTTGACGATATAAATTTAACGCTTGAAAAAGGCAAGGTTTTATCTATAATCGGTCACTCAGGTAGTGGTAAAACAACGCTTCTTCGTTGTATTAACTTTTTAACCGAACTTGACGCGGGCGAAATGATTTTAGATGGCGAAACCCTTTTAAACGTTGATTCCGATGAAAAAATTAGCGAAGCCGAACTTCGCAATAAACGCCTTAACTTTGGCTTGGTTTTTCAATCGTTTAACTTGTTTCCGCAATATTCGGTAAAGGATAATATTTCCTTAGCACCGACTTTAATGTTGAAAGAAAAATATAAAAAAGATAAGAAAAATATAGACTTTAACGCCGAAAAAGCAAAAATACAACAAGAAACAATGAACTTGCTTGAAAAGGTAGGTCTTACCGAAAAGGCAAACGCCTATCCGTGTGAACTTTCTGGCGGTCAACAACAAAGGGTGGCTATTGCAAGGGCGCTTGCATTAAACCCTAAAATTCTTTGTTTTGACGAACCTACTTCGGCACTTGACCCTGAACTTACTGGCGAAGTTTTAAAGGTTATTAAATCTTTAAAGCAAAAAGATAGAACTATGATTATCGTTACACACGAAATGAACTTTGCTAAAAACGTTTCAGACTATATCGTGTTTATGGCTGACGGTAAAATCGTAGAGCAAGGCAAACCAAAAGATTTATTTGAAAATCCTAAAACTGAAAAATTAAAATTATTCTTACAAAGTGCATCAAACAAAGAAGAAATTTAATTGTTTAAAAAGGTGAAAAATGAGTATAAACGACGTTCATTTACAAGAATTTTACAAATTAATATTGTCTTTAAAAACGCCTGAAGACTGCGCTTTACTTTTTGAAGATTTATGTACTTATAAAGAAGTAGAACAAATGGCACAAAGGGTAGTTGCCGCTAAACTTTTAATGCAAGGCAAAACTTATGAAGAAGTTATCAAAGAAACTGAAATTTCTTCGGCTACTTTATCAAGGGTTTCTAAATGCGTTAAATACGGTAAAGGCTATAATAAATTATTAAAATGAATAAAGTAAATTACGATAAAAAGCGTGAAGAAATTATTAGTAATTTAAACGGCGAACGCCCAAGGCTACTACTTCATAGTTGTTGCGCGCCTTGTTCAAGTAGTTGCTTAGAAAAATTAACCGAATATTTTTTCGTTACGGTTTTTTACTATAATCCAAACATTATGGACGAAAGCGAATACTTTAAGCGTTTAAACGAACAAAAGGATTTCCTTTTAAAGCGGTATAACGGCGACGTTTTAGTGATTGACGGAAACTACAACGTTTCTGAGTTTTTAACGGCTATAAACGGCCTTGAAGACGCGAAAGAAGGTGGCGAAAGGTGTAAGCGTTGCTACCGCCTACGCCTTGAAAATACGGCTAAAACGGCCAAAGAATTACAGTTTGATTACTTCACTACAACCTTATCGGTTAGCCCGCACAAAAACGCTACGTGGCTTAACGAAATAGGCGAAGAACTTGAAAAGATTTACGGCGTTAAATATTTATACGCCGACTTTAAAAAGGGCGGGGGATATCTTCGCTCAATCGAACTTTCAAAAGAGTTTGTTTTATACCGTCAAGATTATTGTGGCTGTGATTTTTCAAAACAAAAATAAAAGTTCCCGACGATTATGTCGGGAACTTTATTTTTTATGTTAAAGTGTAAATATGCCTACGCCGTAGCCAAACGCTTTTTTATCTTGCATAAGTTTGATAACGTATCTTCTAAATGAACTATCGGCTGGGAATTTAGAATAATCTTCAGTATAGTCCATATCAAAAAGACGCCAAACTTGTTCGTAATTATCGTAATTGCCGTAAGATATCATTGTAAATAAATCGGCAAAGGCTTTAAGGTTAGAGCCATCTTTAAACGCAGGTACGATGTTGTTATGAAGTAGCCAAGAGTGGCAGTAGAATATAGGCGTATCTAAATTATACCTTTTAACTAAAAAGTCTTGCGCTTTTTTAAGGGTATCCATTAAAGCCGTTTTATCAAGCCTACCGCCAGTTCTTGGTAAGTGGATATTCATAACCTTTGTGTCTGGCGTGATTTCTATGCCTTTATAGTTGGTGGTAAGCCCGCATTTAATAACTTCAAACTGTAAGTTGTCAATACCAAATCTTTCACATTGATAAAACCCTGCAAACCAACTTGCTACAAATGAGCCCCAAATGCCTTTTATAAGTTTGCACTCAATTGCTTTAAATTTTAAATCGCAAACGGTAACGTAGTACATTTCTTCAGTTAAATTAAGTTCGCTATAGTACTCTTTAAGCCTTTTAGCCATAAAGATAAATATAAGTAGTGCGCTTGAATATTCGTGAATACCCGCTATTTCGCTTGCATCTTTACTAAGTTTTATAATTTCGCCGTAGTTGCAAAATCTATCTTTATCGTAAAGGGCTAAACCTTGCTTGTAAAGTTCTAAAGCCTTTTCGCTTGAATAAATTTTATCAAAGTCAGATATTAAACTTTGTTTTGCATCGTCATCATAATTAAATTCGTTTAAAAAGTTTTCAAGGTATTTTTTCATTTTTCTATTCCTTTTGATAGGTTTTCTAATATTTCCCAAAGTTTAGGGGCTAAAATATCTAAATCATTACGTTTAAGTTTAAACGGCTTTTTATAAGAATAAATTTCGCCCGTTTTAAAGTCTTTACTTGGCGTACCTAAAACAAGCCTTAAAAGGCGTTTGCAACTTTTTTTAGGTGAGATGGTAAATAAGTATTTAAGCGGGGTATGGTATGCAATTTTAAAAAACCAAAAGCCGTCGCTTGCAAAGTTGGTTCTTGGAATTCCCGGTTCAAAAGCCACGGCGTTTAAACCTTTATCAGCATACAATTTATCAAGTTGTTTAGTAAATAAAACGTTGCAGAGTTTGCTTTCTGCATAGGCTTTAACAGGGTTAAAGTTAAGTTTATTTTGGTAATCACTTAAATCGTAACCTTTGCTAACGAATTTTGATGCCAGTGACGACGTTTGTATAACCGTAGCATTTGACTTTATAAGTTTATCAAGCAAGCCTATCGTTAAAAGGTACGCGCCAACAACGTTTATTTGAAAGGTTTTTTCTAAACCGTCTTCTGTTTCCGCTCTTTCGCTCATAACCGCGCCTGCGTTGTTAACTAAAACGTCGATTGTAGGGTAGAAGTTGAGTTCTTCTACTAATCTATAAACGTCGCTTAGTTTAGAAAAATCGGCTATATGGTAAGGGCAGTTTAGTTCAGTTGCAAGTTTTTGGGTTTTTTGCTTGTTTCTACCAACGATTATTACGTTGTGCCCTAAATTTTTAAGTTCTTTAGCACTGTACGCGCCAATGCCGTCGCTTCCGCCTGTAATTACTATTGTTTTCATACTTTGTACGCTTGAGTTAAAGCGTGGTTACCGTTAAAATCGGTAATAGTAATTCTAAAATATTCATACGCAGGGATAAGTTCAAATTCCGCTTCGGTAATAGGTTCGCCGTTTGTAGCGTTAATTGCTTTACATTTTCTACCAAAGGTAGACATTGCAATTTGTTTAGCGCCAGACGTTTTAATTTTAACTTTGTTGCCGTCTTTTACTAAACTAATAATTTCAGGGCCTTGTGATGAGTAGAAGTTACCGTTTTTAAGTGCAGTCATAATAGTAGAGTAGTCAAGTTTATCGGCGTTAATCATAACCCAACCGCCAAACATAGAATTAAGCGAGTGGTTATCGTCACACATTGTAGCGTAAACTTTATTGCCAAGTCTTAAAAGGTCGTCAAAGGCGTTAGGAACGTAACTTTCGCCACCGCCTAATTGAACGGAAGTATTAAATACTTCAATAGCCCAAAGCCCTTTAAAGTTAACGTAGTCGGTTGCATTTTCAAGAGACCAAGTAGGGTGGTTGTATTGAACTAAAAAGCCTTTTTCGTTAGCGATTTTAATAATTTCGTTAATGCCGTCAGGCGAATAAACCCTTTCGTATTCTTTTTCAAAAAAGATTTTATCTTTGTTGTTTTCTTTAACGTAATGGTCGTAAACGGAATTATAGCAAGGTGTAATAACGTTATGTTGGTCAAGCGCGTAAATATTAAGGTGTGTAACGCGCATATTGTGGTTAACAAGCGTTGACTGAGTAGGGAACTCTTTAATAGCAAGTTCCGCAGACGTTATTGTTAAAAAGTTACTATCATCTAAGTTAGAGTTATCTATTAAATGTTCGTGGTCAGAAAAAGCAACTACCGAATAGCCTTGTTTTTTAAATAATTTTTTTAATTCTTCAACAGTAAAATTGCCGTCACTATAAGTTGAATGACCGTGAAGGGACGCTTTATAGAAATTTAACTTGTTATCTAATAATACTTGCATAATAAACCACCTAAATATTGATAGTTTAAGTATATCATTATATACTTAAAATTGCAATAAAAAACACCGAAATAAATTTCGGTGTTTTTGCTATTTGTTTTGTTAGTTTTATTATTTAAGGTCAGGAACTTCTTCGTCGCCGTGTTCTTCCATCCACTCTATTGCCGCATCGTACGCTTCATAGTCAAGGTCAGCCATAGTGTTGGTGTGAAGTACAACGCCTTCTGCTTCACCGTTTAAAATACGTTCCCTATACCAGTCAAGTTGCCATTTAACGGCTTTAGCGGTTGCTTCTTTTTCTTCGCCAAAGTTCCAAAGGTAACAACCAAACATACGGTGGTGGTTAGGCGTCATTTTTTTGAAGATTTCAAACTTTTCAGGGATTAAGACAACGTCTTTTTCGCACCAAGTCCACATAATAACGCCGTCAAACGCGTTGATGTATGGTTGGAAGTCTTCATCAACTTGTTTATCTAAGCCAAATTCGTGGGTATAAAGTACCATCCAAGTTTGTAAACTTTTAATATCGTTGTTGTGAAGTTTATCCATTATGATATGGAATTTTTCAAGCGGAATATCTTTATATCTTCCGTCCTTTTTAAAATCGTCAAATACCGCGCAAGAAATGTTAGGGAATTCCTTGCAGTCTTCTAAATAATCGTCGATAATTTTAGTGTCACCTTTAGCGGTAATGCTTTCGCCACCAAATTCCCAACCGGTTTTTAAAAGAGTTTTAAATGATTTATTGTATTGCCTACGGTTAACTTTAGTTCCATCGTGTTCGCCGTCTGGTACCATAAACGTGTTTCTTACACCAAGGTATAAACACGCTTCCATAGGCGTCATACGTGAAATTCCTTTGTTTCCGTACATATTGTTATAGCATTTTTCAGGGTGACCCCAAAGCCAAAATCTTTCGCGTAATTTCATAAAAATTACCTCCTAAATCACAATAAAATTATTATACAAGTAAAAAAATACAATGTCAATATTAAATTCCTTGTTTTATGAGTTTTTGAACTTCTTTTATGTCGCTAAGGGTAAGAGCGTTTACGTTTAAATTGTTTTTTAAAGCATAGGCAACAAAACTGCCAACCCCTTCGCCCATTGCAAAGCAAATAGGCATTACGCGGTAACTTGAGTGCGCATAATGGTCGCCCGAAATACATCTGCCTGCAAAGGCTAAGTTAGTTATGTCATCGCAAACAAAAGAACGGTATGGTATAGAATAACGGTTGTTAGTGTCTTGCGGTATGCCTTCAACCTTTTCAACTTTTCCGTTAGGGTTATGAACGCCAAAACAATAACTTGCACCTTCAACTATCCAGTCATCAAACAATGTACCCGCTTGAACGTCTGAAGCCGTTAAAGTATATTTGCCTTTTAGCCTACGTGATTCTCTTGTTCCAACGTGGCTTGCCGAAGCAAGTGCTATGCAGTTTTCGTAGCCAACAACGTTTTCACGTAAAAATTTTATAATTTGTGGTATTTGTTTGCGGGCTTGGAATTCCGCTTTAGTTAAATCAAAAACGTTAGTTCCGTTAAGTTCTATAACGTTAGTCATATTGCAGTATGCGGTGTTTGGTTCTAATGCTTCAACTAAAATTATAAGACCTACGGGTTTAGAAATTCTACCGTCTTTTAAATACTGTTGCATTTTATCTTGCAAAACAGGGTCAAGCCTTGCTTCTTTAAAAAGTGCTTTTTCCGTGTTTACGTTACCTATCATAAATTCAACGGTCATAGGTTGCATAAGTCCGTCTTCTCTTCCCATATCACATTTAACGCCAGAAAGAGATGCAAGGTCACCATCGCCAGTGCAATCGATAAAAGATGATGCAAAAATGGTGATATAGCCCGATTTTGTTGCAACTTTAATGCTTTTTATTTTGTTATCTTCAACCGTAACTTGACTTAAAAAAGAGTGTAAAAGAACGTCTACACCGTGTTTTTCGATAAGGTTTATGTATTCGTATTTTAAAGTTTCAGGCGAAAAAATACGTCTTCCGCTTGGCACTGTAATGGTTGTTGAGTTTACAATGTTGTTGAATATTGAAGAACGGCTATCGCCACACCAAACGTTAAGCATACCAGCGGTACTCATACCGCCGATAACACCGTTTTTTTCAATAAGTAAAACTTTAGCATTAAATCTTCTTGCTGATATTGCAGAGGCTATTCCCGCAGGGCCCCCGCCAACAACTACTATATCGTAAAAAAGTTCCATAATTTACTCCTTTTTATATAGTTTAACATTTATTCTTGACAAAAACAATCTAAAATTATATAATATTTTTATAAAATCGAAAAGGTAAAAGGGAAATGACTTCAATTTGGGCTAACGTGCCGATAAATCAGAATCACTCTTATTTTGAAAAATTTAAGTTTTTTAGAAATGCTAACGACTTTAATAACTGTTATACCGTATACCTTTTAGAAAAGGGTAGTTTTAAGTATAAAATTGGCGGTGATTTTTGGCAAGAATTAGGGGAAAATCAAGCGGTAATATGCCCGCCAAACGTAAATTTTTCTAAAGCGGTTATAACCCCGGTTACAATGCACATTTTATACCTATCTTTTAAAACGGAAATCAATCTTTTACCGCAAAAAATCAATTATAGTAGTAGCCTAAGAATTAGCGATAACCTTGATAAATTGCGCAGTTTATTATGCCAAGCGGATATACCTATTGAAAATTATAAAAACCATTTAATTAATGACGTTTGGTATGATTTACTTTCTTTAATAGAAAATCCTTTTGCTGAATATAAAAGCAAAATTGCCGACAATTTATTTTTAGAAATGGCAAACTTTATAAGCGATAATTTGGATACCTCGCTTGACGGCGTAGCAAAAGCATTTAACTGTTCAAGGGTGGCGGTTAACTTAAGGTTTAAAAGAAACACAGGCAAGTCGGTTGGCAGTTATATTCAAGAAGTTAGAATAAAAAAAGCCTGCAAACTTATAAAGGAAACGGATTATCCGCTAAAGTATATTGCGCCTGCTTGTGGTTTTTCTAACGAGTATTATTTTTCAAGTGTATTTAAAAAATACACGGGGGAAACTCCTGCTAATTACAGAAAACAAAATTAAAAAACTGCGATTAAATCGCAGTTTTTTGTTAGTTTTTAAAGTCTTCAATTTTGAATTGCCAGTCTTCACGTTTTTTAAACGGAGTTTTAAATGTTTTAGTTAAAACGCCTTTTTCTTCTAAGTGCGAATAGCAAGCGGTGTCGCAAGCCCTACCGCAAATAGAACATTGATAAGCGTGTTGTGCAGGAGGATAAAAATAAATATTATCCAAGATTTTTTTAGCGCTTTCTGGGTTAACTTTGTACTTACCGCAGATAATTTCAAGCCTTTCTTCAAAGTTCTTAAACGCGTCTGGTGGCATAAACGGGTTTTTTAAGCCGTTAGCGCCGTTATAGTAAACCGCGCATTGCCATTTATCAAGGTTGCCGTTTTCGTCAATAGCACCGCCAGGACAGGCTTTTTTACACTTGCCACACTTATCGCAAAGGTGTGGTGTTTTAACTTCGGTAGGTTCTACTTCTAAATCGGTTATGATAAAGCAAGTTCTAACAAACGGTCCAAACTCATCGGTAAGAAGCGCACCGCTAAAACCTATTTCGCCAAGTCCGCAAAGAACGGATAAAGCGTTAAAGTCAAGTTGAGTTTCTTGCGGTTTGTTTCTATAAATAGCATCGTACGCAACTTCTGGGTTGGTAGAATTTTCTTCCGCCATAATTTGTTGGTGGCGTCTTTGTGGAAGGGCAAGGTAGCCTTCTTCTTCAAGCATCATTGAAACTCTAAGCGATGCCATAGGCATAATTGTTTCTTCCATATTTTCAACCGCCATAGTGGTGTATTGATAATAAGTAGAGCCTTCTTCCGTGCCACGATAAGTTCCGCGAAGTACCCTAAAGCCTAAGCCGATAACCGTTTTAACTTCTGGCATAAGTTTTTTAACGTTTAACTCATCGGGAATACGGCTAATAGGCGCAAAGCCAACTAAATCAGCACCGCATTTTTTAGCAAGTTCGATAATTCTATTTTTCATTTTTCTTACCCCCGATTAAGTGATTATAGCACGCCACGTCGCACGGTCTACCGCAAATACAAGCGGAATATCCCCATTGAGTATTTGGTAAAAAGTTAAGTTCGGGATAGATTTTTCTTGCACTTTCGCTATCGAAACGGTACTCTCCGTTAATAATTTCTTCACGGTTAGGGTGACCTTTTAAGAAATCTTCAGTCATAAACGGATTAGATTTGTGCGCGCCTTTATAGTAAACGGAGCATTGCCAAGTATCAAGCCCGTTACTTGATATAGCGTTGCCTTTGCAAGCGGTAATACACTTGCCACAACCGTCGCAAACGGGTGTAGTTAAAGGTTCATCGTAATCAAGTTCGGCATCGGTAATAATAAAGCAATATCTAATATACGGTCCGTACTTAGGGCTTAAAACTTTACCGCTTAAACCTCTATCGCCAATACCGCACGCTTTAGCCGCTTTGCCAAAGTCAATAATAACGTCTGGTGCTGGCTTGCCGTCTGCAACCGCTTCGGCGTGGATAAGTTCATACGTATCAACAACTTCAGGGTTGGTTGTTTTGTCGCCTTTAATTCTAAGGTTAGGGATAGCCTTTTGTAAGCAGGCATCGTAACCTTCGTTTTCAATCATACCGCCTATTTTAAGTAAGAAAATTTCAGCAAGTTCTTCATCGGGATATTTAACGCCTAAAGTAGTGTAGGTATAAAATTGACTGCCGTTATTCATTGTGTTATATAAAGTTTTAGGAACGATAAAGCCAAAACCGATTATAGATTTTGCTTCGGGAAGTATCATTTTAGGGTCTTTTTGTGGATTATCTTCTTGGTAAACCCTACCTATACCGCAAACGGTAGCACCAAGTTCTTTTGCCCTTTGTTTGATTTGCTCACTTGTAAGCATAAGATTTCTCCTTATAAATATTTCTTTTGCGTGTTGTCTTTTGAAGTGTTTTGATTTTCAATAACTATAACTTTAGCATCTTTAGAAACTACTATATGATGCCATACGTTTTTTGGCACGGTGTAAGATTTAGATTTTTCCATTTCTACCTTTTCCGTTTCAGTGTAAAGGGTAGCAGAGCCGTCAACCAAAATAAAAACTTCGTCGGTTAAAAGGTGGTTTTCAAGTTCTTTAAACTTAGAAAATCTTTCGTTATAGTTTAAAATGCCAACTTTCCACTCACCGTATTCGTGAACGACTTTAAATCCTTCATCGTCGTGAGAATTAACAATTATCTGTCTAACTTCCATGGTTTACCTTTCCTAAGCGGTTTTTCAAAGCGTTTTTCCATACAACCGCCTTTCTTTTCAAGCATCGAAACGCACGCCCTAATACAGCCACCGCATTTTGCCATATTATAGCCAACCCAACTTGGGAAGTATTTTTGAAGTTCTGTGTAAACTTTCATAATTTCTTTTTCATCGGCGATATCCGTTTTGCCTTCCATAAGGTTGAGACTGCCGTTTTCGTTTTTATCCCAAACTTCTTTAGGAACGAACGGATTATAATATCTGCCAGCGTGAGTGTAGAAAGCGTAGCAACGCCACATATCAATGTCACCCCATTCGCAAATCTTACCGTCAAGGTCAACGCGAATTGTTTTGCCTGAATTCATAGGTGGTATGCAACCGCCAGGGCATTCCCTAACGCAAGCACCGCATTTACGGCAAAGAGGCTCGCCGTTATACATTTCATCATATTCAAGTTCGGCATCGGTAAAGATAAACGCCACCCTTTGAAGGGGGCCAAACTCTGGCGTTAAAAGCATTTTGCTATAACCGATTTCGCCAAGACCACACGCCACCGCTACAAGTCTGAACTGGAATTGTAAATCGGGAGCAACGTTGATATCACGTGTAGGGCGTGTAAATTGCACGCTACGGTGATGCGCCGTTGAAGTTTTGGCGTTTTCGTTGATTTCGATTTGTTCTTCTGGCGATAAGGTGTTGCCGGGGCTACCGTCCATATCCGAAACGCTACCACGCGCACCGGTGTTTCTATAAGTAAAGGCTTCGTAGCCTTCATCTTCAATAAGTTTGCCTACGTGATAAAGTACCGCAGGCGCAAAAATTTCGTTAATACCGCCGTACGCCATTGACGGATATTGATAAAATTGTGTACCTTCTTCAATACCGCGTTGTACGCCACGTGGAATTCTAAATACAAACCCGATAACCGATTTTGCTTCGGGGAATAAAAACTTAGGGTTCATATCGTCAGGCGCGCCGTTAAGCCTTGAAATAGGCGCGATACCGCACGCGTCCGCACCCGCTTCTAAAGCAACTTTTTTAATCATTTCGCTGGTTAACATATTTACTCCTTTATACCTTCATTGAAGTATCTTCTGGTAAAGTTATTAAAACTTTTTTTAACGTGTTTTTACAGTAATTACAATTTTCGCAATCCTTATTGCAATTAAGCACCGTTTTAGCGTAATCGCTTGGGAAGTTGCTATTTTCGGCAAAACTTGGGTAAAACGCACCGCTATGGTTAGGTTCTAAAATTTCCATAACAGAGCCTTTATATCCGCCGTTTATATAAGCGTTAAGCACCCTTATAGGTGAACTATTAACCCTTGTTGCAAGTTTAACGGCAGGGGTTATCGATTCGTATAAACTAATATCTTCAGGGCGGATAAAGTTAGTTCTTTGAAGCCAAGTTTCCTTGCCTTGTGTAGTGGATAAATGTTCCCAACAAATACCTTTGAACTGATATCCGTTATCCATTTTAGAAATTTCCGCTTCGTGCGCCACCAAATTATCGTGGAAGGTATGGCTTGAGCAGTTATTTAAACAACCGCTATTAGCAAGCAAATACATTGTTTTGCCGTTATTATCACACCATTTTTTTAGTTTTAAAAGGGCGGGAAGGTTGCGGTTAAGTTCGCGCTTAACGTAAAAACTATCAAAGTAATCTTTAAGGTAAGATATGCCTTCAATACTGCCTATTTCCATATTGACAGACGCCCTTACGTCAATTCCTTCAAAATTGTCTTTAACAAACTTGGCAATTAACGGCGACGACGTTGTTATCGAATTAAGGTTAAAGTTGGTTTTTATATAATCGATTAAATCACCTATTCCGTTAAAAAATTCACGCGACTGAGAGTCTTTACCATAACAGTTAGCGTTAAAAAGCAAGTTGAGTTTAATGCCGTATTCCGTTAACCTTTTTAAATCGTTTACTTGGCGGGTAAGCGTTTCAAACGGGGTAGAGCCGTTTTTAGTAAGCCCGCTTCTGCCGTTTGGCATATCACCCCAAGAAAAGTAAACTTCTTCAATTTGGTCCTTGTTGTTGATAATTTCATTTATAAAGTTTTCGTTTTGGGCTATAGGGTAGCCAACTATATATTTCATAAAAACTCCTAAACAAAGTAATATAACTTGATTATATTACAAATTTAGTATATAATCAATAGTAAATACAAACTAAAAAGTTTAAAAAACAAACCAAGGGGCTTTTATGGAACTTAAAAATATAAATCCGTTTATGCGATATGCCGAACTTCAAGCAACGGTAAAATCGTCTGCGCCACTATCTTCTTCGTACGATTATAGGTTGTTTTACGTGCTTGGTGTAGACGGTAATTGTAAACTTGTATTAAAGGATAAAACTGTAAAATTAAACATAGGAACTATCATTTATCTTCGCCCAGGTACGCCGTATTATTTTGACGGAAAGGTTAAAGTTATAGTTATCAACTTTGATATGACAAGGGATAACGAAAATTTAAAAACTCCTATTCCGCCAAGCAAAAATTTAAAAAGTTTTGATAAATCAAAGGTTGTAGAAAACACTCCGCCAAATGAGTTGTCTAACGTTATCATTCTTGAAAACGCTTACGAAACGCTTGAAAACTTGCAAGAGTGCTTAACAAATTACACTTATCCTACAATTTATAGCGATGCTTTAACTTCGGCGTGCATTAAAAAGGTTTTGTGTTACGTAGTAAAACGCAGTTCTTTAACGGCCGGGGAAATCCCTGAACTTATTAAAAACGTAATTTTATTTATAACGCAAAATTACGATAAAGAACTTAGCAACGTAGAAATAGCAAATCACTTTAAATACCACTCTTTTTACCTTAATAGGTTGTTTAAACAACATACGGGTATTACTTTACACCAGGCGGTTATTAACGAAAAAATCAAAATGGCTAAACGATTGCTTAAAGAAAGCGATATATCTATTAACGAACTATCCATCGAACTTGGTTTTTCAGACCGTTCGCAATTTTGCACCACTTTTAAAAAACAAACGGGTTTAACTCCGCTTGAATATAAAAAATCTAACTTATAATTTAAAACGCGCTACCAAATTGTAGCGCGTTTAATTTTATTTTTCATAAAGCCTAAAATCATAGCCGATTATATCAATATAATATTCGTACGTTTTTAAGCATTTTTTACACTCAAGAGTGATAACCCTATCGTTAAAGCCAACTACGTTTTCATCAACGATTTGACCCTTACCGCAAGGGCAAGTATATTTTGTTATAACGGTAGGTGAGTTAGCACCGTCTGGATAAGTATCGGCGCTTTTAATTTTTTTTAAACTTTTAATTTTTATATCCATAAGTTACCTCTTATTCTTCAACGTTTTGGTTCTTTAACTTTTTTTGTCTTAACTTTTCCGCAATACAATAGAAAACTACAATGCAAAGTGCTAATAATGATACAACTAAAATAGGGTATAAAATTTTGTTGCCGTTTACAAGTTGATAGAATATTTCGTAAGGCGTGCCGTCGCTTCGCATTAAGAACATATAGTTGTAATCAAGAATTATATTTGCTATATATGCAATTATAGAAAATACTACTAATATTGCAATTGATACTATAAAATTCTTCTTTTTTAAACTTGCCATACCCGCAACGCCAATGTATAACCCTGCAAAACCTGAAATAGAGTGTGTTACCGCCGATACAAAGTTAGGCCACGAAACGGTAGGGTAAAGGTTGTAATTTGAAGCCATACCGTAAGTTCCTAAAAGCCCGCCAAGTAAACCGAAAACAAAAACAAAGTCAAGCGATGCTTCTTTAACCCTTCCTTTGCAAAATGCTGCAAGTGGTATAGTTATTAATTGTAGGCTACATAAAAATAACGGTAAAGAAACTCTCCAAAAATTCGGATTTTGCACACAGCCGATAATGATTTTTGCAATTTCAAACGAATCAATTAAAATAGCCGACCAAATTAAAACGTTGTTTTTTACCTTATCGCTTTTGTTTTTGTTGCGAATACCTAAAAAAATTGCTAAGCCTATAGCCGTAAAAACGAAAATAGAAACAAAAACTAAATGTTGCCAAGATAAATATCCGTCAGGCGTACCGCCGTAAGGATTTTTGCCAGTACCAAAACCAAAAAAGTTAGCCATAGTAAAACACCTTTTGTAAAAAATCAATATAACGAATACATTTTACCACTATTTATATAAAAAGGCAATATTAAAATTTAAAAAATAAAATATTCAAAAAGCCACGCGTTATTAAAAGTAAAGAAATAACGTAATGTTACAAAAAATTGAAAATACTAATAAATTAATAAAATAATATTGATATTATTTTTTTAAAGTGCTAAAATAACATTATAACTATTTACTTTTTAGGTGCACTTAAAAGGAGTAAAAATGAAAAAAAGATTTTTAACTACTATTATTTCTATTATTGCGGTATTATCTTTTGCTTTTGGTTTAATGGCCTGCTCAGATAATCAAGGTGGAGAAGGCAGAGTTCCTGTTTATCAAGGAATGTCTATTTCTAATGGTGTAACAGGTTTTGAATTGCCACAACCATTCTCTGCTACGCTTTTTTCGGCAAAAACCTCTGGTAATACTGAAAACAACGGAAACCATAACGGTTGGCATAAAGGTGATTACGAAGGCAAAGAAGATGATATCGACCAAGAAAATCCATTCCCCGAAAATGAAAGTAACGAAAATATAGAAGAAGAAATAAAATCTTCACTTGAAATTGTTGGTTCGGGTAAAGAAGTTTATTATGCTAATCCTAATGAAGATATTTACATCTTTATTCATATCAGTAACCCCGATAATTACGAAATAATGTCCTTTACGTTAAATGGAAAAAAATATTCAAGTTATATGTTCGAAAATGGTTCGGATATGGAAACGCTTATTTTAAAATATAACGTTGGCGCTAATAGTGGCATACAAGAATACACGATTGATGCTATTAAATACATAGATGGAACAGAAATTAAAGACGTTATAATGGATGGCGATAAAACCGTACTTGCGGGCATTAAAGTTGATAATCAAGTTACGGCATCATTAAATAACGTAATTATTCAAACAAACACATTGTCGTTTGACGTAGAAATAAAAGATGATGATAATCTTATTTCTTATAGCCAAGGTTGTCTTAAAGCTGTGGTTTATGATGGTGAAAACGTTGTTGCAACAAAAGATTTAACTGTTGGTGATAATAACGTTTCCTTTGATAATTTGTCAACAAGCACTTTATATCAATGCGCAATCGTAGGATATTATGATGACCTTTCGGGCGAAGGTTTTGCGATGAATACGTTATACAAAGAAGCTTTTTATACGAAAGCTATTGTTTTATTTGATAATATCATTGTTTCTCAAGAAAGTGTGCAATTTGATTTCTTATGGGATAGTGAATTTCAAGACAAAACGTTAACAGCATTAAAATTATATAAAGGTAATACTTTAACTGAACTTTCTGCAACGGCTACAGCAGTAAACAACTTGCTTTCTAATACGATTTATACGTTAATAGCAGAATATAAAACCGGCGAAAAGACCGAAAATATTTCTCTTGAATTTAAAACTCAAGCAAAAGAAACCCCTACCTTAGAAATAGTAAATCCAGTGGCAACGCAAACAAGCGTGGGCTTTGCAATCAATGAAACAGATGCGGATAATGTAGGAGCGGTTACCAAGATTGAGTTTATTCACGCAAACGGAACAGTTGTTGCAGATAGTATTGACGTTAGAGAATTTACTGGCTTGTTATCTGACAATACTTATACTGTAAAAGTAACTTACGCTTATGATTTAAATGATGGCGTAGGCGTTCAAGAAATTGTAAAAGCTTTAGATATTACTACTCAAGCAAAAGCAGTTCCTGTTGTAGAAATTGCAAGCCCTACCAAAACGCAAACAAGCATTTCGGCGGAATATACCTTTACCGATATAGACAATGTGGGCAATATTAATTCAGTTAAAATCTATAAAGGCGAAACTCTAATCGCTGAGAATACTGATAAAGAAATTGTATTTACAAATCTCGAATATTATACTGAATATAAAATTGTTATTGCTTATTCGTATGATTTGAATGATGGCGATGGCGTTCACAATCAAGTATTTGAAATAACTTGCAAGACCAATCCTCATTTAGTATTCAACTCTTGCAAGATTATTAACACTTCTGCTGTTAGCGAAGGCGAAACTATCTTTATGCAAGCAACGTTGGATAATCCTTCGGGTGCTTTACCTTCAAGTGTTGTTGTAAATGGTCAAGTTTATAATTGCGCAGGCTCTACCACTGCAAACAAAATTTACATCGAAATTGTAAATAACGGTCAATTTGAGGGTGGTAATACAACTCTGTTTATCGAAGAAATCAATATGACTCTTGATGGTGCGACATACACATTAAAAACAGATTCCAATAATTCAGATAACGTATTTATTAATGGTAAATTAGAAGTTCTTAAAATTGAGTATGTAAACGAAGACTTTGAGCCTATCGATTGGGCTTTCCCTTCTGATATTGTTTATGTTATGGTCACTCTTGATAACCCAACAGGTTATGAAATAGATTATATTACATCGTATGTGCCAGAAGGTGAAGTAAAATTTACAGAATTATTAAAAATTGATAACAATCACTGGGCTTTTACAACGCCTGTTTATTCTGGTTGGAATCATTCTTCTTTTAAAGATATAAAATATCACAACGATTATATAAATAAGGTGCTTGAGTATTCAGAAATTTATACAAACGTTTATTGTGTTCTTTCAAACGAAACTAAATATGTAACGGATGTAGAAGACCTTAAGAATATGAACGAAGGATATTATTACGAACTTACAAAAGATATAGACCTTTCGGGATTGGAATGGAACGGTGCTGAATTAAATGGTGTATTTGAAGGTAATGGTTATTCGATAAAAAACATGTCCTTTATAGGAACAATTAAAAATTCGGATGCTCGATTAGGGTTATTTAGTTATGGCTCAGGTGTAATTCAAAACCTTAACATAAAAGAAGCAACAGTTATTGTAGAATTATTATCAAAAGACGAAATTAGTTATAATATTTACGCTGGCGCATTTGTTGCCGATAGTTCTAACTTAAATATCCTTAATTGTTCAGTTGATGAATTTTCTATTTTTAACACTAAAAACTATTATGGATATAACTATACAGCAGGGTTTATTGGTAATCAATTTGGCAATGTAATTATTAGAGATTCTATAAACAAATCTAATATAACCGCTTTATCTAATGGTGTTTCGAGTGTTGGTGGCTTTGTTGGGCAAGTAGGTAGTGCTGTTTTTGATGTAACTATTATAAATTCTACTAATATTGGGGATATTAGTGCTACGGCGAACACTGGTTATGCAGGCGGTTTGATTGGTGATGCGAACAACATGTTTGTTTGTGATTCCACTAACAAAGGAAATGTAAGTGTTATTGCAAGTGACTGCTATATTGGTGGATTAGCGGGTGGTTATTCAATATTCACAATAACTAATTTTATAAATTGTGGAACTTTAAAAGCTAATGATGTTATAGTTTATGGTTTATTATGTTATCAAGACACATACCATTGTGGTGAAAATTCATACGATTTATCCGTTTTTGAAGATTACGATGGAACAACGCACACTTATACATTTGTAAGCAATGGTGGGAACGTCATAGATTCTATTACGACTAACAATGCAATTACTTTACCTACACCAATAAAAGAAGGATACTATTTTGGCGGATGGTTCGATAATTCTGAATTTAACGGAACTTCGTACACTTCAGTTTACTATAGCAGTACAAATACAACTTTATATGCTAAATGGTTAACCGAAGAAGAGTATTCAAATTTATAGTTTAAAACAAAAACAGGTTGTTTAAGACAACCTGTTTTTTATGGTGCGGCTGACTCGTCAAAGCACGCCTTTATGATTGCTTTTTAAATAAATTAAAAAGGCAAAAGTAAAAGTCGGCTTTTCCTCTTCCCAAAAATCTTTTGTAAACAAAACATTTTCGGGAGCCCTTTTTAAGATAAGTCCTGTCAACTCACACAATAGCAAAAAAAACAAGGTATTCATCACGAATACCTTGCTTTTTTTGGTGCGGCTGACAGGACTTGAACCTGCACGAAGTAGCCTTCATAAGATCCTTAGTCTTATGCGTCTGCCAGTTCCGCCACAGCCGCATTGCTTATGTATTTTATCACAATCTAATTAAAAGAGCAAACAAAATAACGCCCTTTTACAAAAATTTTTAAAATTATTTTTTTATTTATATAGTAGCGATAAAAAAATAGAAAATTAACGCTATTTGTCGATTAAATTAAGTGTTTGGTTTTAGATTTTCTTGATGCCGATTGAAATTCTTTTTCTTTTGCTTTAGCAAGTTCGCCTTTAAAATCGTATTCAGATTCTGCTGTTGATTTTTTAATAGAGTAGGAAAGTTTAACGTGTTTAACGCCTGCTTCGTAAGCCGTTTCAATCGCGCTAATTAAATTATCAATATGCGCGTAAATAATTTTAACTTTGCCTTGAGCGTCCCTTGTAGTAATATCAAAACTACCAAAGTAAATATCTTCAGGTTTAGCAGTTTTCATTTGGTCTAAAAGCATTCTGTTTTCCGCATCAATTTTGCTGTGTGGAAGTTCAATAATGCATTTAATACGGATAATATCTTTAATTTTAACCGTTTCTTTACCGATTGTTATATCTTTATCGGTAATGGTAACTACTGGCTTACCGTCGATAGGGTAACTTTTAAAAGTAGACGGAATTGCTAAAAACGGAATTGCTAAAAATGCTGCAAAAAATACGATGAAAACGTAGTCTTTACTTAAAACGAATATTGATACCGTACCTAAAATGCATATCGAAAGCAACGCGCTTAAAAGTACTGCGCTTTTTCTTTTTGATTTATTATAATCTAAATTTGCATAAAATTTTTTATTCATTGTTGGTATTTCCTTAAAAATATCAGTTCAGTCGCCTAACATTTTATCACTTTTACAAATTGTTGTCAATCTATAACGGTGGGGTAGTATTTAGCGTGCCTATTAGTATTTTACCGCGTACCGCTTTATATTTATCCTTTCTTAGTTTTAAAGTTTTAACCCTAACACCGTTAACGTATTTTACCAAGTACCCTTCGCTTTCTATGCCGTTTTTAGGGTTTTCGGCAATAATTTTTTCGCCAAACGGCAAGGTTTCGTCTTCAATTTCTAATGGTTGTTCGGGTGGTATGGTGTTTGTTACTATAGATATCCTTTCGTAATTTTCATTTTGTTTAGTTCCGTAAAATGTAACGGTGATTTTTTCATTATCGGCAAAAGCCGAAATATAAATATCGCTACCCGTATTATTTATGAATTTTAAATCGCTTGTTCCAGAGTTTACCATAGCGTCGAAAGACGGTTCTACGTAACTTATGGGCAAACTGTGGCTGTGATGTTCGGTAATTTTTAAGCCCGATAAAATAGCGGTGTTATATAGCGTTGTAGAAACTTGGCAAACGCCACCGCCAACGCCGTCAACAAAATTGCCGTCAAGTATGATTTTAGCCACTTTAAAGCCGTTTTCTTCCGTTCGCGGACCAACTGTTTGATTAAACGAAAACTCTTTGCCGTTTTCTATTTTTGTTCCGTTTAATTTTGATGCGGATAGCCAAATATTGTATTTGCGCTCTTCGGTAGAGTAAGGGTAGCGGGTTGTAAAGGTAGAGCGCATTATCGTTTGGTTTTGCAGGTCAGGTTTAGAAGTTTTAGGCTTAGTTGTAGTAAAATTTGCATTAACCGTTTGCTTTTTATTGTTTAGCGCGTAAGATATATCCTTTAAAAGTTGGTCTTTTAAAATTTGCTTGCCTTGTTTGTGGTCGGTTAAATAAAAGTTCCCGTTATCATTAAAAATTACTTGTGAATTTACAGGGTGGATAACGGTGTCTAAAAAAATTCCGTCTACTACGCTTTTGGCGTCTTTTAAAAAGTATTCGCCGTTATAGTTGCCTATTTCGTAACTGAAAAATTCGTATTTTTTATCCCCAGCGATAACAGTTAGCGACTTTTCGTTTGCTAAAACGCTATTTATATTAAAAAATAAAGTGATTGTAAATGCTACAACCACTAAAAATAAAATTTTAAACTTTAGTTTAAGCATACGATAAGTATGCTAAGTTTTTTATTAAATATACTCTTTAGATAAAACGGTAATTTGCTTTTTGTTAACCGCTAAAATGCCTGAATCGTTAAGTTTTTTAAGTTCGCGCATCATTGCCGACCTATCAACGCAAAGGTATTCGGCAAAAGTGGTGTACGACATAGGAAGGGTAAAAGTATTACTTTCAAGAGAGTGTACCATAATACTGCAATAACTTAAAATTTTGTCCTTTATCGTTTTGTTAGATAAAAGTTCAACCCTTTGCGATAACGTTTTAGATTTATCAATTATCATTTGCATTAAGTTTAAAACAAGTTGTGAGTGGTGATTGCACGCTTTAGGGCAACGCTTAAACACGCTATCAAAATCGATAAACATAACTGTTGTTTGTTCGCTTGCGTATATTTCTATACAGTTAAGGTCGGTTGCGGTGTAGGCGAACTTATCGCTAAATACGGAGTTTTTAGTAAGGGTTTCTAAAATAGTGTAGTTGCCGTCACGGTCAAGTTTTTTAATGTACGCTTTACCCACAAGTAAAACACCTAAAACGTTAGTTTTGTCGTTATAAGAACAAATAAGTTGGTCGGCATTGTACCTTACTTCTTTAATCTTTAAACACGAAAGCATATGTTTTAAGTTAGAATCGTTTATTCCGTTAAATAGTGGACAATTAGCGTATTTCATAAACTCCTTAAATTGTTGCAAGTGCAACAGTGTAGTTATATAGTAACATATAAATAATCGCTTGTAAACGGTTTTTTGATAAAAAGATTTTTTATTTTTGTTTATATTGATTATTCGTTTGACAAATCGCGGGGGATTGTATTATAATCAATAGGCTAACTTAACTAAAAACCATGTACGCGCCGTTAGCTCAGCTGGATAGAGCGTCGGTCTACGGAACCGAAGGTCAGGGGTTCGAATCCCTTACGGCGTGCCAAAAATACGAGATAGGCTTTTGCCTAACTCGTATTTTTTTATGCACGTCGTAAGGGATTATTAACTTGATTGTTCCGTAGACCGACGCGTGAGAGCGTAAAATAGGGCTCCCGAAAATATTTTGTTAGCAAAAGATTTTTGGGAAGAGGAAAAGCCGACTATAAATTTTGCTTTTTAAATTTCATTTAAAAACAATCATAAAGTCGTGCTTTGACGAGGAACCGAAGGTCAGGGCTTCGGCCGTCATATGACTGGCTTGCAGAGACGGGCAAAGGTCAGCCAGGGTGTCCCTACGAAGTAGGGTGTGGCTGTATCCCTTACAGTTCGAACGATTTGCTTGTCGATATTCCTTACACCAAAATTTCTATTTAAAATTGAAAATTTTACTATTGACTAATGTAAAATGTAATGTTAAAATTTTTATATGCTTAAGTTTACAAAAATTAAAATTAAAAGTAACAATTTAAACGGTGAGTCGCTTGTACCAGATTTCAAGGGCGGTGGTAGCGTGCCATCGTTTAAGTACAGAAACGGTTTTGAGCCGTCTATGCTTAGCGGTTTTAACGTTGGTATGGTAGACGGCGTTTTGCCTTACACCTTGCAAAACGAGTTCGACCGCAATTTTTCTATCCAAGAATTTGATGCCGTTGTTTTAGAAAACGAGTATTTAAAAGCCACTTTTTTAGTGGGGCTTGGCGGTAGGCTTTGGTCACTTTACGATAAAATCAACAAAAAAGACCTTATTTACGAAAACGACGCCATTGTTTTTGCCAACCTTGCTTTAAGAAAAGCGTGGTTTGCTGGCGGTGTAGAGTGGAACGTTGGGATGCGCGGGCATTCGGTATTTACTTGCGACAAAGTTTTTGCCGAGTTTGAGAAAACCGCCGATGGTAACGACGTTTTAAAAATGTACGAATACGAAGTTATAAGGGGACTTATCTTCGTTATGCGCTTTACCCTTGTTAAGGACAAACTTGTTTGCAAGTTTGAAATAGAAAACGTAAGCGGTAACGATACCTACTGCTACTGGTGGAGCAATATTGCCGTAGAACTTAAAGATTCTACGCGCGTAATCGTACCTGCAGATAAAACCTATCTTGCATACTATTCTAACGGCTACCACATTTTAACGTACGAAAACGTGCCGGAAATTGACGGCATTGATACAAGTTATTCAAGCGCCACGGGTGTTACCGCCGATTATTTTTACGATATGCCTATTGGTGGCAAAAAGTGGATTTATGGCGTTGACGACAGTAATTACGGCTTGCTACAATATTCAAGTCGCAACACGCTTGGCAAAAAGCAATTCGTTTGGGGACACAAACAAGGCGGCGAGCACTGGAACGAGTGGGTAACGGACGGCAGAGATTATTTAGAAATTCAAAGCGGTATTTTGCAAACACAGTTCCAACATTTTATTTTACCTAAAGGTGAAACGATTTCGCTTTACGAAGTTTACACCGCCTACAGTTTAAATAAAAACGAGTATAGCGCTAACTATAACGATATTTTAAGCGAAGTAGATTTAGCGGTTGATGAAAGTTTACTTAATGACAAATATTTTAGCAATTTAACAAAGGTTAAAACTGCATATTACGGCAGTGGTAGGGGCGCGATAGCCGAACTTTATAGCGGTAAAAAATTAACCGATAAATGCGATTTTTATAGCGAATCGTTAACTGGTGCGCACAAATATTACGTAGACCTTTTAAAGAATAAAACTTACCAAGACTACGATATTTACTACGTAAACGATAAAAACGTGTACGAAAAAATCAAACTTAAAGCGGATAAAACCGATGCCGATAACTTCTTTGGCGGAACTTGCGGTATTGCGCTTAAAGATTACGATACCGCCGTAGAAATGCTTAGTAGCGTTGGCTTAGGCAAATACTATGCCCTTTCTAAAATAACGCTTGCAATTTACTATGCTAAGGTAAAAGGCGAGTTTGAAATCGGTTACAACTACGCTAAAAAAGCAATGCAAAACACAACGGATAGCAATATCTATATGGCGTATGCCGAAATTTGCATTTTGGCTAATAAGTATAGCGAGTGCATTAGTTTTATTTTAGATAACGGGCTTGATAAAATTAAGGGTAGGTTTAAACTATACCTTCTTACTTGCTACGAAAAACTTGATATGCTTGATAGCGCCTTAGAAATTATAAACGGAAACTTTGAAGTGCCAGATATAAGGGAAGGTGAGTATTCAATTTATTCTGTATACGTAGACGTATATAAAAAAGTAATTAAAAAACAAACGGGCAAAGACGCCACTAAAGAAGACGTAGACGTACTTTACCCAATAACAAAAGCATTAGACTTTAGATTAGACTAATCAAAAACGGTAGATGTTAAAAATCTACCGTTTTTATTTTAACTTTTGCTATTGACATAACCGCGTTTGTTATATATAATATTTTTAAAGATTTTATCTTTAAATTTTAAGGCGAAAGGTAGTTATGAGAAACAACTTTTTTGATATTCACACGCATTATTATAAATATCCATTTATTAACGAAGCAAGAAGAATAATGTTCCCTAATAAAGAAGAACTTTATAAAGCGCACGATAAATTCGGTATATCGGGCGGTGCGCTTTTATGCCTTGTTAACGCTGAAGAATATCAACCGCAATCGGTTGGCGAAGTTATCGATATGGCAAAAGAATCAAACGGCAGATACGTTGCATTTTGTAACGTTGACCCACGCGCAATAGGTAATTCTAAAGACAGTGAACTTGAATTATTACTTGAATTTTATAAAAATCAAGGTTGCGTTGGCGTTGGCGAAGTTCTTCCTAAAATGGAATTTGACGACCCTAAACTTTTAAACCTTTATAGGGCTTCAGAAAAGGTTGGTTTGCCGTTATTATTTGATATGTACTCAGACCCCGATAGAACTTACGGCGTTTCTGATGAACCTGGGCTTGTTAAGTTAGAATATTGCTTACAAAAATTCCCTAATCTTGTATTTATCGGTCACGGCCCTGGTTTTTGGGCTGAGTTTGGCACTCTTAGAAACCCCGAAGACAGATACGGTTGGCCAACTTACGATATAGACGGCGAAGGCGCGGTGTTTAAGTTAATGCGCAAGTATAAAAACTTGTGGGCAGATTTATCTGCGGGCAGTGGGCTTGGCGCAATGAAAAGGAATTTAAACTATACCGTTAAATTCTTTAACGAATTTCAAGATAGGATAATGTACGGCTCTGATATTTGCTATCACGACGACTATATCGGTCAAACGGATTTTATGAACAACCTGCTTGATAATAACCTTATTACCGAAGAAGTTTACGATAAAATTGCGCGTGAAAACGCGAAGCGTTTGCTTGGCATAAAATAGTTTACAATTTATGTAAAATTGAAGATTTTAACGCTATTTTATATAGCAAAAAACTGTAATTAGTGTTAATATTTTCTAAAGGAGTTATTATGAGAAATTATAAATTAGATAAGTTTGCCGATATGCACGTGCATATGACTAACATTGACTTTTTACACGCTGAAAGTTACCTTGAATTTTTAGCAAAACAAGGCACTACTGATATTACTTTACAATCCCTTACATATAGGGCGATTTGCTATAATCTTTCAGTACTTTACTGGAAAAACAAATTTAAAAAAGTAGATTTATCGGCGTTTGGTATGATACACAATATGCCTAACGATATATATAAAGACGTGCCGTTTGAAACTCAAGTTAAAGCCCTTTTAGATATGGGCTCAGACGGTATTAAACTTATGTTCGACCCAGACACAAGAAAGGATATTCAGCACGGTATAAACGATAGTAGGTACGATAAAATGTTTACATACCTTGAAGAAAACGGCGTACCGCTTTGTATTCACCTTAACGACCCTGAAACAATGTGGGTTGTAAGGGAACTTACCCCTGAAGAAAAACGTAGAAACTGGGGATATTTTTATGAAGGTTACCTTCCTAAACAAACAATCTACAACGAAGCCTTTGAAATGCTTGATAAACACCCTAACTTAAAGGTTGTATTTGCGCATTTCTTCTTCTTATCGGCGGATATGAAGGAAGCCGAAAGGGTGCTTAATAAATATCCTAACGTATCTTTTGATATTACGCCAGGCGTTGAAATGTATCCTAACTTTACCCAAAAAATCGATGAGTGGAGAGAGTTTTTTATAAAATATCAAGACCGCATTGTTTTTGGTACTGACTGCAACAACACTAAAGACTTTAACGCCGAAATTATCGAACTTGTTCGCTTAGCGTTATCGCACGATAAAACTGAGTTTATACAACCTTGCTACGGCCCTAAAGTTTTAAAAGGACTTGATTTACCAAGCGAAGTTTTAGAAAAAATTTGCTACTATAACTACAAAAAATTAGTACCTACAATCAAGCCTGTAAATCAAGAATTATTTGTTAAAGCAACTAAAAAACTTTTAGAAGACTGCTCTAAAATTGACGACCCTTTCTATAAAGCAAGTGCCGATTGGTGTGCCAAATGCCTTGAAAGATTAGGTAAATAAAAATAAAAGATGAACCAAGTTGGTTCATCTTTTTTAATGTATTAAACCCTATCTTGTAAGTTCCAAGAAAGTGGCAAAGGAAGCAAGGCGTTTATAAACGAATTTTGGATATTTACCGCGCTATAAACTGGGTAAGCACCAAATAATAACCTTGTTGCTTGTAGGTTGTTTAGTGATAAATCGGGTGGATTGCTTGTAAAATTGCAAGTGCCGTTTCCGTTTTCTACTTTTATTTCAAGCGTGCCGTAGCCGTCTATACTAATAGTAACTTTGCCGTTTGGCATTGCCACCGTTTTACATTTTAACTTTAAAAGTGCGCTTATAAGTTTTTGGTAGTTTAAAATTTTAAAGTGGCAAACAGGGGATAAATTAACGTATTCGCAAACGTTCATAAGTACTTTTAAAAGTTCTGTTTTATACGGTGGTATTTTTAAAAGTAAATCTTCACCCGTTTTTATTTGCCAGTTTGATATAATTTTAATAGTATCACTATCCGTATTGCCAAAAACTTCGGCTATAGCATTGCCTTTTTTGTTTGCTACTATATAGCCAAGTTTATTGCCGTTTTTATCGATTGCAAGGTACGGGATATTTTGCCACGCTACCATACTTGAATATATATCGTAGCAGTTGTTGTCTTCCGACCTTAAAGTGTGAATTTCGCCTTTAGAGTAAAGTGAATTGCAAAACTTTAAGTTGTCTATATCGGTTTTTAAAATTTCGCTAAAGGTTATATCATCGTGATAACGAGTAAGGCATTTTTGATTGTTATAGCCCGTTAAAGTAAAGTTGTAAACGCTACCAGCGTACTCATAACCGTACCTATTATAGCGTTGCCTTAAACCTCCAAGCCTACTAACGTCTACGTTGTTTTCGTTTAAAACTTGCATTGCCTTATCAAGAAGAATACTCATATATCCCTTGCCTTCATAATCGGGGTGAACGGCAATGTTTCCAACAGTTGCAAACAAAAATTCTTCGCCATCGATAACGGTAGGCAATAAGTAAACGCCTAAAACGGCAACAAGTTTGTCACCGTCAAAAATTCCAAGGTGGCTACCCATATGTTCATCGTCTTTAACGCACATTTTAGGTAAATCTCTTTCAAAATTTGTATAAACGCCGTTTTTCTTTTCAAAAACGGCGTTTAGTAATGAGATTAGTTGTTCGTAATTTTCTGCTTTAAGGGTTTTAACTTGCATAAATTATTCCTCTAAAGAAATTAAATCTTCTAAGCGTTGCGCTTTAACGGCAACGTAGTCCTTTTGGTTTTTAATCATAACAACGGCAGGGCGTAAAACCTTGTTGTAGTTTGACGACATAGAGAAGTTATACGCGCCAGTCGTTGCAACGGCAATAACGTCACCGCGCTTGATTGTAGACGGCATTTGAACGTTTTCTTGAATAATATCACCGCTTTCGCAACATCTACCAACAACCGAACAAGTCATATCCCTTTCAATTTGCATATTATAAGCAGGGTATAAGGTGTAACTTGATTTGTAAAGTGCAAACCTTGGGTTGTCCGTCATACCGCCGTCTATTGAAACGTAGTTTTTATAGCCAGGGATACGCTTTACAGTGCCTACAGTGTAGAGTGTTAAGCCCGCATCGGCAACTATGCTTCTACCAGGCTCAAATAAAATTTTAGGCATAGTAATACCTAATTCGTTAACTTTTGATTTAAGGTATTCGCCTATTTCTTTAATTCTTAAAGAAACGTTAAGGGTAGGTTGGTCTTCAGTATATCTAACGCCAAAGCCACCGCCAATATCAAGTTGTTTTGTTTCGTAGCCGTATTTAACTTTTACCGTTTTTATAAAGTTAAGCATTACTTCCGCCGACCTTATATACACGCTTGAGTCAAATACTTGCGAACCAACGTGACAGTGGAAACCAACAAGGTTAATTCCCTTAAGCGAAAGGGCGGTTTTTGTGATTTCTTCGGCTTGTCCCGTTTCGATAGCAGAGCCAAACTTACTGTCGACTTTGCCCGTTGCAACTTCGTCGTAAGTGTGTGGGTCGATACCAGGTGTAAGCCTTAATAAAACGTTAGAAACAACACCTTTTGATAAAGAAATTTCGCTTATTGCAACTAATTCTTCTTCATTATCAACAACAAAGTAACCAACCCCTTTATCGATAGCAAAAGCGATATCGTCGTCAGTTTTATTATTAGAGTGAAAGTACGCCTTTTCAAGTGGGAAGCCACCTTTAAGTGCCGTAAATATTTCGCCTTGCGAAACAACGTCTATCCCTAAATTTTCTTCGCTTACTATTTCGTAAATTCTTTTAAAAGAAAGTGCCTTAGAGGCGTATAAAACCCCTGCGTTATCGCCAAAAGTTTGTTTTACGGCATTGATATACGCCTGGCAGTTTTCTCTAATTTTATCTTCGTCCATAACGTAAAGCGGAGTTCCGTATTTTTTTGCCAAATAAAGACAATCAACCCCTGCAAATGCAAGGGTATTATCGATGGTTACTGTTAAGTTTTTGCAAATTAAATCATTTGTTTTCATAATAATTCTGCCCTTAATTGTTCAGGGGTTTTAGGTGATAAATCGCTTGGCGATAAATCAAACATAGTTTTACAGCCGTAATCTTTACGGTTATACATTTTATATATTGCCCTTGCGCCTGCTACAAGCACGCTTGCGGTGAATTCTGGGTTAGAATCAAGTTTTAAACTGTATTCGATAACGTGTGTGTTTTCGCCGTTTAAACCAGTAGTGCCAGTATGAATAACGCTACCGCCGTGTGGAATACCGCTGTGGTTAGCCTTTAATTCTTCTAAAGAAATAAAGTTAACGGTTGTGTCGTAGTCGGCAAAGTAGTTAGGCATTGTTTTAATTTCGTTTTCAATTCTTTTAGCGTCTGCACCGTCTTCAATAACAACGAAGCATTCTCTTGTATGTTTTTCGCGTGTTGAAAGGGTAGGCTCTTCGCCTGAGCGTACTTTATCTAACGCGTCTTGAACGGGAACGGTGTATTGGCGGGCATCAACAACGCCGTCAATTCTACGTATCGCGTCACTATGACCTTGCGAAACGCCTTTTCCCCAGAAAGTATAAGACTTGCCGTTTGGTAAAATGCTTTGCGCGTATAATCTTGAAATAGAGAACATACCAGGGTCCCAACCCGCCGAAATAAGTGCAACGTGGTTACCTTCTTTAGCCGATTTATCAACGCTGTTAAAGTGGGTAGGGATTTTAGCGTGGGTATCAAAACTATCAACCACGTTAAAGTTTTTAGCAAGTTCGGGCGTCATCGTAGGAAGGTCGGTTGCACTGCCACCGCAAAGTATTAAAACATCGACTTTATCCTTAAAGGATAAAAGTTCGCTTGAAGAATATACTTTAGCGCCAGTTAACGTTTTAACGCTTTCTGGATTACGCCTTGTAAAAACGCCTATTAAGTTCATATCTTGGCTACTTGTAACGGCAAGTTCAACGCCCTTGCCTAAGTTACCGTAACCGTATATAGCAATATTCATAAAATACCTGTTCCTTTGGCTATTGAAGAATATAAGGCTAATTGTAAAAGGGAAAATCAAACGCAAGTAAGGCAAGGCAAATCCCGCAGATAAGAGTATACATCTTTTCAAGGGGTTTAACGAAGTATTACGCAGTGTTTCATTTGCACTTTAATTAGCCGTTATTATGAAATAGCTTAATCTTTAAGTAAGTCTTGCATTGTGTAGTGTCCGTTAGGCTTGCCACACATAAATTCTGCTGCTTTTAAAGCGCCTTCGGCAAAAAGACCGCGATTGTGCGCTTCGTGTTTAAGGGTGATTGTTTGGTTAGCCGTGCTAACTATAACTTCGTGCTGACCAACAACGTTGCCCATACGAAGTGAATTGATGCCGATTTCTTCAGGGGTACGCTTACACATACCGCTTCTACCCATTACGGCAACAGACTCAGGTCTAACTTCCTTAATGCCGTTAAAAATCATAAGGGCAGTACCGCTTGGCGCGTCAACCTTGCGGTTGTGGTGCGCTTCGATAATTTCAATATCGGCATTTGGCATAGCAAGTACCGTTTTTTTAGCAAGTTCGATAAGAAGTGGCACGCCGATTGACATATTTGCAGAGTAAAAGATAGGTGCTTTTTTGCAAGCGTCGTAGATAAGCGCTTTTTCTTCTTCATCGTGACCAGTAGTACACAAAATTGTAGGGATATTGTTTTTGATAGCAAAATCTAAAAGTGATTTAGTTAACGTATGGTGTGAAAAATCAACGATACAGTCAACGTCTGTTCTTGCTTCGTTAAAACTTTTAACGCAAGGGATTTCTTCATCGCCTTTACAAAAAGCGTCAACGCCTTGAATAATTTCAGCACCGCAGTAGTTTTCTTTTGCAAGTTTAATAACTTCGCGCCCCATAAAACCGCAGGCGCCACTTAAAAGTATCTTCATAATAAATCCTTAAGTTTATATTAGATTAAATTTTGTTCACGCATAAGAGCGTAAAGTTTTTCAGCGTGCGCGTCTTCCATTGGTGTTAAAGGAAGCCTTAAATAGTTTTCGCCAAAGCCCATTTTAGCAACCGCTGCTTTAACAGGGATAGGGTTAACTTCCATAAATAACGCGTCGATAAGAGGTAAAAGGTGAAGTTGCATTTTTAATGCTTCTTGAGTTTTGCCTTCCATATATAATTTACACATATCGCTTGTTTCTTTTGGCATAACGTTAGAAAGTACAGAGATAACGCCTTTACCGCCAAGTGAAAGCACAGGGATAATTTGGTCGTCGTTACCAGAATAGATATCAATTTTATCGCCAACAAGTGATGCAAGTTTAGCAATTTGCGAAATATTACCGCTTGCTTCTTTAATGCCTACGATATTTGGGTGGTCAGAAAGAGCAAGTACGCTTTCAGGTAAAAGGTTGCAACCAGTTCTGCTTGGAACGTTATATAAAATACAAGGTTTAGTACTTGCATCTGCAATAGCCTTAAACGAAGCAATTAAACCTTTTTGAGTTGCTTTGTTATAATAAGGCGTTACAAGAAGCATAGCGTCTGCACCAACTTCACAAGCAAATTTAGTAAGTTCGATAGCGTATGCGATATCGTTAGAGCCTGTACCTGCGATAACAGGAACTCTGCCGTTTACTTTGTCTACACAAAATTTAATAGCGTCTTTATGTTCGGCGTCGGTAAGGGTAGAGCCTTCGCCAGTTGTACCAACTGATACGATAGCGTCAATGCCTTTTTCGATTTGCCATTCGATAAGTCTACCAAATTGTTCGTAGTCGATACCATCTTTAGTAAGTGGTGTAACTATTGCCGTTGCTGCGCCTGTAAATACTGTGTTTTTCATAATAAATCTCCTTACATAGTGTAGTATATGCGTTAAATCAAAAATGGGATAGTATAAAACACTAACCCATTAAAACCCATATACAGTAAATAACAGAATAGCGCTCCGCAAAAAATGCGACAACAGTAAAGATATTATCCGTACTGCCAGCAGGATAAGTGCCACGTTATCCAACTTCGGCAATTGCCCCCTTTTACGCGCGGTTTTGGCAACCGTTTCGCCCGCGTTACTTATTGACAAATGCACCTCTATCTATATTTTGATTATTAAGTTGTGTTGATTATATCACTCATACAAATATATGTCAACAGTTTTTTCACGAATAAAAAATATTTTTATAAAAATTGTAATATTTTTCTTGTTAAAAGTTTAAAAGTTTGGTACAATACCTAAGAGGTGAAATTATGAAAATTATTTTTTACGGATTTAGACATTATCACATTGACAGTTTATATAAAATGGCTATAGAAAGTGACAAGGTTGACGTTGTTGCTTGTGTTGAAGATAACGAAGAAGCAAGAAAGGCTGCTACTGAAAGATTAGGCATTAAATTTTCAACTAAAAGTTATGAAGAATTATTAGATACAGATATCGATGCTGTTGCAATCGGTGGTTGCTACGGCGATAGGGGTGAAGCGATTATCAAAGCGTTAAAAGCAGGTAAGCACGTTATTGCCGATAAGCCTATTTGTATTAATAAAGATGAATACGATGAAATCGTTAAATTAGTAAACGAAAAAAGCCTTAAACTTTACATAATGTTCGATTTAAGATATATGACTTCAGCAGTTACCGCTAAAAAGATTTTTGATGAAGGTAAACTTGGTAAAGTTGTAAACGTATCTTTCATTGGTCAACACTTCCTTGATTACGGCAAACGCCCTATGTGGTACTTTGAAAAGGGTAAACACGGTGGCACGCTTAACGACTTAGCAATCCACGGCGTTGATTTAATTCGTTACTTAACAGGTCAAGGAATTAAAGAAGTTCACTCTGCAAGGGTGTTTAACGCTTACGCTACTGAAGAAAAAGACTTTAAAGATTGCGCTTTATTTATGGCGGGCTTAGAAGGTGGCGGTGAAGTTATTGCCGATACTTCTTACTCTTCATCAGTTGCAGTTTATGCTTCTAACGATTACTGGAACTTCAAGTTCTGGTGTGAAAAAGGTATGGTTACTTTCTCTTGGTCTAATCCAGACGTAACCGTTTACTACGTTGACAAAAAAGAACCTGAAATTCTTAAAGGCGAAAAGGGTTCTAACTGGCTTGACGATTTTATTAAAGACGTTGATAGCGGTGATATGTCAACCACCATTGAAATGCTTGCTTCCGCTGGCGATACGCTTGCAATTCAAGAAAAGGCAGATAAATAACACTTAAATGGCAGTTTAACTGCCATTTACTTTTTTAAGGACACAAACGATGTATAATTTTTTTGATTATAAAGATTTTATAAAGGTAAACGGCGAAGCGTACCACGGGCAAGATTATTTTAGTTTAACGCATATAATTTTTATGGTTATTGCAACAATTGCTATAATTTTAATGTGTATATTCTTCCGCAAAGTATCGCACAAAAAGGTGGATATTTACCTTAAAGTTTTGGCTATTTTTATACCAACGCTTGAAATTATCAAAATAGTTTACGAAAGTTACTTTGATATTACGCTTGGGCACGGCTTTAACTTTGGTGGGCTTATCCCTATATATACCTGTAGTATGTTTATTTTTGTTCTTCCGTTTGTTGCTTTTGGCAAGGGGAAGGTTAAAAAGTTTGCAACCGCTTGGCTTGGCAGTATTTGTATTTTTGCCGGCTTTACAAACTTTTACTTAACACAAATGCTACACACATATCCGTTTTGGACTTTCTGTACATTTCAGTCGTTAACATACCATTTCTTAATGTCGTTTACGGGTATATTTATCGTGGTAACGGGATATTTTAAACCTGAGTGGAAAGATATTATAAACGGATATATTCCGCTTGCAGTGTTTAGCCTTTTTGTTATACCTATCAACTACCATTTAAACGCTTTAGGTTACTCTGCCGACTATATGCTTTATATGTGGGGTAACGGCGCGCCTATACTTCCTGATATGGCAAAATTCTTTGCATCGCACAATATCCAATTTGTATATACCTTAATTGTATTTTTTGGTTACATTTTAATATCGGCTTTAGTTGTATCTATTGAAAAGGGCGTTATAGCATTAATTCAAAAACTTAAAAAGTAAAATTCAAGCGAAAGGTAAACCGCCTTTCGCTTTTTGTTTGTGTAAAATGTGCAAAATAGCCATAATGTTTTTATAAAACTCTTGTCAAAACCCAAAAAAAAGAGTATAATTATTGTAAAATTTATACAATTTGCACAAAAGGTGGTTTATGGAAAGAGAATTATTTGGTATACTTACTGCTATTAAAGATAAAACGGGTATTGAAATAGCCGTTCTTTCGGAAGACGGTATAAGGGAAGCATCTACTTTTTCAACTTATATTCCGCTTGATTATAGCGTTGTTAAGTCTTGGGGAAGCGACGTGTTTGTTGATAGCGAAAACGATAAAACGTATTTTAAGTTTTTATTCAACGGCGTTAAGTATATAGGTGCTATAAACGGCTCAACTAAAAACGAAAGCAACTACGCGGTTTTTATTATCAATTATATTGAAAACAACCAAATTAAATCAACTCAATTATCATACGAAGAATTATTCACGGCAATTGTTTTAGGCGACACAACAAAAAGTAGAACGTTGCATTTTATGAATAAATACTCTATCTCTAAAAGCGTTTGCTACTGTATGCTTTTTAAATGCGATATGGGTAAATCAAAAGAAGTTTGTGACTTTTTAAGGGATTACACGGTAGGCGGTTCGGATAACGCGGTTATCATTGACGAAACTACTTGTGCTTACGTAAAATTCGTTGAAGGTGGCGTTGAAACTGAATATCGCTCTCCAAGTGAATACGCGGGCTTTATCGTTAGGTCACTTTTTGAAGAATTAGGTATCGACGTTGCAGTTTACGTAGGTGGTAGGGTTAATACTTTTGCCGAAATTGCACTTTCGTATAAGCAAGCGGTTGCTACTGAAACGATGAGTTCGTCTTTTGGTATTCAAAGTGGTGTAAAATCATATAAAGATTATATACTTGTTAAAATGATGGAAGACGTTTCGCCTAATAAAATCGAAGAATTTATATCAGTTTTACTTGATAAAAACACAAGAAAAGTTTTAAAAGATAAAGAACTTATGGTGACCGGCGAAGAATATTTAAATAACGACCTTAACGTTTCTGAAACGGCAAGGGTTTTATATATTCACAGAAACACTTTATTATACCGCTTAAACAAACTTGAAAAAATTACCGGCCTTGACTTAAGAAAGTTTAACGATGCAATGGAATTTAGGCTTATTTCCGTTTTAAGTAAGTTTATAAACAATTAAGCAACGCTGTAATAACATTTGTGGGTAAAAGTAAAGTAGTATTTATAAAAATTATTTGGGGATAATTATAATTAAATGAACAACACCTTAAAAAAGGTAATAGCCTGCGCTTTAGCGGTTGCTACGTTAGTTGGTATTTTCTTTTTAGGATATTTCTTTAAAGATTTAACTATGGATAGCGAACTAAGGGAACTTTACCAGTTTTTACAAACATATAAAAAACATTATCTTTACGATGAAGACGGCAACCTTGTAAAAGATATTTCAAACGCCATTTTAGACGCCTACTCTGAATATTATACTAAAGAAGAGTATGAAAAAGTTACTGCCGAAGGCTATGGCAATATGATAGGCATCGGCTTATCGTTTACGGGCGATGATTTAAAAATTTTTAGAGTTGCAGGTAATTCGCCGTGCAAACTTGCAGGGGTAAAAGCGGGTGGCGTTTTAACTGAAATGGATATTGGTAACGGCTTTGAACAACTTTCATCGTATAAAGATTTTACTTTAAAGCAACAAGCCGTTAAAGAAAACGCTTACCTTAAAATAAAAGTTGATTATAACGGTACTATTGAAACTTATGAAGTGCAAAAACGCATCTATAAGCGCACTTACGTTGAATACGCTGATAGTCAAGGCGTTTACGCCTTTTCTGATAAAGACGGCAGTATGTCCCTTTTAAAAACTCAAGAAGAACCTTTTATTCAAGACGTAAAAACTGGTTATATTAAATACGATAGTTTTAGCGGTAAGGATTCTGGCTTAACGGGTTCTTTAGGTCAAATAACAGAAGTTCTTAAAAAGTTTAGGGAAGACGGCAAAAGCAAAGTTATTATTGACTTGCGCGGAAACGGCGGTGGTTATATTGATATTTTTAGTAGTATTGCAAGATATTTTATCGATGGTGATAAAAGTAAAAATAACCTTATAGCATACGCTGTTGATAAAAACGGCAAAAGAAAAGATTACTATTCAAAGCCAAGTTTATATCATAATTACAACTTTGAAAAGATAGTAATATTAGCCGATGAAAAATCTGCTTCGGCATCTGAATGTTTTATAGGTGCGGTGCTTGATTACGATAAAACAAATAAGGTTACCGTGCTTGTTTCTTCCTCAACCTTAAACGGTAATACGGTGTATAAAACTTACGGTAAAGGAATAATGCAAACAACGTATAAGCACATTGACGGAAGCGCTGTAAAATTAACGGTTGCGCAAATGTACTGGCCTATTTCAAACACAACGATTCACAATGTTGGGGTTTTAGGTTTGGATAGTGGTAAGGTTTTAGCAGTTAATAAAAACGACGCTTTAATTACGGCACTTTCAATTTAATATTAACCCGCGATAATTCGCGGGTTTTTTATTGCATATAAATTTATAAAAAGTTAATACTTTTATTGATAAATATGTATAGAGAAAACCTTAACGAAATACTTGAATTCATTAGTAAAAAAGCAAGCGAAAACTTTGCTATTTTAACGGCTGAAGACTTGGCTTATGAAATTGGTTTAAATCTTACTGAAAGCGAACTTCTAAACGCCTTTAACGAACTGAAAACAAAAGGGAATATTTACCTAAAATACAACGACGGAAAATGCTTTTGCTGTATGATAACCGATAGGGGAAAAGATTTGCTTGAAAGGTTGAGTTTGCCCGTTTCTTGCGAATCTAAAATCTACGATAAATTGCCGTATTTTTTAATTTTTATATCGGCATTTTTGGGCGGTGTTTTGGGCGGTGGAATTTTGCTTATTGTAACGTTGTTTTTATAAGGGGGGACTGATGAGTAATAAACGGCAAAGGGCGGTTTTAAAAGTTGTTGTTGATAACTGTTTAAACGGCGATACTTGTTTGATGACAAACGAAACTATCGTCGCCTTTTGTATGCAACGAAAACTTGTAAATTTATCTAACGTTAAAGAAGTTATTAAAAGTTTGCAATTAGACGGATATATTGAAGTTGTGTATTCAAGTAGAAAAGGCGAAGAAATTTACTGTATAACATTAACAAGTAAAGGTAAAAATTTTAAGGGGGAATATAAGCGTGAAATACAAAGTATTAAAAACCGTTTATTGATTACTATTTTGTGCGCTTGCGTTTCGTTTATAGTGGGTAGAATTTTAATTGCCTTATTTAGTTAGTTAGCGTGCAAAAATTCAAAATAAATATTAATTTTATTAAATTATATATTTACATATCGGAAATTTTGTGGTATAGTTATAATGGAATAAAATGGGAGAGTAGGGCTAAAACCAACTCAGTTTTAAAAAGGGAAATACGTTTGAAAAAGTTTGTTTTACACTCAAAATATAAACCAACGGGCGACCAGCCCGAAGCAATAAAATCTTTAACCGAAGGTGTGCTTGACGGACTTCAAACTCAAGTTTTAGTAGGTGTTACTGGTAGTGGTAAAACTTTTACTATGGCAAACGTTATCGCAAACGTAAACCGCCCTACTTTAGTTATTGCGCACAACAAAACTTTAGCGGCGCAACTTTGCAATGAATTCCGTGAGTTTTTTCCTGAAAACTCAGTTGAATATTTCGTTTCTTACTACGATTATTATCAACCCGAATCATATCTTCCTACAACCGATACTTATATCGAAAAAGACTTATCTATAAACGATGAAATTGATAAACTCCGCCATAGTGCGACAAGTGCTCTTGGCGAAAGGAAAGACGTTTTAGTTGTAGCATCGGTTAGTTGTATTTACGGTCTTGGTGCGCCTGAAGAATATTACCGCCTTGCCGTGTCTTTTAGAAAAGGTCAAACGTATGATAGAGACCTTTTAATGCGCAAACTTGTAGGCATACACTACGAAAGGCGCGATATGGATTTTCAGCGCAGTTCGTTTAGGGTTAGGGGTGACGTTGTAGACGTATTCCCCGCATCTAACACCGAAACTGCTATTAGGATAGAGTTTTTTGGCGACGAAATTGATAGGATTACCGAAATAAATTTTTTAACGGGTGAACCGATAAACGAACTTAAACACGCGGTGGTATTCCCCGCAAGCCACTACGCCGTTGGCACAGAAAAAATGGCTTCGGCACTATCTATGATTACCCGCGATATGCACGATGAAGTAAAAGCGTTTGAAGACCAAGGCAAACTTTTAGAATCGCAAAGGCTTTTACAAAGAACTAACTACGATATTGAAATGATGGGCGAAATAGGGTATTGTAGCGGTGTTGAAAACTACAGTAGGTATTTCGATGGAAGAAATCCTACCGAACCACCGTTTACCTTGCTTGATTATTTCCCTAAAGATTTCTTGCTTTTTATCGATGAAAGTCATATGACTATTCCGCAACTTCACGCAATGTACAATGGCGATAAAGCAAGAAAAACCAACCTTGTAGATTACGGTTTTAGGCTTAAATCGGCGTTTGATAACAGACCGCTTAAGTTTGAAGAGTTTGAAGAAAGGATAAATCAACTTATATGTGTTTCGGCAACGCCAGGAAAATACGAACTTGAAAAAGCCGATAATATTGCCGAACAAATAATAAGACCTACTGGTCTTATCGACCCACCTGTTGAAGTTAGAAAAACCAAAGGTCAAATCGACGACCTTGAAAGTGAAATAAGAAAAACCATTGCAAATGGCGGTAGGGTGCTTGTTACAACGCTCACTAAAAAAACTGCCGAAAGTTTAACTGAATATTTAAAAGACCGTTCAATTAAAACACGCTATATGCACAGTGATATCGACACTCTTGAAAGGATAGATATTATATCCGAACTTCGCCGTGGCGAATCGGACGTTTTAGTTGGTATTAACCTTTTAAGGGAAGGCTTAGATATGCCCGAAGTTAAACTTGTTGCTATACTTGATGCCGATAAAGAAGGTTTTTTACGTAGCGACACGTCGCTTATTCAAACGATAGGTAGAACGGCAAGAAACGCTGAAGGTAGGGTTATTATGTACGCCGACGTTATAACCGACAGTATGAAAAGGGCTATAAACGAAACGGAAAGGCGTAGAAAGGTGCAATCCGATTACAATAAAAAACACGGAATTGTGCCAAAAACTATTATAAAAGACGTTAAAAACACTTTAGAAATAACTAAAAAAATAGATAGAACTGCCGATATTAAACTTAAAGATATCCCTGAGGAAATCGAAAAACTTAACGCGCTTATGAAAATTGCGTCTAACGAACTTGATTTTGAAAGGTGTATTGAAATTAGAGATACCATTTCGGCACTCAAGAAAAAATTACTGAAAAAATAGGACTATAATGCTTGATAAAATTGTAATAAAAGGCGCAAAACAAAATAATTTAAAAGATATTGATTTGACTATACCAAGGGATAAACTTGTAGTTTTTACTGGTTTATCGGGAAGTGGTAAGTCAACTTTGGCGTTCGATACTATTTTTGCCGAAGGTCAAAGGCGCTATATGGAAAGTTTATCAAGTTATGCAAGGCAATTTTTAGGTCAAATGGAAAAGCCTGACGTTGAAAGGATAGACGGTCTTTCGCCAGCAATTTCTATCGACCAAAAAACTACTTCAAACAACCCGCGCTCTACCGTTGGCACGGTTACTGAAATATACGATTACTTCCGTTTGCTTTTTGCAAGGATTGGTGTTCCGCATTGCCCTGATTGTGGTAGAGAGATAAGGCGTCAATCGGTTGACGAAATCGTTGAAAGAGTTTTAACCTTAGAAGAAGGTAGTAAAATTCTTATAAATGCGCCCGTAGTAAGGGGTAAAAAGGGTGAGTTTGAAAAACTTTTCGACGGTTATAAAAAAGCGGGCTACGTTAGGGTAGAAGTAGACGGCGAAGTTCGCGACTTGTCTGAAAAAATCACTCTTGATAAAAACGTTAAACACTCTGTTAGCGTTGTGGTTGACAGGCTTATTATAAAAGACGGAATAAGAAAACGTTTAACCGATAGTATTGAAAACGCTTTAAAACTTGCCGACGGTTTGGTTGTTGTTACCTCAAACGGTGTAGAGCATTTGTATTCTACAAAGTATTCTTGTGCCGTATGCGGTACGTCTATACCTGAAATTGAACCAAGGTTGTTTTCGTTTAACAATCCGTTTGGCGCTTGCCCTGAGTGTAAAGGCTTAGGTTTTAGGCAAGCCGTTGATGAAAAATTAGTTTTAGGCGATACTTCAAGAAGTTTAAACGAAGGCGCGCTTGCTATAACTGGTTGGAATTTAGATACCGGTAGAATGGCTAAAATGTACTTTGAATCGCTTTCAAAGTATTACGGCTTTAGTATGGATACGCCTATTAAAGACTTGCCAAAAGATATTTTAAATATCTTGCTTTACGGTAATAACGGCGAAAAAATTCAAATGAGTTATTCTACCCGTACGTTTAACGGCAGTTTTAATTCTTCTTACGAAGGGGTTATACCTAACCTTGAAAGAAGATACGCTGAAACTACTTCCGATTACACTAAAAGTGAAATCGAAAAGTATATGTACACTTTACCTTGTAAGGTTTGTGGCGGTAAAAGACTTAAAAAAGAAGCGCTTGCCGTTACCGTTAACGGTTTAAACATTAACGACGTTTGCGATAAAAGTGTAAACGATATATATGAGTTTATTTGTTCGTTAACATTAACTGAAACTGAACAAATTATTGCTAAAGCAATAATAAAAGAAATAAAAGCAAGGCTTAACTTCTTAAGGGAAGTAGGTCTTGGCTACTTAACTTTATCAAGAAACGCGGGCTCTCTTTCGGGTGGCGAAGCGCAACGTATAAGGCTTGCCACACAAATAGGTAGCGGGCTTACAGGCGTTTTATATATCTTAGATGAACCAAGCATAGGGCTTCATCAAAGGGATAACTTAAAACTTATCAACTCTCTTAAAAATTTAAGGGATTTAGGCAATTCGCTTATAGTTGTTGAGCACGATGAAGATATGATTCGTTCCGCCGACCATATAGTAGACATAGGCCCTAAAGCGGGCGTTCACGGTGGCGAAGTTGTAGTTAGCGGTACGCTTAACGAAGTTATGGCTTCTGAAAACTCACTTACCGGTCAGTATTTATCGGGTAAGCGTAAAATAGAAGTTCCACCGTTTAGGGTAAAAGGCGACGGAAGATTTTTAACGGTAAAAGGCGCTAAGCAAAATAACCTTAAAAACGTAAACGTATCTTTCCCTGTAGGGTTATTTACGGCTGTTACTGGGGTATCTGGTAGCGGTAAAAGTTCGCTTATCAACGAAATTTTATATCCCGCAACCGCAAATAAGGTAAACGGTACAAAGTTAAGGCAAGGCGATTTTGACGATATCGAAGGCATTGAATACTTTGATAACGTAATTGCTATAGACCAATCGCCTATAGGTAGAACGCCAAGAAGTAACCCTGCAACTTATACTGGTTTGTTTACGCATATAAGAGACGTTTTTGCATCTACTCAAGATGCGCGCGAACGCGGTTATAAAGCGGGCAGATTTAGTTTTAACGTTCAAGGTGGTAGATGTGAACATTGCTTTGGCGATGGAACTATCACTATTTCAATGCACTTCCTTCCCGACGTTTACGTTCCGTGCGAAGTATGCGGTGGCAAAAGGTACAATCGTGAAACGTTAGCGGTTAAGTATAAAGGCAAGGATATTTCAGACGTTCTTAATATGACTTGCGACGAAGCGTTAGAATTTTTTGCAAACGTACCTAAAATTTACAACAAAGTAAAACGCTTGTGTGAAGTAGGGCTTGGTTATATTAAACTTGGTCAATCTTCAACAACACTTTCTGGTGGTGAAGCGCAAAGGGTAAAACTTGCAACCGAACTTTCAAAGCGTTCAACGGGTAGGACTTTATACATTTTAGATGAACCTACTACAGGTTTACACGCTCACGACGTAAGCAAACTTATAAATATTTTAACCGAACTTAGAAACAACGGCAACACCGTTATTGTAATAGAACACAATCTTGACGTTATTAAAGTTGCCGATTATATTGTAGACTTAGGCCCTGAAGGTGGCGATGGTGGCGGTCAAGTTATCGCTACTGGTACACCTGAAGAAGTTGCTGAAAACAAAAACAGTTTTACTGGCGAATTTTTAAAGGGATTACTGGAGAATAGCAAATGATAAGAGACGAATTTAAAAACCAGCAACAAAAGAAAAGCCTTACCGAAAAAGACGTAATGAAAATTAGGTCAATGGGTGAAAGGGCGTACTATACAAGCAGTATTGCTAAAATGAAAAACACTATAAAAAGTATGAAGTTTTTAATGGTTTTCGCTTTAGTGTTCGCTATTATTATGACGATAACTATGACGATAATTATTAGTTACTTTAAAGGTTTTAACGGGCACAATTCTAATATAATTGCCTTAGTTTTAACTATATTACTTTGGATTTTTATTTGTATTTGGCAATTTATAATGAAGCCACGTTACGAAAAGCGCATTGCTTTGTTTAGTATTTACGTAAAAGAACTAACCGATAAAGAAATGGCTAAACAACAAGCCATTTATAATAAATTCATTAAACAAAAAACCGAAAACACATCGGAAAAAGGAGAATAATATGCAAGGATTAAAAAACGTAAACGTATACGTTGAAGGAAAAGGAATTGTAAAAACTGACATCGGCTTTGAAAACGGCAAAATCGCTACTTTATCTTCAGGTGCAAACGTTGAAGAATTAGCAGATTTTTCAAATGTAAACGCGGTAGTCGTTCCAGGCTTTATCGATGAACATATCCACGGTGCAGCAGGCTGTGACGCGATGGATGGTTCTATCGAAGCGCTTAAAAGTATAGCCGTTGCCGTTGCAAGCGAAGGTACTACTACTTTCTTAGCAACTACAATGACTCAAAGCCCTGAAAATATTACTAAAGCGTTAAACGCTGTTGGGGAATACATAAAAGCGGATAGCGAAGAAGGTGCTGCTGTTGGCGGTGTTCACCTTGAAGGTCCGTTCATTTCGCCTAAGCACGTAGGTGCACAACCGCTTGAATACGTTGCTAAGCCAGATGCTAAAATCTTTGAAAAATACTATAACGATTCAAACAAAACTGTAAAAATCGTATCTTTAGCACCAGAAGTTGAAGGTGCAGAAGAATTAGTTAAATACTTAACTGATAACGGTATCGTAGCATCTATCGCTCATACTGGCGCAAAATATAACGATTGCTTAAACGCTATCAAATTTGGTATGACTAACGTTACGCACACTTATAACGCTCAAACTGGTTTACACCACCGTGACGCGGGCGTTGTTGGTGCTGCTCTTTTAAACGATGAACTCAACACTGAAATTATTTGTGACTTAATTCACGTAAGCGTTCCTGCTATCAAACTTGTTATCAAAAACAAACCGCACGATAAAGTAACTTTAATTACCGACAGTATGCGTGCTAAACATATGCCTGACGGCGAATCTGAACTTGGCGGACAAGTAGTTATCGTTAAAAACGGGGAAGCAAGACTTCAAGACGGCACTTTAGCAGGTAGCGTATTGAAAATGAACGTTGCAGTTAAAAACGTTGTTGAAAGCGTTGGCGTAGAATTTACTGACGCTATTGATTTTGCTACTGCAAACCCTGCTAAAAACCTTGGTATTTACGATAAAAAGGGTTCTATCGCTTTAGGTAAAGATGCAGACGTTACCGTTTTAAATAGAGATACTTATGAAGTGTTAATGACTATAAGAAACGGCAAAGTAATATATAAAGCATAAAATATATATTATATATAGAAAAAGCAAATAAGTTTTTTGGAGTTATTTATGGATTACAAAGTAGCGTATAACAACTGGCTTTCAAACCCTAAAATCAATGCTGAAGCCTTTGAAGAATTAAGCCTTATTAAAGATAATGAGAAAGAAATGGAATACCGTTTTGGTGCTGATTTACAATTCGGTACTGCAGGTATGCGTGGTATTATCGGTTACGGTACTAATATGATTAACGTATACACGGTGAAAAGGGCAACTAAAGGTTTAGCAGAATACATAAAAACATTAGGCGCAACCGCTATGAAAAGGGGTGTAGTTATTTCATACGATACCCGCAAGTATTCAGAAGTATTTGCTAAGGCAACGGCTGGCGTACTTCTTGCCGAAGGAATTTCAGTTAAAATGTTTGGCGAAGCAAGCCCTGTACCTATGCTTTCTTATGCGGTAAGAAATTATAAAGCAATTGCGGGCGTTATGATTACTGCAAGTCATAACCCTAAAGAATACAACGGTTATAAAGTTTACGGTGAAGACGGCGCACAAATGTCGCCCGAAGCAACTGAAAAAGTAGTTTCGTTTATTTTAGACGTTAAAGATTATTTCTCTATCAATGAAAAACCTATCGTTTCGTTAAAATCTTTCGGTGATTTCTACGTTATCGGTAAAGGTTTCTTAAGAAAATACGTTAAAACGTTATCAAAACTTTCACTTTCTAAAAAAGCCGTTAAAAAGAACGGTAAAAAATTAAAAATCGTTTACACACCTTTACACGGCACGGGCTTTAAGCCGGTTACTGCAATTTTAGAAAAATTAGGTATTTCTTATACCTTAGTTGAAGAACAAGCAGTTGCCGACAGTGCTTTCTCTACCGTAGAAGTTCCAAACCCTGAAAACAAAGAAGCGTTATCTTTAGGTATTGCGCTTGCTAATAAAATTTCGGCAGACGTAGTTTTTGGTACTGACCCTGATAGCGATAGGTTAGGCGTGGCGTTAAGAAACGATAACGGCGAATTTGTTCCGCTTACGGGTAACCAAGTAGGCGTTCTTCTTGCCGATTACGTAATGCTTAGGTTAAAACAAGAAAATAAACTTGAACCTAATAGCGTTGTTATTAAAAGTTTCGTTTCAACGGGTATGATTAAGCCAATTTGTGAAGATTACGGCGTTAAACTTGTTGAAGTTCCAGTAGGCTTTAAGTTTATCGGTGAAAAAATCAAACAGTACGAAGTTGATAAGTCGGGCACTTTCGTGTTTGGCTTTGAAGAAAGTTGCGGTTATTTAAGGGGTACGCACGCAAGGGATAAAGACGCGGTTGTTGCAAGTATGCTCTTTGCGGAAATGGTTTGCTACTACGAATATATCGGTACTTCAGTATTTAAAGTTTTAAATAGATTATACGAAAAATACGGTTACGTTATCGACGATACTATCTCTGTTAAATATCAAGGCTTATCGGCTATGGAAGATATGAGCAAAGTTGTTGATAAATTAAGAAACACAACTTTAAATAACGTAGACGTATATAACATCGTTGCCGTTCGTGACTACTTAAACGGCACTAAAACTTTATCTACTGGCGAAGTTGAAGAGTTAGACGTTAAAGATTTAAACTGTATCTACTACGAACTTGAAATAGGTGGTTTTATTTGCGTAAGACCAAGTGGAACAGAACCAAAACTTAAAATTTATTATTCGGTAAAAGGTAAAGATTTAGCGCAAGCCGAAAAATCTTTAAGCAAAATTCAAAAGGCATTTGCCGAACTTTTATAAAACCAAATAACAAGTAAGGATTTTTTGATGAAAATAGCGAAAAATCCTTTATTTTTGCCGTGAAAAAATATTTTAAAAAAATAAAGATTTTTATTGAAAAAATGCTTGACTTAAAATTTTAATAATGATATTATATATAAGCGCGCAAACGAAAGCGCATTCAACTGATGTTGAAAAAAGTAGATTGACAACTGCATAGAAGTATTTTACATATAGCAATATAGGTAAAAGACGAGAACAAAAAACAAAGTACAGAAGGCAAAACAAAAAATAAAGTATGGTTAATACGAAAGTATATAAACAACTGTTAGTTTTGAATTTTTTAGACATTTAGAGGAAAAAGATTAAAGACGGAAAAAATTATAAGAATAAGCTACAAAGAGCATACAGGAGGATGCCTTGGTACATGGCGCCGAAGAAGGACGTGACAAGCTGCGAAAAGCTGTGGGGAGCTGCAAATGAGCCTTGATCCGCAGATATCCGAATGAGGGAACTCACCATAAGTAATGTTATGGTACGTTAATATGAATCCATAGTATTAACGGGGGAACCCGGGGAACTGAAACATCTAATTACCCGGAGGAAAAGAAAGAAAATATCGATTCCGAAAGTAGTGGCGAGCGAAATCGGAAGAGCCCAAATCATATATAGTAATATGTATGAGGTTAGGACCGCAATAGTTCAAGAGTAAGGTTAGAAGAAGCTATCTAGAAAGGTACGGCAAAGAGGGTAACACCCCCGTATTCGACAACCTAGCGAAGACAAGCGGAGTCCAGAGTACGTCGGGACACGAGGAATCCTGACGGAAGATAGGAGGACCATCTCCTAAGGCTAAATACGACCATGTGACCGATAGAGTATAGTACCGTGAGGGAAAGGTGAAAAGAACCCCGGGAGGGGAGTGAAAAAGAACCTGAAACCGTATGCTTACAAGCAGACATAGCACCTTAAGAGTGTGATGTCGTACTTTTTGTAGAACGGGCCGGCGAGTTACGATGTGATGCGAAGGTTAAGTGATAAAGTCACGAAGCCGAAGCGAAAGCGAGTCTGAAGAGGGCAATTAAGTATCACGTCGTAGACCCGAAACTGGGTGACCTATCCATGAGCAGGTTGAAGCAGCGGTAAAACGCTGTGGAGGACCGAACACACGCCTGTTGAAATAGTCGGTGATGACTTGTGGATAGCGGAGAAATTCCAATCGAACTCAGATAT
>JAZLAE010000010.1:0-44498 GCA_045613025.1 Christensenellaceae bacterium | reverse complement strand
TTGTTTAAACTATGCAGTTGTCAGTCTACAGACTGAAAAGAAAGTATATTATCTGCGAGAGCAGTTATATAACCATTGCGGTGACGATAGCGTTGAGGATCCACCTGTTCCCATACCGAACACAGAAGTTAAGCTCAATTGCGCTGAAAGTACTTGGTTGGACACGACCTGGGAGGATAGGGAGTTGCCGCATTTCATTATTCCTCTATAGCTCAGCGGTAGAGCAACCGGCTGTTAACCGGTAGGTCGTAGGTTCAAATCCTACTGGGGGAGCCAAAAAAAGAGTAACTTATGTTACTCTTTTTTTATGTCAAATTCGCAAGAATTTGATTATAATTCGAGCCGTTAGGCGAGTTATCATGTTGCGATAGCAACTATCATTTTCGCTTTAGCGAATTTGAATTATAACTCACTGCCGTTCGCATGATAGCACCTTTAGGTGCATTATAGTTCGCTTTGCTCACATTATAGCAACTGCGTTGCATTACCACCAAACGGGGGAAAATAAATAAAAAAGACCGTGAATGTTACGGTCTTTTAATCTATATCAGCAAAAAATTCATCAAACGTTATGTTAAAAGTTTTAACAAGAGAAATAATATAACTTGATTTTGGTTCATTCACGTTCCTTTCCCAATAATCAATAGCTTTTTGGCTAACGCCTATTGTTTTAGCAAGCCCCAATTGCGATAACCCTTTTTCCGTTCTTAATTCTTTTATTTTATCACCAATATTCATAGTTTAATTATAGAAGAAAACTTCTTTAAATGCTTGACTAAGAAGAAATCTTCTTATATAATATTGAAAGTAAGGAGACTTAATATGAACGAAATTAGATTAAACACTGAAGTCGAACAGAAGATTGCCGAGGCACGATTTGGAGTGCCAAAATTATTAAAAACAGCATTTATAAGTTTAGTTGGAATACTGTTGTTTATTTCTTTAATAGTTATAATTTCATTTGTAAAAATACAAGTGGACAATTATAACTTTTTTAGTCAATATGATAGGCCTGATGTAGAGCCCCTAAGTTCATATATTATGAGGGGTATATTACAAGGCTTTCTTTTTTCAATATATATTTATATAGTTGTAATATTGTTTGTTGTAATATATTTTTTAATTAAATCAAAAATAAACAAGTGTAAATGTGTTATAACTAATAAAATGATTAAAGGTGTTAATGCTGGAATATTAGGAACTAAATATTACAGTTATAGGTTGGACCAAATAGAAAATGTTGAAATACAAACGAGTTTAGGGATAAAGTCGTTAGCTTTACAGTTTTCACAAGGGCAAATGAACTCTAATGTCGTAACAAGGTATGGAACTGGTCAAAAAGGCATATCGGGAACAAATGTGTTTTTAATTACTAATGTAATTAATGAAAAAGAATTATATAAAAAGTTAACGGAATTGTTATTAAAAGTAAAAAACGATAAAGACGTTGCTGTGGACATAGCCATTAAAAAAATAGAAACTGAAGAAAAAAAGACGGAAGCATTTTATAAGATTGCAGAAGGTTTAACTGATAAAAAACAAAACGTAAACGAGAGTAATGATTATATATCGCAATTGGAAAGATTATATAAGTTAAAAGAGCAGGGAATAATAACAGAAGAAGAGTTTAACGAGAAAAAAGCTAAATTATTATAATAAATTGAAATATGTAGCAAACTTTAAAAAGCAAGTCATAGCGACTTGCTTTTATTTATTTCCGCCTTGACACTGTTTTACTTTTGATATATAATAATTCCAAAAATAAAATGCTTTTATATATATAAGGATAGGAACGTATGAAATTTTTAGTAGTTGTTGACATGCAAGTTGATTTTATATCGGGCAGTCTTGGAAGTGATTTTGCTAAAGAAATTGTACCAAACGTGGTGGAAAAAGTTAAAAACTACGACGGTATGGTTATTTTTACAAGAGATACTCATAATGAAGATTATTTAAAAACTCAAGAAGGATTTAACCTTCCCATTAAGCATTGCATAAAAGGCACACCTGGTTGGGAAATTTGCGAAGAACTAACGCCATTTGTTAACAACGTTGTTGATAAAATAACGTTTGGTAGTGTTGACCTTCCTAACGTTATTAAATCGTATGGCGAAGAAATTGAAGAGATAGAACTTTGTGGCCTTTGCACGGATATTTGCGTTATTTCTAACGCTATGATATTAAAGGCAACTTTCCCTGAAGTTAAAATAGTAGTAGATAGTAACTGTTGCGCTGGGGTTACTGTTGAAAGCCACACCACCGCGTTAAACGCAATGAAGGCCGTTCAAATAGAAGTAAAATAATAAAATTATGAGATTTAAAATAGACCACGATTTACATATTCATACCCAGTTATCGGCGTGTTCAGACCACCCCGAACAAACGCCTAAGGCTTTTGAAGGCTTTAAAGACGTTTTTGAACGCGCCGTTACCCTACTTGATTTAAAAGAAACGGATAAATTTATAATAAGATAAAAGCAAGAAAATTAATTTATTCTTTTTACTTGTATTTGTGATTTTTTGACAATATAGATAAATTTAAAAACCTAAAAGGCTTGCAAAAAGCAAGCCTTTTTTACGTAAAGGTGTTATTTTTATAGAGTATTTTATGCAATAACATTAAAATATTTAAAAACAAAAGGTTTGATATAAAACTTTTGATTTAAGTTATCAATGAGATTTTATCTAAACATTGACAAAACTTGCTATTTATGATAAAATATTACAGTTAACTAATTGTTAATTAGACTAATTTTTAAAGGTGTTTTATGACTGAAACAAAAAAGAGAAATGGCTTTGCAAGTGGTATAGGTTTTATTCTTGCCGCTGCGGGTTCTGCGGTAGGCTTGGGTAACCTTTGGGGTTTCCCTTACAAAACGGCTAAGTACGGTGGCGCTGCTTTCGTATTCGTTTATATTTTATGCGTATTATTTATAGGCATAATTGCAATGATAGCGGAAGTGTATTTGGGTAGGCGTTCACAAGCCAACACTATTACCGCTTATAAAAAAGTAAACAATAAAATGGGATGGGCGGGTATGCTTGCAATTATTATCCCTACCTTTATTATTTGTTACTATTCGGTATTAGGTGGTTGGACTGTTAGATTTACAGTTAACTCTTTCCAAGGCAACGAAGCAATGTCTAACGCAAATACCTTTGGTTCGTTTATTTCAAGCCCTTACACCCCTGTTATATTTACCGTTATATTCTTAGCTATGGCGGCAATAATAATTATGGGTGGCGTAAAAGAAGGTATTGAAAAAGCATCTAAAGTGCTTATGCCTGCTTTATTTATCATTGTAGTTGCTATTGCTATTTATGCTGTTTGCTTAGGTAGTGGCGTTATGGAAGGTCTTAATTTCTACCTTAACCCTGATTTTTCTAAGTTAGGCTTTGAAGGCGTTCTTGCTGCTATGGGTCAAGCGTTCTACTCACTTTCACTTGGTATGGGTATTATGATTGCTTACGGCTCATACACGGGTAGCGAAATCAAGATAGGTAAGTCTGCAATTATGATTTGTATATTTGATACGATGGTTGCTCTTATTGCAGGTCTTGCAATATTTGCGTCTATCGGTCACTTTAACCCTGATGCATTTAAGGAAGGTAGTGGCGTTGCGTTACAAAGCGTTGGTCTTATGTACCAAACGTTACCACAAGTATTTGCAAGCCTTGGTTGGTTTGGCAAAGTGGTTTCTTTCTTATTCTTTGCAATGGTTACTATCGCTGCGCTTACGTCTGTAATTTCTCTTTTAGAAGTTGCTACTCAATTCGTTATTCAAAAGTTTAAAGTTAAAAGAAAAATTGCAACTATTGTTCTTGCATTATTCTGTTTTATCGTATCTATCCCTGTTGCTTGGTCGGTAGGCGGTGCTTTTGACGGCGCTATTACGGTATTCGGCTTTGATATGCTTACTTTCTTTGATGAAATTACTAACACGGTACTTATGCCTGTTGGCGCTTGCGTAAGTTGCTTTGTAATTGGCTGGCTTGTTGAAAAAGGTACGTTTAAGCAAAGATTAAATCCATTAAACACTTACCGCGCATTAAAAGAAGACGGCCTTGACTTAGGCAAAGCGGGTAAAATTTTCGCCGTTATGGTTAAATACGTTACCCCTATTTTAATTATGCTTTTAGAAGTGTTTGGTATCATTGCTAAATTTGGCGAATATTCACCAGCAGGTCTTAACTTTGTGTGGGTACTTGCAGGCGCAGTAGTGTTAATGGCTGTGGGCATTGCAGTTTACTTTATATTCTTTAAAGATTCTTACACAGGCACTAATGAAGACGAACTTGCATTAGATAATAAATCTAAATAAGCAATATTGATTTAAAAGAACGATTTTTTAATCGTTCTTTTTTATGTTGAAAAGCAAATTTTTATGTGATATAATATCAAAAAAGGGGATATTTATGAATTACACGGCAAACCAATCGCGCTATGAAAAGGTAGCGTATAATAAGTGTGGCGAAAGCGGGCTTAAACTACCTGCCGTTTCGCTTGGGCTTTGGCACAATTTTGGCGATAACGCCGATTTTAAAAATATGCAAGATATGTGTTTTACCGCGTTTGATAACGGTATAACGCACTTTGATATAGCACACAACTACGGCCCGCCTGCGGGTAGTGCGGAAAGTAATTTCGGCAAGATTTTAAACGAACAATTAAAGCCTTACCGCGATGAATTGATTATTAGCACCAAAGCGGGTTATTATATGTGGGAAGGCCCTTACGGTGACTACGGCTCACGTAAATATTTAATAGCAAGTATAAACCAAAGCCTTAAAAGGTTAAACGTTGACTACGTTGATATTTTTTACCACCACCGTATGGATAAAGACACCCCGCTTTACGAAACAATGTGGGCGCTTAACGATATTGTTAAAAGCGGTAAAGCGTTGTACGTTGGGCTTTCTAACTACGATGGCGAAACAATGTTACAAGCAACAAATATTTTAAACGACTTAAAATGCCCGTTTGTAATCAATCAAAATAGGTACTCTATTTTAGATAGAACGATAGAAAATAACGGTCTTTTAAATGCGGTAAATCAAGCAAAAAAAGGCTTGATTATATTTAGTCCGCTTGCGCAAGGCTTGCTTACAAACCGCTATTTTAACGGCATACCAAACGATAGCAGGGTAAAAACCGACGGTAGATTTTTAAGCGAAAAATCAATCTCAAGCGAAATGCTTGAAAAACTTAAAAAGTTAGATAATATCGCAAAAAATAGGGGACAAAGTTTGGCGCAAATGGCGCTTAGTTGGGTGTATAGCAAACAAGGCGTTACAAGTGTTTTAATAGGCGCGTCTAAACCTGCGCAAATTTTAGAAAACCTTGAAATGACTAAAAATTCAACCTTTACAACCGAAGAACTTCAACTTATTGACAGCATTGTTTTATAATAAATAAAGGAGGATAAAAAATGAAAAAAATCTTTTATAAAATACTTTGTATTGCATTATCCTTGTTATCTGTTACTTTAATTGCTTGTAACAATCCGCCTCAAGACGAAGGTAAAATCAAGCAAACTTCAATGGTAGAAAGTAATGATTTTTCTTCAAATACCGATTATAGTTTGTTCATTTCAAAAGCAAAAACGGAATATTTAATCCCCGGTTTAAACGAAGGGTTTATTCCACAAGGTATGGACGTTTGGGAAGAAAAAGATTTACTTTTAATTTCGGGATACTTTAGCAGTTATGAAGAGCACCCTGGTTCTATGATTGTTAGCGTAAACTTAAAAACGGGTAAACTTGCGGGCTATTATTACCTTAAGAAAAATGAAACGGACTATTATAAAGGACATGCGGGCGGTTTAACGGTAACCAATAAAAACTTAATCATTGGCAATGCGGGTAATATTTTACGCATACCGCTTGTGGCTTTTGAAAACGTTGAAAACGGTGGCTCGCTTAATGCAGTTGAAATTATAAAAGTGCCAGTAATGGCGGCGTATTGTAATTATTCGGGCGGAATGCTTTGGATTGGCGATTTTTACAATTTCCCACAACACGATACCCGTCAGTATCACGATGGATTGATGTGCGATGATAAATATTACTCTGCTTGGACGGTTGGATATAAACTCGACGGCGAAACGGAAAGCGAATTTTCTACCGAAGCGTGGAATTCGTCAACCGAAGTTGCTATTCCCGATTGCGTGATAGGAACTCCTGATAAAATCCAAGGCTTTACCGTAATAGGCAATCAAGTTGCGTTAAGCCAATCTTTTGGTAGAATAAATAATTCAAACATTAAAATCTACGATTTTTCTATGGAAGGCGAATCGCAAGCAACTGTGACTATAGGTGATAAAGTAGTTCCCGCTTGGGGATTAAAAACTGCCGTTCAAGATTACGTTGCTCCACCAATGACGGAAGGAATAACGGTGTATAACGATAAATTGCTTATCTTGTTTGAATCGGCAACTTTGTCTTACATTAAAGAAGGTGCTATAAATCCAACTGACCACGTTTGGAGTATGGATTTAACTAAATAAAATTTAATATTTTAAAGGGCTATAAGATTTTTATTATAGCCCTTTTTATTTTTAAAAACCTATTGAAAAAAGCCTGCTTTAATGGTATAATTTTTATAATTAAAATGGTGGAAATTATGGATAAAATTTATACTTTAGGGCTTTGTTCCGTTTCGTTTAGAAACCTTAGCCCAATCGAAATTATAAATATTTGTAAAAGCGCAAATCTTAACTGTATTGAGTGGGGTAGCGACGTTCACGCGCCGTATAACGATATAGAAAAACTTGAAGATATTGCGCGCTTGCAAAAGGAAAATTCTATTACTTGTTCTTCTTACGGCACGTATTTTCGCTTAGGTGTTACTAACTTAAACGAACTTGAAAAATACGTTATAGCATCGAAGATTTTAGGCACGAATATATTAAGAATTTGGTGCTATGATAAGTGCGGTAACGATATGACGCATAATGAAAAACAAGACCTTTTAAACGTTAGCATTAAAGCGAGCGAGATAGCAAAACAACACGGCGTTATCCTTTGTTTAGAGTGCCATAAAAATTCCTTTACCGAAAATTTAAATGATGCGCTTTGGCTTATAAAATCGGTTAATAGCCCTAACTTTAAAACGTACTGGCAACCTTTTCAATGGAAAACTACCCAAGATAATTTAAACTACGCTAAAGCCATTTCGCCATACGTTGAAAATATCCACGTTTTTAACTGGAAGCAAACGGATACTTTTAATAAATACCCTTTAGCGCTTGCTATAGATGAGTGGGTAAAATATTTAAAAAACTTTACTTTGCCAAAAACCTTATTACTTGAATTTATGCCAAACGATAAAGTTGAAGATTTAATAGTTGAAGCAAATGCGTTAAGACAAATTGTGGAGAGTTTATGAAAGGGATATTTTTAACGGAATTTATAGATTATATACCTAAAGTTTACGATAAACCAAACACCGAAAAACTTAAAAATTTAATAGATATAGATAATACCGTTTACGTAAAAGAAGATATTTTAACGGGTAAATTTACTGATACTGAAATTATTTTTTCTACTTGGGGAATGCCAATTTTTACTGAAGAAGAAATTAAAAAATATCTACCTAACCTTAAATGCGTGTTTTACGGCGCAGGCACTGTGCAAAAGTTTGCGCGCCCATTTTTAAACTGTAACGTAAAAGTCTTTTCGGCTTGGGCAAGCAACGCTATACCCGTTGCAGAGTTTACGGTAGCGCAAATTATACTTTCTAACAAAGGCTTTTTTATTTCTAATAGGCTTTATAAATCGGGTAATCACGATGGTGCTAAATCGGCTATATCTATATGCAACGGCAACTACGCTGAAACGGTAGGTATTATAGGCGCAGGTATGATAGGTAAGTTGGTTATTAAAATGCTTAAAAACTACAACCTTAACGTTATTGTTTACGACCCCTTTTTAAGTGATGAAACGGCAAGTAGTTTAGGTGTTTGTAAATGTAGTTTAGAAGAACTTTTTAAAAAGGCTTTCGTTATATCTAACCACTTGGCAAATAACGAACAAACTAAAAACTTACTTAACTATAAATTATTTTCTTTAATGCGCGAAAACGCGGTGTTTATAAACACCGGCCGCGGAGCGCAAGTAAACGAACAAGACCTAATAAAAGTTTTAAGAAATCGCCCTGATATCACTGCTTTACTTGACGTAACCGTAGATGAACCGCTTGAAAAATCTCATTCGTTTTACGCTTTAAATAACTGTGTAATTACCCCGCATATTGCAGGAAGTTTAGGCAATGAAGTTGCGCGTATGGGCGAATATATGGTTAGCGAATTACAACTTTACCTTAGCGGTAAACCTAATTTATACGAAGTTACTTTAAAAATGCTTGAAACTATGGCGTAGGAGTAGTAATGAAAGAAAAATACCTTTTGCTAATGGAAAAAGCGTTATCCGCTTATTCAAGTGAGCAAATTTTAAATTATTTTAATACCGTTAAAGAAAAAAGGTTAACCGAACACGGCTTTCCGCGTTTAACTTCAACGATAGGCATTTTAATAGCGCACGGTAAAAGGCAAGATTTGATTCCGCTTTTTACTAAAATGATGGACTTTTGTTGTGAAAATATCCCTAAAGTTAAAGCGGCAAACGATTTTTCAGTCCGCGAAATTGTAAACTGCATTGAAGTGGCGGAAAAGGCGGGATTTGACGCCACCGCTTGGAAAAACCAAATATCAAGCATTTCGCCGTATGAGTGCTATAACGTAATAGCAAAAAAACCTAACGAAAGGCTTTTTAACTGGGCGCTTTTTACCGCCGTAAGCGAATATCGTAGATTAACAGCGGGGCTTGGCGTTAGTTTAGAAACTATCGAAATTCAACTTGCAACACAAGTTAAACATTTAGATAAAAATGGTATGTACCGCGATGATTATAAATATCCGCCTATGACCTATGATTTAGTTTCAAGGTTATTGTTTTCAACTCTTTTAAGACTTGGCTATCGCGGCAAATATTACACTAAAATTGATAACGCGCTTAAAAAAGCAGGGCTTTTAACACTTAAAATGCAGTCCGCTGTTGGCGAAATTCCGTTTGGCGGAAGAAGCAATCAGTTTTTGTTTAATTCGGCACTTTTATCGGCCGTATGTGAATACGAATCCAATAGGTACTATTTAAAAGATAAAGTTTTAGCAAGTAAGTTTAAACTTGCAAGCCTAAACGCCCTTAACGATATAGAAACTTGGCTACAAAATACCCCTATATCGCATATAAAAAATAGGTTTTCAGTAGAAACTAAATACGGCTGTGAAACTTACGCCTACTTTGATAAATATATGATAACCTTAGCGTCATATTTATACGAAGGCTACCTTAACTGTAACGATTTAATTGAAACAGGTAAAGACGATAATTCGCCTGTTGCCGTTAAAACTTCAAAGCACTTTCACGCTGTTTGTTTAAGTGCGGGCGGGTATTCGTTGCAGTTTGATACAAATAGCAACCCGCATTATGACAGTAACGGTCTTGGTAGAGTTCATAAGAAAGGTGCACCTTCATCTATTTGTTTATCTGTGCCTTGCCCTATAGAGCCTAATTATAAAATCGATAGCCAAGTAAATACTCCACTTTCTTTGGCGGTAGGGGTTAAAGATAACGATGAATTTATCTTCGCAACGGGCTTACAAGCAAAATATAAACTTAACAAGTTATCTAAAACAATTGATAGCGCAAGCGCTACATTAACTTGCTCTTTTAAAAAGGGAAAAAAGGTAAAAACCGTTTATAACCTTTCAAGTAGCGGGGTAGAAATTACTAATATAGGTAATGGCGAAATAGCCTACCTTTTACCCGCGTTTGATTATGACGGCGAAAGTAAAACAAAAATTATCGCAACAAAAAACACCCTTGAAATTTACTATAAAGGGTTTGTTTGTAGGTATACAACAAGCGGAGAAATAGTTGACTGCTACAAAACTTCTAAAAACCGAAACGGATATTATAAAACCTTTATGGCTAAAGGTGAAAAGACTTTAAAAATAAATATAGAAATTATAAAATCTATTGAAAAAAACGGGCTATAATGGTATAATTTTATCGTTGGTAAAATTAAAAGGAGAAACTATGAAAAATTACGATATAAAAGATTTTGGCGCGATTGGCGACGGGTTAACCGTTAACACCGCTCCTATACAAACTGCTATTGATACCTGCGCGAAAGAAGGTGGCGGCAAAGTAATAGTTAGCGGAGGCGTTTTTGTTACGGGTACTATTTTTATGCGCTCTAACGTAGAACTTTATATCGATTCAAACGCAACGCTATTTGCGTCTTCAAACAGTGACGACTTCCCTAATTTTACTTGTGACGAGTGGGACGTTTCACTTGCTCCGCGCGCTACTGCTAAGTGTATTATCTACTTTGGATTCGTAGAAAACGCAAGTCTTTCGGGTATGGGTAAAATTGATTGTAACGGCAAACATTACTGCACACCCGTTTATCGCGACGGCGAGATAGTGGGTTATGATAAAGATATAACAAAAACCCCTGCGCGTATGATTTTTATTATGGGCTCAACAAACGTTAGAATTGAAGACGTTACCTTAACCGACCTTGCTGGCGGTTGGGGTTACTGGGTTAACAATTCGCAATTTGTAACCTTTAATAAGGCTAAAATTTACTGCAATCAGTTATATCCTAATTCAGACGGCATACATATCAACTGCTCAAGTGACGTTATTGTTGATAGTTGTATTATTTATTCGGGTGATGATAGCATTGTTATCCGTGCAAACACAAACACTTTAAAAGAAAATCGCGTTTGCGAACGAATAGTTGTAAAAGGTTGCACTTTAAGTTCGTACTGTCAAGCCGTGCGTATTGCTTGGCGAAATGACGGAACTATTAAAAACTGCACCCTTTCAGACCTTATTATAACAAAATCACGCGTTGGGGTAGTTATTCAATTACCAATGTATTCAGCACCAACCGATTTTGCTGGCAACGCCACCCTTGTTGAAAATATACATTTTAACAATATTATTATGGACGAAATTGGCTTTGCGCCAATTAAGGTGCTTATTTCTGACGGGAATTTGGTTGAGGCTATTAAAAATATAAGGTTTACAAACGTTACTTCAAACTCTGGCGATTACCCTTTGATTATCGGTAGAGAAGACGCTTTAATTGAAGACGTTTACTTTAACGGCTGTAAGTTTACAATTAACGGCAATCGTGAACTGCCTAATTACACGGGGCAATTTTTTAAACACGTAAAAGGTCTTCATTTAACTGACACTACTTTTGACGTTGTTGGACCTAAAAAAACGTGGAAGGAATAAAAGGCTCTGTCACAACAAACGGTTGATAAATAGCAAATGAAATACTGCGTAATACGTTGTTAAAGCCCTTGAAAAGATGTATACTCTTATCTTCGGGCTTTGCCTAGTCTTACTTGCATTTGATTTGCTATTTTAAAATCAACCTTATATTGTAACATCGCCTATAAAAAGGATTATAAGTTATGCAAAAATTAAGAGATAAAGTGTGGATTTGGGGTCACCCGGCGCACTCACTTGTAAATGAATTTGATTTAGACGGAAACATAAACCCCGCTGACGGTATGGAATACTTTGGCGCAAAAAACGTGTTTTACGTGCCTATGCACAACGTTGTTGACCGCGATGCGTGTTCTATTGAGTGTAAAAACTGTTTAAATCTTGGTTGGAGCATTGAAAACGCCGACCAAGTAGACGGTGTTTTAGACTTAGCAAACAAGTATGATAATATAACAGTTGGCGTGTTTGACGACTTTTTTAACCAAGGCACTAAGGGTAGTTACGAACATTACACGGTAGAAAAATTAAATTCGTTAAAACAAAAAATGCACGATAATAAAAAACCGCTTGATATGTGGCTTGTTTATTATACAATGAACACTAATGAAGCCGTTTTGAAAGACTTTTTACCTATCTTTGACGGTGTAATCTTGTGGTTTTGGCACGAAACGGACAACGCTAACTTTGAAGTTAAACTTCAAGAGTTTTTAAAAAGGCACAAAAACCAAAAGCGTATGGTTGGCTGTTATTTATACGATTTCGGCAATAAAAAACAATCTAACCCTGAAACCGTTTTATATCAATTAAACCGCGCGAAAGAACTTTTAGTTAGTGGCTTAGTTGACGGTTTAGTTTTACACACCAACGGCGTTGTTGGTATGGGTTTTGAAGCGGTTGAACTTGCTAAAAAATGGATGGAAGAGAACGGCGATATCGCTATCCCTTAAAGGAAAATATGAGAGAACAAGTTATAAAAGCAATCGAAAAAGAAAAACTTATCGTTATCGTGCGCGGTGTATCAAGTGAAGATGTTATCCCGCTTGCCGATGCGTTATACGCCGGTGGCGTAAGGTTAATGGAAATCACTTACGACGCTACGGGCGTTGTTTCTGATGAAGAAACGGCAAAAACCCTTAAAAATTTAAAAGAGCACGTTGGCGATAAAATGTTTATCGGCGCGGGTACTGTTTTAACCGAAAAGCAAGTAGCGTTAACTAAACAAGCGGGTGGTGAGTTTATAGTTTCGCCCGACGCGTATTGTGAAGTTATTAAAAAAACGCGCGAACTTGATATGGTTTCTATCCCCGGCGCGATTACCCCAACCGAAGTTCAATCGGCTTATCGTAGCGGTGCGGACTACGTTAAGTTATTCCCTATAACTAATTTAGGTATTGATTACTTTAAAAACCTAAAAGCCCCACTTGCGCACGTTAAGTGTTTAGCCGTTGGCGGTATTACAGAAAGCAACGTTGAAGAATATTTAAAAGCAGGTGTTTCGGGTTTTGGTATCGGTGGTAACTTGGTTAAAAAAGACCTTATCAAAAAGGGTGAATTTGATAAAATTACCGAAATTGCCAAAAACTATTGTAATTTAATAAAGGGATAAAATATAATGGAAACTTTAATTTCAAGTATTGTTATCGGTATTGTTTTTATATTTATAGGCATTTCTAATTTGCGCGGGAATATAAAAATGCTTCACTCTTATCACCGAAATAACGTAAAGGAAGAAGATAAAAAAACTATGGGCAAATTAATTGGCTTAGGTATGATTTTTATTGCCCTTTCTATTATGATAAACGGTGTTTTAACGTATTTATCTATAGCACTTTCTAATTGGGTGTTAGAAATTGTTGGCTTAGCCATTTTAATAGTGGGCTTGGCGGTAGGTTTAGGTTTAACCCTTTACGCCATTAAAAAATATAACGGCAAAATCTTTTAAGGTGAAAGATTATGGAAAAAATTAAAATAGGCGTGTTCGGCGCAGGTAGGGGCGTTGCTTTAGCGCAAAACTTTTTAAAGTTAGGAGCGGAAATCGTTGCCGTTTGCGACAACCATAAAGGTAGGTTATTTCAATCGTTTGAAAGACTTAATAAAACGAAAAACGAACTTAAAGTTTTTGAAAGTTTTGACGATTTCATCAAAGAACCTATGGACGCGGTTATCGTCGCTAATAATTTTTACGAACACACTCCTTACGTTATTAAATGTTTCGAAAAAAATCTTCACGTTTTTTGTGAGTGTATATCTAACGCCACAATGGGCGAAGGGGTAGAACTTGTAAGGGCGTATGATAAAAGCAGTAGCATTTATATGCTTGCCGAAAACTATCCGCAAATGCTTTTTAACCGTGAAATGAAACGCGTTGTAGACGGCGGAACTTTAGGTAAAATAGTTTACGCCGAAGGTGAATATAACCACCCTGCCGACCCAAATAGCGTCGACTTTATAATGGCGTACAAGTTTTATAGGGAGCATTGGCGACATTTTATTCCAAGAACTTATTATATAACTCACTCTCTTGGTCCAATTATGCACATTACGGGCGCAACGCCTAAAAAGGTGTCGGCGTTTGCAATGTTTGCGCCTATTACGGATAACGTACCTACTGCGTCGTTTAACGGTGATAATACGGCAAATATCACAACCCTTAACGACGACGGTTCGGTATTTAGAATGACTGGTTGCGCTGGGTTTGGCGCGCACCATAATTCCTACCGCGTTTGCGGAACGAAAGGTCAAATAGAAAACTTACGCGGTATGGGCGAACAAGTTATGCTTAGATATAACCAGTGGCAAATCCCTGAAGGCAAACAAGAAATCAATTTATACACGCCGTCTTGGAACGATAAAGACGAAGAACTTATTAAATCTTCTGGTCACGGTGGCGGGGACTATATTACTTGCCGTATCTTTTTAGATTGCATTAAAAACGGCGTAGAGCCACCGCACCCTTACGATATTTATTCGGCTACCGTTATGTCATCGGTTGGCATTTTAGGTCACCGTTCGGTACTTGATGGGGGAAAGGTTTACGATATCCCCGATTTTAGAAAAGAAGAAGATAAAAAACTTTACGAAAATGATTATTTAACACCGTTTTACGGTAAAAACGGCGAAGAGCCAACCCTTCCTTGCTGTTCTCACCCCGACTTTAAACCAACGGATAAACAACTTGAACTTTACGATGAAGTTATTAAAAATTTAAAATGGGAATAATAAAATGAGCAACAAAACTATAGTTTACGAAAAAAAATTACAAGTTAAAAAAGAATACGACGTTATCGTTTGCGGTGGCGGTGTAGCGGGTGTTGCCGCTGCGGTAACCTCTGCTAAAAACGGTCTATCTACTTTACTTATAGAAAAAAGCAATATGCTTGGCGGACTTGGTACGCTTGGGCTTATCAATCTTTTCGTGCCTATGTGCAACGGAAGGGGCAAGCAAATTATTTTTGGTATGGCGGAAAAATGGCTTAGAAAAAGCGTGGAAGTGGGCATTGACTTTATCCCAAGCGACTGGAAAAACGGCGAACCAAAACACTATACCGAACAACGCTATATTCAACGCTATTCCCCACAAATTTTCGCTTATCAATTAACCGAAGAAGTTGTAAATAGTGGTGTTGATTTACTTTTTGACTGTATTGCTTGCGACCCTATATTAAATGGCAATATCGTTGAAGGTGTTATAACTGAAAGTAAGGGCGGTACGGAATTTTACGCGTGCAAACAACTTATTGATACAACAGGCGATGCCGACGTATTAAGGCGTGCGGGCGTTCCTTACGATAAGGGCGAAAACTTTTTTACCTATATGGCGAAAATGGTAACGCTTGATACTTGCAAACGCGCGGTAGAAAAACAAGACATTAAATTTATTTACGATAATATAGCAGGTGGCGGTATCAACCTTTGGGGCGATAACCAACCAAGCGATATTCCGCGCTGGTCGGGGCTTTCAACTGAAGACGTAAGCGATTATTTAATAAGAAACCAACTTTTAGTTCTTGAAAGATTAAAAAAATCTGCCCCTAACACGCGTGAAGTGGTAACAGCACCTGGTATGCCACAGTTTAGAACTACCGCTAAAATCAAAGGGGATTATTCCTTAAAAGTTTACGACGTATACAAACATTTTGACGATTCAATTTGCGCTATCAACGACTTTGAACACCGTGATTATCTTTTTGAAGTGCCACTTCGCACAATCACAAGAAGCGACTATCCAAACATTATAACCGCAGGTAGAAGCGCCGACGGTACGGGTTATGGCTGGGATTTATTAAGGGTTATTCCGCCTGCAATTTTAACAGGTCAAGCGGCGGGCGAAGTTGCAACCTTAGCAATTAAGGATAAAACGGCGGTTTCGCGTGTTGATATTAAAAAATTACAATCTAAACTTGAAAAAGAAAACGTTATGATTCACTTCCCAGACTCTTACGTTCCCGAAGATAAAACGCTTATTCTTCACGGCAAAAACGTTGCGGAAATCGACGGCGGACATTTTTAAAATCAAACTAAAAGAACCACTTTAAAGTGGTTCTTTTTTGTGAGAAATTTATTAATTTGCATGCGCACTAATTTTTATTACGCGTTTTTGTCGCCTTACTCTATTGATATGCCTTTCAAAGTCGCCGTTTGCAATTAGTTCTGCTACAAGGTATTGAATATACGTTGGAACGGTACAAGATTGAAACCCAAGTTTTTCTTGGAAGACGGGAACAAGTTGTGTTGGTAAAACCATATACCCTACACGCAAAGAAGACGATATCGTTTTAGAGAAGGTGTTAAGATAAATAACGTTATTTTCCCTTGTTGTGGAAAAGAGTGTTTCTTCTGGTTTTTTAGAGATAGAAAACTCTGATTCAAAATCATCTTCAATGATATAAGCATTGTTTTTGCTTGCCCAAGAAAGATATTCGTGTTTTTTAGAAGCAGAAGCCGAAACGCCACTTGGGAAACTACGATATGGCGAAACGTGAAGAATATTTGCATTACAATTCCATAAGTCAGAGCTTGTAATACCGTCGTTAGCAAGTTTTAGCTTTTCATAATTGATGCTCAAACTTTCGTACGTTTGTTCAATTTGTTTATATGAAGGACTTTCTATTGCAATCTTTTGATTGCGACCTAAAAGAGAAGTGATTTGTCCATATAAATATTCCGAACCTGCGCCGATAACAATTTGTGCGGGCGAAACGTGAATACCACGACTACGAGCAAGATATAAACTTATGTTGTTGCGAAGTTCAAAACAACCTGTATTATAAGAACGCTCTAAAATATCTTCTTCTAAATTGGTTAATACCTTTCTCATAGCCTTCGAAATTGTAGAAAATGGGAAAGACAATTCGCTATTTTGGTTTTTTCCATCTGCATAATTTTTATGCAAGTGTTCGGTAGAAGAGTAGGAAGCAAACCCCGTATTTGGCTTAAAGATAACGTAATATCCACTACGCTCTTTTGATTCTACGTATCCTTCTTGTATAAGCAAGTCGTAAGAATGTTCTACCGTTATAAGGCTTAAATTGGTTTCTAAACAAGTAATTCTTTTAGGGGGTAATTTGCTTTTATAAGGATAAACGCCTTTAACTATATCATCTCTAAAATACTGATAAAGTTGTATGTATGCAGGGATATTGCTGTTCGTATCTATTTTATAGTTCATTTTGGTCTTATAAAATTCTCCTATTTTGACTATTTTCATATAACCAAAATGATTGTATAATACTTTCAAAGAAAAGTCAAGGAGAAATTTATTATGCAAAAAGATATTAAGAAAAGTACGGTATATTTATGTGTAACGGCAATGTTAATGGGATTGAATATTGTTATGAGTTCATTTGGTATTCCCGTTCCGGGCGGTCACCTTTATATGAATGACGTAATTATTTGTCTTGCGGCAATAATGTTAGACCCATTTTCAGCGTTTTTAGTAGGTGGTGTTGGAGCATTTCTCGGGGATTTAATCTTCTATCCTACACCAATGTTTGTTTCTCTTGTAACACACGGAATACAAGCCGTTGTAATCTCGGTTTATTCTCACTACGTAATGAAAAAACACCCTGTTATTTCTTCGGGTATCGGCGTAGCAATCGGTGCAATCATAATGATTGTTGGTTATTCGTTGGGTAGAGCGTTTATATATAGCACACCAGAATATGCAATTTTGAAATTGCCTTATCAAATATTGCAAGCAGTAGTTGGTGCTATAATGGGTATGGTTCTTTGTTGGAAATGTGGAATTTACAAGGTCTTTAGAAAAACTGTTGGGTTACCTGAAATAAAAAAACCATAACTTTTAACAAATACTAAAAAACTTTTAAAAAAAGGCAGGTGTACAAAAGCGTGTACACCTGCCTATTAATTTTTATGCCAATCCATCTTTCTATTACGTTAAAATCTCAGTCCTGTTGAAACGTTTATACGATTAAAATTCTATCCTTATTGACTTTTATCCTACTCTATGCTATCATAGTATCATAATATTATGATATCATAATATAATTGTTGTTAATAAACAGAAAAGAAATAAAAAAGGGGAAGTGTATTTATGAATAAATCTAACGTTCCAACAGTAGATAAAAAGACTTTTTTGTTAAGGTTATCGCCTGAACTTCATAAAAAAATTAGATATATCGTGCAAAAAGAAAAAGACAAAGGCAATTACAAATGCAGCATTAATGAACTTTTAACCGATATCATTGAAAAGGGTATTAAAAATTTATAAGGGGTTAAAGTATGGACAAACAAAACATAAAAATATCCCTTAAAACTTGTTCGGGTCTAAAAAGAATTTTTACCGAAGAAGATGCTCTTTTAATAGATAGCGCTATTTGTTTATCTAACGAAAGTTTTGCCTTTCAAATAATAGTAAAATCAACAAAAAACACTACTTTACCTATAAGGGTTGACAGTCCGTTTCAAACGAAAACCTATCTTGTAAAAAAGCACGTGGGCGGTGGACCTGAAAGGTTTAAGCAAGACGATTACTACGTAAACGCCCCCGATAACCTATATCCCGAAATTTTAGAGGAAATAACTTCGGTTAATTTAACGGCAAACGAAATTGCAACCTTATTTATAGAAATTCCCGCTACTGAAAAACCGCAAGGCGAACACACAATCGTGGTAACCGTCGGCGAAGAAAAAGCAAATTTTAACCTAAAGGTTAAAGCCGAAAAACTTATAGACACCGACCTTATTTTAACTAACTGGTTTCACTGTGACGGCATTTGCAACTACTTTAAAGTTGAGCCTTTTACTAAAGAGTTTTACAAATACTTTAAATTTTACGTTGACGCTTACGTAAAAATGGGCAACAATACCATTTTAACGCCTATCTTTACCCCACCGCTTGATACGGCGGTTGGTGGCGAGCGTTTAACTACTCAACTAGTAAAAGTTATCTACCAAAAAGGCAAATATCTTTTTGATTTTTCTTTACTTAAAGAGTTTATTTCTATCTGCCTTGATAGTGGTGTTAAATATTTTGAATTATCCCACCTGTATTCGCAATGGGGCGGAAAGGCTTGCCCTAAAATTATGGTAGAAAAAAACGGTCAACTAAATAACGAGTTTGGTTGGAGGGTTAAGTCAACTTCATATAAGTACAAACGCTTTTTAAAAGCCTTTTTAAAAGAACTTACCGCATTTTTAGTATCGGAAAACCTTTTAGATAAAACCTTTATGCACTTAACTGACGAGCCAAGCGCGCAACACGTTAAAAGGTACGTTAAACTTTCAAAGTTTATTAAAAAACACAACGGCGGTATTCCTATTTTAGACGCCCTTTCGTGCTATGAATTTTTCACTAAAAAAAGCGTGGATATACCCGTTGTTGCAATCGATTCGCCCGACTTAAAACTTTTTAACGGCTTAGGCCCTAAAATGCTTTACTACTGCGTAGGTATGGGTACTAATTATCTAACTAATAGATATTTCACAATGCCACTAGGGCGCACGGCTATACTTGGTATGCAACTTTACTCTACTGGCGTTCAAGGCTTTTTGCATTGGGGCTTTAACTTTTATAATACCCAATACTCACTTAAATCAATCAATCCGTATGAAGAAACTTCGGCGGGCGGTCAGTTTTTAGCGGGGGATAGTTTTGTTGTTTACCCTAAAGAAAACGGCGTTAACTATTCAATAAGATATTTTGCACTTCTTCGCGGTTTTGAAGATTATAGGTTACTTAAAACGGTACAGCAAAAGCACTCACGCGAAAAGGTTTTACAAATTTTAAACTCTTACGGTGTTAACGGATTAAACGAATATCCACGTAGCGTTGAAAAATACGATGAACTTAGAAACCAACTTTACAATTTACTTTAAACCCTAAAGTCCGCTTTATAGCGGGCTTTATTTTTACCTAACAAAAATAAAAAAACACTTGAAATTGCGTGGGTTTTATTATATCATATATATAATAACTTAAGGGGTTTACTATGAAAGCGTATATTATTCAACCTAGATATTCTTTTAACTATGAAGATTTAGATTTTTTAATTAGCGAAGAACTTTCGTTTTTGGATAAATGCGATGAAAACGCCGATATCATAGTTTTACCAGAGTATAGCGACGTATTAACAGCAACGCCAACTGGTGAAGATTTTGTAAAAGCGATAGAAAAATACAACTTAGTTATCGATAAAAAGGTAAAGGAAACTGCTATTCGTTGTAAATCTACGGTGTTTGCCAACTACGGCTATAAAACGGATAAAGGGTATCGCAACACCACGCACGTTATTGATAAAAACGGCAACGAAGTTGGCAGATATTTTAAACAGCACCCAGCACCAAGCGAACTTAAAAACGTAGGCATTGATACCGATTATTCGCTTACTGAACAACAAGTTTACACCGCCACAGTTGACGGTATTCGCTACGGCTTTAGAACGTGTTACGATTTTTATTTTTATGAAGACGCCGTTAAAATGGCGCGCGAAAAGTTAGACGTAATTATAGGTTGCTCCTACCAACGCACCGATACCCACCAAGCACTTGAAATTATGTGCCAAGCCTTAGCGTATAACACTAACGCGTGGATTGTAAGGTCGTCAATTTCGCTTGGCGCAGATAGTAAAGTTTGCGGGTCAAGTATGGTTGTTTCGCCAGACGGCACTATAATTGCCAATATGAAAAACGACGTTGGCATTAAAATTGTAGAGTTTGACCCTAAACAAAAATATTTAAAAGCATCGGGCTTTAACGGCGGATTGCGCCCACACTACGAATACGTAGACGAAGGACGCGCGCTTATCAAAAAATAAGGAGAAATTATGCTTAATTTATCCATTATGCCGCTTGACGCTAACCGCGTTGAAGAAATTAGCCAAGATATAATAAAAAGTCAGCGTGACGGCGTTTATACCCACGCGCTTTTTATAATGACTTTTGCCCCGCCCGAAGGTAACCCGCCCGCTAACAAGGCGGAATATCAATGTAAGGTTTACGATTTATACCGCAAAAGGCTTGAAAACGAAAATGTTAAGTTTGGCGTTTTAGTACAGTCTACTTTAGGGCATAGAGTAAATCCCGTAAACAAACACCCTTTTCAAAACGCTATTAGTTTAGTTGATGGTAGCGAGCGCGAAAGCACTTGTTGTTCGTATGACCCTAACTTCCGTGAGTATTTGAAAGGGCAAATGAAAATTTTAGCAACGCGCCACCCTTCTATCGTTATGATTGACGACGACGTAGGTATTTTATACCGTCCGCAAAAAGGTTGCGCTTGCAAAAGACATTTAGCGGAGTTTAACCGCCGTGCAAAAACCAATTTTACGCGTGAAGAGTTGTACGCTTGCACTTTAGGTAAAACTGCAGAAGATAAGCGCCTTACCGATATTTACGTTCAACTTCAAGTGGAAACAATGGAAGATATGGTAAAGGCAATGCGCCAAGGCTTAGATGAAGTTGACCCAACTATTCAGGGCGTTGTTTCGGGTATTCACCAAGGCAGATTTTGTGAGTTTAGCGACCGCTTTGCGTCTGCTTTTGCGGGCAAAAATAACCCTAAAATCGTAAGAATGAACAACGGCATTTATAGTATAGGCGAACCAAGGTTGTTTACCGCTTCAATGCTTCGCGCGTCTATGATAAGGGAATACCTTAAAGGCAAGGTGGATATTTTGCTTGCCGAAGGGGATACCTGTCCGCACAACCGCTATTCAACAAGTGCTATGCTACTTCACTCTCAATTCGTTGGTTCTATATTAGAAGGTGCAAAAGGCGCTAAATTTTGGATTACAAGGCTTAGTGCTAACGAGCCTAACGCGGGTAAAGCCTACCGCAAAATTTTATCAAAAAATAGTAAGTTTTATGAAAAACTTATGGCTTATTACGATGATTTTACGCCCGTTGGGTGTAGAATTCCTATTTCGCTTGTTCAAGATTATAACTTTGAATCAAAACCGCATAAGTTTAGCGCGTGGACAACGCGCGTTTTAGAAAGGTTAGGTTTGCCACTTTACTTTTCTAACAACGAAGGTGGCGCGGTATTTTTAGATGACGATGCGCCTACTAAATTTACAGTAGAAGAAATTAAAAGTTTCTTTAAAGGCACGGTTGTACTTTCCGCGCCTTGCGCTAAAACGCTTAACAAACAAGGCTTTTTAGATTATACGGGCGTTAAGATTAGTGAGTGGGACGGCAAAACCGTTCACTACGATTTAATCGACGGGCATAGGGTATCACCGGTAACTGGGCTTCAAAGATTAACCCCTATAAACGATAGCGTAGAAGAACTTTCGCACGCGGTATGTAGACTTCCTAACGACGACGTTGAAAAGTTAGGCGTTTCTGTTTCGGGATATATCAATCCGCTTGGCGGTTATACCGTTGTTTACGGTGGCACGCCCGATACTTGGTGGAATTATTCTACCGCCTTTTCGTTGCTTTGCGAATCGCGTAAAAACCAGTTTATCAAAATACTTAAAAGGCAAAACAATATTCCCGTTTATTATCCTGAAGACGTTGATATGTATATCCGCGCGGGTTATTTAAGTAGTGGCGAACTTATGGTTGCTTGCTTTAACCTTAGCCTTGACGTATTAGAAGAAATCCCGCTTGTAGTTGATAAAAAAGTTAATAAAATACAACTTTTAAACTGTAGCGGCGAAAGAGAAGACGTTAAATTTAATGAAAAAGACGGTGTTATTTATATAGAGCAATCTATCGGGGTATTAGACCCTAAAGTATTATTTATTTCATAACACTAAAGGAGTAATTATGAAAAAACTTATATGTTTCGACTTAGACGGAACTTTAACTCAACATAGAAGTCCGCTTGAAAAAGCAAGTAAGGATTTACTTGATGCGCTTTCTAAAAAATACAAAGTAATAATGGTGGGCGCGGGCGGTTGCGAAAGAATTTACAAACAACTTGGCAATTACCCTATCGATATCGTTGGTAACTACGGTATGCAAGAAAGTAAAATTATAGACGGCAAGTTTGTAATTGTTAAACAAATTACAACTACGCCTGATAAAGAATACTTTTTAAAACAAGCGGAATATATCCGTAATAAATACGGCTATACCGAATACAAGGGGGACACTATTGAATTTCACTCAACGGGTATGGTAACTTTTCCGTTTTTAGGAACTAAAGAGGATATCAACGATAAAGTTGCTTTCGACCCAGACCGCGCTAAACGTAAAGTAGTTTACCCAGAAGTTTTACAACTTTTCCCTGATTATACCGTGTTTATAGGCGGTTCTTCTTCGTTTGACTTTACCGCAAAACAATACAATAAATACGATGCTATTATGGCTTACGCTAAAGAAAACGGCTACGAAAAGGACGAAATTTTATACGTTGGTGACGACTTTGGCGACGGCGGTGGCGATAGCCACGTACGCCTTGGCGGTATGGACTACGTAGAAATTTTAGACTATAAAACTGTTGCAGATAAATTAAAATATTTGTTATAGGTTCTGTCACAACAAACGGTTGATAAAGCACTAATGAAATACTGCGTAATACTTCGTTAAACCCACTTGAAAAGATGTATACTCTTATCTTCGGGGTTTGCCTAGTCTTACTTGTATTTGATTAGTCCTTTTAAAATCAACCTAATATTGTGCCAGCACCTTGTTTTAAAAGGATAGTTGATGAAAAAATTCGTGTTAATACCCGATTCGTTTAAGGGTACTTTATCTTCGCTTAAAATTTGCGAAATAATGTCAAATTCAATTAAAAAGTTTTACCCCGATGCAAAAATAGTGCAAATTCCCGTTGCCGATGGTGGCGAAGGTAGTGTTGATTGTTTTTTATCCGCACTTGGCGGTGAAAAGGTTTACGCTTTGGCAAGCAATCCGTATATGCAAAAAATAAACACCTTTTACGGAATACTTCCAGATGGCAAAACGGCGGTTATTGAAATGTCGGCTTGCGCGGGATTACCGCTTGTTGAAGATAATAAAAACCCGCTTAAAACCACAACTTTTGGCGTTGGCGAACTTGTTTTAAACGCGCTTTCTAAAGGGGTTACTAAAATTATTTTAGGTTTAGGCGGTTCTTCAACTAACGATTTTGGCTGTGGTATGGCTTACGCGCTTGGCGTTAGATTTTTTGATAGTAACGGCAACTCTTTTATGCCTGTTGGTGAAAGTTTAGATAAAGTTAAAAAAATAGATATATCAAATTTAGACAATCGCCTTAGTAACGTTGAAATAATTACAATGTGCGATATTGATAATCTACCGTACGGAAAGCAAGGCGCGTCTTACGTGTTTGCACCGCAAAAAGGCGCAAGCGAAAAAGACGTTGTTTTACTTGATAACGGCGTTAAAAATATGTGCGACGTATTCTTTAAAGATTACGGTATAGATTTATCCATCCTTAAAGGCGGTGGCGCAGCGGGTGCTATGGGCGCAGGTATGGTTGCGTTTTTTAACAGTAAACTCCAAATGGGTATAAACGCCGTTTTAGACGCCGTTGATTTTGAAAATAAAATTCAAGGCGCTAACTGTATCTTTACAGGCGAAGGTAAAATAGATGGCCAAAGTTTGCGCGGTAAAGTAGTTATAGGCGTTTCGCGCGTTGCTAAAAAGCATAGCGTACCAGTAATTGCGGTGGTAGGCGGTGCAGAAGGCGACCTTAGCGGTGCTTACAGCGAAGGTGTTTCGGCAATATTTACAATAAATAAACTTCCTAAAGATTTTTCTGTTTCAAGATACGATAGTGAAGAAAATTTAGCCTTTACTATGGATAACGTTTTAAGAACTTTTAAAACTTTTAACTAAGGAGAAATTATGTATCAAATTTTTATCAGTTATAGGCGCGAAGGCGGTTACGCTACGGCAAGGCTTTTATACGAACATTTAAAAGCAATCGGGTTAAATCCGTTTTTTGATTTTGAAGAATTGCGCTCTGGCCCTTTCAACGAAAGGCTTTACAAAACTATTGAAGAAGCCGATAACTTCGTGTTAGTTTTACCGCCAGACAGTTTAGATAGATGTTGCGATGAAAAAGACTGGTTAAGGCTTGAAATCGAACACGCTATACAACATAACAAGAATATTATTCCGTGTATGATGTCGGGATTTTCTTGGCCAACAAACTTGCCAGAGTCTTTAACTAATCTTCCGCTTTATAACGGCGTTTTTATTAGCCGTGAATATTTTGACGCGTCAATAAGCAAATTATTAACGATGCTCAAAAACGTAGAAATTGAAAACGGCCACGCTAAAGAAACGGTAAAATGCACCGAAAGGATAGAAAACAAGTACTTTACCTTAGACGATAAAAAAGAAGTAAAGCGCCTTAAAATTCAACAAGAACTTATGCGCAAGTTTGATAGCGAAGAATACGAAAAACTTGTAAAAGATAAAACGGGCTTAAGCGTTTTAGACCTTGGTTCAAACAATGGCGACTACGTTTACGATAGAATTATAAGCAAAACAAACGACTGTAAACTTGTAGGGTTAGAATACGATAGTAAAGCCGTTGCCGTTGCTAACGAAAAGTACGGCAAGCCTAACCAAATAGAGTTTTTTGAAGTTAACGTTGAAAGTGAAGAAGTTATAGGCGTTTTAGAATCGGCAATGCAAAAACTTGATATCGACGGGTTTGATTTAGTAAACGTTAGTATGCTTATTCTTCACCTTAAAAGCCCTTATCACCTTTTAAAAATCGTAAGAAAGTATATGAAAAAAGACGGCGTTATGATAATAAAAGATATCGACGACGGATTTAACGTTGCTTACCCTGATGAAAAGGGCGACTTTAAGCGCATCGTTGATATTTGTAACGGCAACGAAACGGCGGGTTACCGCCATAGCGGTAGGCAAATTTTCACATTGCTTAAACGCCTTGGATATAAGGATATTGAACTTCTTAAAAACGGGCTTTCAACCGTTGGTATGGATTACGATGAAAAAGAAGCCTTTTTCGACGTGTATTTCTCTTTCATTTTAGAAGACCTTTTAATAATGCGCGAAAAATATCCAAACGATAAGCGCATAGAACAAGACTATCAATGGTATAAAGATAACTACGAATCGTTTGAAGAAAAATTCCACGAAGAAAGTTTCTTTTTTAACCTTGGCTTTATGTTGTTTACCGCAAAAAAATAATACTAAACGGCGTAGCGATAATTATTTATCGCTACGTTTTTTGTTGCTAACTAAATAAATAGTTGACTTTTTATAAAATTAGGTTCATTATTTATAATGAACGATTAAAAAATCAAGGAGAAAGTATGGTAAAATCGCACAACGTTGATATGATAAACGGCCCGATAGTAAAAAACCTATTATCGTTTGCTTTGCCGGTAACTTTATTTTACGTGCTTAAAACGGTTTTTCACGCAACGGATATAGCGATTTTAGGCATATTTTCTGATGACTATTCGGTTGGTGCGGTTGGCGCAACTACTTCGCTTATAAATTTGTTTGCAAACTTTTTTACTGGTATTTCAGTCGGCGCTAATATTTTAATAGCAAGGGCGGTTGGCGAACAAAACACGGATAGGGCAAGCAAGTACGTAGGCACTTCATTTTTTTGCAGTATTATTGCAGGCGTAGTTTTAAGTGTAATAATGCTTTTTGGTGCAAGAACTTTTTTAACTTGGATGAATTGCCCCGATAATCTTATTGACAAAGCAATAATTTACGTAAAAGTTTACTTTTTAGGTATGCCACTTATATTGCTGTACACTTTTAGCGCTGCGGTTATGCGTGCTAAAGGCGAAACTATTCGTCCGCTTTTATACTTAATCATCGGCGGATTAGTAAACGTAGTACTTAATATCTTTTTTATCGTTGTGTTAAATATAGACGTAGCGGGCGTTGCCATAGCAACTATCGTGTCTAATGGTATTACCGCTATTTTATCAATAAAAGCCATTTCGGTTGAAGATGATATAATACGCTTTGATAAAAAACACTTCCGCTTTTACGGGCAAGAAGTTAAAGAGATTATTTACTTAGGTCTTCCTGCCGCGGTGCAAACAAGCCTATTTTCTATCTCTAACGTTCTCTTTTCATCAACCTTTAATAAGTTTGGCGATATTGCGGTTTCTGGCAATACGGTGGCGCATCAATACGATGATATTTTAGCAAACACCTTAGCAGGTTTCAATGCGGGCGTGCTTACGTTTATCAGCCAAAACCTTGGCGCAAAACAATACAAACGCGTATGGAAAGTTTTGTGGTTTAGTTTATTATTTATAACAACTTTCGGCTTTATTTTAGGTTCGCTTGCTTACGCATTTAGCCCAACACTTTGCGGATTTATGAGTGACTCAAGCGAAGTTATAGCCTGCGCTATAAGGCGTATGCGAATAATGTCAACCACGCAGTTCATCGGTGGGGCAATGACACTTTTCTCTAACTTATTAAAAGCCATAAAAAAACCTATACTCTCTATGATAGGAAGTATATTCTTTACCCTTATTTTAAGGCTCATTTGGCTTTACACGATATTCCCGCTTAATCCAACGCTTGAAACTTATTATATCGTTTACCCTATAACTTGGTTTATTTGCGCTATCGTGTTTGCTATTGTTGGCATAATAATGCTTAGAAAAATTCAATTTAAAGATGAGAAAAAAATACAATTTTATACTGAAAGTGAAATTCATTAAGAAAATTGCGTAAAACGTACCCCTTGACTCGTGTCAAGGGGTTATTTTATTCTTCAAAGTAGTTTGATAAATCTTTATCGCAAATAACGGCGGTTACATCTTTTACGGTACAAAGGGTGTTAAATAAAGTTTTGCCTACCTTGCTACTATCTATAAGCAAATAACTTTCATTAGAATTTTTAATCATAACCTTTCTTATTGCATTTCCTTCGATAGAGTTATCGGTAATAATTCCTTTTTCGTTAATACCGCGCGCGGAGAAAAAGCAAATATCCGCGTTGTATCTACTTAATTCCTTTTCGGCGTCAACGCTCAAGCACGAATAAGACTTTGGCGTAACCATACCGCCAATAACGATAGTTTTTATATTCATATTAAGCAAAGTGTACGCAGTTTTTATACCGTTTGTTATCACTAAAATATCTCTAAACGGCAAAAGATACGGCGCTATTGCAAGCGCGGTTGTAGATGAATCAAGTATTATCGTTTGACCGTCTTTTATATGAGATACGGCGATTTTGGCAATGGCGTCCTTTTCGGCAACGCGTTCAACGTCCCTTACGCTAACGGGTATACGAGAATCGGGAGAGTTGATTTTTAAACTTATAACCCCACGCCTTGATTCAATAAGTCCCTTTTGTTTCATAGCGTTTATATCACGCCTAACGGTAGGCTCGCTAATGAATAACTTTTTAGATAGGCTTTTTACCGTGTAATTAGATACCGATAAAAGTTTAATATATTCTTCTTCTCTTTCATAAATAGGCATAATTTTTAATCCTTAAATAATCATTATTATCACTATAATAATCAAAAATTGATTATTTTGTCAAGTATATAATTAAACTATGATTATTCTTTACAAAATTTTTTTAAAATTCTATACTTTACTTTAAGGTAGGTAAATTATGCAAAAATCAATAAAAATTCCTTTAATAACTATAGAAACCGACGTTTGTGTTATCGGTGGCGGACTTGCGGGCACTTTTTCGGCAATTTCTTCGGCAAGGCACGGCGCTAAAGTAGTGCTTGTTCAAGATAGACCTATGCTTGGCGGTAACGCTTCAAGCGAAGTTCGTATGTGGGTGCGTGGTGCAAAAGGCACGTTCGATAGGGAAACGGGTCTTATTTCTGAATTTGAAGAAAAAAATATCCACTACAACCCTAACTTAACTTCAACGGTAAACGATGCTACCTTATACGGTATGGTAAAGGAAGAAGAAAACATCACTTTGCTTCTTAACACGTCTTGTTACGACGCTAAAATGGACGGCGACAAGGTAACCGAAATTACTTGCTGGAACAGTTTTTCTTACACAAAATACGTTATCAAAGCAAAATACTTCTGCGATAGTTCAGGCGATAGCATACTTGCCTTATTGACTGGCGCAAACCACCGTAAAGGTAGAGAAAGCGTAAAAGAATTTAACGAAACTTTGGCGCGCGAACAAGAAGACGGTTACGGTATGGGTATGTCGATAATTCTTGCCGCAAGGGAAACCGATAAAAAAGTTGAGTTCGTTGCTCCGTCGTTTGCTAACAAATACTTATCAGACGAAGATTTTGAAATATCCTTAAATACCGATAAATTTATGCTTAAAAGAAATCATATACCGTCAACAAGTGGCGATAATTTATGGTGGGTAGAACTTGGCGGTAGGGCAAAAGATATGAGCGAACTAAACAGTGTTCGCGATGAACTTTTAAAATCAATCTACGGCGTGTGGGACCATATAAAAAACCACGGCGACCACGGTATGGAAAACTGGGATTTAGAGTGGGTCGGCTTTTTACCTGGTAAGCGTGAAAGCATTAGATATGAAGGCGAATATATGATGACCGAACATGATATTTTATCGGGCGGGCATTTTGACGACCAAATTGCTTTCGGCGGTTGGCCACTTGACGACCACGGTTCGTTCGGACTTGAAAGAAACAGCGAAGAAGGCAACGTAGCCTCAAGATTTATTCCCGTGAACGAAGTATACGGTATTCCGTATAGAATTTTATACTCAAATAACGTAAGCAACTTATTCTTTGCAGGTAGAAACGTTTCCGTTTCACACGTGGCGCTTAGTTCTACAAGGGTTATGGCAACTTGCGCACTTTTAGGTCAAGCAACGGGTACGGCTATTGCTTTAGCAAACAAGTATAATTGCTTACCAAGCCAAGTCGGTAAAAACCATATCAAACTTTTACAAAAACTTTTGCTTGACGACGGTATGTTTTTACCACATATAAAACGCGAAACGTCTGCTCTTACTAAACGCGCCAAACTCAATTTAACCGATAGCGAAATTCAAGTTTTGCAAAACGGCATTGAAAGGCCAAGAACGGTTGCGGGTGAAAACGCTATAAAACTTCCGCTGGATAGTCCTTTAACTTTTACTTTTAACAGTGAAGAATTTATACCAACCTTAAGGCTTCGCTTTGACCCTGACTACGAAAGATTTTCAATCTCTAAAAACCGCAAAATGCGCGTGTTTGCAATGAAGTTACACACTGGTCTTGACTTTGAGCCTGTTAAAACGGCAAAAACTATCGTTAAAAGTTTTTCAGTTTACGCGGACGGAAAATTAGTTTATCAAACGGATAACAACTTTGTATCGCTTGTTAAAATTCCGCTTAATTTATTTGCAAAGCAAATAACTGTTAAATTTAACGAAACTTACGGCGAAGAAATGGTAAACTTATTTAGCGCTGACTTTATAGGAGAAGATTTATGAAAATAGCAATTATCGGTTCAGGTATGATGGGCTCTGCACTTGCTTTCCCTGCAATATATAACGGACATCAAGTAGCCCTTATCGGCACGGTTTTAGACGACGATATCATTACCGCGTGTAAAGAAACAAACAAGCATCCAAAATTTGAAAAAGCCTTTCCAATCGAAAATATTTCTTATCACTATTTTAGCGAATGGAAAACGGCCATCGAAGGCGCAAGTTTTATAATTTGCGGTGTTTCTTCTTTTGGCGTTGACTGGTTTTTAGAAAACGTTTTATCTGATAGCGCGTGCAACGTTCCCGTGTTGTCGGTAACCAAGGGTTTAATTTGCCTTGACGACGGCAAACTTATCTCATATCCCGATTACTGGAATATCGAACTTTCTAAAAAGGGTATTAAAAAAGAAATTTGTGCTATCGGTGGGCCTTGTACTTCTTACGAACTTGTTTACGGCGATAAAACGGAAGTTGCTTTCTGTGGCGAAAACGAAAACACCTTACGCCTTATGAAAAACGCTTTAAAAACGCCTTTTTACAATATCTCACTCACTAAAGATATAATCGGTTTAGAAAGTGCCGTTGCATTAAAAAACGGCTACGCTTTAGGCGTTGCTTTAACTATAGGACTTGTAGAAAAAGAATTTGGCGAAAATGCAGGGCTTCACTACAATTCGCAAGCGGGCGTATTCTATCAAGCAAGTAAGGAAATGAAAAAACTTATGGCTATGCAAAATGGTAGCGAAAACGCTTACTTTATAGGCGTTGGCGACCTTTACGTTACCGTTTACGGTGGTAGAACAAGGCTTGTTGGCATACTACTTGGCAAAGGCTTAACTATAACTGAAGCGCTTGATAAACTTAAAGGTGTTACTTTAGAATCTTTAGTTGTTGCAAAGCGCGTGGCAAAAGCAATTCGCATTAAAGCCGAAAAAGGCGAAATCGATATAAACAACTTCCCACTTTTAATGCACGTTGATAATATCGTATCAAACGGCGCGTCCGCCGAAATCCCTTGGGAAAAATTCACTTTTGAAGATATTTAGCCTTTTTAAAAGTAAATTAAAACCCCCTTTGCTCAAGTGCAAAGGGGGTTATTTTAATGATTAATTACTACTAATAAAATTTACGGTAGATGTAGTAAGTGGAATTACCGAAACTATAATAGATGCAACCGAAAGTGAGCAACCAAGAGTTAAATATTTTTCAAGGGCAACAATATCCAATTCTTTAATATCGCTAAGGAAATCAGTAAATAAACTAAGATCCATGAAAGAAGAAATCATAACAACTAAAAGCAACAAAGTGATCAAAATTGTTAAAGCAAGACAATTGCTCTTAAAGTCCATAGATTTTATAATTGCTATTAAGATAAAGAAAATACAGCATATTGAAACACTTTGGATAATCCCGCTTAATATTGCTGCCGCTATCATTTCAGATTCAATGCTAAGACTACTAAAAAGCGCAGAAGCCAATGGGAAAGAAAGGGTTATAGTTCCAGTAACGGTACCAAGGTAAGAACTGTCAATCTTAATGTCCATAGTTGTAAAAGAGTTGCTAGCAAGGATTAATACTAGTATTAATGATATAGTTGTAGCAATAGACGTGATAAATTTAACGAGTTGACTTTTCTTTAAGTTTAAAGCATTTTTAACTATGTTTGTTGCGTAATACAATAAAACGCAAACACTGGTTACAATGATACCTGCTTTTGTTGTGGAATTAAGTTGTGTTACATCGTTTGCATAAAGGAAATATTCTATTTCTTCTGCGGTTAATTCTTCAAACCCTGTAATGTTAACGTATAAAATGTTTCTAAATGAAATAGCGCAGAAAAGGAAAAATATTGTAGACAATAAAGGGTATATTGCAGGGTTTTTTCCCAAGCCAAAGCACATTTTTTTCACGTAATTAACAATGGCAATAATTGAAGTAACAACGCAACCCAAAAGACTGATCGATATAACAATAGTGTTTATAATTGCAGGGAAGTAAGCGCTAATTTCTTGTGAAATGGAATAATTTCCTTTAGCAGGAAAAGCAAGTTTTAAATTCTCATACGCTTCACCTAAATAATAATAAATATCATTATTGTCTACGAATTTTGAGCCGAAACCAATAAGGAAAATAAACATCAAACTCAATACGGCGCCAAGTCCCAAAATACTAGCACTAGTAATGTCTAAAATTTTACCAATAAAACCACCGTTATTTTCATTTGAATCTGAAGATTTTGATTTAGGAACAGGTGTGCCATATTTATGCCCACAAGAAGTACAATAAATTCCGTCAACAACATTGCCACAATTAGCGCAGAATTTTTTACCGTCTATACGTGCGCCGCAATTCCCACAAAAGGTTGCTGCTTCATCGTTTATAAAATTACAGTTAGGGCATCCTTTTTTGCCGTCAATACGATTGCCACAATTTTTGCAGAAAACTGAATCGCTTGCGTTTTCAGTATTACAATTTTTACATACCATATTAGGTTCTCCTTTGTATAAATTTGTTTCGATTATACATCATAATGTGATGTAAGTCAATAGTTTTACATCATAATGTGGTATGTTTTAAATATGGAAACGGCAAAAGTAATAGGTCAAAACTTAAAAATTGCGCGCAAATATAAAGGGTTAACTCAAAAAGAAGTGGCAACCCTTTTGCGTATGACACAACAGCAATACAGTCGATTTGAAAACGGCGTTTTTGAACTTAATTACGACCAAATTTTATTTTTATGCAATCTATACGATATAACGCCAAACGAACTTTTTGACGTAGCAAGTCCGAACTAAGTTTCGGGCTTTAATTTTACAAAAATCAAAAAAGTCCAATAAGTTGACAATATTTACTATTGCTAAAATTATTTTGATTTGATATAATCAAATCGAACTATGCGCTAAATGCGTAAAAACAAAGATAAAAATCCAAAATTAAGGAGATTATTATGGAAAAATTAGCACTTTTAGGCGGTACACCCGTTGTAACTGAAAAAGCCCCTGAAGAACTTTTTAAATGGCCTATCATTACGGCTGAAGACGTTGCTAACGTTGTAGACGTTGTTATTAACAATAAATTCTCTTACGAAGATATTACTCATAAATTTGAAGACGAATTCGCAGCGTGGATTGGCAGAAAATACGCTACTGCATACACTAACGGTACAATGTCAATCACTGCAGCAATGTTCGCTATCGGTCTTGGTATCGGTGACGAAATCATTTGTCCTACAAAAACTTACTGGGGTAGCGTTTCTCAAGCCGCTAACTTCGGTGCTTCTGCAGTATTCTGCAATATCAACGATATGCTTTCTATGGACCCAGACGATTTAGAAAGATGTATCACTCCTAAAACTAAAGCAATCGTAGTAGTTCACTACCTTGGCTATCCTTGTGATATGGATAGAATTATGGAAATCGCTAATAAGCATAACCTTTACGTTATTGAAGACTGTTCACACTCTCACGGTACTTTATACAAAGGCAAAAAAGTTGGTACTTTCGGCCACATTGCCGCTATGAGTATGATGAGTATGAAAGTATTTGCAGCCGGCGAACTTGGTATGGTTGTTACTGATGATAGAAGACTTTACGAACGTGCTTTAGCGTTTGGTCACTACGGTAGCAACAACCCAGACAATATTATTGAAGCCGAAGAAATCAAAGGTTTCTACCACGTAGGTTTAGGTGGCGCTAAGGGTAGGGCTAACCAAGTATGTACAACACTTGCACGTGGCCAACTTAAATACTTTGATGAACGTTGTGCTGAAATTAGAAAAGCAATGGATTATTTCTATGATTCACTTGCAGATATCGAAGGTTTAAAACCTATTCGTCCTAACCGTGAAGAAGGTTCACATATGGGCGGTTACTATCTTCCACACTTTGCTTACTATCCAGAAAAATTCGGTGGCTTATCTGCAAAACGTTTCTGCGAAGCGTTAACTGCTGAATTTAGCGGTACTTTCGGTGCTTGGGAAGGCGCAAACTTCTGCTTACACAACCACAAATTCTTCAAGGAATTCGACTTATTTAACAGCGGTAAACCAACACGTATTGCTTTCAACGACCGTGACGTAAGAAAGGACGACGATGCAGTTAACCCATCTGAAAAGAAATACTGCGTATCTGCACCTTGGTTCAAAAAATTCAACAAAGAAATCATCGATGCTTACTCAAAAGCATTCAGAAAAGTTGCTGAAAACTACGCTCAACTTTTAGACGGCGATACTGATAAATCTCAAGGCGGTAGATGGCACGGTACTGAAAACGCTAAGAACCAACAAAAGTAATATAGGCTCAGTCACGATAACGTTTAATAAAGTGCAAATGAAATGCTACGCAATACTGCGTTAAAGCCCTTGAAAAGATGTATACTCTTATCTGCGGGCGTTTGCCTTGTCTTGCTTGCATTTGATTTACCCTTTTAAAATTAAACTTATATCGCGTCTTCGCCTTTGGTTCTTCAACGACTAAGACAATTTCAATAATACTTTAAAAAACAAGGGGTTGCGAAAACGCAACCCCTAACGTTTTGTTTCGTTTCGTACTTTACAAGTACGCGCCTACACAATAACGTTAGTTTTTTCTTGTATTTTATCCGTTAAATCGTGTAAACACTAATCAATTATTCTCAATTCAACAGTCTAAGGCTCTTAACGGGCGTTTGTTATTTTTTGCTTGTATTTGATTTGCCCTTTTAAAATTAAACTTATATCGCGTCTTCACCTTTGGTTCTTCAACGCTTAAGACAATTCAAAAATACTTTAAAAAAACAAGGGGTTACGAAAATGTAACCCCTTTATTATTTGACATAGTTCGTTTATTATTATATAATAAGTCTATGCCAAATATTTTAATAATTACAGATTTAGAAGGTTTAACGGGCGTTACTAAAAAAGAACCCGTTAAAAACGAAAATTCAATAGAATACAAAACGGCTTGTAAATGCTTAATGCACGAAACAAACCTTGCCGTATCCGCGTTAATTGATGCGGGCGCGTCGCTTGTATACGTGTTTGACGGTCATGCGTCTGGTAAAAACTTTATTCCTAACACGATTGACGGTCGCGCCGTTCAAGTTTGGGGTAATGATTTATCGTGGGTAATGGAAGAAATCGAAGGTATCGTAATGCTTGGCGCACACGCTAAAGTCGGCTCTAACGGATTTTTCTCTCATACTTTAATGTGGGAAGAATTTAAAGATTACCGCCATAACGGTATAACGGTTAGCGAAACGGATATAGAATCTACTTTCGCTGGAATGTTTGACGTACCTTGCATAGCAATCACTGGTGATGATTACGCTTGCCGTGAAGCCGAAAGCAAATACCAAGGCATAAAAACTGCGGTGGTTAAAACTGCTGTTAGCCGTGATGAAGCAATTCCTTTACCGCAAGAAGAAGCCGATAAACTTATCTATTCCGCTCTTGTTAACGGCTTTGAAAATAGGCAAAACGTAAAGCCTTTAAAAGAAATATTTCCGCTTACCGTAGAAGTAGAATTTTCTACTGAAAACGACCTAAAAAAATGGTGTAAAAACCGCACCGATATTACAATAAACGGTCTTAACGCTAAAAGTATTAAACAAAAAGAAGATATTAAATCTTATTACGACATTATGCTATAATTTAAAAGCGTATAAACTGCTTATTTGCGTCGTTATACAGTGTTACTTCAAAAAAGGCAGTCTGCAATGACCACAAAGGTCTATTGCAACCTGCCTTTTTCTTGTGCCTTGTCTAACTTGCAACTAATCCGTTTATAAAACAGCGAAATACGGCGTTAACGGCTTCGTTTGTGCGACTACAATAACCAAAAAGGTTTATCGTGTCCGCTAAACTTTACGAGCCTAGCCTAACTTGTTTCTACACTTTTAAATGGGCACATTATTAAATTAAAAAACAAATTAAAAACCGCAAGAGAACTTGCGGTTTTTCTATTTGGTTGACTTTTGTTGTAATCAACGTTTAGTTTTTTTCGTTGTCCTGTTTGTTTAATTGTTGTTTAAGTTTTATATAAGTAGCATAGTCTATAGCCGATGCAGGTGTTTGCGAAGGTTTACTTGCTGGTGCTTGAGTTGCAGGCGTTGGGGTTGCTGAAGGTGTGTTTACTGGCGCTGTATATACAGTAGTTGTGCTTGTAGTAGGGCTATTTGCATTAGTTGATTTTAACAAGTTTGAAGAATGACTTGTTTTTGTTGACGAATATGACATATACGTAATTTTATCGTGTATATCTGCTATTGCATAAAGTGTACAAGCCAACAATAAAGAAATGCAAATGCCTAACACTAAAGAGATTATTGCCACTAAAAACAATTCTGCAATAATCAAGAATACAAATCCGACAATCATTCCAATAAGGTCTAAAACAAGAAACAACGTTGTTAAATTTCTAATAGTACTACCCATAAAAATCTCCTTAGTAAAAAATTAGTAAACCGAAGTTACCACTTAAAAAGGTTACGTCGGTTGCTATCAAACAGCCCCGTTGTGGTTATGTGTGTAAACGTTGGGAAGTTTGCCATTATAGTTTATAACAAAAAAAGCCATTTGTAAATAGGTTTTTTAAATTATATTGACTTAACACTTGATAAGTGTTAAAATTGTATGGCAAGGAGAAATCTATGAAAACTAAAGCAATGAGATTATATGCGGAAAACGATATCCGTTTAGAAGAATTTGACCTTCCAAGTATTACTAAGGACGAAGTTTTAATCAAGGTTATAAGCGATAGTGTTTGCGCGTCTACCTACAAAGCGGTAAAGCAGGGAACTAAGCACAAACGTGTTCCGCCTGATATTGATAAAAATCCTATAATTATCGGTCACGAAATGTGCGGTTTTATAGTTGAAGTAGGCGAAAACTTAAAAGGTCAATGGAAGGAAGGGCAAAAGGTGGTAATTCAACCCGCCCTTAAACTTGATAGTGGTTACGACCCTGGTTATTCATACAAGTATTGTGGTGGTAATTCCGTTTATGCTATCGTTCCTAAAATCGTGCTTGATAGGTCTTGTTTGCTCCCTTATAACGGCGAAGGATATTTTAATGGTTCGCTTGCCGAAGCCTTTGCTTGCGTTATCCGTGGGTTTAAAGGTTTTTATCATACCGATTACACCAACTACGAAAGAACTGACGGCGCTAAAAAGGGTGGTAAACTTGCCATTTTAGGCGGTGCAGGCCCTATGGGTATTGCTGGTGTAGAACTGGGTATCGGTTACGCTGGTTGCTCACAAATAGTGGTTACCGACTTAAGCCAAGAAAGGCTTGATTTTGCAAGGGGAAAAAGTAGCGAAAAATCTGCTAAACAACGTGGCGTAGACCTTAGATATATCAATACTTCTAATATCGAAAACGTAGAAGAGTACTTAAAAGAAATCTCAAATGGTGGCTTTGACGACGTTTTCGTTATGGTGCCCGTTCCCGCGCTTTTTAACTTAGCCGAAAAAATTTGCAGGGAAGACGGTTGTATTAACTTCTTTGCAGGTCCACCAGTACACGATTTGCAAGGTTCGCTTAATCTTTATAGGGTGCATTACGACGGTATCCACGTTGTTGGCACAGCAGGTAGTATCCCTAAAGATATGGAAGAAATACTCACCCTTATCGAAGATAAAAAAATCAACGCAGGCGCAACCGTTTCGCATATTTTAGGCTTAAACGCTTTAAAGGAAACGCTTTTTGCCTTTGAAAAACCTAACGGCGCTAAAAAGATTTGCTATAACGAACTTGATATTCCGCTTATTGCAATTAGCGACCTTAAAGAACTTGGCAAAACAAACGATTTATACAAAGTGCTTGCCGAAATCGTTGAAAAAAACGGTGGCGTTTGGAATTGTGAGGCTGAAGAATATTTACTTAATAACGCTCCAAAATTTTAAAAATACGATTTACTAAACCAGCAAAATACAATTAAAAAACAGTTGACCAAAAAGTCAACTGTTTTATTTTTATAAACTTTTTAAAATAGCATCTAATAAATCATCGTATTCGGTAAAGTGTTGAAGGTTTGGATTATCTAAAATAATCTTTTCTGGGCTACGGAATAAAAATCCTTTTTTGCTTGCTTTAATCATACCAAGGTCGTTGTAACTATCGCCCGCGCAAATCGTTTCAAAACCTACCGATTGAAGTGCTTTTACCGTTGAGTATTTAGAATTGCTACATCTCATTTTATAGTCTACAATCTCACCGTTTTTAGCAACTTCAAGTTTGTTACAAACAAGGGTAGGATTGCCAAGTTTTTTCATAAGTGGCATACCAAATTCGTAGAAGGTATCACTTAAAATAATAACTTGCGTATGTTCGCGGAGTTTATCTAAAAACTCTTTCGCGCCGTCAAGCGGGTCTATTTTAGAAATGGTTTCTTGAATTTCTTTAAGACCAAGCCCGTGTTCTTTTAAAATGCCGATGCGGTATTTCATAAGTTTATCGTAATCGGGTTCTTCACGGGTGGTGATTTTAAGTTCGGGGATATTAGTTGCTTTGCTAAAAGCAATCCAAATTTCAGGAACTAAAACGCCTTCTAAATCTAAACAAACCATATTGATATCTTTACTCATAATAAAACTCCTTGTCGGTTAAAGTATAACCAAAAAATAGCGTATTTGTCAATAGTTTTAGATTAATTTGATATTGACTTTATCTCTTTAAAGAGATATAATAGTATTGTTTAAAAATTTAAGGAGTTTATTATGGGTTACTGTGTAGAAAAATCAAAAGAATTATTTATGCAAGGATATAACTGTGCGCAAGCAATAGCGGGCGGTTTTAGTGAAGAAGTAGGTTTAGATTTTGAAACTGCTATTAAATCGGCGTCGTCTTTCGGTGGCGGTATGGGTGGCATGCGTGAGGTTTGCGGTGCTCTTACTGGCGCGTTTATAATTTTAGGTGCAAAATTTGGTTATGATTCTCCTACCGATGCGGTAGCAAAAGCAAATCATTATAAACTTATTTCTAATACGGCAGAAAAATTCAAAGCAAAATGGGGCACTATTTTATGCCGTGATTTAATGAAAAAATTAGCCGAAGAAAAACAAGCCATTTTAGGCGACAAACCTGAAGAATATAAATCACGCCCTTGCCTTATTATAGTAGAAGAAGTAGCAAATATCTTAGAAGAAATTTTAGGGGAATAATATGACGGTAAACGAACTTTTAAACTCATTAAAAGCGGACGCTATCAGTTTAATGGAGCCAACTTGTGATAAAGTTTTAGTTGGCGATGGCGAAAAACAAGTGGGTAAAATTGCGGTGTGCTTTAACTTATCGGCAAAAATGCTTGACGAAATTGTTAAGTGGGGCGCAAACACTATTATTTCGCACGAAGGCGTGTTTGGTTCTATTGACCGCCCAACAGGGGTTATTAGAGAGTACGATTTAAAAAAGAAAGAAATTCTTGAAAAAAACGGCATTACTTTATTTAGGTTTCATGACCACGCGCATAACAGAGATAACGATTATATTCACGCGGGGTTTATTAAAACGCTTGGCCTTGAACTTGAAAAAGAATATCCTACAACAAAATTTGCCCGTGCAATTTATACGCTTAAAAAACCTATGACGGTTGAAGAAATTGCTAAACTTGCCCTTAAAAACATCAACTTAAAACTTGGTAGGGTAGTCGGCGATAAAAACACCGTGGTAAACAAGGTATGCTTAGCGCTTGGCTGGGTTGATTTGTTTAGTGGTAGTGATTTGCATAGGGAAGACTGTGAACTTATAATATCCGGCGAAGTTGGCAGTGAACTTTATTGCCAGTACTATATGCGTGACGCGAATTATTACGGCAACAAGCAATGCTTATTACTTCTTGGCCATATCGGTGGCGAAATATCCGGTATGAAATATTTTGCCGAAGAACTCAAAGAAAAAGGCTTTGACGCTAAATACTTTGAAGAAGACGAACTTTACGATAATATCTTTAACGAAAACGTAAAATAAAATTATCAAAAAGGGTGAATTATGATGAAAAAATTATTAACAATGCTATTATGCTTAATCTTTAGCGTTAGCGCGTTAGCGTGTGGCGAAGATACTGGCGATGGTGGCGGTCCAGCGGGCAATCAAGTAACGCTTGAGTTTGTTATTGACGACGCGGGTATCGGTACACAATGGCTTGAAATGGCAAACCAAAGGTTTATGTCTCAAAACGTAAATACTCCGTACGGCGATAAAAAAGGCGTATATTGTAGAATAAACAAAGAAATGCCAAGGCTTGCAAATATGGCAACCGATGGTTACCACGTTTATTTTATGGAGTGGGTTGAACCCGTAAGCGGTATGGTTAAAACTGGCAACCTTTTAAATATTAACGATTGGGTTACGGATAAATACGATATGCGTGATGGCGAAGTTGTATCTATCGAAGATAAAATGTTTGAAGAATACAAAAAATTCCCGCAAGCAGATAACGGCGAATACTACGCGCTTCCATACATTGAAGTATACGGTGGTTTAACTTACGATAAAAAATTGTTTGATGATAACGGTTTATACTTTGCGCAAAAAGGCAAAGGCGCAAAATTCCCTTGCAAGAGATTCGGTACTCAATACGAATTTATAAAAAAGGGTGACAACCAAAACAAAACTTGTGGTCCAGACGGCGAATATGGTACGGTAGACGACGGTCTTCCATCTTGCGTTTTAGAACTTGTAACGTTATGGTACAAAATGAACCAAATGGGTATCTTCCCTGTACAATTATCTGGTAAATACCTTAACTATTCAACTTTCTTCCTTAACGGTATAATGACTGCGCTTCAAGGGGAACAAGAAGCGTATGCAATGTACGGCTTTACTGGTGAAATGGACGTAGTTGTCGGCTATAAAGATGAACCTATTTTCGGCGAAATTAACTACATTAAAAAACCTATTGTTAAAAAAGTAAAAATTACCGAAGAACAAGGTTACTATACAACTTGGTCAGTTGCTAAATACTACGCGCTTGCCTTACTTGAAATTATAGAAAAAGAAGGCTACTTTACAAAGGGTAACGCCCTTTCAACTTATTCGCATATCGACTGTCAACAAGATTTCATCTACTCTGGTTACGGCACTAACGATAAAATCGGTATGCTTATTGAAGCATCTTATTGGTACAACGAATCAACAATCAGAAATAACTTTAACTACTTCAATACGTTATTCCCTGAAGCGGGCGGGGATAGAGATATTCAATGGATGTCACTACCTGTTAACCTTGAAAACGTTATAACAGGCAATAATGAAAACGTAGACACAACCGTTGGCGTTCAAGAATCGTTAAAAGGTGAAAGACCAACGCTTATCGATACGTCACGCGGGGCAATCGTGTTCAATTCAAGGGTAGCAAAAGACCCTGCAGTTATGGCTGCGCTTGAAGACTGGATTAAATTCTTCCACACAGACGACGAACTTTCACGCTTTACAGTAGAATCTAACTTAGCAAGACCGCTTAACTACCAAGTAAAAGCAGAGCATACTTCTAACTGGAATCGTTTTGGCGCTTCGCTTTGGGAATTAAGAAAAGACAGTTACGTTTTAAGGTTTGAAGGCAACAATGAAACCTTCTATAAAAACACTGCGTTCTTTGCAAGGGGCTTCCAAGACGGTGCTTTCGCGTGCCACTCTTCGCTTTCTCCTATGGAAGAATTTAGGGCGGGTAACCACGGCTCAAAAGAAGCCTTTGAATACGGTATGAGAAACAAAACTTCTTGGAGTGCAATGTACTCTGGCAATAAATCTGTAACCGAAGACCCTAACGTTTCGTATAAATCTTAAACTAAATAAAAAAAAACGCCTTGGCCAAATCGGCCAAGGCGGTTTTTTGTGTGATTTTATTTTTTAATAAAGAACGGTGTTGAAATGCAAACGTGGTGATTGTTTCTTCCTTCTATTTCTACGCGAACGTATTTGTCAAGTTCGTAATCTTTAAGTGGAACTTCAATCTTCATTTCAGTTTGGTTAACGTCGGTTTTTTCATAGATAACTTTATCGGCAGAGTAAACTCTTATAGTTTTAACCATATCGTCTGGGTGGTCTTTGTAAACTTTAGCGCTAATTGATAAAGTTCCGTTTTTCAAGTCGTCAATGCTAACGAAATCGCCAGGTAAAATATCCCCGATTTTAATATCGCAATCATCAAAACCACTACAAGCAATAGTATTGCGGTTTCTTACCGCATCGCAAACTGTATCGCGGTTAGGTACTTTACCTTTAAGGTAAATTATGTTAGATGTTGGGTTATCTAAAATTCTTCTAAAGCCGAACAAGTCAACCGATACCATTACTGGATAAGTTCTGCCTAAAAGCCAGTGCTTTTCAAGAAGACTACCCGATAACGAACTTAACGGTTCTAAGTCAACGCCGTCAAAGTCGTGGTCTGCCCAGAAGTCTGAAGATGGGTGAGTAGCCGTTGCAACGCCACCGCTTTTGTGAATATAGTCAATCGCCCTTTTAGTTTCAGCGTAAACTTCTTCATCGCCAAATAAACTCTTTGTAAATTGTGTAGTGTAATCTTCGCCGTTCATACCGATTGCTAAAATGTGATAGCCGTTGTGCGATAAGTGTTCCCACTTATCACCCCAGTTGAACGGGTGGTATTCTTGGCCGTGAAGTAAAAGTGCCTTGTCGTCGCTATATTTTTCTACGTCTAAATGACCTTTGAACGCCGCGTTATCTTTAACCGCGATTGATGCAATATCAATATTGCGGTATTTCATCATAGCGTTGATAGTGCCGGGGTGAGAGTCGCAACCGTACCAGTCAAGTGAGTGCATGTGCGTTGCAAGTTTATAGTGGTCTTTTATAGGAAGCGGTTTCTTTTCAGCGATAAACTCTTCGCTTTCGCCGTTTTTAAACCTTGCAAAGTACGCCCATAAGTTTTTAAGATATTTTTTCCAGAATGCTAAGCATCTGTCGTTTTCGTCTTCAGGTCTATAATCAGGGAATAAAATTTGGTTAACAAAATAATAGCCTTTGCCGTATTTTGCTTTGGCAATAAGCGCGCCGTCTCTAACGGCAGGGTCGGCGTATGAACCTAATACTTCCCAGTTATCAGGAAGAATAAAACAAGATTCTGCCGAACTTCTTATAGTGTCTATCTCTTTTTTTCTTGCCCTAAGTTGGTCGTAGGTAGGGATAGTTTTAACGTACCAGTCAATCATTTCGTCAGGGGTGATAACTTCAGGTTCGTTAAACAATTTTTTGCCCGCGTCTTCAATCCAAGGCATCATATAACTTTTGTAAGGGCTATCGTGTGAAGCGGTAAAGTACGCTTGTGGCGCGCATCCGCCTATTGTATGCACGTGGCGGTAGATAAGTTGAGTGTAACCAACTTCTTGTGGTAAAAAGTATGGTGCCCAGCGTTCAAAACTTTGGTGGAAGAAGCAAAGCATACCGCCTTTATGTACCCATTCTCTTATATAATCTTCGTCGTTTTCAATGTAGTCGTTAAAACCGTTTTGTTCAATTAAAACAATATCGTATTCTTCAAGATAATTCTTTTTAGTGTGGTCAATCTTTGTGATTTCAAAGCCTTGTTCGGCAATGAAGTCTGCAAATTTAAATTCTGGCCTTATCCAGTGCGCTAAATAGCCAACCTTTATTGTTTGTGGTGTGTATTTCATAAAAATCTCCTTAAAAATAGTGCAAAAAACACCTTTGATAAAATTTTACAACACCAAATAGTTGATGTCAATATGTTTTTTGTATAAAAAAGACCACAATTTATGTAATTTCGTCTACTGAAAAAGGCGTAAAAATACTGGTTAATATTGCGATAAAATAACAAGATATGGTGTGTTTTTTAAAGAGAGAAACTACATATAGTTTATTTGTGCGGGTTAAACAAAAAAGCATAAAAATCTTGTAGAAAAACGCCATAAAATAATTGACAATTTTACGCTATTTATGATAAAATAAAACTACTAAAATTTATGGCAAACGCGCAAGATTTTATGCGCGATTAATTTACCTAATTTTTTAGGGTTCTTGGTAAGAAGACGATTTTATAAACTTTGTGGAAGAAATTACACTCTCAAACACTTTTAACCTTGTTAAAATGTAGGTGCAAGGGAATCTATTAACGTTAGTAACTAACGCGTAAGTGTTAGCGTAATAAAATTTAAAATCAAAACAAAAAATCAATAGTTAAAATGGAGGACGAAAAAACTATGATGAAGAAGTTATTAACAATGTTATTGTGCTTAGTAGTATGCTTTAGCGCAGTAGCGTGCGGTGACGACACTGGCGAACAAGGTCCAGGCGAAAACCAAGCAGTAATTGAATTTTTCATTACTGACGGTGGTGTAGGTTCTGAATGGCTTAGACTTGCAAACGAAAGATTTATGGCAGCAAACATAAACACACCATATGCTGACAAAACTG
>JAZLAE010000009.1:0-4745 GCA_045613025.1 Christensenellaceae bacterium | reverse complement strand
ACCGTTATCCGCAGTTTTAGTAGAGCCTTTGTATTCAACGTCTACAGTAAGCGGGAAAGCGACTTTTTCGTTAACGTCGTAATTATCTTGCAAATCAGTAGCGGTAAAAGTAACCGTTACAGCGTCTACTGGTGCTTGGTTAAGATATACCGTTACACCAACGTATGCAAACATTACTACTGCCATTAACGAAACAATAAGTTTTTTTACGCTGTTTTTCATATTTTCTCCTTCTTTTATTTGCCCTTTTCTATATATAATATATATATTTAAGCATTTTTTATTTACAGTGGATTTTTCCACTTGTTTTTTGTTTTATTCGGGGCGACGGTATCGCCCCGTTTTTAATGTTGCTTTTTACTAAGCCTTTTATATTGTTTAGATTTTAAAGATTTTGGATAATATCTATATATAATAAATATTTAGCCTTGTTTTGCCTAAGCCTATTCAATGTGATTGAATAATTAAGTTATAAAGGATTAAATGCAAGAAAGGCGCACGTTATTGTGAGTATTTATTTTGCGCGATTAAACCTTTTAACCAAGCCTATTCAACGTGATTGAATAATCGATTTTTGGGAGATAAAACGGGGATAAAGACAAGTGTTATTGTGAGTACGTGTACTTTTTGTACACAAGCGAACAAAACACGAAGTATTTAGCCTTGTTTTGCTTACAAAAACGATTATTCCTTGATACCACCCATTGACACGTTACCCATAAGTTTATCTTTTAAGAGAACGAAAAGTACAAGTACTGGTATACAAAGTAACATAAGTGATGCTACCCTGATAGGAACTCTGTCGTATCTTGTCATACCAGACGTTGTCATATAGAAGATACCGTATGCGATAGTTGGTTTCGTTGGTAAGTAAATAAGTGGTGTATTATAGTCGTTCCATGCGGTTACGAACATTAATACCATTGTTGTTGAAAGGGTTGTTCTTGCAAGTGGTATAATTATTGAAATTATTATCCTTAATTGCGATGCACCGTCTATTTCCGCTGCTTCTATGTACGTATCTGAAAGGCCTGTATAGAACGCGTAGAATATTAAGAAATACGTTGCGTTTACTATCGCTTGCCTTATCCAGTGTCCGTAGAATTCATCGTAGAAGCCAAGTTGACGCGTAAGTGTGATTATCGCTGGCATTGTACCTACGATTGGCATTACCATAATGAAGATTTGGAACATATAGAAGAACGTACTAAATTTGTATTTGTATTTAGCACATAAGTATCCGTATAATAACGAAATGAAAGTTGGAAGTAAACAACAACCTGCGCAGTATAACGCTGTGTTTACTAAACATTGAAAGATACCTACTTGTACTTCGTGTCTTACCGGTCTTTCGTTAATGAAGCCTACGTAGTAAGATACTGTTCTTTTGAACTCAAAGTTCTTTATGAGTACGCCGTAGTTAGCAAAAATATGGTCATAGTCAGGGTCCATTACTGCAAAGGTTTTCCAGAAACTTAAGTCTGGTAAGCCTACTACGTTAGACCTGAAATCTTGCCAGTGTTTAAATGAAGTATAGAAACCCCAAATAAGTGGTATGAATAAACTTACTGAGTATACAAGTAATATCACTAAGAAGGTGATTACGAATACGTTTAAGTTTTTGTTTTTTGATTTAAAAACTTTTTCTTTAGCCATAATTTACCTCCTTTTCTTAGTGGTCACTTGGACCGTATTTTTCAAGTAAGTGTCTTACCGTTAACGTGATTGGTAAGATAAGTGCCGTTATCATTAAACCTAATGCCGAAATTTCTGAGTAACTTAAGTATAAGATATCTTTTTCTGCTATAGTTTTTGGCGGTATTAAGTTAGATTGTAATGATTGTACGTATATGAAGTAACCTACCGTTTGGAACGTTGCCGTGTCTTTAAAGAAGGTGTATAAGCCCATTTGGTCTACGAAAATGTTAGATATACCCATTACTAAGAAGGTAATGATTGTTGGGAATATCATCGGTAACGTGATGTAGATAAATTCTGTTATTACGTTTACACCGTCTAATTGCGCCGATTCAGATATAGATTCGTTAATACCACTCATTGCACCTGAGTACATTAAGATGTTCATACCAAAACCTGTCCACAAGTTATAGAATATAACTACTTCCATCTTGTTGGTCGTCATTAAACCGTACTGCCTTCCAGATAACGCTACAAATACGTCTTCTACGATATATTCATATAAAAGCGTTAATACTACGCCTGAAATTATCGTTGGTAAGAATAACATTACCCTAAAAAGTTCTGTTAATGCAAACTTTTTGTATATGTAGTACGAGAATACTAACGCAAGCGTCATACCTACACCCATTCTAAGTACGTATAACAAGAGTGAGTTCCATATCATTTCTTGATACTTTACCGATGAGAATAAGTCTATTACTCTTTTAAAGTTGTCAAGGAATACGTAATCGATATGGTATTGTGTTGCCGTACCTTCGCTATATTTTTGGAAGGCCATTGCAAGCGCACTAATGTTCGCGTATACGTAGAATATGGATAAGTGTACTACTGGATATATCATTAATAAGGTATAGAAAATAAGTCTTTTCTTTTCCCTTGTTAATGGTAGTTTTACTTTTTCTTCATTATCGACTTCGTTAAATCCGTTTGGATTTTCTTGGTCAATTAACATTTCTTTTTCCATAATTTTGCTACCCTTTTAATTTTAGTTTTTAAGTTTTAGCCTGTTTTGTTTCTTTATGGTGTTTCAACCGTTTATCTTACAGCATTAAACTGTAGTTTTCTTGTTTTGTATAGGCATTGAAACAATATAAGGTTGATACTAAAGGGCTAATCAAACACAAGTAAAACAAGGCAAATCCCGAAGATAAGAGTTTACATCTTTTCAAGGGGTTTAACACCGTTTTACGTAGTGGTTCATTAGAACTTTTTCGACCGTTATTGTTGAAATGCCGTTTATCTCATTAGACGCAAAGTGCTTTTAGCCCTTTTTGGACTAAAAGCATTTGCATTTATTGTTTAGTTTCCACTGTACTTAACGTTAGGGTCTTCAGTGATAGTTTTTGAACCAGAGTACATTGCGTTCCATGATGATTTATCTCTCATACCGTATTCGAATGCACCTTGTGTTCCGTGTCTACCTGCTCTGAATTCTTCCATTACTGTTGCACTGTGACAAGTGAACGCACCGTCTTGGAAGCCCCTTGCGAAGAATGAAGTGTTGTTGTAGAAGGTTTCGTTGTTACCATCGAATCTTAATACGAAACTATCTTTTCTTAATGCCCAGATTGATGAACCGAAACTGTTCCAGCCTGCTTTGTGTTCGTCTTTAACTTGGTAGTCAAGCGGTCTTGCTAAGTTAGATTCTACTGTGAAGCGTGAAAGTTCATCATCAGTGTGGAAGAATTTAACCCAGTCTTCAAGTGCTGCCATAACTGCAGGGTCTTTTGCTGCTCTGCTGTTAAATACGATTGCTGAACGTGAAGTATCGATAAGTGTAGGTCTTTCACCTTTTACTGTTTCTACCATTCCGCTTGCTGACGTTGCTGTTGCTGGTGCGCCTGTTTCTGGGTCGTCTGCTGCACCAGTGATAGGGTTTTCAAAGTTTACTGGAAGTGACATCCATTGAATATCTCTATCGCCACCTGCTTCAGGGAATAATGTATTGAAGTATGTGAAGTTGTTTCTGATTGTTGATTCATTGTACCAGTAAGATGCTTCAATTAACATACCAATTTTATCGTTTGTGCCGTAACCAGAGTAAATGAAGTCTTGTTGACAGTCGATATGTGAATATGTTGAAAGCGCGTTACCTTTTGTCCAGTAACCTTCTTTTTCAATGATTTCAAGTAATGCGATTGCATAATATTTTGCTGCTGACCAAGTTGTGTAGTAACCTTGTTCTTCAGTAATTTTTACGTTTTTAATGATAGGTTTTTTGATGTAGTCGATTTGACCGAAGATTGGTTTGTTTTCGTAACCTACTACTACGTCCATTGTGCCTTCAAGACCATATGATGCATATGCTTCTTGTTCACCTTGGAACGCTGTTGTTAAACCATCAAGGAAGAAGTTAGCGTAGTTAAGGTATTTACCAGATAACTGTACTGGGAAGATACCCATTTGGTTCATTTTGTACCATAACGTTACAAGTTCAAGTGCGCATGATGGTAAACCGTCGTCTGACGTACCGTATTCACCGTCAGGTCCACAAGTTTTGTTTTGGTTTTCACCTTTTTTGATGAATTCGAATTGTGTACCAAATCTCTTACATGGATATTTTACGCCTGTACCTGGTTTTGCAAAGTATAACGCGTTATCGTTGAATAACTTTCTGTCGTATGTCATACCGCCGTATACTTCCATGTATGGGATACCGTAGTATTGACCATCGTCTGCTGTTGGGAAGTTTACGTATTCAGGGAACATTTTGTCTTTAATTGACATTAACTTGCCGTCTCTTTCATCGTATTGTTCAGTTACCCATTCGTTGATGTTTAACAAGTTGCCTGTTTTTGCCATACTTGCTACTGGTTCTGTTCTGTCCATGAAATATACGTGGTAACCGTCGGTTGCCATACTTGCAAGTGATGGTTGACCTTTGTTAATTCTGCAGAATACGCCAGTTTTGTCAGCATATGGTGTGTTTATGTTTGCTGCCATAAATCTTTCGTTTGCAAGTCTAAGCCATTCAGAACCTACACCACCGTCAGTAATGAAAAATTCAATTACTGCTTGGTTTTCGCCTGGACCTTGTTCGCCAG
>JAZLAE010000008.1:0-34246 GCA_045613025.1 Christensenellaceae bacterium | reverse complement strand
TGTTAATCGGGTCTAACGTGCCTATTACTATCATTTGTAATAAACTTAACGATACGTTACTTAGAACTACAAGTGCTAACTTAAAAGCAACGGTTGTTAGAAAACTACAACGCTTATCCCTTACTTCGTTTAAAAATATTGAAACGGGTAAATTACAATCTAAATTCTTATCAGATACCGAAACTACCGAACAATATTTTAGAATTTTAATAGTAGGAATAACGCCGTGCTTAATTTATATAGTAGTAAACACCATTATTACTATTTATAAGTCTTGGATAGTTTTACTATTTATAGTAGCAATCGTACCCGTTTACGTTATATTGCATAGGATTTTCCGTAAACCGCTCCGAACAGTTCATCACAGTTTTAGAAAGCAAAAAGAAGAAACTTCTAACAAACTTACAAAAATGCTTGAAATGTTAGAAGTAACTAAAGCACACGGACTTGAAGAAGTTGAACTTAATAACGTTCAACGCGAAATTAACGACCTTACTAAAAAAGGGCTTAAAATTGATAGGACAACTTCCCTTTTCGGTTCGCTTAGTTGGGTTACGTCACAACTTCTTAAGTTTGCTTGTATTTTATTCTGCGCGCTTTTAGCCTATTTTGAAGTGCCAGGCTTTTCAGTTGGCGCTATAATACTTTATCAATCGCTTTACACATCAATAGCAAGTAATATTGATAGCGTTATCAATTACCTTCCGCAAATATCTTCAGGAAAAGAAGCAATGCGTTCTATTTGCGAAATTATGAATAACGACGATATTGAAGATAACCACGGCAAGCGCGGTTTCAAAAAAGTAGACGGCAACTATCACTTTGCAAACGTTTACTATCGCTACCCTAACGCTGAAAACTATACAATTAAAGATTTTAACCTTACAGTTAAAAAGGGCGAATGTATTGCATTTGTTGGCAGTTCGGGTTCGGGAAAAAGCACTATTATCAATATGATTATAGGCTTTTTAAAGCCTACTGAAGGCTCAATGCTTATCGATAGCCAGTCTATAACGGATATTAACGTTTCTGATTATAGGCACAGTATTTCGGTTGTTCCGCAAGCAAGCGTTTTATTTGAGGGTACAATCCGTGAAAACATAACCTACGGCTTACCGCATTACACCGAAGAAGATTTACAACGCGTTGTTAAACAAGCCAACATTGAAGAATTTTTAAAAGATATTCCCGAAGGGCTTAACTTTAATATAGGCGAACACGGAAATAGATTATCTGGCGGACAAAAACAACGTATAACTATTGCAAGGGCGCTTATAAGAAAGCCAAGCGTACTTATTTTAGACGAAGCCACTTCTGCCCTTGATAACGTTAGCGAATACTACGTTCAACAAGCGGTAGAAGAAGTTATTAAAAATAAAACTACGTTTATCGTAGCACATAGACTTTCAACTATAAGAAACGCCGATAGAATTGTAGTTATGGATAACGGCGAAATTGCAGAAGTTGGCACTTACGATGAACTTATGGCACTTAAAGGCAAATTCTACGAACTTAAAAACCTTAGCGATTTAACAACAAAAACAGCATAAATAAAACCCCGCTTCTTAACGAAGTGGGGTTAATTTTTAATATTTAGGAATTGTTATAGGTATACCACCTTGCTTTGCTGAGATTGACGCGTAAATACCCGGAAGCGCCATATTGATAGCCAAATCAACGCCGATTGGCGACGGAGTATCGTTTTTTATACACTCAATAAATGCAATCATCATTTTGCCGTCTGCTTGACCGTGAGCGCCGTAAGCACTTTCTTTTACTCCTTGTATAACTTGCTTGTTATGAACGCCTTTTTTAACATCGCCACAAAGTGTTAAATAGGTATCGGCATCAAGCCATTTTTCATTTCTATCTAATTCAAGCGTACCTTTTGTGCCGTAAAGCGAATAATTGTGCGTGTTTTCACGGTTTATTGCAAAGCCAGCAACCATTTTTATAATAGCACCCTTTTTAGTTTTAAATATACCTATTTGGTTAGATGCGCCAGTATATTCGTTAGGTGTAACCTTAACGGCTGGTGTAAAAGCAGATACGCTCTCTACTTCATCATTTAAAAGGTATAATAAAACGCCAAGGTCGTGCGTGGTGTAATTTATAGAATCGTAATGCGCGCGCCAAGTAAGATTACCCTTATCGTCTTGCATTAAACCCCTAATATCGTGTAAATAATCGGCTTCAGCATAGAAAACGTCACCAATAACACCGTCTTCGTAAAGTTTTTTCCATTTAGTAATAGTTTCTAAAAAGCAACAGTTTTCCGCACTCATATACTTTAAATTTGGGTGCGAAGAAACAATTTTTTTAAGTTCTATTGCTTCTTCTAAACTTGATACGGCAGGAATTTCACTTAAAACGTGTTTACCAGCATCCATTGCCTTTTTAACGTATTCGATATGAACGGTTGCAGGTGTTGCAATTATAATTGCTTCTGCGTCGCTTTTAAGCATTTCGTTATAATCGGTATAAGTTTTTAAGTTAGGAAAGTCTTTAATTGCCTTTAACTCTTTAACAGCGTTTTCAAGTAATTCTTCTTTTACGTCACAAAGAGCAACAATATCAAAACCGTCGTATTTAGTTGATAATAAATATTTTAAAAGGTGTGCACCACGCCTTAAACCAACACAGCCTAATTTTACTTTAATCATACTTTTACCACCTATTATTTACTGCGTATATTATAGCATAGCGTTATTACCAAATCAATACTAAAATAAAAAAAGGATTGAAACTTTTCAATCCTTTTTAAATTTAATTAGACTTACTTTCTACCTGCTTGAACTTTTTTAAGTTTAGCAAATCTTGGAAGACCGTCAACAAGCGGTGCTTTAGAATCGCCTTGAATAAGTGGTAATGCGTATTTAACGTATTCGTCAGAAACGTAAGTACCGTCGTTAATAATCCATTCAAGTGGAACAGTTTTTTCAGTGTTTGCAGCAAGTTTAAGGTTAACTAAACTATATTTGCATTTGTAGTTACCGTTTTTATCAACGTCACGTTTGAAAACAACCATTTTATCAGTAGTACCACGGCAAGCGGCTTTAACTGCTTCACGACCAGCGCGGAAAGTTTCTTCAACGTCAACTTTAGAAGCAAGGTGCGCACCACATCTTTGCATTAAACTAAGTTCGATACCCCTTGTTTTGAAGCCAGTTTCTTGTTTGATAATGTTAGCAAGTTGAGCGCCTACGCCACCAAGTTGAGCGTGACCAAAACTATCCCTTGCACCAGTTTCGCCTAATACTTCGCAAATAAGTTTACCATCTTTATCGTGAATACCTTCAGATACAACAGCAATACACTTATTGTTATTTCTTGCGCAAACTGCTTTAACGTCTGCAACGAATTTATCAATATCGAATACTACTTCTGGTAAGTAGATAAGGTCAGCACCTAAGCCTTTGTGACCTGCTAAGGCAGCGGCAGCAGTAAGCCAACCAGCGTGTCTACCCATTGCTTCGATGATACATACCATTGGTGTATCGTAAACTTTAGCGTCAAGGTTAACTTCCATAATAGTAGTTGCAATGTATTTTGCAGCAGAAGCGTAACCTGGGCAGTGGTCAGTACCGAAAAGGTCGTTATCGATAGTTTTAGGAACACCGATTACGTTACAGTCCCAACCAGATTTTTTAATGTATTTAGAAATTTTGTTACAAGTATCCATACTATCGTTACCACCGTTGTAGAAGAAGTAACGGATATTGTATTTTTTGAATACTTCAACGATTCTTTTGTAATCTGTATCATCCTTTTTAGCATCTTTAAGTTTGTATCTAACTGAACCTAAAGCAGAAGATGGAGTGTTTTTAAGTAATAAAAGTTCTTCCATATCTTCTTTAGAAATGTCATAGAAATCTTCGTCTAAAACACCCCTAATACCGTGAGCAGCACCGTAAACGGCAGTAATTTTATCTTGCTTTAATGCTTCAATAAATACACCTGCAGCACTTGCATTGATAACTGAAGTAGGACCGCCCGATTGAGCAAACATACATGCACCAACTAAATTTTTCATAAATGTAATCTCCTTAAAATTTTTATCTTGCTAAAATATTCATAACGCTGTAAAGTTCGCTATTGAACTTTCTTGGCATTGAAAGAGCTTCGCTAATATCGAAGTCCTTAATTTCATTGTTGTTAATACCAACTACCTTGTTAGTTTTACCTTCTAAAATAAGGTCAACGGCTTTTACCGCCATTCTTGCAGCAAGAACCCTATCCGCCATACTTGGCGCGCCACCACGTTGAACGTGGCCAAGTGTAGTAGTTTTTACCGATAAGCCTGTTCTTTCGTGGATTTGACGGCAAATTTCATCCCTATCACCCGCACCTTCGGCAAAGATAATCATATTTGAAGTTTTACCGCGCATACGGCTTTTAAGTAACGTTTTTGACATTTGTTCAATATCAACAGGGTGTTCTGGTGTTATGCAGAATTCCGCACCACCTGCTAAAGCAGCGTGAAGCGCGATGTCACCGCATTTTCTACCCATAACTTCAAGCATAAACACACGGTCGTGCGAACCCATTGTATCACGAAGATTGTTGATAGCAGATAATACTGTATTAACGGCAGTATCAAAACCGATAGTGTAATCGGTGTAGGCTAAGTCGTTATCAATAGTACCAGGAATACCGCAAACGTTTATACCACAGTTATCCGAAATATCTTTTGCGCCCCTAAAAGAACCATCACCACCGATAACGATAAGGCTATCGATACCGTAAGCCGATAATATATCAGCCGCTTTGTGTTGATATTCAACTTCTTTAAATTCAGGGCATCTTGCAGTTTTTAAAATAGTTCCGCCCCTATGAACAATGTCAGATACGGAACGTGTATTAAGCATTGTAATTTTATTTTCAAGTAAGCCTGCCCAACCGCGTTCAACACCGTAAACAACGTTGTCTTTAGAAATAGCATATCTAACGCACGCCCTTACGGCAGCGTTCATACCTGGGGCATCGCCACCACTTGTTAAAATAGCAATTTTCTTCATAGTTTTTATCCTTTTTTAAATAAAATTTAAAAGTCCTAATATATTGTAGCACACTTTTAAAAAATATCCTACTATTTTTCAATAAATATTATATCTTCTTCGGCTAAAATACTTTCAAGTTCACTAATAAGCCCCCTACAATTGCGAATTTGCTCGGTTAACTTATAAGTTTTGCCGTTTTTCTTAACGTAAACGGTAATTTCACCTGGATAGCCAGATAATATTTCAACTAAATCATCAAGCCCGTCAAGACTGTCGGCGTTAATAACAAGGTATTGCCTTTTTTCTTCCGTTTTCTTTTCTTCTTTTTCTGAAGAAACAAGCGGAGCAATATTTTCTATCATTAAACTTGGTTCGTGGCCGTCGCGAATTTGTAATTTACCATTGATAGAAACAACGTTATCAACTTCAACAACGTTTGCAAACTTTTGGTAAACCTTAGGATATAACACCCCTTCAATAGTACCGTAAAGGTCTTCAAGGGTAACTACGCACATTACTTGACCAGTACGCGTATTAATCTTTCGCATTTCGGTAATGATACCGCCGAATGAACAAGTCATACCGTCGCTAACGTCGGTATAAATAACGTCGCCGTTTTCGTCCTCGGTTTTACTCATAAGTTTAGCCGTTGAGAACATATACTTTCTAAGTTGTTCTTCATAGTTAGAAAGCGGGTGACCCGAAACGTAAACACCTATAACGTTCTTTTCGTATGAAAGTTTAGTTTTTAATTCGTATTCGTTAACGTTTGGATACGTTGCATTTATAGTTTTAGGTATTTGCAATATAGAACTAAAAATGTCAATTTGAATACTTTCTTCGCTTTTTATAATTGCTTGTGCTTGGTCTAAGATTTCTTCGTATGCACCTATAAGCCTACTTCTATAAACACCAAAACAGTCGAAAGCGCCGGCGTATATAAGGTTTTCTACTAAACGCTTGTTAACGTATTTAATGCACCTTAAAGCAAAATCTTCAAATGATTTAAACTTGCCGTTTGCTTCCCTTTCTTTAATAATTTCATCAATAACTGCAATACCTACGCCCTTAACCGCCGCCAAGCCGAAACGAATTTTATCGTCTTTTACAGAGAATTCTGTTTTACTTTCGTTAATATCTGGTGGAAGAACAGGGATTTTTTCTTCCTTAGCGTAAGAAACGTAGTTTGTTATTTCTTTAATGTTAGTAATACGGTTGTTAAGTACCGCAGTTAAAAACTCAGGTTTATAATAAGTTTTTAAGTATGCAGTTTGATAAGTAACAAGTGAGTACGCTGCAGCGTGAGATTTATTGAAAGCGTATTTAGCAAAGTCTTTCATTTCGTTCCATACTTGTTTAGCAACGTCTTCAGGAACACCCCTTTTAATACAACCGTCGATGGCTTTACTTACCTTGCCGTGGTCGTCAACCGTTTCGCCTTTACCGTGAATAAAGGTTTTTTCTTCCTTTATCATGGCTTCAACTTTCTTTTTACCCATCATACGCCTTACCATATCGGCTTGACCTAAAGTGTAACCCGCTAAGTCTTGAACGATTCTCATAACTTGTTCTTGATAAACGATACAACCGTAGGTTTGCTTTAATATAGGCTCTAAAAGTGGGTGTGCAAACACAATTTTATCGGGGTTGTGTTTATTTTCGATGAACTTGCCGATAGAGTCCATAGGACCAGGACGGTAAAGTGACACCGCCGCTACGATATCTTCAAGACAAGTAGGTTTAAGCCTTGATAAGAAGTCTTTAAAGCCACTTGATTCTATTTGGAAGATAGCGGTTGTATTACCAGACGAAATAAGGTCGTAAACCTTAGGGTCATCGTAACCGTTTCTATCAAACACGATATCAACACCGTGGTTTTCTTTAACGTATTCTATACACATCTTGATATCACTTAAGTTTCGAAGACCCAAAAAGTCCATCTTTAAAAAACCAAGTGACTCAAGTTCTACACCCGTGTATTGAGAAGTGATATCATCGCCGTTTCTTGAAAGTGGCATATGCTTATCAAGGATATCCGCACCGATAATTACACCGCAAGCGTGTGTACTTGATTGCCTTGGTGCATCTTCAAGTTTCATAGCGATATCAACTACTTTTTTAATTTGCGGGCTTTCACTATACATTTCAACAAGTTCAGGTACGGAATAGCCCGTTATTCCGTCTTTAATTTCCTTTTCACTAAGTTCGTAAAAACCGAATACTTTTTGTAAAATATTAGGTCTTGTAATGTCTAATTGTCTGCCGTTTTTGATAATTTTATTAGGAATTGCCTTAGTAATTTTATCCATTTCGGCATAAGGTACGTTAAGTGCCCTACCAACGTCCTTTATGGCGTTTTTAGCGGCCATAGTACCAAACGTGATAATCTTAGCAACCGTATCGTGGCCGTATTTTCTACGAACGTATTCAATAACTTCTTGCCTACGCGAATCTTCAAAGTCAATATCAAAGTCGGGTGCTGAAACACGTTCGCTATTTAAGAACCTTTCAAAGTACAAGCCGTACTTAAGCGGGTCGATATCGGTAATATTGATAAGGTATGCAACGATAGAACCCGCACCACTACCACGGCCTGGGCCAACAGATATACCCATTTTCCTTGCGGCGTTGATGTAATCCCAAACGATAAGATAATATTCGATAAAGCCTTGCTTTTCGATAACGCCAAGTTCCATTTCTATTCTATCGCGGATTTCTTTAGTTTCTTCGCCGTATTTAATTTTAACGCCTTCGTCAATTAAATCCCTAATGAATTCCATAGGTGTTTTGCCGTTTTCTGGAACGTAATGCGGGAATTTATACTTACCGAAAACAAAGTCAAAATTACATTTATCGGCAATTTCAAGGGTTGTATCAAGCGCGTCTAAATCGTTAGGGAAAACGCTTGCAAGTTCATCGTAAGATTTTAAGTAAAACTCATCGTTAGGCATTTTCATACGGTCAGGGTCATCAACGTTTCTACCCGTTTGAACACACATTAAAACGTCTTGAGTTTCGGCATCGTCTTTATTTATATAGTGAACGTCGTTAGTAACTACCGTTTTTATTTCGTATTTTTTTGCATAAGCGCGAAGATAACTATTAACGTACGCTTGGTCTTCTAAACCGTGGTTTTGAAGTTCTAAATAAAAGTCGTCTTTAAATAAGTTTTTAAACCACCTTACTAATTCTTCAGCCTTTTCGTAATCGTGGCGAAGTATTGCTTGTGGAATATCACCGCCTAAACACGCCGAAAGGCAAACTAAACCTTCGCTGTGTTTTTCAAGCGTAGGTAAATCAATTCTTGGTTTATAATAAAAACCATCTCTAAACGCAATCGCGTTTAAAAGTGATAAGTTTTTATAGCCCGTTTCATCTTTGGCAAGTAAAACAAGGTGTCTTCTATCCTTATAGCCTTCACCGTCGTCAGTTTTAAGTTTACCTTTTTGTGTTAAATCATCGCAAACGTAAAATTCCGTACCTAAAATAGGCTTAATACCTACTTTTTGGCAAGTATTATAAAACGCCACGGCACCGTACATATTTCCGTGGTCGGTCATTGCGATAGCAGGCATATCAAGTGCTTTGGCTTTTTTAACCGCGCTTGAAATTTTTGCCATACCGTCAAGCAAAGAATATTCTGTATGCAAGTGTAAATGCACAAAAGGTTTCATTTAAAACTCCTTTATCTATCGATAAAATCAACTAAGATACTGTTTTGAACGTATAAATATTCAGGTTTGATTTTTATACCATAATCAGTATCGATTAAATATTTTCTATTCTTTTTAATAGCATCGCTAAAATCAATCTCAAATTTACTATTAAATTCTTTAAAATAATCTTCATAACTAACGCCGACTTCCGTTCTAAGTAGAAGCATAGCGTATTCGGCTTTTTGTTCTTCAAGTTCAATCTCTTCAGAATAAACTTCGGCAACAACACCGTTAAATATAGCCTTAATATATTCGTCAATACTTTCAGTATTAGTAAAACGCCTATTATTTATAAACGACGACGCGCCAACGCCTACGCCTAAATACTCACCGCGTTTCCAGTAGTTAAGGTTGTGTTTAGAATAGTAACTACCTTTACAAAAGTTAGATACTTCGTAACGGTTAAAGCCTTTTTCTTTTAAGATTTTAACGCACTCTTCATAAATATCGGCAACTTCGTCGTCAGAAGGAAGTTCGCCGTTTAAATATCTTGTAAACATAGGCGTACCTTCTTCCGCCTTTAACGCGTAAAGAGAAATATGTTTAACCGATTTAGAAGAGATTGCTAAATCTATCGTTTTTTTAACGTCGTCAAGCGTTTCTTCAGGAAGCCCTATCATAATATCGGTTGAGATATTAAAACCGTCTAAAAGTTTAACGGCGTTTAAATAATCTTCGGTGTTATGTATGCGGTTAAGTCTTCTAAGCGAATTATCGTTAGCCGTTTGAAGACCTAAACTAAATCTGTTTATACCCGCGTTTTTATAAACCTTGAGTTTATTTTCATCAATCGTACCAGGGTTTACTTCTAAGGTGATTTCGGCGTTTTTGTCAACTTTATAAAGCGAATAAATTTGATTGAGCGCACCGTAGATATATTTAGGCTCTACGTAACTTGGCGTACCACCGCCAAAGTAAATCGTGTTTACCTTTTTATCTTTAAGCAAATATGCTTTGTGCTTTAACTCTTTATAAAGCATAGCAAAGTACATTTCCGCCTTACCTATTTCCTTAGGGAAAGATGCAAAGTCGCAATACGTACACTTGCTTTTACAAAATGGAATATGAATATAAATTCCCGCCATAAAATTCTCCGTTAATTATCGCTATCAAGTTTTAAAATTGACGTAAACGCTTCGGACGGAATTTCAACCGAACCAAGTTTACGCATTTTCTTTTTACCTTCTTTTTGTTTTTCTAAAAGTTTTTTCTTTCTTGTAATGTCACCGCCGTAACATTTTGCTAAAACGTCTTTTCTAAGCGCTTTAACAGTTTCACGCGCGATAACCTTTCCGCCAACCGCCGCTTGAATAGGAATTTCAAACATTTGGCGTGGAATAACGTCTTTAAGTTTTTCCGCCATTGCCCTACCGCGAGAGTAGGCTTTTTCTTTGTGAACGATAACGGATAAAGCATCACACACTTCGCCGTTTAACATAATATCAAGTTTTACAAGGTCAGATTTTTTGTAATCGCTAATTTCATAATCGAAAGAAGCGTAACCGCGCGTTCTTGATTTAAGCCCGTCAAAGAAATCGAACACTACTTCGTTAAGCGGTAAAAGATAGTTCATTTTTACACGCTTAGGGTCGATATACACCATATCTTCAAAGGTACAACGCTTTTCTTGACATAAATCCATAATCGCACCTACGTATTCAGGTGGAGTGTAAATATTAGCCTTGATAACGGGTTCTTCCATATAATCAATTTCAACAGGTGGTGGTAATTTAGTAGGATTTTCTACAGTAAACACTGCACCGTCAGTTTTGTGAACGATATACGATACCGATGGAGCGGTTGTAATAATATCTAAACCAAACTCACGCTCTAACCTTTCTTGGATAATTTCCATATGCAATAAACCAAGGAAACCACACCTAAAACCAAAACCTAAAGCAGTTGAATTGTCTGGCTCGAAAGTAAGCGCCGCGTCGTTTAGTTTAAGTTTTAAAAGTGCTTCTTTAAGGTCGTTAAACTTAGAGCCGTCAAGCGGATAAACACCGCTAAACACAACGGGTTGCGCCTTTTTATAGCCAGGAAGCGGTTCGCTTGTTGGATTGTTAACGTCAAACACAGTATCGCCTACTTCAATATCAGAAATAGACTTGATTGATGCGGCAATATAACCTACTTCGCCAGAGTCAAGCGACGCTTTAGGTAAAAGTTGCGGATTAAAAGTACCAACTTCAACAACGTCAAACGTTTTGTCAGACATAAACGTTTTAATTTTCATACCCGCCTTTATTGAGCCGTCAACAATTCTTACAAACAAAATAACACCTTTAAAGTTATCGTAATAACTATCAAAAATAAGTGCTTTTAAAGGTGCTTCGTCATCGCCTTCAGGCGCAGGGATATCAGTAATAATTTTTTCTAAAACTTCTTCGATATTTAAGCCCATTTTGGCAGAAATTCTTGGAGCGGATGAACCATCTAAACCGATAACGTCTTCAATTTCTTTACCAGCGCTTTCAGGGTCGGCAGACGGAAGGTCAATTTTATTGATAACGGGCATAATTTCAAGGTTGTTATCAAGCGCTAAATAAACGTTTGCAAGCGTTTGCGCTTGGATACCTTGCGACGCGTCAACAATAAGTACCGCACCTTCACACGCCTTTAAACTACGTGAAACTTCGTAGGTAAAGTCAACGTGGCCTGGGGTATCGATAAGATTGAAAATATAATCTTTGCCGTCTTTTGATTTATACGACATACGAATAGGCGTAAGTTTAATGGTAATACCCCTTTCACGCTCTAAATCCATAGAGTCTAAAAGTTGTTCTTCCATATCCCTTTCCGCTACTTGACCAGTATGTTCGATAATTCTATCGGCTAAAGTTGATTTGCCGTGGTCGATATGTGCTATAATACAAAAATTTCTTAAATTTTCTTTAACTTGTTTTGCCATAAATTTCCTTAATGTATACTAAACTATTGTATAGTATATAATAAAATAAAAAAAATTTCAAGTAGTTGCGTTATTTTTTTTGCTGTGTTATAATATAAAAGTTATGAAAAAAAGAATTACAGATAATTATTGGCTTTTTAATACCCCTATAACTCACCGCGGGCTTTACGATAACGAAAATCCCGAAAACACCCTTATCGCTTACGAACTTTCTATTCAAAACGGCTACGCTATTGAACTTGACGTTCAAATGAGTAGTGACGGCGTTTTAGTTTGCTATCACGACGATAATTTAAAGCGCGTTTGCGGTGTTGATAAAGATATACGCGAAATTACGTACGAAGAAATTAAAACACTTCGCCCTAACGGCACTAAGCACGTGATTTCTACCTTTAAAGAAGTTTTAGATTTTATAGATGGCAGAGTGCCACTTTGCATAGAACTTAAAACACAAAAACAAGCAGGGCTTGAAGAAAAAGTTGTTGAACTTTTAAAGGACTATAAAGGCGAATTCGTTGTACAAAGTTTTAACCCGCTTATGGTTAGAAAAGTTATAAAACTTGCACCCGAATTTATAACAGGCGTACTTGTTACAAGAGAGCCAAGTAAACTTGCGGGCAAGTTCGTAAACTTTGCTATGCATAGGTTATGGTTTAAATATTTTGTAAATTTTGACTTTATAAATATGCGAATTCAAGACCTTCCTGTATACGGCAAAAAACTTAAAAAATACAATGCTATTTGTTGGACGGCAAAAACTGATAACGACGTTAAAATCGCCGAAAAATTCGCAAAAAATATCATTTTTGAAAAGACTGTTTCAGATTTAGGTAAATTTAAAAAATAAACTAAAAAACACTGCGAAATTTCGCAGTGTTTTATTATTATTCAAGTTCATCTAAAGTTAATTCATATCTTGGTAAAATGTTTTCAACAAAGTATTTAACTTCTTCCCTTTGATTTTTTAAAATGTCTTGATAAATGGTTTCTTTAGCCTTTATAAATTCGCTATTGCCTGACTTTACTTCTTCTACACACTTTATATACGCTGAAATTTTATCCGCGCATTTCATAATTTTATACTCTTCGCTTTCTTCATCGGGTAAAACGTATTTTTCATAGTCGGCTTTTAACTCATCAGGAAGCGTTGATAAAAGTTTTAAACAAGCGCCTTTTTCTATATCTTTATACGCGTGGTTTATTTCTTTATTAAAGTACTTGATAGGCGTTGGTAAATCGCCTGTTATAACTTCGCTTGTTTCATGGTATTGAGCGTATAAAACAACCTTTAACACGTCAACGTTGCCACCAAAAATATTGTTTTTTATAGATGCTAAGGCGTGCGCAACTACCGATACTTGTTCAGTGTGTTCCATAACGTTTTCTTCTACGATAGAGTGCATAAGCGCCCAGCGTTTAATGTGTTTCATTCTATTTAAGTAAGCAAAAAAATCGTAATTCATAGTACTCTCCTATAAAGTAAACATATTTTATCATATAAAGTAAAATTTTTCAATATATTATTGACAAATAAAAAAGTTTTTTATATACTTAATTTGTAAGTATAAAAAATAACGAGGGGTGCTGTACGGCTGAGATTATACCCATTGAACCTAACAAGGTAATGCTTGACGGGGAGTGTGTCTTTTTCGTGCGCCTAAATTTAGGCGTTATTTTTATGGAGTTTTTATGCTTAACAATTTATTATCTATTTTTACAGTTATTGACGATAACGCATCGTCACAGTTCCTTTGGGTATCAATAATTACCCTAATTGCCTTAGTTGGCGTACTTGTTTTGCTTGTAGTTTTTAAAAAAGAACTATCAACCAAAACATTAGCGTATAGCGGGCTTACGATAGCACTTTCGTACGTTTTATCCTTCTTGAAAGTATCGCCCGTTACCTACGGCGGTAGCATAACCCTTGCAAGTATGTTACCTATTTGTATTTTTGCATACGCGTTTGGCTTTGCACCTGCCCTTCTTACCGGGCTTATATATGGATTTTTACAATTCATACAAAATCCTTACGTATTTAACTATGCTACTTTCTTTTTAGATTTCTTGCTTGCGTTTTCATCAATATCGATGATGGCACTTGCAAAAATCATTTTCAAAGATAAAAAGTACACACCTATAATCGGGTTGAGTTTTGTATACATTGTAAGATTTACCTTCCACTTTTTATCGGGTATTATCTATTTTGATAACGGCGGTATTTGGGCTAATCTTCCTAAAGATAACGCGTTTATCTATTCGTTCTTATACCAACTAACTTACCTTTTACCAGACTATATAATTAACTTAGCGTTCTTATTCCCGTTAGTTAAAACAAACAAATTTAATCTTCTTTTAAATCAAATTACAAAATAAAAATTATCTCCACTTTAATAGTGGAGATTTTTTTGGACTAAATTTAGAATTTTTAGGACTATTTGTTGACAAATAGCACTTATTATATTAAAATACTACGTAATATATAAAGGAGAAATATTATGGAAATTAAACAAACTCTTATTAAATATTTAACAGAAAACAGTAGATACACAAACAAGCAACTTTCGGATATGATAGGCGTTACCGTTGAAGAAATTGAAAATGCCGTTAAGGAACTTGAAGAAAACGGTACCATCGTAAAATACACAACTATTATCAATCACGATAAGTTTAACGACGGTCAAGTAGAAGCGCTTATTAACGTTAAAGTTAAACCGCAAAAATTAAAAGGTTTTGACGCGTTTGCCGAACAACTTACTAAATACGAAGCCGTTAAGGGTTTATACCTTATAAGCGGTGCTTTTGACTTAGCCGTTATGATTACCGCTAAAGACCTTAGCGGTGTTGCGCGTTTTGTTTCTGAAACGTTATCGGCAGTTGACGGAGTTATTGAAGTTTCTACTAACTTCATTTTAAAGAAATACAAAATTGAAGGACAAACAACTAAAGGCATTAGTGAAGAAAGAGAATTAATATGAGAAGTTTTATAAGCAAAAAAGCCGAAAATATTAAACCAAGTGGCATAAGAAAGTTTTTCGACCTATGCGCTGGCTCTAAAGATATAATATCACTTGGCGTTGGCGAGCCTGACTTTCACACGCCTTGGGAAATAAGCGAAGCAGGTATTCGCACGATAAAATCGGGTAAAACTCAATACACTTCAAACAAAGGCTTAGTAGAACTTCGTGAAGAAATTGCTAACTATCAAAAAACACGCTATAACGTTAATTACGATAAGGAAGAAGTTATCGTTACCGTTGGCGCAAGCGAAGCAATAGATATTGCCCTACGCGCCGTTTTAGACGATGGTGACGAAGTTTTAATTCCCGAACCGTGCTACGTTTCCTACTCACCTTGCGTTGAACTTTGCGGTGGTGTTGCCGTTAAAATTCCTTTAAACGACGACAACGGGTTTAAAATTACCCCCGAAGTTTTACAGTCGGTTATCACACCTAAAACAAAAGTTTTAATATTCCCTTACCCTAACAATCCAACTGGTGCGATTATGGAAAAGGAATACCTTGAAAAAATTATCCCTGTAATTATTGAAAATGATATTTTAGTTTTAGCCGATGAAATTTACGCCGAATTAACCTACGGGCAAGACCACGTTTCGATAGCGTCTTTCCCCGAAATGCTTGATAGAACGGTACTCATTAGCGGTTTTTCTAAAGCATTTGCAATGACGGGCTGGCGAATTGGCTATTTAATGTGCAAAAAGCCGTTACTTGACGCTATGCTTAAAATACATCAATACGTTATAATGTGCGCGCCAACATTTTCGCAATACGCTTCGTTAGAAGGTTTAAAAACTTGCACTGAAACAGATTTTGCAATGGTTAACGAAATGCGCGAAGAATACGATAGGCGTAGAAAATTTATGGTTAAAGCCTTTAACGAAATGGGGCTATACACCTTTGAACCAAAAGGCGCGTTTTACGTGTTCCCTTCAATTAAAAGCACTGGGCTTGACTGCCAAGAGTTTGCCGAAAGGCTTTTAAAAGAAAAGCGCGTAGCCGTTGTACCGGGCGATGCTTTTGGTAGTTCGGGTAAATACCATATTAGATGCTCATATGCGTATTCAATGAAAAATTTGATTTTGGCTACTGAAAAAATTAAAGAGTTTGTAAATGAAATAAAAAAATAAGGTGAGAAAATTTCTCACCTTTTATTTTATGATTATTTCTTCCCTTTCATCAACAGATAACGCTTCAAAATTTACGTTATCAAGTTTTAAACCATCTACGTTTTCAGCGTATAAGCCGTAAGCATTTACTTTAAAGTTAGTACATTCTGGATATTGATTTGGAAGCGGGAATTTTTCTTCTGGATACTTTTTAATACCACCAAGCACTTTAATATTAACGTTAGACAACGTTATATTTTTAAGCGGATAATCTTTATTTGAGCTCATAATAACGCTTGTGTGCGATGGGTTAGTAAAGTAATTAAGGTCAAATGGTTCGTTGCTTGCAGGTGCCCAACTGTTGATAATTTTATATTTTTTATCGTGAACGTCTGCGTAAAGGTTAGTAATATTTACGTCTTTAATACTGCCGATTGTTGCACCTTTAGGACCGCGCAACCTTTCGCCAAGGTAAATAAATAACGGATTTGCAACGTTTTGCATTGTTATATTTGAGATGTTTAAACCTTGGATATTAGCGCCGTCTACACTTTCGATTGCTATGCCAGAGTGCCAAGTGTTTACCACTACACAGTTAGAAACGTTTATATATTTAAAGTCCCCATACGATTCAGTACCAAACTTTATGGCGTTTGCTAAACTGCTTAAAATACAGTTAGTAATAGTAATTCTTTCTGAGTTGTGCTTTTGCCTATCAAAGTAAGACGTTTTTAAAACAAGCGCGTCATCGCCAGTTTTTATTATACAGTCTGAAATAACAACGTCTTGGCAACCGTCTGGGCTAATTCCGTCGATATGAGAGTGGATGTATACCTTACTTATAATAACGTCTTGACAAGCGCCCATTAAAACACCGATATCGGTAGCGTTTAAGATTTTAATATCGTAAATTCTTAAACCGTTTACTTTGCGAAGTGAAAAGACCTTAACGCCACGGTAATAACCGTCTTTAGCGCGTTTATTGTCGTCATCCCAAGTAGAGTGCATGTCAATAGTTGCAAGCCCCCTAATGCTTACGTTTTTAACGTCGTTAGCGTAAAACATAGCCTTGGTGTAGGAACTGTGCGATAAGTCTTGATATCTAACTTCGTCAAGTGGTTCGTCTTGGTTAAAATCGTCAATGCTTGGTGCAGATTCAATTTTAACACCGTCTTCAAACACTAAATTAGTGTTGTCTTTTAAAATAACGGTAGTAAGCGTATAAGAGCCAAACGGTACGAAAACCGTTTCGCCACCCCTACTTGAGCCTAAATCAATAGCCTTTTGAAAAGCAAGCGTATCAAATTTTTCAGATGAAGATAAAAAATCTTTTACGTTTATCATAATAATTAATGAACGTCAACGTCCTTTGGTGTTTCACCCGCGTATTTAGCAGGTTTAATCATAATAAGGTTAACTAAAATAGCAACAACGTAAAGTGCAAGTGTTACGTATAATACGTTATTGAAGTTGTTTGTAGCGTCCATAATTAAGCCTGCCATTTGGTTACCAGTTAAACCTGCAAATGCCCAAGCCGAAAGCGCAACGCCGTGGATTGTAGAAATACTCTTCATACCGAAGTGGTCTGATAAAAGTGTTGGAAGGTTACTAAAACCACCGCCGTAACCAGCGTTAACGGTAAAGAGTAATAATAAAACTACGATAACTGAAATAAGGTTAGTATTAAAGCCGATAGTTAAACCAACAACGATAGCAAGAACGCTTACGATAATTTCAGTAAAAAGGATAATTTTATACATTGTATTTCTATCCTTCATACCGTCGGATAACGCTGAATAACCAAGCCTACCGCCCGCATTGAACACAGCACAAACAGTACCGATAACCGCAGGTGCTAAACCTATCATTTTAATTAATGTTTTTTCGTTAGCAATAAGTGCTAAACCGCAAGTTATATTGATATAGAATACAAGCCACACCGCAATGAAAGTTTTATCTTTAAATACTGCAAATTTAGATAAAAATGCTTTAACTGGGTGCGCTTCTTTTTTAGCAGGTTCTTCGTGCCAACCTTCAGGTTTTTTCAAAAGTAAGTGACCGATAAACATCATTGCAAAGTAAACGCCCGCTAAGATAAAGAACATTGTGTAAAGTTCCATACCGCTACTCATCATTGCTTCCATAATAGGTGTAGCAATGGCTTTAGCAGCACCAAAGCCCGCAACGGCTAAACCTGTTGCTAAGCCTTTGTTATCTTTAAACCAAAGCATTAACGTTTTTACTGGTGATAAATAGCCAAGACCTAAACCAACGCCCATTAAACAGCCGTAGCAAAGTAAAATACCAACTAAGCATTTAAGTTTAATGAAAAGCGCAGTACCTGCTAAGCCAAGTGCAAAGCAGATAGACGCGATAAGCGAAGATTTATGGATATTTTTTTCTACAACGTTACCTAAAAAGGCTGCAGACATACCAAGGAAGAATATAGCAAGCGAAAACGCCCATTCTACACTTGCAGTAGAACTACCGATGTATAAAGCAATTTGTGATTTAAAGGTTGACCAGCAGTAAACAGTACCGATACTTGCGTGAAGTAAAAGCGCAGGGATTGCTGCCCTTGTCCATTTGTTTGATAAGTTTTTCATAAGTAAAACCTCTTGTGTAATATTAGTTTTTTTAAACACAAAAACTATTATATTCCTTTAAAATTTTAAAGTCAAACTAATACTACAAGAAATACAAAAAAAATCGCGGTTAATTTAAATTAACCGCAATAATTTTATTCTTCATCTTCGTCTTCAGTTTTTTCGTTTACTACTACCTTGATTTCTAATACTTTTTTCTTGGTAGTTTTAGAAACGGTAATATCTAAATTTTTATAACTGAACTTTTTACCTGTTGTTGGAAGTTCGCCAAGTTTTTCACTAACAAAGCCACCTACGGTGTTAGCGTCAATCTCTTCATCATCGTCAACTTCGATTTCAAATCTTTCAAAAAACACGTCAAGTTCAGTTAAGCAATTAACAGTTATTGAACCGTCGGCATTTTCTTTGAAAGGCTCAAACTCTTCGTCGTGTTCGTCGTAGATTTCGCCAACTAATTCTTCGATAATATCTTCAACGGTAACCAAACCTAAAGTTCCGCCGTATTCGTCAAGAACGATAGCCATATGCATTTTGTTCTTTTGAAGTTTCTTTAAAAGTACGGAAATTTTAGTATGCTCTACAACGAAAGTAACGTCTTGCATAATATCTTTGATATTAAAGTCTTTTTTGTTGTACGCAGTATAAAAGTCTTTACCGTGAATAACACCGATAATACTATCGATATTGTCTTTATAAACTGGAAGACGCGAATACCTTTCTTTTTCAAAAACCTTTTTAATATCTTTTGCTTCAAGGTCGTTTGGTATTGCCACCATATTTATTCTTGGAATTAAAATATCTTTAACTTCCAAATCATCAAACTCAATAGCACTTTTAATAAGGTTTGATTCTTCTTCTTTTAAAGTACCGTCTTCTTCCGCTTCGTTTACAATCGTTATAAGTTCTTCATCGGTGATAGTATCGTCGTGTTCAATTCTAAACATCCAACCGATAACAGTTTTAAAGCCACCAAACAACAAGTTAAGCGGATATAAAACGTAGTAAAAAAGCATAATTAACGGATAAAAAACAAGAGCGAATTTTTCAGGATACGCTTTTGCTATGTATTTAGGCGTAATTTCGCCAAAAATCAATACGGTAACCGTCATAACAGCCGTAGAAACGATAGAATAATCGATTCCACCCGTTATAATTTTAGCAAAGAACAACATTGATATCGACGTTGCCGTGATATTTACAATGTTATTGCCGATAAGTATTGTTGAAATAAGTTTGTCAAATTTATCGTAAAGGTTTAATACTTTTTTGTATTTTGAGTTTTTTTGCGATAAACTTTTTGCCTTGATTACGTTAAGGCTTGTATATGCAGTTTCGGTTGCTGAGAAAAAAGCCGAAAAAACAATAAGTACGATTAGTGCAATCAGAAGCGGTAGTGTCCCGTCGGGCATTGTAGTTAAATTAACTCCTTTGTATTCCGTTTATATTCTGTTTAATCAGTATCGGAATTCTATTTTTTTATATTCAGCATATCTTTGGTATGCCTTTTTTCTATATAAGTTGCCTTGTTTAATAAGCCTATAGCCTTTGTTTTCTAAATATTCTTCAAAAGCGGTTTCAGTAACGCCCTTACCTTGAAGCGCACCAAACACTAAGGTTTCCATTTCTTTTTCAAGTAACGCGCAATCGGTAGTTTGCGATTTATTTAAATCGGCTTTAATTTTATTAACAAAGGTATTTTTTTCTTTATCGCTATTAAATTTTGAAGAAAAGTCTTCAAAGTAAGCGTCAACAGATTCTTTAACAAGTTTTTTAAGTTGATTAGCGTTAAAGGCAGTTGGCCTAACAACGTCAGAAAACTTACCGTTAACGATAACGGCGTAGTAACCGTTTTCATCTTGATATAAAGCATTGTAAGGGCTTAATAAAAACGCCTTTAATTCTTCAGTTTCGCCAACTATTTTAACAAGTTCGTTTTCTAAATCGGTTAAAGTTTTAATAAGGTTAGAACTTTCGCTGATTGCGGGTTTAACTTTAACTAAGAATTCATTTTCTAAATTTTTATCACCGAAAAGGCAAACGTACTTTTTAAAGATAAACTCAACAAAGGTTTTAGCCTTATTTTCATCAAAATACTTTTTATCGATTTTTAATCCATCTAAAGAAATTTGAGAAACATAGTCAACTTGAACTTCAGATTCAACTTCAATAGTTTCATCGCTATCAAAACCATACTTGATTTCTTTAGGAAAAACACCTACCCTTGATTGTTCAAGTTTTTCTTTATTTAAAATTTCTTCGATTTCTTTATACATCTTTTCAAGGCAATTCATAGTGATTATTATACATTATATTTTTAAATATTACAAATTATTTTAGGCATTTTTAGTAAAATCTTGTGTTTTTATGCTTAAAATATAGCAATTTCAATAAAAAAAGCAAGACTTTTCGCCTTGCTTAAATTTTATTAGATAATTAACGTTAATAAATAATAAAGTATCGATATCGTTAATATTGACATCAACGTTGTACCAAGCGTATATGCAACCGCGCCTTTAGTATCGCTATCAAACTGGTCGGCAAAAGTTGTTGTAACGCTTGCCGTTGGCATTGAAAAGGCTATAAATAAACCCATTAATAATGCGTAAGGGATAGCAACAAATTGATTAACCGCTATTAAAATTGCCATTACTATTACTGGAAAAGCAATAAGTTTAATTGATGCAACGTAATACATATTTTTGCTTTTGATAAGTTCTTTAAAGTCAACAGCGCCCATTTTTAAACCAAGTAAAATCATAGAAAGCGGTGTTACGATTGACGATAAATAACCAGTATACGTAGATATTTCAGGAACGTAGTTATTCACGCCCGTTAAGTTGATTACCATACCTAAAATAAATGCGATTAAAAGCGGATTTAATAAAATATTTTTAATAGAAATTTTATTTTTATCGCCCGAAATCAAGTACGTACCGAAAGCGTAGAATAAAATATTACTTAAAACGTTAGCAATAACAACAACCGCAACAACTGGCGAAGTAACGCCAAACACCGCCCTTGCAAGCGGAATACCTAAAAAGCCGTTGTTAGATGAGAACATTGCAAACCTTGCAACACCCCTTTTTTTAACGTCACTAAACCCTTTAGTGATTGGATTAGTAGCAAAAAATCCAAGCGCCGTTACAATAATACTAAGCACGCCCGCGATAATTAAAACGGTTAACGCATCGCCCGAAAAATCCATACGGATAGTACTATCAAGTATTAAAAAGGGAACGCCTACGTAAGTTATAATTTTTGAGATTGATACCGTTTTATCTTGAGATATCATCTTGCTTTTGGCTAAGATAAACCCAGGCACAGCAAGAGCCACGAAGATAAATACGTTTTTAAACATTAAGATAAAAGTGTCCATAATATTAGCCTTTGTTTATAATTCTTCTTTCATTTCAATTACGTTTACAATAAACTTATCAAGAACAGGGTTATAGCCTACGCAACCGTCAATACACGAAAGAGTTGTTAAGCAAACGCTACCCTTACCGTGTTTCTTTTCGGCAAACACCATTTCGTGTTTTTTGTGAAGTTTGTATTTTTCTTCGCCCGTGTCTTTATAAGTGAATAAAACTTCTTTTGCGCCGTTCCAGTTAAACTTAAACCAGCAAGTTAAATCTTGATAGTCACGTTTAGCGTTGTAGAAGTTTTTGAAATCCATTTGGTCAAACTCTTTTACGTAAACGCTATCTTTATTTCTATCAACCCAGTTATTAGCGCCAACTTCTTCTTCAAGAGTGTGAATTCTAAAGTTAACGTCTTCATCTAAAATGTTAAGCGGTCTGTTTGTAACAACTATAAGTTTACCACCGTTTTTAGCAAAATTTTCAAGTTCTTGTTGGTTTTCAATAAAGTAATTAACTTCGGTAAACACGATATTATTATCAACATCGCCATCGCATAAATTCTTTATTGATTGTAAACTTTCGCCGTAAATTATAGGCGTTTTTGTTGCTTTATTAAACTTAGGTTTAACAATATAAGTTAAACTATCGTAAGTTACTTCTTTACCGTTTGCTTCGGCAATAATTTCAATTTTACCTACGAAATCTTCAGGGATTTTATAGTTAATTTCGCCGATATAATCAGAAGAAGCACCTTTTGCTTTAACTGTAGTTTTATAACCGTCAACCCTTTTGCCGTTAAGTAAAAGATTAAGTTTTACCGTTAAATTTTCTTCAGTTGGATAATCGTTGAGAGCGTAAACTTCGCCTTTTATCGTATCACCAGAATAAACTGTAAACATATCTTGGCGCAAACTAACCCTAAGCGGAATTAACGCTTCTTTATACGCGTAAAACGCTGGTTTTGGAATTCTATCAACGTCGATAAGAGTTTTAGTCCAACCGCAAGGCCAACAGTCGATTAAAAGGTGTATAGCCGTACTTTCAACGTAATCGGCACGCCTACGGAGAATATGAGTTAACTCTTTAGTAGCAAAAACTTGATGTTTTCTACTTTCGCGAATCCAGTCTTTAATATTATCTTGTTCAGGGAAGAAACTTGCGCCCATAGCGTAGCATTGCGCTTTTGCTATTCTGTTAGGAGCCCAAGGTTCGTCGTCAGTTTCAGGAAGCCAGTCTTTAGGGCAATACTTGCGCATAAGTTCAAGTGTGTCAAGTCCGTCTGCACCATATTCGCCACAACCAGTCATCCAGTCCTTTCTAATAGGCGGTAAATAGCCTTTACTAAACTTACCCGATGGAAGACCATGAGAGATATACCAGAAAGTATAAGTATGGAAGTCGCTTATGCCGTACGATTCAGGAAGCGGAGCATAGTCGCCTTCATTGTACTTGATAACTCTATCAGGGTTAGCAATTAAAATAACTTCTTTACCCGCATTGAAAAATCTTTCCATTTCGTAGCGTGAAAGGTTAAATTGTTCGTGTCCCCAAGCCGTTCTATCAAGTTGCTCGTTACAGAAAGTATCAATGATAACCGACGGGTGATTTCTTACAAGCCTTTCCATTTCGTCAACTTGCTTTAACGCTTCGCCTAAAGCACTTGCTTTAAGGTAAGAAAAGAGTGGGAAGTCCGTTTGACAAAGCATACCCGTCATATCAAAAAAGTCGTAAATTTTAGAAAATACAGGGCGTTGAGTAACGCGATAGTAGTTAAGATTACATACTTTAGCCGTGATAATATCGTCTAAAAGTTGTTCATCGTTATTTTCCATAACCGCCCTTGGCAAGTGACCCATTTCGTTTGCACCACGAAGCATAATTCTTTCATTGTTAAAGTAGAATTTGCCCTTTGGTGTAGAGTTTTCGTCCATAAAGAATTTACGCATACCAAAATGCGTTTGTTCTTCATCTACGATATTGCCGTTTTTATCGGTAATAGTTACGGTAATTTGATAAAGCCAAGGTTCGTTTGTTGTCCAAAGTTTAAAGTTATCTATCTTGAAAGTTTCAGTTAAATAGTTAGTATTTACCGATAAATAATTAACCTTACCCTCAACCTTTTCAAATACTTTTTCTTTAAAATTTCTACCCTCAACGGTATAGTAAGCCTTTAAATCTTCAGTGCCGTAAAGATAGTTAAATAAAGTTGTATAAACGGTTATTTCGCCTTTATCAATGTTAGGTCTTACAAAAATATCGGTAACGCGTTGTTTGTTAGATATTACTAAATCTACCTTGCCGATAATACCCGCGCCAGACGGACAGTGGTGCCAACCAAGCATAGGTTCATCGTAACCAAGGTGTGTAGCAGCGTAAATTTTATCGCCGAAACTTCTAACGCCGTCTACGGTAGAACCCGAAGTAGTAGGTTCGTTTTTAACAACGATTACAAGGTCGTTTTCGCCAGAGTGAATATAGTTTGTTATTTCAACTTTAAAAGGTGCGAAAAAGCCTTCGTGTCTACCAACTAACCTACCGTTAAGGTAAACTTCGGCAATATAGTCAACGGCTTCAAAGTCTAAAACGTAAGCCTTTTTGATATCAATACTATCAAAGTTAAGTTTTTTAAGATAAAAGGCGTTCCACCTACCTTCAGGGCCAACGTAGTGCGGAATAGTTACCTTTTCAAAATCCCCTTCAAAGTTTAAAACCCTTGAAAAATCTTTAGTGTCTTCAAGTTCTTCTTTTCTAAACAAAAAGTCGTTTAAAGATAAAACGGTTTTTACTTGCGCTTTTTCAGTAGCGTAATTTTTAAAGAAAGGTCTAAAATAATTTTTTAAGTTTTCTTTTTCAGTAAGAAAATCTTTATATGCCTTTTCTTCATTAAAAACTGGTGGTGCGGATAAAACGCAGTCGTCTTTAGGAATTTCTACCCTATTTAATTCAAGTGGTAAAATTTCTTCAAGGCGCTTAATTTCGCTATTTAATTTTTTACCGCCCGCAGCGATGTTTATAAACCTATCTAAATCGTTTTTATTTTTCATATAAAACTCCAATTTATATAATTTATAAAATTATATCATTTAAGAAAAATTAAGTCAATAATATACAAGTAAAAGGACATAAAAGTATAAATATAAAACACAAAAATATAAAACCGCATTACCAAAAAGGAAATGCGGTTTTTGTTATTTAGTTAAGATAAAATCTTATTCTTCAACTTTTTCTTTATTGCATTTGCATTTTAAGTTTACAACAACGTTTGTAATAATACCTAAAATAAGTGCGCAAGCAACAGAAGTGATAGTAACAGCGCCGAAAGTAAGTTTTAAACCACCAACACCAGCAATTAAGATAACTGATACAGTGAAGAGATTTCTGTTATCGTTAAGGTCAACTTTTTGAATCATTTTAAGACCAGATACAGCAATGAAACCGTAAAGTGCTACGCAAACGCCACCCATTACGCAACTTGGGATAGTTGCAAGGAAAGTAACGAAAGGACCAACGAAAGATGCAACCATACAGATAATAGCAGTAGTAATGATAGTTACAACTGAAGCGTTACCAGAAATTGCTACGCAACCAACTGATTCGCCGTAAGTAGTGTTAGGGCAACCGCCGAAGAACGCACCTGCCATAGAACCGATACCGTCACCAAGAAGTGTTCTGTGAAGACCAGGGTCTTTAGTAAGGTCAGTTTCAATGATTGAAGAAATGTTTTTGTGGTCAGATAAGTGTTCTGCAAATACTACGAATGCTACAGGAACGTAAGCAACTAAAATAGTAACGAAGTATGCAGGAGTAAATGCACCTAAACCTTCAAACGCTTTAACGAAAGTAAATTCAGGGAACCATTTCATATCTTTAAATAATGCAAAGTTAACTACTTGTAATGCAGGGATTTCTGCAACGTTACCGATAATAGTAAAGATAGTTGCAACGATATAACCAGCAACGATACCGATAATGAACGGAATCATTTTAAGCATTTTTTTGCCGTAAACTGAAGCGATAATAGTTGTAAATAAAGTTACTAAACCACAGATAAGCGCAACGTATGGAGATGCGTTAGGGATAAAGTTACCTGCAAGGTCGTAAATACCAACGCTACCTTTTAAAAGGTCGCCTGCAGCGTTACCAGCAAGTGAAAGACCGATAATAGCAACAGTAGGTCCGATAACGGCTGCTGGCATAATTTTATCAATCCATTTAGTACCTGCATATTTAACAACGATTGCGATAACAACGTAAACTAAACCTGCTAAAATAGCACCGATAATTAAACCAACGTAACCAACTGCAGTGCTTGCAGCACCACCGAAAGCAGCACCCATAGAACCAAGGAATGCGAATGATGAACCAAGGAATACTGGGCTTTTGAATTTAGTAAATAAAAGGTATACTAAAGTACCTACGCCCGCGCCAAATAAGGCTGCAGATTGGCTCATGCCGTTACCGATAATTGCTGGAACTGCGATTGTTGCTGCTAAAATAGCAAGCATTTGTTGTAACGCGAAAACTATAGTCTTCCAAAGACCTGGCTTATCGGTTACTTGATAAGTTAACTTCATAATTTTTTCTCCTTGTAAAAAAATTTTATTTTAACGGCTATGCCGTTATTTTACACTTCATATAATTTTACACAGTTTTCACCGTCAGTTTCGTCAAACTTAACTGAAACAAGTTCGCTTACTGAAGTTGGAATATTTTTACCAACGTAATCTGCGCGGATAGGAAGTTCCCTATGTCCCCTATCAACAAGCACGGCAAGTTGAATAGTTTTAGGCCTACCAAGTTTTAAAACCGATTCGATAGCCGCCCTAACCGTTCTGCCTGTAAAAAGCACGTCGTCACACAAAATAACGTTTTTATCTTTAACTGAAAAGTTTATTTGAGTTTGTTTTGCTTCGGGCATATCGGCAATTTCAGTTAAATCGTCACGATATAAAGTTATATCAAGGCTACCAAGCGGTATGTCAACCCCTTCTATTTTCTTTATATTATCACGGATACGCTTTGCCATAGGAAGCCCCCTTGTTAAAATACCAAGCAAAACAAGGTCGTCCGTTCCTTTATTTTTTTCTATAATTTCATGAGAAATACGAAACAAGGCTCTGTTTTCGCCCATTTCGTCCATAATAGTAGTTTTTTCTTTCATTAACTATACCTATAAAAAACCTTGCTTCAATTAGCAAGGTTTACGTTAGATTTAGCATATGATTTCCGCGAAATTACCTTGGGAGCATCACCGTACTCCAATTAAAGCCACGTTTATTATATCTTTATTAAAAGATAAAGTCAATAGCATTTTTAAAAATTTTTGATTATTTTTTTAAAGTGAGTAAAACTTTTTCAAAATAGTCAGGTAAACCAACTTCAAAAGAAACAAGTTTTTTGGTTTTTGGATGTTTAAATTCCAATTTTTTAGCGTGTAAAAGTTGACCGTTTAAGTTGAATTTTTGATTTTTATAACCGTAAACGGTATCGCCAACAATAGGATGACCTAAATGCTTAGCGTGTACCCTAATTTGATGTGTTCTACCAGTTTCAAGTTTAAATTCACAAAGGGTAAAGTTTTCGTAACGCTTTAACACTTTATAATGTGTGATAGCCTGTCTACCATCGGTAGAAACCGCCATCATCGTTCTATTTTTCTTACTTCTATCAATAAAAGTATCAATAGTTCCTTTATCTTCTTTTAAAACGCCTTCAAGAAGTGCTACGTAGGTACGATTGCAAGTTTTATCCTTTAATTGTTCGGCTAAATAGTTATGCGCATCGTCGTTTTTAGCAACTACTAAAAGACCGGAAGTATCCTTATCTATTCTATGAACGATACCAGGGCGAATCACGCCGTTTATACCACTTAACTTGTCAAGTTTAAAAAGCAAAGCGTTAACAAGCGTATTATCGTCAGTTCCGCTACCCGCGTGCACCGTTAAACCTTGCTGTTTATTGATAACGGCTAAATCATCGTCTTGATAAACTATATCAAGCGGAATATCCATAGGTTTTATATCGCTTTCCTTAGCGTCTTGAATTTCTATAGAATATTCTACGCCTACTTTAGTTAAGTCACGCGGTTTTAAAGGTTTGCCGTTTAAAGTAACTAAACCGCCATCCATTAAGTTTTTAATTTTCGAACGGGTAAACTCTAATTTTTCACATAAAAAAACGTCAAGCCTTACCCCTGATTTATCGGCAGTTACCGTCACTATTTTCATCAGTTTTAGCACCTTTATTTTTAAAGTTAAAGACTGCGTCTTTATCTAAGAACAATAAGTATACGCAAAGCATTATAACGCTAACAACTAAAAATATGTCTGCCACGTTAAAAATCGCAGGGAAAATATCGGTGTTGTAAAACACGAAAATAAAGTCCCTAACCTTGCCAAGCGCAATTCTATCAATTAAGTTACCAAGCGCACCCGCAAAAGTCATTGAAAGTGTTATTAAAAGCCATTTAGACGGAGTTTTCTTTTTAAAAATCACGTATGCAAAATATGCTAAAATGGCAACGCAAACAATAATTGTTACCGCAATAAACATAGTAATAGCCCACGATTTATCCGCTAAAAAACTAAACGCCGCGCCGGTGTTATAATTGAGTTTAAATTTTAAAATATGCGGGATAATAACCACGTTGAATTGATAACTTACAGCCATCGCTTTAGATACCATATCTAACGTAAGCACGCCTACCGCAATGCACAAACAAACGATATAAATCATTATTCGGTTACCCCAAGTTCTTTACAAATAGCCATAAGGTCAAGGTCTTCTTTAGGGTTTAAAACGTCATCCATATTAAAACCGCTTTCGCTTGTACCGTAAAGACCGGCAGGTTTAAAGTCTAAGCCTTCGATAATTTTATACGCTTCATTGATTTTATCCTTAGACGTATACGCTTCAGTTTCGTTTTTTGTTAAAATTTCCCTTAACGTTTCCGCAACCACTACAAGTTTACGCGTTTTATCCGTAGGATAAGCGTTTACCACGTCTTTAACGAAAGCATTAAAGCGTGTGGTAAACATATTAAGTCTATCAATTTCTATTTTATATTGTTCTTTAGCGGCGTTAGTTATCATTTTAGCACGAATGCGCGCGTCTTGAGTGATAACTTTTGCGTCTAAAGTGGTTTTATTTTGTATCATTATTTTTGAGTTCCTTTTCTTATTTCGGCAAGCATTTCGTTTTTAAGATTTAAGAGTTTATCTGACAAGTCTACTTTATATATATGAGGCTTATCAATTCTTAAATATTCGTCCCAGAAAGTTTGCATTTCGCTTTGAGCGTACTCTTTAATTTCTTTAACCTTAGGCATTTGGTAAACAAGTTTACCATCTTTTACGATAGTTTGAGTTAATTCTTTAACGTAATAGTTGGTAAATGTAAGTTGTTTCCAAGTTTCGATAGGGTGAGTTATAGTAAGCGGTTTAGTTAAATCAATAGTTTCATCTTTAAGCATAATAAGGTCTGCTTCGGCTTTGTTAGAAAGGGCATCGTAAATTCTTACAACCTTTTTAAAGCCAGGGTTGGTAATTTTAGCACTATTGTCTGAAACTTTAATTTTAGGCGTAATGCTACCGTCTTTATTAACAACACCTGCAAGTTTATAAACACCGCCAAGCGCAGGCATATCGGCACTTGTAATAAGTTTAGTACCTATACCCCAAGAATTGATTTTTGCGCCTTGACCTTTTAATGATAAAATTAATTTTTCATCTAAATCACCGCTTGCGCAAATAACGGCATCAGGGAAACCCGCTTCGTCAAGCATTTGCCTTGCTTTTTTTGTTAAGTAGGCTAAGTCACCGCTATCAAGCCTAATACCAAGCGGTTTTTTGCCTTCGGCTTGTAATTCCTTAAACACTTTAATGGCGTTTGGTATACCGCTTTTTAAAGTATCGTAAGTATCTACAAGTAATAAAGTAGCGTCTGGATAAGCCTTTGCATACGCCTTAAACGCTTCGTATTCGGTTGGAAAGTTCATTACCCAACTGTGAGCGTGTGTACCTGCAACGGGAACATCGAACATTTTACCCGCTAAAACGTTACTTGTTGAACCGCAACCACCGATGATAGCCGCCCTTGTACCGTAAATACCAGCATCAGGGCCTTGTGCGCGCCTTAAACCGAATTCCATAATCTTATCGCCCCTACCCGCACGGCATACCTTAGCCGCTTTAGATGCAATAAGCGTTTGGTGGTTCATAATATTAAGCACTGCGGTTTCAATAAGTTGCGCTTGCATAAGCGGTGCTTTCACTGTAAATATAGGCTCACCTGGAAAAACCATCGTTCCTTCAGGAACGGAATAGATATCGCCCGTAAATTTAAGGGTTGATAAATAAGTTAAAAACTCTTCGCTAAAAAGGTTTAAACTTCTTAAATATTCAACTTCTTCTTTATCAAAATTTAAATTTAAAACGTAATCAACCGCTTGCTCTAACCCTGCGGCTAAAGAGTAAGTTATAAGTTCGTTTTGACGGAAAAACACGTCGAAAATAACAATTTCTTCACCCTTATTTTCTTTGAGATATCCGTTCATCATAGTAAGTTGATAAAGGTCGGTAAGCAACGTTAAATTTCGTGTATATTTATTATCCATAATATTAGTCCTTAAAAGATTTTATTTTAGGTAATTCTTGTTCGTTTTGTTTTTCAAGTTCTTTTTCTTTTGCTAATTTTTCCATATAAGGAATATAATCTTCTTCTTTATCGGTAGTTTTTAAACCGTCGCTAATAGGTTTAGCGTACATCATACAAATAATAACGAAGGCAACAAGTAAAATAGCAATACCTACCGCAATAATAATACCAACTAAAACGTCAAGCGCAATTAAAAGGCAAATTAAGCCCGCATCAAAAACTATTGCACCAACGGACAACGTAGAACCACTTTTGCTAAAAAATGCAAGACCTAAAGTGTACGCGCCTAAGCCAAGCGACAAGGTAGAAAACATAACAAGGTACGGGCTTGAATCCCATTTTATAACGTTTGTAAACATTAAAACGCCGATAACTGTGGTAAATGCTATTACCAAAATTAAAGCAATACCCGATATTAACGCTATCGATTTAATTTTATTTTTCATAATAAACCTCCTAATAAGCGTTTTACTATTTAATAGTAACACATATTTTTCAAAAATACAAAAGAATTTTACGTAATTTGCAAAAATACACTCATTTTTTAACTCTAAATTATTTGGCAAATAAAAACTGCCCCTTTAAATAGGAGCAGAAAAATCAATTTACGTTTTTTATAAAGCCAAGGCTAATAAGCAAAGCATCGTTTACCATATCCATAGTAGAATCGGGAAGTTCGCCTATTCTTTCTTTAAGCCTGCGCTTATCGATAGTCCGTATTTGTTCAAGTAGCACTACCGAATCTTTAACAAGCCCGTAATCAACGGCGCTAAGTTCAATGTGAGTTGGTAACTTCGCTTTATTAATTTTGCTTGTTACCGCCGCCGCAATAACCGTAGGGCTATATTTATTACCTATATCGTTTTGAACTACAAGTACGGGACGGACTCCGCCCTGCTCACTTCCAACAACAGGGCTTAAATCTGCATAATATAACTCTCCGCGTTTAATCATACGATAACCTCATTAAAGCTAAAAGTACAACATTTACTCTTTATAAAACAATGTTGCACTAAACTAAAAGTAAAAGCCCCTTATATTGTACGCAAAATTTACGCGTTTTGGCAATTACAGTATAATATTTGCCTTAATTTGATATTTTTATACCTTTAAATATTTTGGTAAATATTTTCAAAAAGGCGAAACAAATAATTGTGTTTTTATTTTTTTTGTTGTATAATGGTTAAAGTAATTTTAGATTTTACATATCGGAGGTTTTTTTTATGGCATTAGTAAACAGTAAAAAAATGTTTGAACAAGCATACAAAAACGGCTATGCTATCGGTGCTTTCAACGTAAACAACATGGAAATCGTTCAAGGTATTACCGAAGCATGTCAAGAAGTTAAGGCTCCAGTTATTTTACAAGTATCTAAAGGTGCGCGCGCTTACGCTAACCACACTTACCTTGTAAAACTTGTTGAAGCTGCAGTTAAGGAATGTCCTGATATTCCTATCGTTCTTCACTTAGACCACGGCCCAGACTTTGAAACTTGTAAAGCATGTATCGACGGTGGCTTCACTTCAGTTATGATTGACGGTTCTCACCTTCCATTTGAAGAAAATATCGCAGTAACTAAAAAAGTAGTTGAATATGCACACGCTCACGGCGTTACAGTTGAAGGCGAACTTGGTACACTTGCTGGTATTGAAGACGACGTTAAAGTTGAAGCAGGTCACGAATCTTACACTAAACCAGAAGAAGTTATTGAATTCGTTGAAAGAACAGGCGTTGACTCTTTAGCAATCGCTATCGGTACTTCTCACGGTGCATACAAATTCACACCAGACCAATGCACGGTTAATGAAGATGGTATTTTAGTACCTCCTCCACTCCGTTTCGACATTTTAGATGAAGTTTCTAAAAAACTTCCTGGTTTCCCTATCGTATTACACGGTTCTTCTTCAGTTCCACAAGATTACGTTAAAATGGTAAACGAAAACGGCGGTAAAATGCCTAACGCTATCGGCGTTCCAGAATCTCAACTTAGAAAAGCGGCTGAACTTTCAGTTTGCAAAATCAACATTGACTCTGACCTTCGTTTAGCAATGACTGGTACTGTTAGAAAATTCTTTAACGACCACCCAGAAAAATTCGACCCAAGGGAATACCTTAAACCTGCAAGAGCAAACATTAAAGAAATCGTTAAACACAAACTCATTAACGTTCTTGGTTGCGCTGGTAAAGCAGACGAATGTAAATAAAATTTTAATTAAAAATTTTAACCTATATCCGCACTTGGATATAGGTTATTTTTTTGTTATTTTAAACTAAAAAACGGCAAAAGAAAATCTTGGCTAAAACCAAGATTTTTTATTTGCTTAAATATTATAAATATTTAACTACTTCTTTTTTATCCCTAACGATAAAGTGCCTTTCGTGTGGAACAACACCGTCTTTAGCATAGCCAACAACAAGCAAGTTTAAAGGCTTTTCATTTTCGGGAAGATTAAACGCTTTTATTACAAGCGCAGGGTCGAAATAACACACCCAACAAGTACCTAAGCCAAGGTCGGTTGCCTTAAGCATCATATGCGTATTTATAATAGATACGTCCGTTTCCATTAAACTTCTATTATCAAAGGAAGTAAGGCATTTTTCGTTTTCATCGCCACACGTTAAAATTACAAGCGGAGCGTTGAACGCGCAAGGAGTAATTTTGCGAATTTTTGCTATCGCTTCTTTGCTTTTTAGCACGTAAATTTTTTCGCATTGAGTATTTCTTGCGGTAGGCGCTTCCATACCCGCTTTTATAATTTGTTCAATCTTATCCTCTTCTACTGGGATATCTTTATAATCCCTAACAGAAAATCTATTTTCTAAAAGATTATTAAATTCCATAATTCACCTCTTAATTATTGTATTATAAAGGATAAAAAATGTCAATATTAGCCTGCTATTTTAATGTAGAAAAAGTTTTAATTCCAACGGCTTTTGTTTGAATAGATATATTGTAATAACCGTTTTCTGGGCTTACTTTTATATCTATTTTTCCACTTAAATTAAAATAATTATCTAAAAGTTTTTTAAGGTCGTAAATTATTAGCGACGACGAATCTAAACTTATTAAAAGCCTGTCTTTTTCAAGCACGTTTTCAAGTCTTTTTGGTTTATTTTTTTTCATAATCTTTTTTTAAGTTCCTTTCTTATACTACCCCAAAAACCCGTGTATTTTTTTACGTAATCGTAGGTTTTTTCTTCATTTCTTTTTACGTTTGTTGCTAAGAGTTTAAAAGATTTAAACGAAGGCTTGCTTGGATTATCCACAACGCCGTCGATTACACCGTCGTCTTCGGGAATAACCCCTATAACGCTAACGTTTAAAGTGTTTTCTATATCAACATCTGAATAAACTTCACCGCTTAAAACTAAATCACCGCGCATACGATTTACAATGCATTTTACTTGAGATAATTGATAGGTTTTTAATATAGATATCACCTTATCGGCATCTCTTATACTTGATAAATTTGGCGTTACGACTACTAACGCTTCTTCCGCACAAGAAACAGCCCTATGAAAACCTAAATCTATACCTGCTGGGCAATCGAAAATCATAAAGTCAAACAAGTTTTCTATATTTTCAAGCACAACTTTTAAGTTTTGACCGCTAATATCTGTTTTTGATAGCGTGTGCGCGCAAGGCATTACGAAAAGATTTGAAGAATATTCGCTTTGAATTAACGCTTGCTTTGGGCGACATCTACCGTTTAAAACGTCGATTAAATCAAAGATAATTTTATTTTCAACACCGGTAACTACGTCTAAATTATTAAGCCCAAAATCGCAATCTATTAAAACCACGCGACTTCCACTTTTACTAAGTTGCAAACCCAAATTTGCTACAACCGTAGTTTTACCTACCCCGCCTTT
>JAZLAE010000007.1:0-16972 GCA_045613025.1 Christensenellaceae bacterium | reverse complement strand
AACCAAGCACCAGTAGACGCTGTAACGGTTACTTTTACCGCTACTGATTTGCAAGATAATTACGACGTTAACGAAAAAGTCGCTTTCCCGCTTACTGTAGACGTTGAATACAAAGGCTCTACTAAAACTGCGGATAACGGTATTTTAATATACCCAAGTGGCAAAATAGTTAAAATCACTGAAACAGCAATGGAATTCACTGAACAAGGTGAATACAAACTTAGATACTTCTTTAAAGATGGTAGCGTTACGGTTACTGCAGAAAGAACTTTTAAAGTAAGTAGTGACCTTTATTATCTTACCTCAGCAGGTTCAATCACACCAGTAACTGCTGATATGAACGCTGCTGCGGATTTACTTACGTTAGATGATGACGTAATGGCTACAGAAAAAGAAGGCGTTATCTTAAGACTTGCCGAAGGTTCTACTTTTAAATATAATAAACCTATCGACCTTACTGATGCTGACGAAAACGGTTTAGCAAACATTATTTCTATCGACCCAAGGGTTTATGATATTACAGGTAATAATGGTTCTGTTTATTCTAATAACGGTTCTATAGCAGAGTATTTTAAAGTTAAACTTACTGACTGTTATGACCCAAGCGTTTTCGTAGAAATTAGGGCAAGGGCTAATAATACTATCTATATTAAGGCTGGTTCTAACCACCAAACTGCTGGTGGTTGTAAATATCCAGACGAAGCTAAAGTTAGCACTAACATTAAAGAATACTACGTTGGTTCTATCCGTGGTATTTGCCGTTTAGACGATTACGGTCAATGGCAACACGGTTATTCACAATCGCCAATGAATAAAGATAATAAAGGTATTGGCGCGCTTAACTTCTACTATGATTATGCCGGCCACAAAATTTATGCTGCGGGCGGTTCTAAACCACGTGAAGAAGCAGTTATCGTTAACGACCTTATGGCTCCAAGTATTTATGGCGATAACTTATTCGAAGGCTTTACTACTGGTGAAGTTTTTGTATCAATCGAATGTGCTACTTATCACGTTTCTAAAGAAGCAAGAATTGACGTTCTTTCTATCGGTAATGACGATGGTTCTTACTTAGTAGAATCATACAACCAAGACCAAGCAAACCCTAACTATACACGTTACCAAGATAAAGTTGCACCAGCAATTAAAATTACTGGTATGAACGTAGATAAAGTTTACTGCGAAAAAGGTGATACTTTCACTATTCCATCTGCAGTTGCTTACGACGTTAACTTACTTGGCGGTGTAGAAACAAGGGTATATCGTAACTACAACAGTGCTAACAAAGCAAGCGTTAACATCGTTAACGGTTCTTTCCAAGTTAATGCTGTAGATACTTATTATATTGAATACAGTGCTGTAGATAAATACGGCAACGTAGGTACTAAAGTATTTAAAGTTTATGGTGTAGATACTCCTGCAACTACAAGTTTAGCAATCGCTACAGAACAATTAACTTCGGTTGAAGCAGGTGCTAACGTTTCGTTACCAGTATTTACTGTTTCTTCAGTAAACGATGCTAATAGCGTTAAGTTAACTATCGTTGCTAAGAGTGATAGGGAAACAATCAACATTGGTTCTTTTGATGGTTTAGACCTTATTAACGAAGCCGGTGCAAGCGGTATTAAGTTTATGCCTAAATACGCTGGCGAATATACAATTTCGTTCATTCTTAAAGATAACGTATACGACTATTCTGAAAACCCTTACGAATATAAAGTAAACTGTGTTGCAACAAACAACGTTTCTTTCTTAGAAGCACCTTTCCTTGAAAGATACTTAATTAAAAATGCAACTTACGGTCTTAGAGAATTTACTGCTTTCGAATTCACTAAAGGCGAACCTACTGCTAAAAAAGTAGACGCTTATATTTCGTTCGACGGTGGCGAATTTACTAAAATTCAAGATACAAACAAAGTATTAATCGAAGGCGAAGAAACTGCACAAATTAAATACGCTGTTGATGAAAACAACTACGTATTAAGTGACCTTGTAAAAATTGCCGACGTTAACTACGGCGAATACACTATCGAAATGCAAAAATACTTCCAATACGAAGAAGATGCATTCGATGTTGAAGACCTTGACGAAGAAGGTTGGGAACTTACTGATATCGTTTACAAATCAAACGTAACAAGCGGTTCTAACAAACTTTCGTTTGTAAACTCTATCTTCTATGATAACCTTATTTTTGAATACAAAGTAGATTCTAAATTATCTAACTTTGAAAACGTAACAGTTGTATTAACTGACGTATTAGACCCTACTTGCGTAACAAGAATTGCCGTAGGCAAAAATATGAACACAAGTTACGTTTCTATTAACGGTGGTCTTAAATACGCTTACGACAAAGCGTTTGGTGATGGCTCTTACACTACTATTGCTTACGATAAAGCAACAAGAAAATTAGTATTAGGTAAAACAGTTATCCCTTACGATATCGTAATACCATCTGGTAGAGCATACTTAGACGTAGAACTTAACGGTATTTACGGCGAAGCAGGTATCTTAATCAGAACTATTAACAACCAAAAATTATTAGGTGACGCACACGATGATACTAACGTTCCTGAAGTTAAAGTACAAAGAACAACTGGTAACTTTAACGTAGGTGATATCGTTACTATCCACGCTCCTGACTATGCCGATATTTTATCACCTGTAGACATTTCTACAATGACTTATTCGGTTATGTTTGGTAATCAATACGTAAAAACTCTTGACGGTTCTGTTACTCTTGACGGTACTAACAGCGCGTTTGAAGACGTTCAAATTAAACTTGAAGCGTTAGGCGAATACTGCGTAGTTTACTCTGCTGAAGATATTTACGGCAACTACGTAACAGCAAGATATTACTTTAACGCTACTGATAGTATTGCACCAGTAATTACTGTTGAGGAATATCAAGAAGGCTACGTTTACGAAGTTAAATTAGGTCAAAAAGTTACAGTTTCTTACCAAGTAAGCGACAACGTTACACCTGAAGAAGAATGCCGTGTAGCGGTAATGGTAACTAATATGACCTCATACGAAACTTCTTACTATAACAGAAGTGACCAAGAAGAAGGCTTTGAACTTGGTGAAACATCATTCTTCATCATTGAAGAAGGCTTACACCGCGTAACTGTATACTGCAGAGATAACGCTGGTAACTACACTACCATAACGTTTAATTTTATGGTAAAGGCTTAAAAGGGGGTAATTGATATATGTTAAAGAAAATTTTTAATACTATTATAACTGTTCTTTTATTAATAACTCTTTCAGTTACGGCTTTTGCTTGTACTAATGACGAAGGTGTTGTAGAAGAAACAATGGACCCTATCGAAAAGGTTAGATACACCGAAGGTGTTCACGATTTCACTGCTCCTGATATTGAAGGCGAATGGCTTGTTAAAGACGGTGTTACTGACTACGCTATCGTATTACCAAAAACATTAGATACGATTTTAACTAAAGCATACGAAGAATTTAAACTTCTTTTCGCAAGGGCAACTAATATTACAACTATGTCTGTAGTAAGGGATACTGAAGTTACTTGGAGTGAAGACGTTAAATACATCTCTATCGGTAACAACGCTTTCGTTGAAACTGCAGACGTTGAATTCGACTCATCAATTGCTGCAACACTTAAAAACGATGGTACAAGAATCATCACTAAAGGTAAAACTATTTTCCTTTTAGGTGGTCCTGGTTGTGGTGTAATTTACTCAGTTTATGACTTTATGTCAATTTATTTCAACTACGAATTCTATTACAGAAACTGTTTAGAAATCGATACTGGCGTTAAAGACGTTCCACTTAAAGCGTTTGACGTAACTAATATCCCTGATATCGGTTACAGAACTGTTTCTACAGGTATTGGTACTGTATCTGGCGGTGCTTCTGCCATTGATAATATGGCTTTAGGCGCAACCGCTATTCAAGACGTTGAAAATAGAAACTACCGTATGAGAGAACCTGATAACGGTAACAGTTATCTTCTTCCTATCTACCAAGATTTCTATGATAGTTATCACGAAGCATCTACAAGTGGTAAACCAAGTGCCAGAATTCACAACGTAATGGAATACTGTCCACCTGACCACCCTGACTGTGAACCAGAATGGTTCTCAGACGGTGGCCACCAACTTTGCTATACTGCAAGGGGTGATGACGAATCACGTAAGAGAATGGTTGAATACTGTGCAAGAAAGATTTGTAACTCACTTTACATTTTCCCACGTGCAAGTTCACCTTTCATGAACAAAGTTACACTTACTATTGAAGACTTTACTTCTCACTGTAACTGTACTACTTGTGCTCAACAAACTGCTCAAGACGATAACTCAAGATGTGGTGCAATCATCAGGTTCTGTAACGACGTAAGAGCAATCGTTGACGACTGGATGGCTCAACCTGAAAACGAACCTTATAGAAGGGATACTTTAGAACTTGTATTCTTCGCTTACTCTGCTATTCCTAACCCACCTGCACACTTCAATGAAGAAACTGGTGAATGGGAAGCAGCGCCTAACTGCGAAATGGCTGAAGGCGTAGGCGTTTACCTTGCTGCTTCTGGTTCTACTACTGACAGTATGTACCACGAAAGAAATATCGGTTATAAAAACCACTTAGACGGTTGGAACTCTTTAACTGATATTTTATGGTTATGGCAATATGCCGGCTGGCAATCTAACTGTACTTACTTTGAAGATAGTTTATCGTTCATGAACAGCGATACTTTCCAATACTTCGCTGCTTCTGGTGCTGAATACTTCTTCGACGAAAAAGTAGATACAGGTACAAACAATACTTGCTTTAAGAAACTTGAAGAATACGTTGAACTTAAACTTGCTTGGGATTCAACACTTGACACTAACACTCTTGTTGAAAACTTCTTCGAAGCAATGTTTAAAGATGCATCTGATACAATGCTTAACCTTTACTACGATATCAAGATGCACCACCAATCAATTACTGACTGGAAGCAAAAAAATAACATCTTTACTGTAGAACAATATCCATATCCTGTTCTTGTAAGATGGATTGCTCAACTTGACCAAGCGCTTGCTGATATTGAACACTACTTAGTTTCTGACCCTAACTCATACTACGTTGTTAAGGATAGAATTGACTGTGAATCAGTATTCCCATTATTTGCAATCTTTGAAATTCACGCTGGCCTTTTAACAAGACCATTTAGTGATGAAGAATTACTTATGTATAAAGCAAGGCTTCAACCTATTGCTGAAACTTATAGTTTCTCTACTGTAACTGAAGGTCAACCTATCAACGGTATCTTAGAAATGTATTAATATAAAGGGGAAATATAATGACTAAATTAACTAAAAAGATTTTATTAGTATTATTATCAACCTTTATGTTATTCGGTTTAACAATGGGTATCGGTTGTGATTGTAATAATACTGAGGGTTCTGGTGAAGGCGGTGGTTTACCGTCTACACCGATGACCGCGGAAGTAAAACTTAGCGCTAATACCGCTAAAATGATTGTTGGTGACTATTTAACTATTACTGCTTACACTAACAAAGTTCCTGGCTTAGAACTTGAATTTTCTTCAGAAAACGAAAACATTGCTACTATCGATGAGTTCGGTCTTATAGAAGCAGTTAATAAAGGTACAACTAACATCGTAGCAAAATACGGTGACGTTACCGCTAAATGTGCGTTAACCGTAGATTTTGATGATTCGGTTCCTGAAATTATCGACCTTTCTGCACTTAACAGCAACTACGTTGTTTACAAAGGCGAATCTTTCAGTTTCCACCCTGCAATTATGTATAGGGGAAGAGTTTATACCGACGGTGAATTCACGTTCACTTCTACTAATAGCGACATCGTTGCTTTCGATGGCTACACTTTAATTGCCAAAAACCAAGTAAGCGTTGCTAACTGTTACGTAGAAGGTTCTTGGAGGGGTTTTGACGTTTCAACTGCTCAAACTCTTCGTAAAGACTTTGAAGTTAAGGTTATGACTGAAGCGTACATTTCATTAAAAGGCACTTCAGAAGACTTTATTGAACTTTACACTCTTTCTGAATTCGACGGTAACGAATATAAAAACACTAACGAATTCATTCCTGAATTCTATGCTGAAGGCGAAAAAATTACTGACGTTGAATTTGATTACGAATTAACTAACGGTTCAATTTTTGATTTCAACAATAACCTTGTAACCGCAAAAACTTACGGTGAAGCACAAGTTGATATTATTTGTGAATACGAAGGTGTTGAATACATCAAAACTATCAACATTAATATTCTTCGTCCTGTAGCGGACTATGAAATGGAATTAGATAACTTCTCATTAGGTCTTGGTACTTTCAAAGATGCTAATGACAACTACGTTGACAAAACCGTTGCTAACAAAATTTACGGCACTGACGACGTAAACGTTATCGAAGCGTTCCAAGACGGTAAAACACTTTCTGTTGTAGATAACAAAATCTTTGGTGTTTCTGGCGCAAGCAACGCTTCTTCCCACACCGTAATTACAATCGGTACTCCTACTGAAATTTATAACGTACCGTTAAACGTTTACGGTTTATACATTAAAACTGCTGAAGACCTTGGATATTTCTCTACTCAAGCAGAATATCCTGATTACTACTACTTAGCAAACGATATCGATGCTTACGATTACGAAATGCCTAAATACGGCGAATCGTACAACGGTGCAGAACGTATCGGTTTATTAGGTATCTTTGAAGGTAACGGCCACGTTATTAAAGGTCTTACCGTAAACACAAGGGGTATCTTTGGTGGTATCAACGGTGGTACTATCCAAAACGTAGCATTCTACGACACTGTACTTAGTGGTTACTATCCTTGCTTAATCGCTCACTGGGAAAATGGTGCAACTACACTTAAAAATATGTACGTTCACTATAAAAACATCAACGTTAAAGGTGGCGGTTTCTATCAACAAAGATTCTCACTTTCTGCTATCCACGAAAATATCGTAGTAGAATACGGTATCTCTAAAGAAGCATTATACGATAGAGTTACTGGTTACGATGATAACTCAGCAAACATTTCTACTTTCGCACCACAACGTGCTCAAGTATGGAATAACACAATGTTTAAAAACTGTTTCTCTATCTCTTATGCACCTATCGGTTTATCATCACCACGTAGTACTGACTATTCTTGGGCTTCATACGTTGTTGCTGAAAACCAAGTTACTCAAACTGAAAACGCTGAAACTGGTAGAGTAGACCTTACGTTCAAGGATTCTTGGTATCAAGAAACCTTCTTACCTGTAACAGGCTTTGCACCTATTAAGAAAGTTACTGCATTAGAAAACGCTATTGACGTAGCACAAGGTATCAAAGCATACAACACTGTTGCCGATATGGAAGCAGATAAAGATGCAAACGCTGAAATCTTAAGTAAGTTCAGTTCTGATTACTGGATTATCGATAACGGCGTACCTTACTGGAAGCCTATTTATGAAACAATGGTAAAACTTACCGTTAAAAATAAAGCGGGCAACGTTGTAGAAGATTTATTCTTAAGCGACGTTAACGAATATTTAGAATTTGACCTTAAAGTAGGTACAACTCCACTTGAAGCGGATATAACAGTATCTGCTGGTCTTAAAGTAGAAGGTAACAAAGTTTCACTTGAAAACGCTATTATCGAACCTGTCGTAATGGAAGTTACGTTATCTACTACCGTAGTTGGTAAACCATACACTACAACAGTTCAAATTTTAGCAACTCCAGAACAAATCGTTTCTGAAGAAGCAATAGTTTATGAGTTTAACACTAAATCATTAGACTTTGATGCGGTAAACAACGCGTTTGACTTAGATGGCGAAAATGCAATTTCTCAAGATAATCTTGATGGTTTCTTCGTTGGTAACTCAACTGAAAAAACTACTGGCGATATCGTTATCCCTGTTGTTATTAAAGACACAAGAAACGACGTTGCATCTTCTACGTTAAAACTCTTAGCAAACGGTAAGATGTACGTTCTTACAAACGTTAAAGCGTACACTCAAATCTTTGACGAAGCAAGCGACTTCGACGCGCTTACTTTAACTGCTGAAGTATCGGCAGAAGGTCACGATAGTTACTATCTTGTAACTGAAGATATCGATGCTTCTAACTGGGAATTCAAAACTCATACGTTCGCAGCTGGCGGAGTTACTTATCCATCATCTTCTGACGTTGGTTTCACTGGTATCTTTGAAGGTAACGGCCACACTATCGATGGTCTTAAAGTTGGCAACAACGGTCTCTTCGGCTTTATGTCTGGTGCTTCTGTAAGAAACGTAGCGTTCACAAACGTTGAACTTTCTGGTTACTACGGTTCATTATTTAGTCACAGTGCTAACCGCTTATGGGGTAAAGAAGAAGGTAGACATATTAGAGAACCTGAATTCACTAACTTATTCATTAGCATTAAGTCAGTTGTACTTGGCGCTTCTAAACGTGTAGGCGTATTAGCAAACAACGGCTTTGCAATGACTGGTGAAGTTACTAACGTTGTTATCGATTACACTAACTTTAGTGATGAAGATACCGCTCCTATTATGAGTAGTATTTTAAATGGTAACGCATTCGGTACTATCGGTGGCGGTCAAGCAGACTTATCTAAAGCACACGTATTTGAAAGCGTTTACTCAATCTCTAAAGCACCTGTATATTTAAGAGACACTAAACCTTACTTTGGTGAAAACCAAATTGCTCATACTCTTGAAGGTGAAGCAGGTAAAGAAACTGTTACTGCAGTTGGCGAAGTATTAGACCCACGCGTTACTAAATACTTAGGCGTTAAAGGCTTAACACCTAACGTAGGTATGATTGCTATGGGCGTAAGAGTATACGATGACTTTACTGCTATGGCTAACGATAAAGAAGCAAATGCTGAATCATTAGCAACGTTCGATACTAACTACTGGGTAGTTGTAAACGGCGTACCTTACTGGAAATCTGCTTACGGCGATATCGTTGATATCGTTGTAACGGATAGCGAAGGTAACCCTGTTACTGAAGATATTCTTTTAAGGGATACTGATACAACTTACACTGTTTCTTTAAAAGACAATACTCAATCTATCACAAACGTTACTATTACTGCACCTGCAGGTGTTAAAGTAGAAGGCAACGTAATCAGCCTTGCAAGTAAACCTACTTCAATTGGTTCTTACGAAATCAAGGTTACAGCAACTGTAAACGGTTTTGTAGTTGAAAAAGTACTTACTATTTCTTACTCTAACGCGTACGACGTTGCAGGTAGAGTATTATACTCTAAAGACGATAAGGCGCTTGACTTAGAATCTCTTAACAAAGCAATTGTTGCTTCAGGTAAAGAACCTATTACCGCTAACGACATTACTGGTTACATTGTAAACGGTGAAAACGTAAGCGAATTAGACTTAGAAGTTATTATCTCTAACAACACAAGGGTAAACCAAGGTCGTAATAGAGCAGTTGATACTGCACAAACCGTAGGTGTTGCTGTTGGTGACGATGCATACTTACTTTCTGAAGTTTACGCTTATACAAAACTTATCGACGAAGCAGAAGACCTTAACTACTTTATTTTAAAAGGCGCTAATGAAACAAACCTTTATAACGAAGTTGACGGTTACTTCCTTGTTACTAAAAACATCGATGCAAGCGAATTAGATATTGATGCTCACGTATTTGATTCTGGCTCATCTTACCCTGGTAACGGTTATATCGTAGACGTAGGCTTTAGGGGTGTATTTGACGGTCAAGGTTACACTATTGACGGTTTAACTACTAAGTCTTGCGGTTTATTTGCTGCAATGAACGCTCCTATCGTTAAAAACGTAGCGTTTACTAACGCAAACATTACTGGTTACTACAAAACGTTATTTGCTAAAAAATACAATAGGGGTAAAGATTACGCTAACGCATTCAACGGTTACGAAGGTGTGTTTAGCAACGTTTATATCTCTATCAACTCTATTAACAACACTTCTGGTGATGGTAACGTTGGTATTTTAGTTCAAGAAACTTTCCCTGCAACTGTATTAAACGAAAACGTTATCGTTGAATATACAAACGTAACTGAAGACGTTCAAGCAAAGATTAACGCTGGTAAGAACTTCTATATGTTTGGTGCAAGTGGTCTTGGCATGGAAAATGCTACTGTTACTTATAAGGATTGTTTTGCTATTACTACAGCACCTGTATTATTAAAAACATCAATGCCTGGTTTCGCTGAAAACCAAGTAGAATACACTATCAATACAGATGATAAAGGTAAAGTTACTATTGCTTCAGTTGGTGCAGTTCTTGACGAACAAGTTAACACTATCTTAACTATTTGTGGTAAAGAATTATCTATAAGCCACGTAATGTATGGTGTTCGCGTATACGACAACTATCAAGCAATGGCACAAGACACTGCTAACGATTATACTTCGTTTGGCACTCAATACTGGTCAATCGTAAACGGCGTTCCTTCTTGGAACACCGCTTACGCTGAATAAACTATAATGCTTTTATAAAAAGGAGGAAATTTATGAAAAGCAAATTGATTAAAGTTTTAACAGTTGTTTTTGCTTTGGCTTTAAGTTTCAGTCTTTTTACCGCGTGTGGTGAACCACCTCACGAACACGACTACTCAGTTTTGAAAGCAGATGCTTCAAACCACTGGTATGAATGTTCTTGCGGAGAAAAGAATGAGCCTGAAGCACACAAAGGCGGTACTGCTACTTGTACTGCTAAAGCAAAATGCGAAGTGTGTGAAACAGCGTATGGCGAATTAGCCGCTCACGTTTACACTTCAGTTGTAACTGCCCCAACTTGTACAGCAAAAGGTTATACAACCCATACTTGTACTTGCGGTGACAGTTACGTTGATACTTACGTAGACGAAATTGCTCACACATACACTTCAGTTGTAACCGCTCCTACTTGTACAGAACAAGGTTTTACAACTCATACTTGTACTTGTGGTGACTCTTACGTAGATACGTACGTTGATGCATTAGACCACGCTTACGGCGCTTGGACTGCTAACAACGATGGCACTCACACTAAAGTATGTGCTAACGATGCAACTCACGTAGTTACTGAAAACTGTGCTGGTGGCACTGCTACTTGTGAAGGTAAAGCAGTTTGTACATCTTGTAGCGCAGAATACGGTGCAGTTCTTGGCCACGCTTATCCATCAAACTGGTCAACTAACGGCGATGGCACTCACTCTAAAGTATGTGCTAACGACGCTACTCACGTTCTTACTGAAAACTGTGCTGGCGGTACTGCTACTTGTGAAGATAAAGCAGTTTGTGATGCTTGTAGCGCAGAATACGGTGTAGCACTTGGCCACGCTTACGGCGCTTGGGCTTCAAACGGTGATAACACTCACTCTAAAGTATGTGCTAACGATGCAACTCACGTAGTTACTGAAAACTGTGCTGGCGGTACAGAAACTTGTACTGAAAAAGCAGTTTGTTCTTCTTGTAACACTGCATACGGTCCTGAACCTGCACACGATTATGAAGATGACGTAACTGAACCTACTTGTGAAGAACAAGGTTATACAACTCACACTTGTCACTGTGGCGACTCTTACATTGATACATACGTTGATGCATTAAACCACGCTTATGGCGAATGGATTGAAGGTGAAGACGGCGTATTCGTTAGAATTTGTGCTAACGACGCATCTCACGTTATTTATGACGACGGCTTAGTAGTTTTATACTCTGCTAACGATAAAGAATTAGACTTACTCTCTCTTAAGAGAGCACTTGACGAACAAGAAGTTAAAATCAACGCCCTTACTGATATCGAAGGTTACGTTGTAAACGGCGAAACTGTTTCTGAATTAGTTCTTGAACCAGTTATCACACGTACTGCTTCTAACTCATCAGTAAAAAGATATCAAATCGACGTTGTAGTTGCTGGCACAGCATACAGATTAAACAACGTTTATGCTTACACTCAACTTATCGATGAAGCAAGCGATTTAGCATTATTCGTATTAAACGAAGAAACTGCAGAAAACCGTCTTGAAGGTTACTATATGTTAACTAAAGACATCGATGCTACAGATTACGCTCACGCTACTCACGTATTCACTGGTGGCGGTACTACTTTTGCAGGTAGTAAAGATAAAGGCTTCTCTGGTACACTTGATGGTAACGGCCATACTATTTCTAACTTTACTGCTATCAACAACGGTTTATTCGGTCAAGCAACTGCACCAGTAGTTAAAAACATCGCGTTCACAAACGTTACTATTACTGGTTACTATGGTTCATTATTTGCACACTCTATTAACCGTGACGGTTGGGATGAAGAAAAAGGTAGTTATACTATTGAAGCGTTATTTGAAAACGTTTATATCCAAATTGATAAAGTAATTTGGGGTGCTTCAAAACGTGTTGGTATTTTAGCAAATAACACAATGCCATTATCAATCAAAGTTAGAAACGTAGTTGTTGAATACACTAACGCTAAAGCGGACGGTGTTTACGATAACGTATACGCTTTAACACACGAATTCGGTATCTTCGGTGGTACAAACGGCGCTGATATGCAAAAAACGTTAACTTACGAAGGCGTTTATGCAATTTCTGACCTTCCTGTAATGTACACAAGGGGCACAAGACCTTACGCTGCAGAAAACCAAGTAGAACACTCTATTGCTAACGGTTACCATATTGACACTGTTGGCGAAATCTATGATACAGAATACGCTAACTTCTTAACTGCAAAAGGTTTAACGTTAAACGTTCATATGGTTGCACGTGGTTTACGCTACTACAAAGATAAAACTGCAATGTCTTCAGATAACGAAGCAACCGCTGAATCTTTAGCAAAATACGATAGCAAATACTGGTTATTCATCAATGGTGTTCCTTACTGGAAATCTGCTTACGCTTCTATTGTTGACGCAACAGTTTCTAATAGCCAAGGAAATGCTATTGAAGGCGAAATCGTTCTTAACGACAATGCTACTGAAATTACACTTGGTTTATCTGACGGTTTAAATAATTTAGCAAACGTTACTATTGAAGCGCCTGAAGCATTCGTTGTAGATGGCAACAAAGTTAAACTTGCTGCTACTCCTGTTGATGTTACTGAATACGAAATTAAAATTTCTGCAATTGTTGATGGTGTTGTAATTGAAAGAGTTATTACTGTTATCGGTTCTAACGCTTACGCTGTTAAAGGCAAAGTATTATACTCTGCATTTGATAAATCTTTAGATTTACCATCAGTAAACAAAGCACTTGCTGAAGCAGGCTTAGAAGAAATCACTTTAGAAGACATCGACGCTTACGTTGTAGATGGCGAAGAAGTTGAAGAATTAGATTTAGAAGTTATCATTACTGCTAAACAAATTAACAAATACGTAAGCAACGTTTACGAAAGAGTTGTAGACCAAGCACAAGAAGTTTCACTTATCGTTGATGATAAAGAATTCGTTTTATATAACGTTTACGCTTATACAAGACTTATCGACGAAGTTTCTGATTTAGACTGGTTCTCTAAAGTAAATATGACTGTTGCTGATTACGAAGAATCTGGTGCTACTGACTGGGCTGGTCAAACTATCTATACTAAGAGTGGCGTTGACTACGTTTACGATATGTATGACGGTTACTACCTTGTAACTAAAAACCTTAACGGTGCTGGCTTAGGCGCTGAAGGTGCTAACTACAGATTAGCAGGTCCTGCAGACAGTGCTACTGCTGGTAAAAAGAACGTTGGTTTAAGGGGTGTATTTGATGGTAATGGTTATACTATCTCTAACATTCACTTAACTTGTGACGGCTTCTTTGGTAACGTTTACGCTGGTATTATTAGAAACGTAGCGTTCGTAAACATTACTGCTGGTGGTTACTATCAATCATTATTCGGCCGTAACATTAGTTATAGTGATTTACCACATCCTACAACAGGTGTTGCTACTCGTTGCTATCCAGTACTTGAAAATATTTACATTGAAGGTACTAAGTTCACTAAGAATAAAGACGTTGGTATTTTAGCATATCAATCATGCGTTGCAGATACAAGATACGTTGTTATCAACCACACTTTATCTCAAGATGAAAAGGATGCTATCTTAGCGGGTAAACAACACGGTATTTCTGGCTTACAATTAACATATAAAACAAGTAAGTCTTTTGAAGACGTTTACGTAATTGGTGATTTACCAGTAGCAATTCAATTCTCTACATCTCAAGCAACACGTAACAACTTCGTATTTGCAGGTAACGTTCTTAAACTTAAAGATGGTTCTGAAACAGAATACGAAGTAGCAGATAAAACAACGTTTGCTTTCTTAGACCAAGCATTAAATGCAACCTACAAAGGTCAATATACTTGGACTCCTACAGTACCTGCAGCTGATACGTTATGGACTATTGACTATATGCCAAAAGTTAAACAATATATCAATGCTGACGCTATGAAACTTGATGCAGAAGCAAACGCAGAAACTCTTGCTAAGTTTAGTACTGATTGTTGGACTATTGCTAACGGTGTTCCTGTTTGGAAAACATTAAACGCTTAATTTAAAAGTATATAAGCAAACTTGCTTCTATCCTTTTAAAAAGAAAACTAAACAAAAAAGATACCAAGGCTTTATGCCTTGGTATTTTTATTTTAAACTAATAAAAAATTGATGTTGTTATAATGTTGACTAACAGCCGTTTTTATGTTAAAATTTTAATATAAAATAATGGGGAAATTTGATAACAAAACGGATATTATTATGAAAAAATTTAAATTATTATTTCTTACTTTTACTTTAATATTATCACTTACTTTAGGCGTTGCTTGCGGTGGCGATACGGGTGACGGGGACGGCGGTGAAACTAACGTTCCTACAGAACCGGTTATCGTTAACGTTGAAGGCACTCAAGGCTTAAAATACGAACTTAAAACCAACGCCGTAAAAAACACTAAGTACGCTATTTGTACTGGCATTGGCACGGCAACCGAAACGGATATCGTTATTGCTTCGCACTATCAAGGTTATCTTGTTAAAGAAATAAAACAAAGCGCGTTTAAAAACAACACTAAAATTACCAGTGTTAAAATGGTTAACGCTATGGAAAAAATTAACCTTTACGTTTTCCAAAATTGTACAAGTTTAATGTCGGTAACGTTGCCAGAAACCTTAAAATCAATCGGTCAAAACGCGTTTGACGGTTGCGAAATGCTTTTAAACGTTTGCAATGATAGCCCTATTGATATTAAAAAAGGCGATACAATGCACGGTTCGGTTGGTAACTACGCTTGTAACATCTACTCATCAAAAACTACTGGTGGAACGGGTACGTTCACTACCGAAGGCGATTATGAAACCTTCGTGTTCCCTGATAATAAATATATTTTAAAATACAACGGAACTTCTGGTGATATAGAATTTCCTAACGGTACTACCGGTATTTATAAAGACGTATTTAAAGATAATACCGCTATAACTGAAATTGCATTTCCTAAAGAAATTGCATATATTGGTAAAGGCGCATTTTCTGGTTGTACAGCGCTTAAAAAAGTTGTTTTCCCAGCGGGCACAATGATTAAAGAAGTAGCAACAATGGCGTTTGCCGGTTGTGAAGCGTTAGAAGCGTTTGAATTTGGTGGCACGTTGACGGAATATTTAGACGTTGACTTTGGTAACGATACGGCTAATCCGCTTAACTTTTCAAAAACCATAAAAATTAACGGCGCAACACCATACAACCTTGAAATTCCTGCGGGAACTAAAGAAATTAAAGGTTGCTCATTTGTAAACTGCCAAGATATTAGAACGATTGTTATTCCTGAATCGCTTGAGTATATCAATCCGTTTGCTTTTGCTTATTCAAGTGTAGAAGCAATCTCTTACGTGGGCACAAGCAATTTAAAAGAAATTAGAAACAATGCTTTTGCGCATTGCGTAAACATTACTACTCTTAAATTCCCTAAGAGCGTTGAACTTCTTGACGTTCAAGCATTTTATGATTGCAAATCACTTGCTACAGTAACGTTTGCAAACAATAACAACCTTAAAAAACTTGGTCAAAAAGCCTTCTATGAATGTAGAAAGTTATTAAACTGCTTTATCGGTCATAACAGTCAACTTGAAATCGTTGATTCTGAATGTTTCTATCAATGCAGAATTATGAACAAATTCAGTTTTGGTAACAACAGTAAACTTACAACACTTGGCAGTTCTGCGTTTAGGGAATGCCACGGCTTAAAAGAATTATACCTTCCTGCAACTTGTATAAAGGTTGGTGACTATTGCTTTAGCGGTTGCTTTACTACCCGTGAAACAGACGACCTTCAACTCTATTCAGCCGCACCAAAAATGCCTTCAGGTTGGGGCGCAAACTTTAACTCATCAAAAATAGACGTATTCTATAATACGCCTTATCCTACTTTACCAGACGACTTTTCATTTTAATAACAAATTTAAATATCCGCCTATTGAAAAGGCGGATATTTTTTGCTTTAAATAAAAATTTTTAAAAATGCTATTTACAAAGTGACAATCATATGATAAAATAGTACTATAATTATAATGCATTATTATAAAGTAGTGTTTGTTCTTGTAGGTTTTATATATTACATATATAAACTTTTAAAACGTTTTGTTAACTCCACGTGAAAGCGTGTGAATTATTGTTGTAATTTTAACTAATTCATAACCGAAATCTTTTAGCGGTATGAATTAAAGGAGGATATTTTTATGAAAAAATATTTGACCCCGTCAATTGAAGTTATTTCATTTAACCAAGTTGACATTTTAACCACTTCTGAAAGCGTTGACTTCAAAACTCAATGGCTTGAAAGTTTGGGTTTATAAGGAGGCTATTATGAGAAAATTACTTACTAAAATTTTATCGTTAATAGTAGCAGTAACTGCAATGTGCGGTTTAGTTACACTTCCTAAAACTTCAGTTCAAGCAAATGAGTTTACTTTCGGTGCGGTTGCAGGCGCAAGTGTTAAGTACGGTGAAACAGTTGATGAAACCGGC
>JAZLAE010000006.1:0-29489 GCA_045613025.1 Christensenellaceae bacterium | reverse complement strand
AAGCCTCTTTTTGAACAACATATTGAACATTGCAATTATATAAATAGATCATATAGTAATATAGCAAGAGATGGAAATAAGAAGAATTTTGACCTTAAAGTTATAGCGCGCAATGTAATAAAATTTGGATTAAAGCAAACTATTAAATATTATTTTTCTAAACAAAAAAAGCAAATAAAATTTACAGGTCTCCATTTTGTAAAAACGTATGATTATTATTCTAAAGTAAATTTAGTTGTAGATAAATTTTATAATGAATTAAACTTATTAGCAGTCTTAAAATCTAAAAGATATAATTTATGTTCATTTAATAACGAAGCGTGTTTAAGAGATATTATTTTGGATGCGGGTTTGGGTGATTGTGAGTTGTCTACTGGTAAGCAATATAATATAGAAACAAATCCTCAGTCTATAGCTTTTAGACCTCATCATGGAATTCATTTAGGAATATTCAGAAGTCCTAAATTAGTAGAATATGAAAAAAAATTAATTACATCGGCACTATATAAATCATATTATTTGCAATTTATTAAACTAAAAAATACAGATGTTTATAAAAATATTTCTAATAAATTTGATGATTATATAGTTGATATTTTAATTAGAATGGAAGAATTTTATTCAAAAATATAGGTAGCATATGGAAGTAAAAGATAATATAGATAAGATGTCTAATAAAGTTATAGCGAAATCATTATTCTTGAAATTTATCGAAAGGTGTGGAACACAACTTTCATCTTTTGTTATATCGATGATTTTAGCAAGAATATTAGTTCCAGATGATTATGGCGTTTTATCTATTCTTCTTGTATTTATTTCTATTTCTCAAGTTTTTGTACAAAGTGGCTTGGGAATGGCATTGATTCAAAAAGACAACGTTGATAATAAAGATTATTCGGCGGTTTTTTATAGTAGTTTTATTATAGCCACAATATTATACATAATTTTATTTTTTACCGCACCATACGTTGCCACGTTTTTTCAAATGGCAAGTTTAACGGACACGCTAAGGGTTATATCGTTAACGTTATTTATAGGTGCTGTTTCTACGGTATTAAATTCCATTTTGGTAAAAAAAATGGAGTTTGGTAAAATATTTATATCTAATATTTCGGCAAGTATTATATCTGGTGTAATAGGAGTTATTTTAGCCTTAAATGGTTATGGCATTTGGGCGTTAGTTTTTCAATACATATTCAATCAACTGTTGGCAATGTTGTGCATGGAATTGTTTTGTAAATGGTTACCTAACGGAATATCGTGTGTATTTAGAATAAAACCACTATTTAATTACGGGTCTAAGATATTGGTTGGTAATTTAATAAGTACTACTTATAATGAATTAAGAAGTATTGCTATAGGTAAAAAATATAACGCATCTGCATTGGCCTATCATGACAAGGGTAAGCAATTCCCACATTTAATAGTGTCAAATTTAGATATGACAATAAATAATGTAATGTTCCCTGTTTATGCGGAATCGAAGGACAATCCAGAAAAAGTGAAGCAATTATTACGAAAATCTATGCAAGTTAGTTCATACTTGATTTTCCCTTTAATTTTAGGATTATGTGTAGTAGCTGCTCCTTTGGTAAGAATATTGCTTACCGATAAGTGGTTGCCGTGTGTTCCGTTTCTTGTATTAAATTCTTTAATCTATTTATTATCACCTTTACAAACTGCTAATGCTCAAGTAATAAATGCTTTAGGAAGAAGCGATATTACTATGAAATTAGAAATTGTAAAAAAGGCTATTGGCACGTTAATTTTATTATTATCAATAATATTATTTAATGAAGTAATTTATGTTGTTTATGGCGGTGTTATTATTGCAGTTTTATCTTCAGTGATAAATATGATTCCAAATAAAAGATTAATAAATTATTCAATTAAAGAACAAATAATAGATATTTTACCTAATGCTTGCTTGTCTTTAATAATGATGGGTTTAGTTTATTCGTTATCTTATTTGATTACAAATATATACTTATTATTATTAACCCAAGTATTAGTTGGGATCGCTATTTATATTATTGCATCATTAATAACAAAAAATAAAAGTTTTATTTATCTTTTTGGACTTACAAGAAAAAAATCTAAGTAGTTTTAGATTTGTTGAGAGATGTAAAAATTTTTAATAAAAACATAGTAAAATATAAAAGGAGATTTAGAATATGTCACTTTTTAAAGATAAAACATTATTAATAACAGGTGGAACAGGCAGTTTTGGTAATGCTGTTCTTAATCGTTTTTTAAAAACGGATATTGGTGAAATTCGCATTTTCTCTCGTGATGAGAAAAAGCAAGACGATATGCGTCATGAATTTCAATCAAAAATGCCTGACGTTGCTGAAAAAATTAAATTTTATATTGGTGACGTAAGAGATATTGCAAGCGTAAGAAACGCTATGTATGGCGTAGATTATATATTCCACGCGGCTGCATTAAAGCAAGTACCTTCTTGCGAGTTTTTCCCTATAGAAGCAGTTAAAACTAACGTTTTAGGTACAGAAAACGTTCTAACTGCTGCAATTGAAGCAGGTGTTAAAAACGTAGTATGCCTTTCGACTGATAAAGCCGCTTATCCTGTAAACGCAATGGGGACAAGCAAGGCTATGATGGAAAAAGTTATTGTTGCTAAATCTCGTACTGTAAGCCCAGAAAAGACTAAAATATGTTGCACACGTTATGGCAACGTTATGTGTTCAAGGGGTTCAGTTATTCCTTTATGGATAGATCAAATAAAAGCAGGTAAGCCTATTACTATTACTGACCCGAATATGACCAGGTTTATTATGTCTTTAGACGAAGCAGTTGACCTTGTTCTTTTTGCATTTGAACACGGTGAAAGTGGAGATATTCTTGTTCAAAAGGCTCCTGCTTGTACAATTAAAACTCAAGCGGAGGCAGTTATTGAACTCTTTGGTGGAAACAAAAACGATATTAAAGTTATAGGTATTCGTCACGGTGAGAAAATGTATGAAACTCTTCTTACTAATGAAGAATGTGCTAATGCTATAGACCTCGGTGATTTTTATAGAGTACCTTGCGACAAGCGTGGTTTAAATTATGATAAGTATTTTAATAGAGGTGATGCTAATAGAAATACCTTAACAGAATTTAACTCTAGCAATACAGAACTTTTAGACGTAGAACAAACTAAAGCGAAAATTGCATCGCTTAAATATATTCAAGAAAGATTAGGTGAATAAATGAACATTTTAATTACGGGTGCTAAAGGGTTTGTCGGTAAAAACTTAGTTCAATCATTAAAAAATATTAAAGATGGCAAAGATAAAACTCGTCCTAATCTTAACGTAGAGCAAATTTATGAATACGATATAGACAGTTCTTTGTTAGAACTTAACGAGTATTGTAAAAATGCTGATTTCGTATTTAATCTTGCAGGCGTAAATCGTCCGCAAAATCAAGAAGAATTTATGAAAGGGAATTTTGGTTTTGCATCTACTCTTTTAGAAACTCTTAAAAAACACAATAACAAATGCCCTATTATGCTTTCATCGTCAATTCAGGCTACCTTAATTGGAAGGTATGCCGATGGCGAATATGGTAAAAGCAAAAAGGCAGGAGAAGAATTGTTTTTTGATTATGAAAAGGAAACGGGTGCAAAGGTATGTGTATATCGTTTCCCAAATCTTTTTGGGAAATGGTGTAGACCTAATTATAATAGTGCCGTTGCAACTTTTTGTAATAATATTGCCAATGACTTTCCTATAACTGTAAATGACAGAGCAATAGCCCTTGAATTATTATATATTGACGATTTAGTTAATGAAATGTTAAACCTTTTAGAAGGTAAAGGCAATCGTTGTGATTATGAAGGATTAAATCCGATTTCTTCTCAAACAGGTAGATATTATTACGTTCCTATTACTCATAAAGTAACTCTTGGAGAAATTGTGGATTTATTGTATTCTTTTAAAGAACAAACTAAAACACTTATTATTCCTGAAATACCAAATGGTAGTTTTGCTAAAAAATTATATTCTACGTATTTAAGTTATTTGCCAAGAGAGAAAGTTGCATTTGATTTAAAAGTGAACGTGGATGACAGGGGAAGTTTTACGGAACTTTTAAAAACTGAAAAATGTGGACAAATGTCAATCAATATTTCAAAACCTGGCATTACAAAAGGTCAACATTGGCATCATACTAAATGGGAATTTTTTATAGTAGTTGCAGGTAAGGGGTTAATACAACAACGTAAAATTGGAACGGACGAAGTTCTTAATTTTGAAGTGAGTGGTGATAAGATACAGGCGGTACATATTTTACCAGGGTATACTCACAATATTATAAATTTATCTGATACGGAAAATTTAGTAACGGTAATGTGGGCTAACGAACAGTTTGATAAAAATCATCCAGATACTTTTTTTGAAATAGTGGAGTAAGAATATGGAAAATATAAAATTAGATTATAGTGATATTAGTTTTAAAGATAATGGAAAACTAAAACTATTGATTATTGTGGGTACTAGACCAGAGATAATAAGGCTTTCTGCGGTTATAAATAAATGCCGTAAATATTTTGATTGTATTTTAGCGCATACCGGTCAAAATTACGATTACAATCTTAATGGAGTATTCTTTAAAGATTTAAAACTTGATGCCCCAGAAGTATATATGAATGCCGTTGGCGATGATTTAGGTGCTACGGTTGGGAATATTATAAATTGTTCGTACAAACTTATGAACGCTATAAAGCCAGATGCTTTACTTATTTTAGGTGATACAAATAGTTGTCTTTCTGCTATTAGTGCAAAGAGATTACATATTCCTATTTTCCATATGGAAGCAGGTAATAGATGTAAAGATGAATGCTTGCCAGAAGAAACTAATAGAAGGATTGTTGATATTATTTCGGACGTAAATTTAGCATATTCTGAACATGCGCGCCGTTATCTTGCTGATTGTGGCTTGCCTAAAGAAAGAACTTACGTTACAGGTTCGCCTATGGCCGAAGTTTTACATCAAAATTTAAAAGAGATTGAAAAGTCTAACATTTTAAAGGAACTTGGTCTTCAATCTAAAAAATATATTCTTCTTTCGGCGCATAGGGAAGAAAACATAGATACGCAAGCAAACTTTGAATCTCTTTTCACTGCTATTAATGAGATTGCGGTGAAATATGATATGCCTATCTTGTACTCTTGCCATCCAAGGAGTAGAAATCGTTTAGAAAAGAGTGGATTTAAACTTGATGAAAGAGTTATTAGGCACGAGCCTTTAGGTTTCCACGATTATAACAACTTGCAAATGAATGCTTTTGCGGTAATTTCAGATAGCGGAACGTTACCTGAAGAATCAAGTTTCTTTACAAGCATAGGTAAGCCTTTCCCTGCGGTATGTATAAGAACAAGTACAGAACGCCCAGAAGCACTTGACAAGGCTTGCTTTGTTCTTGCAGGTATTGATAAAAAGAACTTATTACAAGCGGTGGAAACGGCTATAACTTTAAACAATGATGGTTTAGTAGGTATACCTGTTCCAGATTACGTAGAAGAAAATGTATCTACAAAGGTTGTTAAAATTATACAATCTTATACGGGTGTTGTAGATAAAATGGTTTGGAGAAAATTTTAACACAAAGAATTTTATAATATTTAAAAGGAAATTTTATGCAAAAAGTAGTGGTGGCAAATGAAAAACAAGTTGATAAAAGTGCGGTAGAGCAAGCATTTTTTTTACTTATCCGTTTTGAGATTAGCAAAACGGACGTTTGTGATGCGGTAAAAAAATCTATCACCGCTGAAACGATGCCACTTCTTTACAAAATTTCAAAACTTCACGATTTGGCGCACTTGATTGGCGATGCTCTTGATAAAAACGGGCTTTTAAGCGTTGATGCGGATTATAAAAACAAATTCTTAAAAGAACGCAACTTAGCACTTTTCCGCTATGAGCAAATGAATTATGAGTGCGAAAAAATTTGTAAAACTCTTGAAGAAAACAAGATAAAGTTCACTCTTTTAAAGGGTGCAGTTCTAAAAAAACTTTATCCTATGCCTTGGCTTAGAACAAGTAGTGATATTGATATTTTAATTGATAAAGACGAAACCTTGAAAACTCAAGAAGTGTTTACAAAACACCTTAATTGTTCTTTTGAAAAAGAATGTGAAAACACTTATTCCGCTCATACAAAAAGCGGAGTTCATATAGAAGTTCACTTGGATTTAACGCGTGACTTTAAAGATGGCGAAATTATTGATAACGTAGATAATTTTTTAGAAAACTATAGTGGGGATTACTGTAAAGTTTTAAAAAATGAAATTTTTTACGTGCATCTTCTTGCACATATGGTAAAACATTTAGTTCACGGTGGATGTGGTGTAAGGTCCTTTTTAGATATTTGGATTTTCAATAAAAAGGTGCAACTTAACCGTGAAATTTTAGCGGGTTTACTTAAAGAATACAACCTTGAAACTTTTGAAAGCGCTTGCTTTAGGTTATCTGAAGTTTGGTTCAATAACGCTTCTCACGATGAACTTACTAAAAACTTAGAAGAATTTATCCTTCACGGCGGTGTTTACGGCAATATTGAAAACCAAGTAGCAGTTAACAAAGCCAAAACCGACGGTAAATCAAGCGGGCTTAAAAAGAAGATTTTTCTTCCGTACGACCAACTTAAATTTACTTATCCTATACTTGAAAAGCACAAATGGTTAACTCCGTTTTTTGAAGTGGTAAGGTGGTTTAGGATAGTTTTTAAAGGTCGCGCTAAAATTTTAAAGAAAGAACTAAAAGCAAATAAAAAAATAACTAAAACAGAAGCCGATAAAACGGCTCAACTTTTACAAGATTTAGGATTATGATTAAGATTATACATACCGCGGATATCCATTTGGGTTCAAAACTTGATGCGAACTTATCGCGTGATAAAATTCAAGAAAGGCGCTCAGAAGTTAGGGAAACTTTTATGCGCCTTGCTGATTTTGCTGAAAAAAACGATGTAAAAGTAATAATGCTTAGCGGTGACGTGTTTGATGAAGACAGACCTTTCAAAAAGGATAAAGACTTTTTTTACAGCGTTGTTAAAAATCACCCTGATATAGATTTTTTATACTTAAGGGGCAACCACGATAGCGGAAGCGAATACTTTGAAACCGAAGAACTTAAAAACTTAAAAACCTTTACTGACGAATGGACTTATTATGAGTACGACAACGTTGTTATCGGTGGCATTGAACTTAAAGAGTTAAATAAAAAATCCCTTTATACCATCCTTGATTTCAATGAAGACAAGATAAACATTGCTATGCTTCACGGCCAAGTATCGTCAAGCGAAGGCAAAGATAATATCTTGATTTCTAAACTCAAAGATAAAAACATCAATTATTTAGCGCTTGGACATATTCACGAATACGGCGAATTCCCGCTTGATAGTAAGGGTGTTTACGCGTATAGCGGTTGTTTAGAAGGTAGGGGGTTTGACGAAACAGGCAAAAAAGGTTTTGTTTTGCTTACGGTAACTGATAAGGTTGAAAGCCAGTTTATTCCGTTTAGCCAAAGGCAAATTTCTTTAATAGAAGCCGACGTTTCAAGCATAACAAGTTCTTACGACGCGTATTTATTAGTTAAAAAAATTGCAGGGGATAACACACAAAACCTTTTAAGGGTTATTTTAAAAGGCGAAGTAGACCTTGATAACTATTCACTTGAAAGCGACCTTGAAAAAATGCTTGCAAGGGAATATTACTGCGTTTCGGTAAAGGATAAAACTACAAGCAAAATAAATATAGAAAAATACCAAAAAGATTTATCGCTTAAAGGCGAATTCGTGCGTGTGGTGTATGCGGACGATACGCTTACCGATGAAGAAAAGTCTAAAATTATAAGGGTAGGACTTAAAGCGTTAATGGGGGAAAAGCCTAATGATTAAACTTATTTCTTGCCATATAGAAAACTTTGGTAAAATTACTAATTTAGGTATTGATTTTGATAAAGGGTTGACTGAAATTGTAAAAGAAAACGGCTATGGTAAAACTACAATCGCCGTGTTTATAAAGGCAATGTTTTTCGGTTTGCCGTCAACCCGCGCTAACGAAAAAGTTTTGGGGGATAGACAGCATTACTACCCGTTTAATTCTCAAAAATTCGGTGGAAACTTAACTTATGAAAAAGACGGTAAAACTTACCGTATAGAAAGGTTTTTTGATAAAAAAACCGACACTAAAGATGAGTTTAAAGTTTACGAAAACGGCACTTTAGTTACAAGCCCTGAAAACTACGTGGGCGAAAGTTTATTTGATATTGACGAAGATGCTTTTATGCGCACTCTTTTTATCACGTGTGAGCAAATTGAAGTTACGTCTACGTCTAAAATTTCTTCGAAACTCAATAATATTATTGATAATAGCGATGACGATAATAACTACGAAAAGGCGTATGAAATTATTGAAAATATTCAAAAAGAATATAAAATGCGCGGGGATAAAGGTTTAATTAAAAACAAAAACCAAGAAATTTTAGATTTAAATGATGATATTAGAAATTTAGAAAGTATCAGCGATACGTTAAACGTAAAATATCAAAAATTTAATCAAGTAAAATCGCAAATGCTTGAATACCAAGACAAGTTTGAAAAATCTAACCAAACAATCGCGATTATCGAAAACTTTAAAACGTACGACGAATTACTAAATGAAGTGGAAACTTCAAAGAAAAATCTTGCTGAGTTAGAAAAAGCCTTTAGTAGCGGAGTGCCAACTAAAGCGGACATTGAAAACTTAAAGACAAAAACTCAGTCGGGTTATGAAAAATATCAAAAGGTAAACGCGCTTAAGGGTGACAACGTACTTTTTGAACGCTTAGATAATCTTAAAAATGAATTTAAACAAGGCGTTCCTGCTAATCAAGTGCTTGATGAAATTTCAAGTAAAATAACCAGCCTTAACACTTTAAATTTAGTGAGCGAAAAACAGCCTAAAAAAAGTCCTATTATTACTATCGCTTGCCTTTTAGGTGTGATTGCGGGTGTTGGTTTAGCCTTTTTAAATTTGATAGCGGGCATTGTGCTTGGCGGGGTTTGTTTAATAGGCGCTATTTTAAGCCTTGTGCTTGATATAAATAAAAGTGCAACAACTAAATCGTCTGAAGATAAAAATCGCCTTGTAGCCGATTTAAACGCCTTTTTTGCCCAATTTAATTATTCGGGTAATAATTACGAAAGCAATCTTTTAGATTTAAAAGGTAAAATCAATCTTTACGGCATATTGCTTAACGAAGTTAACCAAAAAACTCAAGCGGTAGCGGAAGAAGAAGAGATTTTAAATGAAATGGTTAACGACGTTAAATCGCAAGTTAACAAAATGGGCTTTGAATTAAGCGGTAACTTAAAAACTACTGTTGATGGCATTGAAAGTTTATGTTTGCGCTATGAAAATTTAAAAGAAAAATATAGCGAAGCCTTAAACAAAGCCGAAAACTTTAAAAAGGATAAAAACTTAACCGTTCGACCTGACGTTACAAAAGAAGAAATCAAAGATAACACTAATAAATTTCAAATAGCGCAAAGTGATTTTTACAAAATTCAACGGGAAATTGAAGAAGATGAAAAACAAGTAGAAAACTTAGGTGTGCTTTACGCTAAACTTGAAAAGGCTAAAGAAGATTTAATAAAACTTAAAGCGGAATACGACGTATACACTAAAACGTTAAATTATTTATCTACCGCTGAAAAGAACTTAAACGAACGCTACGTTGCGCCTATCAAGGATAGATTTAATTTCTACGCTAAAAAACTTGAAAAGGCATTGAACGAAAAAATGTATATGGATAAAGACTTCAAAATTAGTTTTGAAGACTACGGCGAATACCATAGCCAAAAGCATTTAAGTTACGGTCAAACGGCAATGTGTAACTTATGTATAAGGTTTGCACTTATCGATAATATTTTTAGCGGTAACTTGCCTTTCGTTATTTTAGACGACCCGTTCATCGGCCTTGATGAACAAAACTTTACAAATATGCAAAAACTTATAAAAGATTTAGCACAAGATAGGCAAATTATTTACTTTACTTGTCACGAAAGTAGAAAGATTAGTTAAAATTATAAGGAGACAAAGCGTATGAAAAGCGCGGGATTATTGATGCCGATATCTTCACTTCCTGGTGATTACGGCATAGGCACGATTGGTAAAACTTCATACGAATTTGTAGACTTTTTAAAGGCAAGCGGGCTTAAAATTTGGCAAATATTGCCACTTGTGCCTACGGGTTATGGCAATAGCCCTTATCAATCTTGTTATTCAAGAGCGCTCAACTATTATTTTATCGACTTTGACCTTTTAAGAAAGGACGGGCTTTTAAAGAAAAAAGACTATCAAAACGTTAAGTGGTTTGATAGCGAAAGGGAAGTAAACTACGGTATACTTTTTGAAAACAAACTTAAAGTTTTAAAAATAGCGTTTAGGCGTTTTGATAAAACGAATAAGGCTTGGTGCGAATTTTTAAATAAGGGCGAATATTTAGATTACGCTGTTTTTATGTCACTTAAAGAAGATAATAACTATCAATCTTTTAAAGAGTGGGGTAGATATTCAACCTATAATCAAAGTGCTATAGATAAGTACATTGCTAAAAATCTTAAAAAGATAGAGTTTTGGCAATTTACTCAGTTTATCTTTTTAAAACAATGGAAAAATCTTAAAGACTACGCTAATAAAAATGGTATAGAAATTATGGGCGATATGCCTATCTACGTATCTGAAGATAGCGTGGAAATGTGGAAACACGGCAAAGACCTTTTTATGCTTGATAGAAATAATAGACCTACTATCATTGCTGGTGTTCCGCCCGATGGCTTTTCTAAAGACGGTCAGTTATGGGGTAATCCCGTATACGACTGGGATAAAATGGCTAAAACCGGGTATTCTTGGTGGAACGATAGAATAAACCACGCCTTTACCGTTTACGATATTATTAGGATAGACCATTTTAGGGGTTTTGATAGATTTTTTGCTATACCTAACGGCTGTGATAGTGCTAAAAGTGGTTATTGGATAGACGGCCCTAAGTTTGATTTGTTTAAGGATAAAACTCACCTTAAAATTGTAGCCGAAGACCTTGGCGTTATTGACGACGGCGTTAACGAACTTATTTCAAAAACGGGTTATCCTGGTATGCGCGTTATAGCCTTTGCACTTAATAAAGATAAAAACAATCCGCATAAACCGTCTAATTTTGATAGCAACAAAGTGGTTTATACGGGTACGCACGATAATCAAACTTTTATAGGGTATCTTGAAAGCGCGGAAATAAAAGAGAAAGAAATCTTTATCCGTGAACTTAAAAAACAATGCAAACTATTTAAGGTTAAGTGCTTTGTAAAAACAAACGAAGAAATACTCCGAACGGCTATAAAACTTGCCTTTGCAAGCAAGGGTGATAGGGTAATACTTCCGTATCAAGACGTTGTTGGTTTTGGCGACTTTGCCCGCATTAACGCGCCGTCAAGTTTGTCTGACAACAACTGGAGTTTTAGATTTTTAAAAGAAGACTTCACTAAAAAAACATCTAAATACTTAAAAGACTTGGTTTTAAAATATAACAGATAAACAAAAACGCTCTAAAATAGGGCGTTTTAACTTTTTATTATAATAAAAAGTGATAAGTATTGATTTTTAAAGCGTATAGTATTATAATAATTTTATGAAAGAGAATTTTAATAATAAAACTATATGTTTTGTTGGTGACAGTATCACTTATAACGGCAAATTTTTATACGACCTTCGCGCTTACTTTCAAGGCAAAAACGACAAGCCGTTGTTTTTTAACCGCGGTGCTTCGGGCAATAGAAGTATTATGGCAAAAGCCATTTTTGATGGTGAAATTAAAGGGATGAATCCAGACTACGCCGTAATTAACTTTGGCGTAAACGATGCGGGCATTTGGCTTTACGACAGTTTAAAGCAAGAAACCGAAGAACTTCTAAAAAAGCGTAAAGACCGTAATGATGAGTATTTTAAAGGTTTTCGTGAAATTATAAGTACGATTAAAGAAAGGGGAATAGAACCTATTATATCTTCGCCTTTCCCTGTAAACGAACTTATTACCGAAAGTGAAGAAATTGAAACGGTAGGCGACAATAAAGAAAAGGAAGATTTTATAGGTCCATCTTTTTATAAGCGTGCTACTTTTAGAAATATCAACGGTGTTTTACGTTATTATGCAGACGAGTTAAAAGAAATGGCTAAGAAAGAAGGTGTAGGGTATATTCCTACCTTTGAAAGTTTGTATCCTATAACTTTAAAAGAAGAAGGGTTATTTGTTGACGACGGAATTCATTACTCTCAAAAGGGTGCAGACTATATTGCAAAAACGTTTTTAGAGAGTTTTGGCTATGAAATAGCCGAGCCTATTTTCAATAAAGACCCCGTAAACGATGAAATAGCAAGGATAGAACTTTTAGAACGACGTGCCGGTTGTATTCGCCGTGGATATCCGTACCATCCTATGTACGGCGATTTTACCGACGAGCAAGTTTTTGAACACGCAAGGGAACTTTTAAAATCTCCTACCGAGTGGTTAAGGGCAATGGCACAAGTTACGCTTGACTACTATTATAAAGTAGACGAACTTCGCGAAACTATTTTCAAAATGACTAAAAACTTTTAATAACCAATAAAAAAAGACGCTTTTAAAAGCGTCTTTTTCGTTTATTAAAGTTTTCTTGCTAAGCGTTCGGCGTTGCCGTGATAGATAAGTTCTTTTACATCGTTTGGAAGACCAAGTTTTTCGATAAGTTCTTGGTGACGACTATCAAAATAATCGCGCGCGTATAAAAATCTATCAGGGTGTTTAAGGATAAGTTTATAAGTGTAATCTAAATCCCTTGATAACGCTTCGAAGCCTGAACCTGCTGAAATATCGCAATAAAGGTTAGGGTATTTTTCTAAAAATCTTTCAATTTTACCGCCAGGGATAACTGGTTCGTGTTCGGGCGATGGAATAGTATAGCCTAAATCATCGTTAGAAATAAATGCCCAAAAACCAGGCGCGTGGCCTAAAAGATTAGTTTTAGGGCAAGCCTCAAGTACTCTTTCTAAGTTATCAATACAACCGCCGTACCACCAACTTCTTCTTGGGTAATCGTAACCCGATTTAGTTGCACCGTAATAGTCAAAGTGTAAAGTTACCGGAAGCCCTGCGTCACCGCAAAATCTAAAATAGTCGATAAAGTCTGGGTTGTCGTAAAGTGCCCTAACTTTAACTTCACCGCAAACTTGCACTCCGTAGATATCCATTGCAGATTTTAAAACTGAAATAGCGTCCATACGCCTTGGGTCTGGCGCATAGCCTAAAACAAATCTATCAGGCGCTTTTTGCTTATATTCTAAGCATTTAGAAAAAGGTGCTAAGTCTGTTTCGGTTTTGCTATTTATTATCGCACCGTTGAAAACGGTGGTGTAGTATGGTTCGTATTCATCGTGGGGAACTTCCCAAGTAAGAATCCAAGTTTTATCAATATTATTGTCATCCATATTTTTGATAAACGCGTCAAAATCGTGTTTATGCCAGTCAGGATGGTTATGTGCGTCAATAATCATAGTGCTACCCCTTAAATTTTTTTGATAAGTCTTTCGGCGTTGCCGTGATAGATAAGTTCTTTTACGTCTTTATTAAGGTTAAGGCTTTCAATAAGTTCTTGGTGACGACTGTCAAAATAGTCACGCGCGTATAAAAATCTATCAGGGTATTTGTTAAAGAGATAATAAGTATAATCTAAATCTCTTGAAAGGTTAAAATATCCAGAACCTGCCGACATATCGCAGTAAAGATTAGGGTATTTTTGTAAGAATTCTTCAATCTTACCGCCTTTAATAACAGGTCCTTTAGGAATTGCTTGTGTTAAGCCTAAATCATCGTTAGAGATATGACACCAAAAACCAGGCGCGTGGCCTAAAAATTTAGTGTTAGGGCAGGCTTGAAGAAGCCTTTCTAAGTTGTCAATGCTACCGCCGTACCACCAGTTTTTACGGAAGTATTCGCGAAGGTAAGGGTTGCTTACCGTACTTGCTTCGGGATAGTCGAAGTGTAAAGTAACGGGAACGCCTGCATCACCGCAAAAATTAAAAAATTCAATAAAGTCAGGGTTGTCGTATAAAGCGCGAAGTTTAATTTCGCCACAAACTTGTACACCGTACATATCAATTGCCGATTTAAGTGCAGAAATACTGTCAGGACGCCTTGGGTCAGGCGCATAGCCAAGCACAAATCTATCAGGTGCTTTTTCCTTGTAGGCTAAACAGCGTGTGAACGGAATAGGGAAGGTTTTAGCAGAGCCTTCTAAAATAGGTCCGCATAAAAGGGAATTATAATAAGGGTCATATTCGCCAAAAGGTGTTTCCCAAGATAAAATCCAAGTTTTGTCAATGTTGTTGTCATCCATATTTTTGATAAACGCGTTAAAATCGTGTTTATGCCAGTCAGGATGGTTGTGGGCATCAATAATCATAAAAATCTCCCTTATAAAGCAATAGTGTGGTCAAGTAGCGACGACGCTTTACCTTGTTTATGTTTGTTAAGATACGCACTTGCCGATAACCCCGTATGCTTTTTAAAGCAACGGCAGAAATACGAATTATCGTCAAAGCCTATCGAGTTTGCAATTTGTGTTATTGAAAGATTAGTGCTTGTAAGTAATGTAATAGCTTTGTTAATCTTCAATTTGTTAATGTAGTTAATAGGCGTTTCGCCCGTAAATTCCTTAAAAATTCTACAAAAATGTGATTGAGTTATAAAACACATTTTGGCAATTTCGCTTACGTCAATAACTTCGTTAATGTGTGAGTGAATATACGAAAAGGCAGAGCGTAACACTTCGTTTTGCCTAATATAACGCTTGTCGCTAAACTTTCTAATTTTGTCAATGTCTTTATACTTTTCAAGTTTAGCAAAAAATGTTAAAAATTGCCCTAAACCTTGAAGAGAGTTACTGTCGTTATGCAAACTGTCAAAAAGGCTTATAGTAAGAGCGTTAAGTTCTTCATCACCGCGTATTAGGTTTTTATAACGAATAGCTTCACCTTTATATTGTGGATAACATCGTTCAATAATACCGCCGTTAAAAATTTGCGATAAATCAACACATAACAAGTGATATATGGCATTGTCGCCATCGGCTATCAAGTTATTGTGATATTCGCACGGGTTAACGATAACGATATCCCCTTTTTGTGCCACAACAGTAGAGTTATCGACTGTAATGTGCATAGAACCTTCAATAATGTATTTAATTTCAAGTTCTTCGTGCCAACACATATTAAGCGCCGCTTTTGTAAATAAGTCAACGCGTTTGTTTTTATGGCAAACAAACGGTGTGTTGTTTTGTTCGTACACGATTTTTTGATGTTCTACCGAAGTTGAATTCATAAAATTCTCCTAAAGGGTTTAAAAGTTTTGGCTCAATCAAGAGCCAAAACTTTAAGTAATATTTTTAGTTGTGGTTAATTAGAATTTAACTTTACCGTACCATTGACCGCTTGTTTTAGCGTCTTTAGCATCAGTATCTTCTAAAAGTTCTTGGTAGTTATCAACTACTTTTCTTACTGCGCCTGCAAATGCTTCGATAACTTCTTTATCATATTTTTTAAACCAAGGAGCAGAGAAACAGTAAATTTGTGCAGATTTATCACAAGCATCGTCTTGTGCAATGATGTCAGGTCTATCGTTAAATGCGATACGGCTTGGTTTTTCAGTGTGCATAAGGTTGAAAGTTTTAAAGAAAGCGTGTTTGTGTAAGCAGAAGTTTGCGTTAGCGGCAGTCCAGAAACCTTCTTTGTTTAATGCTTCACAGAATTTATCAACAGATAAGCCACCGAGTTTTTCAGGATAGTAAACTGCAGTAGGGTTGTAGAAGCCAGCCATATTAGAACCAGTAGATTCATCAACGCGAAGTGGTTTAATAGCAGGGATATCGTCAAGTAAACTCCAGAAGTAGTTCATTGCTTTTCTAATTTCAGCGCAACGTTCATCGTAGTATTTAAGTTGAACCCTTGCAATTGCTGAACATACTTGGTTAGCCCTACCTTTAACACCGCCAAGGCCAATGTAAGAATAAGGTTTTAAGTAGTCAGTTTCAACGATGTATTTAGGGTTGTTTCTGTCGTAGTGGCCAAACGCCATAGCGCGTTCGTATGCTTCACGGTCATCGGTAATAAAAATACCAAGTTCGCCTGCAGCGAAAGATTTCATACTCATAAGTGACATTGCGCCAACGTCACCAAACGTACCAAGACGTTTGCCTTTATATAAACCACCTTGAGCGTGTGAACAGTCTTCAATAACTTTTAAGTTGTATTTTTTAGCGATAGCCATAATTCTATCCATATCGCAAGGGTATGCGTTATAGTGAACAACAACGATTGCTTTAGTTTTAGGTGTGATGCATCTTTCTAAATCATCAGGGTCCATACTTAAGTGTTCGTCAATGTTACAGAATACTGCAGTTGCACCGAAGTTAGCGGCTTGTGAAACGCTACCCCAGTAAGTTTTTGTAGGGCAGATGATTTCATCGCCAACGCCAAGGCCGATAGCGTACATCGCAGCCATAATAGACATTGTACCATTAGTGAAAGTGATAGCGTATTTAGAGCCAATCCATTCAGCAAATTCGTTTTCAAATTTGATAGAGATTTCAGTACCAGAGAATGCGTTACGACGGATTACGTCAAGCGCAGCGTCTTCATCTTCTTTAGTTAAAATAGGCCAAGTAAATAATTCGTCTGGAGCCTTAAAGTCAATAGCGGGTTTACCGCCGTAAATTGCTAATTTTTTATCCATTATTAAAAATCCTCCCAATTTGGATAATTTCATTATACTCTTATTTATATTATAGTGCAATAGTTTTTTTAATTATTTTGTTGGATTATTTTGATATAAATAAAGCCCCACCGCAAAATTTTAGGGTAGGGCTTTGAATTTTTCAATAAAACGCAATTTTATTTAATGTAAACGTCCTTATTTTCTTTTGACGAATCGTAAATAGCAAGAATAGTTTTAACCGAATCGATTGCTTCGTTAAGCGGATAGAAAAGTTTAGAACCGGTTTTAATTGCTTTGATAACGTCTTGATATTGAATTTTGTGTTCTTCGTGCGAAATGCTTGCAGGGTTGTTAGAAGAGTTCATTTTAGTATTAGTTCTTGAAATATTCATTTCAGGCATTTCAGGAACGTTTAAGTAAATAACGGTAGATTCTTCTAAAACTAAACTACCTTTATCGCCGAAAAATTCCATACGTCTTGGATAGCCAGGGTAAACTGAAGTTGTACCTTGAATCATACCGATAGCACCGTTTTTATATTTAACCCTTGCAACGGCAGTATCTTCAACTTCGATATCGTGTACGAAAGTGCCAACTTTAGCGTTAACGTATTCGATTTCGCCGTTTAAAAACCTAATAAGGTCAATACCGTGAATACCTTGGTTCATAAGCGCACCGCCACCGTCCATAGCGAAAGTACCGCGCCAAGAGTTAGCAAAGTATTGTTTAGAACGGTGATATTTCATATCAAGGTTACAAAGGAAAATGTTACCTAAAATACCGCTATCTAAAATTTCTTTTGCCTTTAAAATATCTCTAGAGTAGTGGAATTGCGAAACGCCGGCACATACTTTACCAGATTTTTTAGCCGCTTCTTCAAGGCGTTTGCAACCTTCGTAAGTTATTGCAACAGGTTTTTCAATTAAAACGTTTTTGCCGTTTTCAAGTAAAGAAACCGCAAAGTCAACGTGAAGACCGCTTGGCGTACAAATAGAAACTAAATCTACGTCAGAATCAAGCAAATCTTGATATTCTTTATAAACTTTAATGCCGTGTTTTTCAGCAAAAGCCTTACTTCTATCAAGTGCTTTGTCGTATACGCCAACAAGTTTAGCGTCAGTAAGTTCGCTGATTGCTTGAGCGTGGAATTCCGAAATCATACCGCAACCAATAAGCGCGATTTTAAGTTTTTTTACTGCCATAGTATATCTCCTTAAGGCTAAATTAACGTTAGCCTATTTTCTTCGTAATTCCATAATAATACACAATTTTGAAAAGTAAATGTCTTTTTCTTGACATAAGTTTGCGTTTTCTGTACAATATTATCAAGGAGATTTTTATGAACACTAATTACGTAGAGTTTGATTTAGGCAAGTTTTACTTTTCGCATAGGTTTAATATCTATAATAAAAAGGACGTTTTATCAAAGCATATTCACGATTATTATGAAATAATTTTTATAAAAAAAGGCAATTTCGAATATCACTTTGAAGATAGCGTTATAAGTGTTGCGGGTGGTGATTTACTTATAACACCGCCACACGTTTACCACTATTTTATATCGAACGATGAAAGTAGTTGCGAAAGGTATATTTTACTTGTAAAAGACGAAGAATTTAAAGGCCTTATAAAAGTAGATAAGCCTTGCAAGATAAACGTTTTAACAAGCGAACAAATTTATTCTTGCTATAAGCGTTTTGACTATTACACGGGTAACGATATAGGCGATATAGTAAAAGCCAACCTAAACCTTTTAGTTGAAATGATAATAAAAGAACTTATAGTAAACGTTGCTGAAATTAAACAGTTCGATAACGAAAGTTTATATTTTTCTAACCCGATACTTTCATCTATCGTAAAGTACATAAACGATAATTTATACGATATAACTTTTACAAGCGATTTAATGGATAAATTCAATATTTCGGAAAGTTATTTAAATAAACTATTTCAAAAGAACTTAAAAATCACCCCTAAAAAGTATTTGGTACTTAAAAAAATGTCACTTGCTAAAAAACTGATAGGCGAAAAACTTCCACTTGCCGAAGTAGCCGTGCAATGCGGTTTTGCTTCGTATACGGCGTTTTATCGAACTTTTGTTGAACACTACAAAATAAGCCCTAACAAAATGCTTGATTGACTATTGATTTACGCTCAAAATAATGCTAAAATTGATTAAGGAGAAATTTATGGATATAAAAGAAATATTATCAAAGTGCGACCACACGTTATTAAAGCAAGAATGTACAACTCAAGATATTTTTAAACTTTGCGATGAAGCGTTTAAATGTCAAACGGCAAGCGTTTGTATACCACCGTCTTACGTAAAAGTGGCAAAAGGCTACGTTGAAGACTATATTAAAATTTGCACGGTAATAGGTTTTCCTAATGGGTACAACACTACCGAAGTTAAGGTTTTTGAAACGGAAAATGCCGTAAAAAACGGTGCTGACGAAATTGATATGGTGATAAATATTGGTAGGCTTAAAGAAAAGAATTACGATTTTATAGAAAAGGAAATCAAGCAAGTAAAAAAGGCTTGCGGTAAGGCTTTGCTTAAAGTTATTATCGAAACTTGCCTTTTAACTGATGAAGAAAAAATCAAAATGTGCGAAATTTGTGCAAGCGCGGGTGCGGATTACATAAAAACGTCTACCGGTTTTTCAAAAGGCGGTGCAACCTTTAACGACGTTAAGTTAATGCGCGAAAATTCGCCAAGCACCTTAAAAGTAAAGGCGGCGGGCGGTATTTCGGGTATAGCGGACGCTGAAGAATTTATTAAACTTGGCGCTGATAGATTAGGAACAAGTAGAGTTGTAAGAGAGATTTTAAAGACCGAATAAACGGCGCAATACTGCGTTTTCTCTTCGTTCGTGTGACTACAATGACCAAAAAGGTCTATTGTATCCACCCAAACTTGCGAGCCTTGTCTTGCTTGTTTCTTCGGCTTTAAAAAAGCACATCATTAAACAAACTAAAATTCGCCATTAGGCGAATATAATCACTTGATTAAGGAGAATTTATTATGTCAACACCACATATTGAAGCAAAAAAAGGTGACTTTGCAAAAACGGTACTTATGCCGGGCGACCCGTTAAGGGCTAAATTTATTGCGGAAAACTATTTATCAGACGCTAAACTTGTAAACAGCGTTAGGGGTATGCTTGGTTACACTGGTTACTATAAAGGTAAAAGAGTTTCCGTTATGGCATCGGGTATGGGTCAACCGTCAATCGGCATATACTCTTACGAACTTTTTAAATTCTACGACGTAGAAAATATTATCCGTATAGGTTCTTGCGGTGGGTTTGATAAAGACTTGCACGTAAGGGATATTATCATAGCAATGGGCGCGTGTACTAACGGCAATTACGCTATGCAATATAAACTCCCTGGTACTTTCTGCCCGATAGCCGACTACGGTTTGCTTGAAAAAGCCGTTAACGCTTGCAAAAACAAAAACCTAAAATTTAAAGTTGGCAATATTTTATCTTCCGATATGTTTTACGATGACGCTAACTCTGGTTTAGAGTGGGCAAAAATGGGTGTTTTAGGTGTAGAAATGGAGTCCAGCGCCCTTTATATGAACGCTTCAAGGCTTGGTAAAAAAGCACTTTGTATTTGTACGGTAAGCGATTCGTTTATTTATCCCGAAGAAAACACCACCGCCGAAGAAAGACAAAATTCTTTCACACAAATGATGGAAGTTGCACTTGAAATTGCGGAGGAATAATGTCAAAACGCGTATTTTTAATAGTTTTAGATAGTTTAGGTATAGGCGAAACCCCCGATAGCCACCTTTTTGGCGATAGCGGAAGCAATACCTTAAACGCTATACGTAAAAGCAAATATTTCAACTGTCCTAACCTTATAAACTTAGGCTTATTCAATATAGATGGCGTAGGCGGTGGGGTAGAAAACCCTATTGGTTGCTACGCTAAAATGACGGAGAAATCAAAGGGTAAAGATACCACTATTGGTCACTGGGAAATAGCAGGCGTTGTTTCAAACACTCCGCTTCCTACCTATCCAAACGGCTTCCCTAAAGAAATCATAGAAGAGTTTGAAGAAAAAACTGGCAGAAAAACCCTATGCAACAAGCCGTATTCTGGCACGGAAGTTATCAAAGACTATGGCGAAGAACATATAAAAACTGGTAAGTTTATCGTTTACACTTCGGCAGATAGCGTTTTTCAAATAGCATCGCACGAAGATATAATACCTATTGAAGAACTATATAACGCTTGCGAAATTGCAAGGGGAATTTTACAAGGTAAACACGGTGTTGGTAGGGTTATAGCCCGACCTTTTATAGGTAAACACCCTTTTACGCGCACGGCAAATAGGCACGATTATTCACTTAAACCACCTAAACAAACAATGCTTGATTTAATTAAAGATAGCGGTTTAAACGTGTTGGCGGTAGGTAAAATCAACGATATTTTTGCGGGTTCAGGTATAACCGAAAGTTACCGCATTAAAAATAATCTTGACGGCATAAATAAAATGATAGAATTATTAAAAACAAATTTCAACGGTATTTGTTTTACAAACCTTGTTGATTTTGATGCGGTATACGGTCATCGTAACGACGTTGACGGCTACGCTAAATCACTTTCGGAATTCGATGATAAGTTAAGCGAAATAATTAGCCTTTTAAATGAAGACGACCTTTTAATTATCACCGCTGACCACGGTTGTGACCCGTCTACTCCATCAACAGACCACTCACGCGAATACACGCCTATGCTTGCGCTTGGCAAAAACTTAAAGCAAGGCGTTAACCTTGGTGTAAGACCTACTTTTAGCGATATTTCAGCAACTGTTTTAGACTATTTAAAAGTAGATAAAAAGGATACGTGTGGCAATAGTTTTTTAACTGAAATTTTAAAATAAAATGGCGTTATAACGCGATATAGGTGACGTTATGAGAATGTACGACGTTATAAAAAACAAAAGAGACGGCAAGGTTTTATCAAAGCAAGAAATAGATTTTTTTATAAGCGGTTATATAAACGGAGATATCCCCGACTATCAGGCTTCGGCGCTACTTATGGCAATATACTATAAGGGTATGACGGTAGAAGAAACAACAAACTTAACCCTTGCAATAACTAATTCGGGTAAAACTTTATCCTTTGACGGTATCGACGGTATTAGGGTAGATAAACACTCAACGGGTGGCGTAGGGGATAAAACAAGTTTAGTGGTTGCGCCTATCGTTGCAAGCCTTGGCGTTAAGGTTGCTAAAATGAGTGGACGCGGGCTTGGCCATACGGGCGGTACGATTGATAAACTTGAAGCGATACCAGGTTATAGAACGGATATTCCACTTGAAGAATTTAAAAATATCGTAAATAAAACGGGGCTTTCAATAATAGGTCAAACCGAACAGTTAGCCCCTGCCGATAAAAAACTTTACGCCCTTAGGGACGTAACTGCCACGATAGACAGTATGCCCCTTATCGCATCAAGCATAATGGGTAAAAAACTTTGCGCGGACGACGATTGCATCGTTTTAGACGTAAAAACGGGTAGTGGTTCGTTTATGAAAACTATTGAAGAAAGCAAAGAATTAGCGTCGCTTATGGTAGATATAGGTAAAAACGCGGGCAAGAAGATGATGGCGGTTATAACGGATATGTCGTCGCCACTTGGTAATGCCATAGGTAACTCCCTTGAAGTTATAGAAGCCGTTGAAACGCTTAAAGGTAACGGCCCTAAAGATTTTACCGAAGTTTGCTTATATTTAGCATCACGTATGCTTTACTTGGCGGGCAAGGGTGGTATTAAAGAGTGCGAAGAAGCGTGCAAGCAAGCAATTTATTCTGGCAACGCGCTTAAAACTTTTTACGAAAGCGTAAAATTGCACGGTGGCAATGCTGATTTAATTCTTGACACTAATAAGTTTGAAAAGGCAAAATATTCTAAACAAATTTTGGCAACAAAAAGCGGGTATATTAGCGAAATAAACGCTGAAGGTTACGGCTTTGCAAGTTTGCTTTTAGGTGCGGGTAGAAATACTAAAGAAGATAAGATAGATTATTTAGCGGGTATCATTATAAATAAAAAACTTGGCGATTACGTTAAAAAAGGCGACCTTTTAGCAACGTTTTTTGCAAGTGACAAAAGCAAATTTGATAGCGCGGAAAGCAAATATTTACAAAGCACCAAAATTAGCGATAAAAAGCCTAATTTTACGCCTTTAATACACGGTACAATTGAATAATTTTCGGGGGGGGGTAAAACCCCCTTTTAAAATTTTAAAAAAAATTAAAAAAAATTCTTGACAAATAAAAAATGCAATAGTATACTTAGGATATTAAAATATTTATATTTTAGTAAAGGAGAAACAAAATATGAAAAAAAGAAGATTAACATTTGTTGCATTTTTACTTTGCGCAATCACAATGCTTACAGTAGGTTTTGCTGAACTTACAGACGCATTCAAAATCGAAGGTCACGCAGTTATTACTGAAGACGCTGCTGAAGACGTTTTAAATAACGACGTTTACTTTGCTGGTATCGTTGTTGAAGACGCTCTTAAATCAGACGTTTTAGCAACTGAAGGTTTAGGTTACACTGCAAGCGTTAACGTTGCTGATGATAGCGCATCTTTCCACATCACAGGTTTAACAACTAAAGATGAAACGAAAGTTATCACTTTCAGAATTAAAAACGATTTCGACAGAGCAGTAACAATTAAGTCACTTAACAAAACTCTTACATACACTGGTTCTGAAGAAGACCTTGGCGTATTCCAAGTTGAATATTCTTTATCAGAAAACGCTTCTATCGCTGCAGAAGGTGGCACTATTGACGTTGTTGTAACTGTTAAAGTTTTAAAAACTCCTGCAAGAGACGTATCTGCTGACTTCACACTTACATTCAATGCAGAAGTACAACCTGAAGCATAATCCATTTTAAACTAACTTTAAACTAAAAACACGAACTCATACAGGAGGAAAGCAAAATGAATAAGGGTAAACTTACCACATACGTTTTATCTTTATTACTTTTGGCAATCCTCCTTTCGTGCTTTTTTTTGGTCAAAGCAAATAGCCCCGTATATTTGGCAATAATAACCCCTATATTTGCCGTGCTTATTTTATGGCAAGTAAAAGGAAGAGCCGTTTTATCTATAAACAAGTGGCAAGTTTTAATAATCTTGACAGTTTCGGCTTTTTTATACGTAATGCTATACTTTGTTTCCGGTTTGTTTTTTAGTTTTTACCGTTCGCCATATATCGGCTTTTCTTCTGTATTTAAAAAGATTATGCCTATTGCAGTGGTGGTGGTAAGTTCCGAACTTATAAGAAGCAGGCTTGCTATTCAAAAATCCGTATGGATAAGATTAGTTGCCGTGTTATCTTGTATTGTTGCTGAAGTAACCTTGAGTTACAATTTTTATTCCTTTAATAGTTTTAATAAGTTTATGGACTTTGTTGGGCTTAGTTTATTCCCTTCAATAGTAATAAACTTGTTGTTTTCTTATTTATTAGTGCGTTACGGCGCTATTCCTAACATTGCATACAGGGTTGTAACGTTGGTATTTCCTTATTTTATACCATACGTGCCTGCAATTTCCGATGCGTTGCTTTCACTTGTTAAAATTTTATTCCCTATCTTGATATATGCATTTATAAACTTACTCTACGAAAAGAAGAAGAGAGATAGAAAGCGCGTATCTAAAAAAGTAAGCATCGTGCTTACAAGTGTTTTAGTAGTATTATTTTCATCTTTAATAATGCTAATATCTTGCCAGTTCCATTTCTGCGCGATAGTTATTGCTACCGAAAGTATGACTGGTGAACTTAATAAAGGTGACGTAGTAGTTTACGAAAAATATTCCCCTGATACCGACGTTATCGTTGAAGGACAAGTTATTGTATTTAATAAGTCTGGCGATACAATCGTTCACAGGGTTGTTGAAATCGAACATATCAATGACGAAACAAGATATTACACTAAAGGTGATGCTAACGATAGTAACGATAGCGGATTTATTACCGATAGTGATATCACGGGTTTTGTTCATTTTAAAGTATCATACGTTGGATATCCTACCTTACTTGTAAGGGAGTTATTCAAATAAGAAGAAGGTTTTATTATGTCTGAAAGCGAAAAGAAAAGAAGACTGGAGTATAGAAAAAGAAGAAGAACCCTAATACTCCTACAAACGATAATCGCTATACTTGTAGGCGTGGCAACGGTGGTTTCATCGGTTGTTTACTTCCGCGCTGACTCAAGTTACAACGTTTCTTACGTTGAACAATGCGCGATTGATTATAAAGTATACTTAAAGCCTAATAACGAATACGAAGAAGAATATCTTGGTGAAGGTCAATCTTACATTGCAACGCTTATCGACCACGTAGATATCACTTACGATTACGTTATTGATTTAGATACCGAATCGGCTAACTATTCTGGTACTTATTACGTAGACGCGGTTTTAAACATTACCGACAACTCTAACAAAAAAGTAATATTTACTCATACTTATCCAGTAAAAGCAAAAACGGTATTTGATAATTCTGGCTCAAATAAACTTAAAATATCTGATAGCGTTACTATCGGTTACGATGAATATAACAACTTTGCTAACAACTTTAAAGAAGTTTACGGTCTTTCTGACGTTACTTGTAATTTAAACGTTGTTATGAACGTTGAAGCAAACGGTAAGAGTGAAAGTTTTGAAAGTTATGACTTTGGTAAATGCTCTTTCTCACTTAATATCCCGTTAACTAAAAAAACTATCGAAATCAATATGTTAAGCAGTATTCCTGGTAGTGAACAATCAATAATTACTTGTGAAGACTGTTTCAATAAAACCTTATATAAATACATTGCACTTTACGGTTTTATATTAGACGCTGTAATTTTAATAGTTTTATTTACGTTTGCTTACGTTACAAGAAACCACGATATTAACTACGAAATTAAAATTAAAAGATTAGTTTCCGCTTATAAACCTTATATACAAAAGATATTGAACGAATTTAATAAAGATGGATATCGCGTTTTAGAAATCGGAACGTTTAACGAAATGTTAGATATCCGCGACACTATAAGTTCGCCTATCCTTATGAGCGAAAACGCTGATAAAACTTGTACAACTTTCTTAATCCCTACCGATAACAACATCTTGTATATGCACCAAATTAAAGTAGAAGATTACGATGAAATTTACGGTATTACAAACAATATCGTTGAAGAAATCCCTGAAACTGAAGTGCAAGAAGAAGTTGTTGCAACTGAAGAAGCGGTTGAAGAAATCGTTGTTACTGAAGAACCTATTATCGTAGAAGAACAAATTGAAGAACCTGTTGTTGAAGCCGATGTTGAAGAAGAGATTATCTCTGAAGAAGAGTTAGACGAATTAGACGAACAAGGCTTTAAAAACGGTCCAAGATACAACTACAGTTTCCTTGCTAAATTACATTTATCAAGCGAACATACAAGAGAATTCTATCAAGAAATTTCTAACTTTATTCAATCATACGGCTTAAAGGTTAATAGAAGTTGGAGTAAAGAAAGGGTTCGCCTTGGTAGAAAAACTTATGCAATACTTGCCTTTAAAGGTTTAAAATTAACAGTTTCGTTTGCGCTTAACCCTAACGATTACGAAGATACTAAATACAAACTTATCGACGTATCTGAAATCAAAAAGTTTGCTCAAACCCCTGCACAAATGAAGGTTACTTCATTTAGAAAGGTTAACTGGGTTAAAGAATTGTTTATCGAAATGTTATCTAAAGACGGTATCGAAAGCAAAAACTTAAGCGTAGAAACTCCAAAAATTAGACCTAAAACAAAAGCAAAACTTATCAAAGAAGAACTTATTAAAGTAGTATTCTATAACGAAACCAACGATTTAGTTGACGATGATATTGAACCTATTATTGAAGAACAAAAAGTTGCAACTCCTGCTATTGAAGTGGTAGAAGAACAAAACTTTAATAGGGGACCAAGTTACAGTTATAGTTTCCTTGCTAAATTACATTTATCAAGTGAACATACAAGAGAATTCTATCAAGAAATTTACAACTTTATCGCATCATACGGCTTAAAAGTTAATAGAAGTTGGGGTAAAGAAAGAATTCAACATGGCAGAAAAACTTACGCTATACTTTCGTTTAGGGGCTTAAAATTAGCAGTTTCATTTGCAATTAATCCTAACGATTATTTAGATACTAAATATAAACTTATCGACGTATCTGAAACTAAAAAGTTTGCTCAAACTCCTGCACAAATGAAGATTACTTCATTAAGAAAAGTTAACTGGGTTAAAGAATTATTTATCGATATGTTAACTAAAGATGGTGTTGAAAACAAAAACTTAAACGTACAAGCACCAAAAGTTAGGGCAAAAACTAAAACTAAACTTATTAAGGAAAACCTTATTAAAGTTAAATAAAAACTAAAAAAGCACGGTGATGCCGTGCTTTTTTTATTGAACGTTTAATCCTTTAAAGTTATTGCTTATCATATTATATATGATAAATTTTTGCAAAACGCTTGCAAAAAATATATATATGCTTTATAATTAAACTAATTATATCTTAAAAGGGGGAACAAGTATGGGTATTACACTTAAAAAAGTATTAGTGGCAGTATTTTCATTTTTTGCTTCTTCCTTTATGCTTGTTGGTTACGCGGGCATTTCAGATGATTTTAGATTGTCTGGCAATGCAAACTACGTTGCCCCTATTTATGAAGAGGTTGTTATAACAGACGTAACTGCCGTTTCTAACACTCTAATATCTAACGTGCACGACTTTATTCAGCCTACTAACGTGCAATCAACAATTTCTGGTAATTCTGGGCAAAAAGTAGTTTATAAAATAACGACGCATAATTATTCAAAAGATAAAACCTATATATACACGGGTACTTCGTATGATGCGGGCGTGTACGGAACGATAAATAGTTTAAATATATCCGTTTCTAACGATGCTGAAAACACTGAGCCTATAAACGTTAGCGTATCTAACAAAGCGCACGAAGGTACGCCTGTTGCCCCTGGTGAAGATTTTGTTTTTTACGTAACGTATACCTTAACTAAAAAGGTTACCGCGGGCGAAGTAATGGTAAACTACGTGTTTAAGCCTGTAATTTACGACGTTACTTACTTATTTAATAACTATACTTACGCTGTTGAGTATATTACCGATAATAATTCGGAACATAAAATTACAAAGGTTGGTCCAAGTAACTCAAGTTACAAGTTTGCGGGCTGGGTAAACGTAAACGCGGTTAAAATTGATTCTATCCCAGCAAAAAATACTCATAATTACACTTTAACTGCAACTTGGGATAACGTTTACGTTATTATATTTGCCGACGTTCAGGGTAACGTGTTATATCAAGAAGAGTTTACTTCTTCTTCTACTAAGTTGTCGACGCAAGGTCAAGCAACGGTAGACCAAATTTTGGCTGAGTTAAACGCTGAGGCGTCTATAGAACATATGACCGTTTCTTGGAGTGATTATACTATCAAGGGCGCTAAAGGCGATATTACGGTAAAAGCAATTTACGCTTACGCTGGCGACTTGAACTTAGTTCCTGTTTACGAACAGCCAGACGATGGTATCGCTGACTACTACAAAGTAGTAGCGGTAGATACTCTCCCTGAGAACGTATTAGTTCCGGGTAGCGTTGGTGGCGTACCTGTTAGGATTGTTGAAAGAATTGCCAACACCGAAGGTGAAAACGACTGGAATAACTACGCTGGTAGCGTTAAAAACGTTACTATCCAAGAAGGCGTTGAAAGGTTAGAATGGAACTCTCTTGCGTGGACGCCTAACTTAACAACGGTTAAACTTCCTAAGTCGCTTACTTACCTTGCTAAAAACACATTCTCACGTAACGACTTGTTCGGTAATGATAAAAAGACGTTAACTATTGAGTTTAATGGAACAAGGGCACAATGGAAAGTTCTTACTATAAACAGTGATTCTTCTTGGGATGGTGGTCTTAATAAAGGTACGAAAGTAATTTGTTCCGACGGCTACTTTGAAATGACAAGAGCGGCAGGTTTATTAAATAAATCTTCTTGGAAAGAAGTTGCTACATAACTCTAAATAATACAATGATAAAACCGTCTATCTAAAAGGTAGGCGGTTTTTTAATAGGTATAATAACTTTTTAAAGGTAAATACTAACTATATCCCTACCTAAATTAACTTTATTCTTTAATTGTTTACATAGGGGGATATATGAATAAAGTAGAAATTTGTGGCGTAAATACCGCCACTTTACCAAAAATTAGTAAAGAAGAAAGCGAAAGTTTATTAAAGCAAATAAAACAAGGTAGCGAAACGGCAAAAGAAAAGTTTATCACGTCAAATATAAGGCTTGTGCTATCTATTATCAAAAGGTTTCCTAACGCTAAAGTTAGTGAAGACGATATGTTCCAAGCAGGTTGTATAGGGTTAATAAAAGCAACTGAAAACTTTGATTTAAAATACGGCGTTATGTTTTCAACCTATGCCGTGCCGATGATTCTTGGTGAGATAAAACGGCTACTTAGAACAAACAACAGCCTAAGGGTTTCGCGGTCTATACGCGACACCGCGTACCAAGTTTTAAAAACACGTGGCGAACTTGAAAAGAAAGACGTTATCCCTACGCCAGAACTAATTGCAAAAGAACTTAATATCTTAGAACGTGAAGTTGTTTACGCGCTTGACGCTATA
>JAZLAE010000005.1:0-11230 GCA_045613025.1 Christensenellaceae bacterium | reverse complement strand
GGATATGCCTATATTCTCGCCGACTTTACCCCTAACGAAACGGCCACCGTGTCGGCTGGCGTGTCGCCTGATGTTTCACGTGAAACGCTGGGCGGTTGTTTGTTAGGCCTGACTAACATTTTAACTAACGATTGTTAGTTTTAGAGTGTCATATAATGGCACTACAAAAATATTTATTTTGCAAAAAATAAAAGTTGACAAAAAATATTTTTTGCATTATATTTAATTTATAAAATCTTAATGACGGGGGTAACGTTATGTATAATTACATTTTGTTTAAAAATGTACGTGGCACGACTAAACTAAACCTACAGTTAACTAAACCGCTGGATAGTTTAGCCGACCTGACCGACCGACAAGCTACAATTATTAACTACGTGACAAAAGTTAATAATTATAATTTTACGCTTGCCAGCGAGTTAGACACTAGCGCTATAACGCTAGACGAAATGTCAATTAACATTGACTACATTTTTAGCGTTGTCAACGCTTAATTAAATCTTGTAAAATATGGCCGTAGGCCGTATAATATTTTTAAGGGGGTAAAGCTATGGACTTTACTAAATACAATAAAAGCAATTTTGAAAAAATCGAATGGAATGTAAAAACCGACGGTTTTACATTTAAAAAGCTGGGTGACTTCTACGGCGCTGGTGTTCGTGCCGTTCAAGTTTTTGGGTTTTTCTTCACAAAATCCGACAATTACGGTTTGCAACCTATCGCAATTTGTAGCGATTGTTTGCTTAACTTGCCTACTCACCAGCGTGACACTATTAGTGAAATGCTGAAAGATAAAGACGCCGTAGACGCTATTAAATCGGGCGCTTGCTGGTTAAAAATCCGTGAGTACAAGTCTAAATATAACAAGATTTGTTACGACATCGACTTTACAAATGCGCCAGCGCCAGCAACCGAGCCAGCGCCAGCAACACAAGCCGACATCTTTTAATAGTGTCGAATAGCTAACACGATATATAGCGCATTTTCCCAAAATGCGCTATTTTTATTTAAGGGGGTTTTAAATGGCAAGTATTTTTACTGACCGAGTTATTAACGGCACTACTCAAACGATACACGATTTAGACGTATTAAAATACGAAATCGGTAGCGCTGGCCTGAAAAGTCAAGTTAATAAAATCTTACAACGTGCAAATAGACGTATACAAAACGTTACTTCTAAAGGTTATGCGTCGCCAGCGGTTAAAGCCGTTATCGCTGAACGTGGCACACGTGACTACACGTATTTTAGTATAGCTGGACTTGACCCGACTAACAAAATAGATTGGGAACAAATACGCTATGAGTGTGGCCGTGCTTTATCTTTTCTACAAAATCCGACATCTAGCGCAACGGGCGCACGACAATATATTAACTATCAAGCGACTAGATTAAACATACCGTTTGAAAGTGCTAATAAAATCGTCGATATTGCGACCGACCCGACAATAGACGAATACGGCAACGTTAATATTTTTTCTTATGGTGACATACTCGACGATTTTAAAGCTGATGTTGAAACGGCCGAAAATCTAATTGACGCTAACGCCGAAAATTACGCCGAGCAATTAGAAAACGCCTTGTTAGATATGTTGTCTAGCCGTAGCGGTGGCGCTGACACTTTACTAGATAGATTTATTAACGACGATTAAAAATTAAATAAATGGGAATGAAATAAAATGATTTATACTCTAAATCAATGTAGCGAGTTTTTAGCTACAATCGACACGACAAAAATAATAAAATCTCACGGTAGCTATTTTTATAATATTCCTATGTCGTTTGATATTGAAACGACGTCTTTTTATGAGGATAAAAACGGCGTCGTTTATACTAATGAACAATACGAGCAATTAGAAAAACCCGTAAAGGCAAATAAAAAAGCTATTATGTATATATGGCAATTTGCTATTGAAAATAATGTAATTTATGGCCGTACGTGGATAGATTTTATTTATTTTTGTCGCCAGCTTTATAATTATTTAAATCTTGAAAAATATTTTATTGTGGTTTACGTTCACAATTTAAGTTATGAATTTCAATTTATTTGTAAGCGCTTTAAATGGCTGGATATTTTCGCCGATAGTGAACGAAAACCGATTAAAGCAACGACCGAAAATCATTTTATTTTTAAATGTAGCTACCGTTTAAGTGGTTATAGTTTGGCCGTGCTGGCGAATAATTTACAGTATCACAAAATTAAAAAACTTGTCGGCGACCTAGATTATACGTTATTACGAAATAGCGCTACACCCCTGACCGAGCAAGAGTTAGAATATTGTTTTAATGATGTTTTAATTGTAACGGCCTACATTGACGAAATGATTAACGAATACGGCGACATTGAAAAAATACCATTAACACAAACGGGAAAAGTACGCCGTTTTGTACGTGCCGAATGTTTCAAAAATGAAAAATACAAGTTTATGATACAAAAATTAACAATCGACGAAACCGAATATATATTATTAAAAAATGCTTTTGCTGGTGGTTTTACTCATTGTAACGCTATGTATACCGAGTTAGAATGTAAAGACGTTACGTCTTTTGATTTTACGTCTAGTTATCCTACGGTTTTAATTGCTGAACGTTTCCCGATGTCTAAAGGTAAACCCGTAAAGGTTAAAAACGTTGAAACGCTGGAAAAGTTAATAAATAATTACGCCGTTTTAGTAGATGTTAGATTTACTAACATTAAATCGACTTTTCTATATGACAATATTATTAGTTACTCAAAATGTCGTAATATTAAAAACCCGTTGATAAATAACGGCCGTGTCGTTAGTGCTGACACTTTATCTATCACCCTGACCGACTTAGATTTTTTAAATATTAAAGATTTTTATAGCTGGGATAAAATCGAAATCGGTATTTGTTACATCTATGAACGTGGCTATTTACCTAAAGAAATTATAGAAACAATCCTAAAACTTTATAAAGACAAAACCGAGTTAAAGGGTGTAGAGGGTAAAGAAACCGAGTATTTACATAGTAAAGAATTATTAAATAGTATCTATGGAATGTGTGTAACGTCGATAGTTCACGATTGTGTAACGTTTGACGCTGACGGCTGGAAAACACAACCGAATAAATTAACCGACGAATTAAACATTTATAACACCGATAAAAACCGATTTTTATTTTATCAATGGGGTGTATGGTGTACGGCCTACGCCCGTAATAATTTATATACCGCTATTCGTGAATGTAAAGCCGACTATATTTATAGCGACACCGATAGCGTTAAAATCCTGAACGCTGACAAACATAAAAGCTATTTTGAAAAATATAATAAATGGATAATCGGCAAGTTAGAAAAATGTTTAAATCATTATTCTATACCGCTGGATTATATACGGCCGAAAACTATAAAGGGGGTAGAAAAACCGCTAGGCGTTTGGGATTTTGACGGCCACTATAACAAGTTTAAAACGCTGGGCGCTAAACGTTATATTAACGAAAAAGACAACGGCGAATTAGCTATAACGGTTTGCGGTTTAAGTAAAAAAGCTGGTAAAAACTATATAGCAAGTCAAAAAGACCCGTTTTCTTTTTTTAATTGTGGTATGTATGTAAACCGTGACAATACGGGAAAAATGACACATACTTACATAGATAATACAATAGAGGGCGTATTAACTGACTATCTAGGCAATAACGCCAGCTATAAAGAATATAGTTATATACATCTTGAAAAAACCGATTATATTTTAAGTTTAACGAGTATGTATATAGACTATTTTAGAGGTGTACAAAAATTATTTAAATAGGGGGTTTTCTTATGAAAACAAAATATTACAGTTTGAAAAAGATATTAGCCGAAAACGCCGACTATAATATTATAATCGGCGAACGTTCAAACGGTAAAACGTTTGCGACGCTGGAATATATCCTAAAAGACTATATCGAAAATAAAAAAGAGGGCGCATATATAAGGCGCTGGCGTGACGACATCACGGGAAAACGTGCCGAAAATGTTTTTAGCGCCGTCGCTGAAAGTGGTATTATTAACAAGCTGACTAACGGCGAATATGAAACAATTATATTTTCTCGTGGTGGCTGGCATTTAGCGCACTACGACACCGAGTTAAAGAAAATGAAAGCCGACAAAAACGCTTTTTGTTATGCTTTTAGTTTGTCCGACATTGAACACGATAAAAGTACATCATACCCGAATGTTTACAATATTTGTTTTGATGAGTTTTTAACACGTCGGTATTATTTACCTGACGAGTTTGTTATTTTTATGAATGTACTATCTACTATTATCCGTGACCGTGAAAATATAAAAATATTTATGTTAGGTAACACCGTAAATAAATATTGTCCGTATTTTTCCGAAATGGGTTTAACAAACATTGAAACAATGGAACAAGGCGCAATAGATGTTTATTCTTTTGGCGCTGACGGCCTTAAAATTGCCGTCGAATATTGTAGCGAAACTAAAGGCGTTAAAAAGTCAAATAAATATTTTGCTTTTGATAACCCCCGATTAAATATGATAACACGGGGTAGCTGGGAATTAGCTATATATCCGCATTTACCAGCTGGTTATAAAATTAAACCGAATAATATAATATTTTCGTTTTATATTCAGTTTAATAAAAAAACCGTCGGCGCTGATGTCGTAAGCCAAAACGACGACATCTTTTTATTTATCCGACCGAAAACGACCGAAATAAAAAACGGTGATTTACTTTATACTATGGACTACTCGCCGAATATGCTAACACGAAAAACGTTTTTAAATCCTATAGACAAAATCGACAAAAAAATAAAATCGTTTTTTTCGTGCAATCGTGTATTTTATCTAAATAACGAAATCGGCGAAATTGTACACAATTATTTATTAGCGTCTATGAAAAACTAGACAATTTTACATTATAGCTTTATATTTTAGTTAGGGTGTCAAATATTGTCACCCTGACTATTTTTATTTAATGGGGGTTTTAATATGTCTAAAAGAAAAGACATCAATTACCAATTAGCTAGACAAAATCTTTATTCTAAAGATTTGTTTCTAAATAACTACATCGACGATATGTTAACTAAATGTAATCAAATGTTTGTTTACACGGGTTTACCTGACACCGTGCCGAAACGAATACTTGAAAAGTATTTAACAGAAAACGGCGATTGTATTTTCACAAAACATAACGACAAGTTTGTTATTTTAATCGGTGGCGCTGGTGGTGAGTTAAACGAATATTACGAGCCTACAAAATACATTGTTAGTAATCCATATTTGAAATTAACAAAAGAATACACAATCAATACAGAAAATAACGATTGTGTTTTAATGCGAAACGATTGTAAAAGTAGGGGTTTAATACCGCTTTTGTCAAAATACGCCGTTTTGTGTAATGATTGTGAAATATCAATAAATATGTTAACTAACAATTTGCGTACACAATATTTAATTAGTGCTGGCGACAATAAGACAAAAGAAAACGCCGACATCTTTATTAAAAAGTTAATTGACGGTGATTTTTCGTGTATCGCTGAAAATACATTTTTAGACGGCGTTAAAGTGCATAACGTTGTAACAAACGCCAGCTATATAAAAGATTTTATAGAATTAAATCAGTATTTGAAAGCGACTGCATTTAATGAAATAGGCCTAGACGCTAATTATAATATGAAACGTGAACGCCTGACCGCTGGTGAGGTTGAATTAAATACATCTATTTTAATTCCACTTGCCGACGATATGTTAGAACAACGCCGAAACGCTATTAACGAAATCAATAAAAAATACGGCCTTAATATAACCGTCGATTTGTCTAGCGTTTGGAAAATGCAAAAAGAAACCGTCGAAAAAGCAACGGCCGAACAAAACACCGTAACACCTGACGAAAAAACCGACGGCGCTACAGTGCCACCAGCTGACACCGTAAACGACACCGAGCCACCAGCGCCACCAGCTGACAAGGCCGACGCCGATAAAGTGCCACCAGCCGACACCGTGAAACCTGACGCCGATAAAGTGCCACCAGCTGAAAGCGACGACGAAAAACGCCAGCGTCTTATAAAAGAAATTGAAACGGCCGACGCTGATTTTTTTAATAACGTTGACGTTAACGAAATGACTAACGACGATTTACAAACGGCGTTAGATAATATGAACGGGAAAAAATAAAACGGGGGTTTAAAATGTATGATGTTACTATTGAAACTTTACAGACTACTAAAGGATTTTTTGAAACTTATAACACCGAAAAGCACGACCATTTTATAGCGCTTTTTGGTGAGGAAGTGACCGCCGACGATATTAGCGCTTTAGATAATTTGCTAATTGATACACAAGGCGACCGCTTTTTATTGAAACGTTACGCCGATATGTTTATTAAATCGGGCGCTACCGCTACACAAAATAGACTTGTCGAAAATTGCGACCGTTTATTTTTTGATAGCTGGCAAGCCGTAAAAGATAGCATTGTTAAAACGCTGGCCGTAGATGTTGTTAAACCTGATGTTACTACTAGAAACGTCGAAACGTCACGGGATAACGACAATATAAATAAAGTCTATTCTTTTGATAGCGCTACACCAGCGAACGACAACGCCAGCGAAACCGACGAAACAATAACAACGGCCGAAACTATCGAAAAATCAAACGGCAAGTTTGCAAGCGACAACGCTAAAAAGTTGATAGATTTTACTAGAAATAATGACTTTTTAGCTATTATTTTGTCGGATATTGCGCAAAATATCGCTTTATCAATATTTTAAAATTGACAAAATTGTAACGTAGCTTTATATTATAGTTAGGGTGTCAAACGTTGTCACCCTGACTATTTTTTATTTTTAAATGGGGGTTTTCCAAAATGAAAAACGACACTAAAAAGATTGTAATAACAATTATCAACATTGTTATTTTTATCGGTAACGCTATTATTAGCGCATTGTCAAACGGTGGCGTAGACGCTGGCGGTGTAGCTATGGTGTCAAGTGCTGGTTTGTCAATGCTGGCGCTTGTCTAAAATCGGGGGTATTGTATGAACGTGATACAAGACTATAACAACGACGGCCGTATAGATTGGAAAGATTTTCTATTTTACGGCCTGACAATTACGGGAAATGTTATCTTTACATTGATTAACATTTTTCACTAAAACGGGGGTATAAAATGAACGGCGGATATATCAATATTGACGCTAGCGGTTTGGATATTCACGAAACCGAAAAACAGACAATTAGCGGTATTTACTCAAAAGTAAAAAACGCAATGTCAAAAAATAAACCGCTTTTTGTATATAATGCGGTTTTTGGTAGCTATGGGCGTATGTCGCCGATTGCTATAATGGCAAATTACGCCAGCGACGGCGAAACAATTATTTGTACATCGTCTACTATTCAGTTGATTGTAGACGCTGACGACGGCGTTATTACTAACAATCTTGTTAGTGAATAATTTTTAATGAGGTTTGAAAATGGAAGTAAAACAGATTTATTCTTTAATGAACGACGTAACAAGTGAAGTGCTGGGAAAAACTGACCTTGTAAAAGAGGATTTATCAAACGTCGTAGACATCGGAAAAGAACTTTTTAGCGCCAGCGATGTAGATAACTACGTTAAAGCGCTGGTTAACCGTGTAGGTAAAACAATTTTTGTAAATCGTAAATATGCTGGAAAAATACCTAGCGTTGTAATGGATAGCTGGGAATTCGGTAGCGTTTTACAGAAAATTAGCGCCGATTTGCCCGACGCTACAGAAAATGAAAGCTGGGAACTTGAAAACGGCGCAAGCTATGACCCTAACATTTTCTATAAACCTAGCGTTAGCGCAAAGTTTTACAATTCAAAAGTTACTTTTGAAATCCCGTTGTCATTTACAGAAAAGCAAGTAAAGGAAAGTTTTAACAACGCCAGCGAGTTAAACGCTTTTTTGTCTATGCTTTATAATGCGGTTGAAAAGTCAATGACTGTAAAAACCGACGCCCTTGTTATGCGTACAATTAACAATATGATTGCTAACACATACGACGGCGACAATACGGGCGTACGTGCCGTTAACTTGCTGACTGAATACAACACCGTTAACGGTTTGTCGGGCGCTAATGTCCTGACCGCTAACAAGGCGTTGACTACACCCGACTTTTTAAGATTTGCAAGCCTGAAACTTGCGCTTTATGCTGACCGTTTGGGAACTATTAGCGCATTGTTTAACGCTGGCGGTAAAGAACGATTTACAAGTAAAGAAGATTTGCGAATTGTTCTTTTGTCGGATTTTGCACAAGGCGCAAAAACTTACCTTGAAAGCGACACATTTAATAAAGAACTTGTCGCACTTCCAAAAGCTGAAACCGTGCCATATTGGCAAGCCAGCGGAACAAGCTATAGTTTTGACAAAACGGGTACAATTAACGTACAGATTAAGGCCGACAACGGCGCTAAAAAAGATGTTACCGTTAGCGGTATTATCGGCGTTATGTTTGACCGTGACGCTTTAGGCGTTAGCAACCTTGACCGCCGAGTAACTACAAATTATAACCCAAAAGCCGAGTTTTTCAGTAATTGGTACAAGTTTGACGCTGGTTACTTCAACGACCTTAACGAAAACTTTATTGTTTTCTATGTTGCTGACGCTAACTAAAAAATAGGTTAAAAAAATCACTCCATCGGTTTTTTTAAATATTTCATTTCCATTTAGCGCCGTTGATGTAAAGACTACATTAACGGCGCTTTTTATTTTGGGGGTTTTAAATGAATTGTACATTTTATTTATGTACGGAAAATAGAAACAAGATTAACAAAACGCTAACGGCTGGAACTGTAAAGGCGCTGACGTTTAGAAATAATTTTGACGTAGAAAACCCGATAATTTATTTATCGTTTGACCCTATCGCCAGCGGTTTTAATTACGTCGAAATTGATAGCAAATATTATTTTATTGATAGCGTGGATTTTGTACGCTATAACTATTATCGTGTAAATATGTCGCTCGATGTCCTGAAAACATACGCCAGCGCTATAGCTAATTGCACGTGTACAATTATTGAAAGCGAAAACCCTAACGCTAATAAAATAGATTGTGTTATGGGTGATGATTATAATATTAGCGAAACGGCATTAACTGACGTTTTCGACCATAACGGCAAGATTTATTTAACTACAGTTTTTAAGGGGGTTTAATATGGCTTTAACTACAATGACGTGGGGCGGAACTAATAGCCTTAATGATATGACTAATAATTATCATTTAGAGTTATACATAAATAATGTAAAAGTTACCGACGAACAAGGTAGTTTATATAATTGGAATAGTAGCGGATATGATTTAATTGAATATAAAACTATGAACGGCTACGCCTTTAGTGGTAATTGCTACACTAATTATAAAAACGCTGAGGGTACTAATATTAGAACACTTGCAAACGTAAGTGAAAATAACACGGTTTATAGTTATCAAGTGCCAGCAAATAGCGGTTATCGAATTATACCGTCATATAAAGGTACATTTAATTTAAATGGTGTATCTACTCCATTTTGTACGGTTGTCGCTAGTGCTGATGTTATACCCGTTAATAGCACTTTAAATAATTGTACAATATCGCCAGCGCTGGCAAATATTCCAAAAGATAGCGCCAGCAATTTTACAATAACGGCCGATAGTGGCTATAAGTTTACAAGTGCGCCGAGCGTTTACACAATGGCCGACGGCGAAACATACGCCGTACAAGTTACAAAAGTTAGCGACTATGTTTATACATTTAGCGTAACGCCTGACGAATACGACGAAAGTTTAAACATCTACGCTGACGCCGTTAGTGAAACCGTTAGTTTTATAAAAACATTGTCTAATTGTAGCGTGTCGCCAGCTGGTAACACTTTAACAATCGGCGTTTCGACTACGGTAACAATTACGGCGAATAGTGGCTATATTTTCGACGCTGAAAATACACCCGTTTTATATTGGATAGATAACGAAGAAATAAGACACGAAATCAGTTTAACTAAAGTTAGCGATTATGAATATACGGCAACGTTTACACCTGACGAAACCGACTATTATTTAAACGCCAGCGCAATAGCTGAACCGTCTAGCGTGCCTTTAACAAAAAATCTAACTAATTGTAGCGTTACGCCTAACGTTAATAGTTTTATTGACGGCGAAACCTACACCGTAGTTATAACGGCCGATAGTGGCTATATTTTCGACGTTGCGCCGTCTTTTAGAGTTAAAAACGACGAGGGTACATTATTAACAATCGAATTAACTAAAGTTAGCGATTATGTTTATAAAAAAGAAAATCTAACTATTGACGCCGACGACGATTTAGCGTTTTATATAACGGCATACGCCAGCGTTGAAAGTGTATCTAGTAACAAATACGGCGTTTTACAGATACACAAAGTATCGGCCGACAACCTGAAAGCGTTTAACGATTTGCGCTATTATGGTGGTAGTGGTAGTTTATCACAAATAGATTTATCACAATATATTAGTGCCTTAAAGGTTGTATTTGTAGACGTAGCCAGCACGGCGAACGATAATATTTTAGTGTCGAATATAAACACGGGTATTAGTGCGCCTAAGATTGACGACGATTATATAACATTAAATCTAGGTAACGTTTTGTTAGCTGGATTATATAACAATGCGCTAGATAAAAAGTATAGCGAAATATTGTTAAACTTGCCGTTTGTAGACGTCTATAAATTGGATAGCGTTTATATGAATGAAACAATCAATATTAAATACCGTGTTAATTTAATTAGCGGTGACGGCGCTATTTTTATTAGCATTGTGCGAAATAGCGTCTTATATTTGATTGATGTTATAAATGTTAGTATGTCTTTTGATTTACCGTATGTTTACCCGATTGAAAGCGACATAAAACAATTAAACACAAAAATTAAAGCCGTCAATTTTAATATAGCGCCGTCGGTTACAATAAAAGAAAGATTAAAGGCCGACGCTAATAATAGTGTTTATCAATGCTACAAAATTGATACACCAGCAAACGAAAACGGCTATTTTAAAATTGAACGTTTAGACGCTGATACAATACCAGCAAGCGCAAGCATAAGAAACAAAATAGAAAATCTTTTAAAAGCTGGCGTTTATAATTAAACATTAAACTAACGGGCGTTAGTAAAGTTTGCTAACGTTCGTTAGTTTTGTTTCACGTGAAACGCTGGCCGACAAGCCTAACGAAAATCAAAACACAAGTTAAACGACACGTAAACGTTTGTATAGGGGTAATTTTTGCGAGAGGGTAGGCATAT
>JAZLAE010000004.1:0-2130 GCA_045613025.1 Christensenellaceae bacterium | reverse complement strand
TTGGAAGAACTGTTATAATTTACGATATCTACGTATTCTCTTGAATTATATGAAGTCTCCATTTGAATCCATTTAGCATAAAGGGTAATATCTTCAGTTATCTCTCCGCTAAAATCGTAAGCATAATTACAACTACTATCAGTATACCAGCCTGCAAAAACATAACCGCTTCTTGTTGGCACGGTAGGGTAACTTAAAGTTTCACCATTTTCTAAATCAACGGACGTTTGAGTTGCACCGCTATAGTTATAATCATACGTTACGGTAACTTCGCCATAGATTTCAACAACGTCGTTTAAAGTTACGCTGTATGTATTAGCCGTCCACGTAGCCGTAAGCGTTAAATCTTCCATTCCTGACCATACACCGCCATAATATTGATTTTCACCATTAAACCAACCATTAAAGGCATATCCTGTTTTTGTAGGTTCTGGTAAAGTATAAGTTTCGCCATACTCAACGTCAATAGGGTCGTATTCTTCGCCGTTATCTGGATTTAAAGTAACTGTGCTTGTTATAACTTCCCACTTGGGTGTAAAGGTTACGTTAGAATCAATATCCCAAGTTTCACTATCAACAACGTCATCACCGTTGTACCAGCCAAGGAATGTATAACCTTCCCTTGTTAACTCTGGAAGAGTGTACGCTGAACCGTAAGTGAAGGAAGTTTCAACAGCGTTGCCTACTGCATAAACAAAACCATCTTCTTCTTCACAAATAGCAGTTGCTGTGCTTGTTGGCAAAGATGATGATATTGTTAACGTAGTATTTCCCACGTAGGAACTACCTGTATACTGATAATATGATTCAGTATAAAAATTGTATTTTTCGCCTTTAGTACAATAAATTGTAATACTGCCGTATCCATTTTCTCCACCAACATTTAAATACCCATTTTTACCAATAGATATAGTTACGTTTCCTGTTGTAAGCGGTACAAATGAATAATATGTTGACGAAGATGAAAGATATACCGAATTAGAACTATTTGGAGAAAGCGCTGTATACGATACACTTATCCATTTAGCATAAAGGGTAATATCTTCAGTTATCTCTCCACTAAAATCGTATTCATCATAACAAGAACTATCAGTATACCAGCCTGCAAAAGCATAACCGCTTCTTCTTGGCACGGTAGGATAACTTAAAGTTTCACCATTTTCTAAATCAACGGACGTTTGAGTTGCACCGCTATAGTTATAATTATACGTTACGGTAATTTCGCCACAGATTTCAACAACGTCGTTTAAAGTTACGCTGTAGGTATTAGCAGTCCACGTAGCCGTAAGCGTTACATCTTCAGTTTCTGACCATACACCGCTATAATATTGATTTTCACCATTAAACCAACCATTAAAGGTATATCCTGTTTTTGTAGTTTCTGGTAAAGTGTAAGATTCGCCATACTCAACGTCAATAGGGTCATATACTTCGCCGTTATCTGGATTTAAAGTAATGGTACTTGTTATAACTTCCCATTTAGCAGTAAGCGTTACGTTAGAATCAATATCCCAAGTTTCGCTATCAACAACGTCATCACCGTTGTACCAACCAAGGAAAGTATAGCCTTCCCTTGTTGCTTCAGGAAGGGTGTACGCTGAGCCGTAAGTGAAAGTTGTTTCAACAGTGTTTCCTACTGCATAAACAAAACCATCTGCTTCTCCACAATTAGCAGTTGCCGTAGACGTTGGATAACTTGCGCCTGTAACGTAGAACGTACCGTTACTTGTCATATTGTAACCAGCGCTATATCTTATAGTTCCTATACGAATAACGTCACCTGCGCTTGCGGTAAAGGTTATTGTACGTGAAGTGTTACCACTATAAAGATTGTACTTATCTATCTGTTCTTCCGTAGTAACATTGTTTACTTGGAAATAATAATCACCTTCAGTAAAATATGCGTAAATATTATAGGAGCCTGAAGTATAACAAGTAAAGTAGTAATAGTTGTAGTTTGTATACGAAGTTGCGGTAACTGCCTTCTTATTGGAAGAACTGTTATAATTTACGATATCTACGTATTCTCTTGAATTATATGAAGTCTCCATTTGAATCCATTTAGCATAAAGGGTAATATCTTCAGTTATCTCTCCGCTAAAATCGTAAGCATAATTACAACTACTATCA
>JAZLAE010000003.1:0-31692 GCA_045613025.1 Christensenellaceae bacterium | reverse complement strand
GACCGCTTGGCCTCCGACTTGTATTTTTCCGAAAAATTTTTTTGAATTAACGGGGGGTTATTATTTCCCGTGATAAATATCAATTTTAGTTTCAATTTCACCAACACGTTTTTCGTGGTCGGCTAATTTACTATAAATATCTTTATGGCTTGCGCTGTTACTTGTTTTTGTTTCAATAAGTGTTTCGTTTAATGCCGCCAACGTTGTTTTAATTTCGGCTAATATACCCGACAACCTACTTGAAATTGTTGCTATTGAAATAACAAAAGCCACAAGGGTAAATATACCTAATGCAATTTCCCACGTCATTTATTCTCACCCCGTATTTATTAATTAAATTGGTACACGGCAACGGAATTGCACCGTTTTGTTTGACGTGTGACCGCCAAATTGTCGCTTGCCCGTGCATATAAGTAACACGGTATTCATTCACCGCCGTGTTATCGGTATAGAAAGGATTGTCTTATGAACAAATCACAAGCATAAATATGTCAAAACGTGACAAAACGTCACACTTGATATTCGTTAAACCATTTGTCAATATACTTTTGCCATTCGGCTTTTTGTATTGGTGTCCTGTTATTATCGGTTGCAAGCCGTTTTAAACACGTTTCTTTGTCGGTGTCAATAAATATGGGTTCGGCTCTTAAATCGTTTATACGGTTCATTCTCGGCGTTTTAGCCGCACCCCCGTCAATTATAAATGCACGTTCCCAATTACCAACACGACGTTTAATCATATCTAAAATACAACGTTGCAATTCAAAAGCATTTGTTTTTAATGCGTTCGGCTTTTCATATCTTGCCCCACCTGTTATACATTGCCATATGTTGTCCATATCACACACAATGTCGCTATTGCCTTTTATACTGTTTACAAAGGTTGTCTTGCCACTACACGGTGCGCCGTATACATAATAAACCTTGCGCCCCATACTATAACCAAAACGGCTGTGTATTTCGTTATGTGCTTTATGTGTAACAAGCATTATATTTGACGGGTTAAGTGAAATTGAATAGTCGTTTACATTATCCATTGTCAACGGTATTTTATGGTGTGCCACGGCTTCATATAACTTTATGATCGCTTCACCACTAAATTCACAATATAAAATTCCGTCTTCCTTGTTTGTTCGTTCAGCAATTAAAGAAAGGCGAAAATTACGCCAAACTTCCGAATTATAAAATTGTGCTAAACTAGTAAACATTTATTCTTTCTTCGCCTGTGTGCCAAAATAAAAGGCAACAATCATTAAATAAATATCTTCAATGTTGAATTGTCCTTTTAATGCAAGGATAACAACAACAATTGTTAATAATATTGTTACTATTGATTTAACGGTTAAAAGTTTGTTTAATCGTTCTTTCATTTTATTTCACCCCTAATATTTTACGCCAAGTTTCAAGCCCAACCGATCCGTCAACAACAAGGTTGTTTTTCTTTTGGTAAGCCTGTACACCCGCTTTGGTATCTTTTCCAAAATATCCGTCAACCTTAACGCCAACCGCCTTTTGTACGATTTTTGTTAGGTTTTTATATTTATAGATAAGGCGTTTTTTGCATACCGCCTTTTTTGCAACTGAAACACATTCATTGCCCCAACTACCGTCAGCCCCGTATTTAGGGAATTTAAAGCCGTCAGCAATTGCCGCAAGTTGCCATTGTTTTACTTTGTTTTCTTCTTCAAAGGTTTTAACACCTTGTAAGTACGGTTCGGGGTCAACGTATTTGCCGTTTATATTAATATCAAAATGCAAATGTGCGCCCGTTACTTTTCCTGTTGCGCCCATATACCCCAATACTTGCCCTTTTTTCACGGTGTCGCCAACCTTAACAGTTCGGCTTTTTGATTTTAAATGCAAATAACGGGTGTAATTGCCGTTGCCGTGGTCTAACTTGATATATTCGCCAATGTCGGAAGAATATTTTGAAACAACAACTTTGCCGTCAGCAAAAGCAATAATGTTGTCAAGGGTTGAACCTTCACCCACAAGGTCAATGCCGTTGTGCATTTTTTGTTCACCCCAAATGGTACGCATACCGTAAGGGCTTGTAACTTTGTGTTTGCCTTTTTGTAATACAGGGTTTTTATATTCAGCCATTTTGTCAACCTTCTTTCGTTATTTTGCTTTTAACCGCAATGTGCTTGCGGCAACTTTAAAACACATTTTTTCAATGTATTTACATTCAATTTGTGCGCCTTCGGTGTCGCTGTAAAGTGTCATATTTGGTGTACTTGTAAGCCCTTCAACCGTACCGTCGGCATTTGCTGTTGCGGTTTGCCCGTTGTATGGCTCGTAACCTAAATTTACGGCGGTTTCATTTATCCACACTTGAATTTTAAAATCTAACTTTGCACCTTGTTCAATAGCGTTGACAAAAAGCCAAAACCTTGAAATATATTTTGCGTCGGCTTTAACGGTGACAACCTTGTTTGGATATACTGTTGATATTGTATCCCCCACAACTAAACTTGAATTCATAGTACAACTTGAATAATTAAAACTACCGTTGGGCGTATCCCATACCCCAATAAACGGGTGTAAACCTGTCATATCACTAATAACGCCTTCAAGCAATTTTGCGTGAATGGTATAAATTTTATTTGGGTCTATTCGTACCGCCATATTTGCCACCATAAGGCTTGTTGTAAAGGTTGTACTAGCCGTTCCGTGAAAATGAAAAATGCCACCGCCCACGTTATCAACCGTAATTCCGTTTACTGTTTGGGTTTTGTTGCACAAATCACTATTGAAAAGATTTTTACCGCACTTGGTAACTTTCACACCCGCCGTGTTTACCCGTACCGCTAAATTGTGAGCAATTGGCGAAACGTCATTTACTGTAATTACTTCACCTGTTGCAACTTTTTCACTTATGGCAACCATTTCAACGGGCGTGGTAACTTTACAATTGTTTATATAACCCATTCGCCCACCGCCTTAACAAATACCGCAAATTCTTGTAATAGCAAAGTCACGCACTTCGTAATATGTTGTGCTTTGAAATGCACCACAAGGGTCAGCCGTCCAATATGTAATAATGTCGCTTGCACTTGATTTAAGAAACAACTTTAATGTGAAATAAATATTTTTTACATAGTCGGTGTCAGCAAAAAACGAAACGTCGGCGGCATAAAATGTTGTGTTTGGCATACGGTGAACCAACGCCGTGTGTTCAACCTCGGTGTATGTATTGTTGTCATTATTCAAAACGTTCATTTTTAACGTTACCGCCAATAAATGATATTTTGAAATATTACCAATGCCGATATTTGTTTGACTTTCAAGCAAGTTTGGTGAAACGTGCAACATTTTATGTTTTGGCAATTCACTAAAAATATTTTCAAGTGTGGTGATTTTCTCACCTTGTTCAACAACCAACGCTTGTAAATCTTCTTCACGGGTGTCGTCGGTAATAATATAAAAACAATTTTCAGCCTTTTCGGTCAAAGCGTTATATTGTGCGCTTGTACCGATCCAAAAAGACAAAGCGGCATTTGCATTTAATTCTTTTAATTTGGTTACAAACCCTGTGTCAACGTCGGTTATTTCACCTGTTGATACGGCTTGTTCAATTGCCGCAAGTATTTGTTCTTTTGTCATACTTTCAAATTTACAATTATTTTGACAAAGTACATAGTATTTTCTTTCGTCAGCCATACTCTTTACCCCTTAATCTAAATCAAAATTGTTTTTTTCGTATTCTTTTTCTTTAAGTTCTAATTCACGTTTTCTTAATTGCAACGCTTGCGGGTCGTTTATGTAATCGCCCCAATTTTTTAATAGAAATATCGCCGCTGTTACGTTTGGCGGTATGTATATTTCTTCTTCGTAATATTCTATTTTTTCTTCTTCACGCAATTTTTTCCCGTATTCGTATTCAACCGTTTTAAGTTTCATTGCCTTTTTTACTTTTCTTGTAAACCCTATTGCGCTTTCAAACATTGAATTTTCTATTTCTTCAACTTTTGGTTGTCTTTCTTTTTTGATGATAGAAGAAAAGGAAGAAATTGAATTTTTGTGTTTTGAAAATGTGCGGGGGGTAATGCCAAGCAAGGTCGCGCATTCTTTATCGGTTTTGCCCTGTTGCAACCATTCTTTAATTTCTTCAATACGCGGGGCAATTATTGTATCGTATGTGCTTTTTCTACCCGCTTTTGCCATATCCTTTCACCCTTAAAATAAAATAAGGGGCAAAAAAACAATTGCTTATTAAATTAAACAATGCTTCGCCCCTTTAAACACAAATATATTATTCTACCATAATATTACAACTACGCTTTCAAATTGTCAACAAGTTTTTTATATTTTATATAAAAAAGTTTCATAAAGACACAAAAAGGACGGTTGCCCGTCCCTTTTATTTTTAATCTTTTAAATTTAATGCCATTAACAACGGCACAATATACCACCAAAGCAACCCCGCATTGTTAAAATATATTGCCGCTATCGTGATACAAATAAAAGCAGCCGTACGGCAAATATAATGTGCAATTATATAAGTGTCAAACATAGTTTTGTACCCCCGTTATATAAACTTCCGTGCGTGGGGTTGCCTTATCATAATATACACGGCTTCCGTCGTGGCTTGCAATTATTGTGTAATTGTCGTCAGCAAGTAAGCCCACATTTACAAGTATGTCGTCAATTGCTTCAAGTAAGTTTGTTAAATCACATTTACGACGTGTTGGCATATAAAACAAGCATTTAACATTAACGGGGTAATTTATTGTGTTTGCCCTGTGTGGTATAAAATATGCCGCTTCACGTTCATATTGTTTATACTGTTTGGACGGCATAACCATTGGACGCCCTGTGCTTCGGTTGGTTACGATCCGTTGACTATTCTTTTTCGTCACGGGTGGTAATGGTATTGTAAATTTAATCATTGCGCACCACCTTTTGTACTTTTATATAGTATTTTTACGGTGTCGGCTAAAATGACGGCAACCAAATCTTTGTTATTGTAAATGTGTAAATACTCGCCTTGTTCAAATATATCCGTACCCGCAATGTTTATATACGTTGTTTCTTCGTCTTTAAAGTAAACAATAATTCGTTCCATATTTTACCCCCTTAATGGCAATTTGTCGGTATATCAAACACACCACTTTCAATTAACCTTGTTACAATACGTTTAATCATTACGGGTGGTACTGACATACCACAAATATATTGAACATTGTTACGTGTCCTGTTTATAAAATTGTAATCTTGTGGGAATGTTTGGGCGTTTATAATATCTTCACACGAAACGTGTGTTTTTTCCGTTCCTCTATAAAGCCCCCCGCCACCTCGCACGGTTTGCATTATATTATTTTCCCAACAAATTAATTCGGTAAAGCATTTTTCTTTTTCACCCAAACGTAAAAGTGTGTCACTAATTCTTTTATCGTTAGAATTTGCTTTGCATAAATAATTGTAAGTTAATGTTTTGGGGTTTAACGGATCACCCACACCGTCTTTAATTTCACCAAATAAAATCGGTTCATAATTAAATGACATATCAAGTGTGGTAATGTCAAATTTAACGTCATTTCTAATTGCTATAAAAAACACCCTGTGGCGTGTTTGGGGTACACCCATATTTTGCCCTTTTAAAAGCCAATGCCCGACTTTATACCCAACGGTATTAAGTTGTTTGTATATCTTTTGAACATAGCCCCACGCTTCGCCCTTTATAAGCCCTTCAACATTTTCAATAATTACACATTTTGGTTTTAACTTTTCAACTGTTTCAATGAATATAAATGAAAGGTCGTCAAGTGTTTGTTCGGCTTGTCCTTCTCTAAATTTCTTTTTCTTACCCCAACTGTCTTCACGATCACCCGCCATTGAAAAGGTTGTACACGGTGGTGAACCGTCCAAAATGTCAAGGTTAAATAATTCGGGTGGTAATTCTTCATTGGGTGTTTTGTTAAAGTCCCTTATATCCATTAAGAAGTTATATTTTGGGTTGTGGTTTTTTACATATACTTCGTTCATTTTGGGGTCAATCTCGCAACACCCAACAACTTCACAACCCGCCAACTTATAACCCATTGTTGAACCACCACCACAGGCAAAACAACTAAATACTTTTAGTCCGTTCTTTTCTTTGGGATAGTCGGCAAAAGTCCACTTCCAATCAGTTGACTTTTTGGGTTTAAATTGTTCGGCTTCATTGTCGGGTAAAAAATCAAAAATACTCATATTTTCCATTGTTACATTTTCCTTTCAATTAGTTTCATATTGTCACAATTACAACGCAGCTATTTATTAGCAAGCATTGTTTCAAATAATGCAAGATCGTACGCGCCCCCGTATCGCGTTTTAATACCAAATTTATTATTATATTTATTATTGGGTAAAATTTCTTTACTACCCCCATTTAAATTTTTTAACCCCCCCATTAAAATTTCTTTACCCCCATTTAAATTTTTTAACAAGGGTAAATTTGCACGGTAACGGGGAAAAGTTATATTGTTTGTATGGTCTTCACGGCGTATTATATAGCCCGCTTCGGTCAAGTATTTTAAAGCGTTTATAATGGTTGGTTTGCTAACCCCACCGCAAAAGTCACATAAATATTGCAAACTACCTTTAAACTCGCTTTCACCGTCTTGTGAAAAGCCGTATATAATTGCATATACGTTAAGGGGTACGCCTTTAAGCCCCAAGCGGTTAATCATAAAGCCGCTTATTTGGTAATAGTTTTCGTCTTTTATTTTGCTTTCCGCCATTATTAGTCCCCCCCGACCGAACAAAGCGAAATTGCAAATAAAACCACGAAACCACCCGCAAGCATACCATATATAAAATCAATCATATTCCTCACCCACCATTTCTTTTTTAAGTGTGTTTATATCGTGTAAGGTTATCACCTTGCAAAACAAACCTTTTTTAATTTCTCGCACACAAGATTTATCACTTATTTTTTCAAAAACCTCTTTGTAGGCATCGGCTTTGTAGTGCTTAATTGCTTTAATGGTTTCGATGTGTTCTGCCTTTAAACCTTCATAAAGTGCCTTGTAATCCTCTTTCTCGGTTTCAAGGCGGTTGATTAGGTCAAGGGCGTAGGGTATAACTGTTTCTTCCATTGGTTTGTGTTCTTCCTTGCATTCCCTATATAGTGGGCATTGTAATTTTTTGCAATCATCAAAATTATTCGCTTTTCTACAACACTCCAAAGCCTTTTTAATATCGTTATCTTGCATTTTGGTTCACTCCTTTTTTTCGGTTAGGTGGTTTCTACCATTGAGCAAGGGTGTAACTTCACTTGCGTTTATAAGATGTTCAAGTCCTACTGAATAAATCTTATGGTTAATGTGTTCGGCTATTTGCGACTTTGCCTCAACAACCATTTTTTCAACTTCATTAAATGCTTGTTTCCTGTAAAACTCATAATTGCTACCCTCTAAATTTGAAGTGGCACACTTTAATTTGTGCAATAACTCACTACCAACCGTTTTAGGAATTTTTTTGTTGCTTATCAATTCGGTTAATTCGCTAATAACCTCTTGCAGATTTGAAGATGCTTTGTCAATCTCTGCGTTTCGTTCTTCTTGAATAACCTCAATTTTACTTTTCTCGCTCTTATAGTCCACATATCCATCTTCTCTTGTGTACTTTATCGTGCAAGGTACACCATCACCACAATTCATATTTGTTAGCAACTCGGCAAACTGCAAGGCACTCAATTCAACCTCGCAAATAAGATCATCACCCATAGTCCAATCTCTGCCAAGTTCTCTATGTTTTACTGCGTGTTTTACTGTTAATCTTATCGTGTTATGGTTTGTAACATCACTTCCAAAAAGTTCTCTGCCACTTCCAAAATTATGATAAAATCCTACCATACCCCACGATTTATGCTTTTCTCTGTTTTCTTTCATTTCCCCAACTCCTTCAACTTTTCTTCCGCTTCCTCTTTGGTGAGGAATACTGTTTTGCCTATACTTCTACAAGTGGTTTCGTACATAGAATTATGGCAAAGTTTTATGTACAAGCCACCGTGCTTTAAAATAATCTTTTCAATGCAAGTTGCTATAACTTCCGTTTTGTTGCGGATAAACCATACTGTCTGCCCCACCTTACAAGGCGGTAAGATAACACCGTTTGCTAAAAGTTCATCTGCAAGCCACTCGTCAAAATCTTCGTGTGCAGACATTCCCATTTCGTGTTGACTATCAACATAATCGTCATAATCTCGCCCTGCACAGTATATTAACTCTATCAACTTATCTCTATCGGTCATCGGTAGCACCCCTTTCCCAATTCTTTTCTTACCTTTTCAATTATGTACGCACCATTACCACCGCTTAATGCTTCGCCCCATTCACTTAAAAACCAACGTTCAAGGGCACGGGCTTTGCCAAATTCGTCATAAATCAATGCTTCTTTGTAGTCGGTGATCGCTTGCTTGACTATTCCAACACGTACATTGCCGTAACCGTCAGTATTCTTTTTTATGTTGTATTTTTTGCTATTTTCCAAATTAAGCCCCCCTTACACACTAATATTATAAACGCAACCATTGTGTCATTTGTTAATAAATTGTAAACAATGGTTGCATATCGTCACAATATTAATTTAAAATAAAAGCGGTCAAAGTACGACGCCCAAATTGTAACGCTTCTTCGTGTGTATTAAAAAATATGTCAACGTCATTGCCTTTAACAGCCCCGCCGCAATCTTCGGCAATGTATGTATTGCCGTTTATAATAACTTCCGTGCCGTATGGTATTACGGACGGGTCAACCGCTATTGTTCGCCCCGCTGTTGCTGTTGTTCCTGTTGCTGTTATTCCGTCAGTTTTACCACAACATTTTTTGCACGGGCAATATGCTGTTGCCGTTACGGTCATTTCGTTGTATGTTGGCTTTGGTGCTTCTTCAACATTTGGGGGTTGGTGATCGTCTTCGGTGGTTGTTATTTCACTTGTATGTTTGCCCCCAAAGTCAGCAATTTCGGCGTTGGGTGCTGTTCTACCGTAAGCACCTATAATAAAGCCCAAAATAAATATTGCAAGTATACCGCCATAAAATAGGGCTGTCGCTCCGTATTCTTTTAAAAGTTTCTTTAACATTTTTCATTTTCCTTTCATTTTGACGGGTGCAACCGCCGTATTTGTGTTTTAAACGGTTTGGGGGTATAAATCTACCTGTAACAGTTCAAACGCTTGTACGCCGTAAATATCGGCTAATTTTGATAATTGGTAATAAGTCGGCAAACAAACACCGTTTTCCATTTTTGAAAGTAACGACTTGTCAAATGCACGGTCGTAACGTTTCATAATGGAACAAACTTGACTTTGCTTTAAACCTATGCTTTCACGTACAACACGCAAGTTGTTTGTCAAACTGTATTGATCGGTGTTAACATTTAATACACGGTTTATTTTCTTCACGGGGGCGAATACGCTTCGCCCCTTGTTTAAACATTCACGTTTATATGCCTGTATTTCGGCTTCGTCGTCGGTCTTGTAAAAGCCTTTGCGTTTGCTTGAACGTATTAAAATATAATTATCGCCGTTATCGTATAGGCTTAATTCGTGCAATATTGCACGGGCTTTGCGGGTATCACAACCCCACATAACGCACAACGTCGGGTATGCAATTGCTTTTTCCTTTCCAATGGGTATGTCGTCCCAATATGCTTTTAAACTATCCATTATTAAACCCCCTATTAAAATTTTGTTATTATTCTATTGCGCAAGCGTTTTATTTTTTTAAGGTGTATTTTTTCAACTTCGGCGTGACAACCATTAATAATTTTTAATTGTTCAAGCATAATTTCAACGTCGGCTATTTCTTCGGGTATATTGTGCTTTCGTCCACGGTGCTTGTGTAATATTGCTTCTATTAATTCGGCACATTCTTCAACGGCAACGTTTTCTTGTGCTTCCACACCATAAAAGGCAATTGCAAGTTTCAAAATTTCTTTTTCACTCATAATTTACACCACCTGTTAAAACGGTAAATCGTCGTCAGTAATGCCGTTGGCTTCGGTAAAGTCATTGGGCTGTTGTTCATTGGCATTGTTGCCGTTCTTGTTTGACGGAACAAAACGCACGTCATTAACTTGTACTTCCCACGCTGTACGGTTGTTGCCGTGTTGGTCTTGGTATTTACGGCTTTGCAATTCACCTTGTATTACTATTGGATCGCCTTTTTTAAACCACTTTGTTATAAACTCGGCTGTATTACGCCAAGCAACACACGTTATAAAATCGGTTTTTCTTTCCTCACCTTTGCCGCTGTATCGTCTTTCAACGGCAACGTCAAATGTTGTAACATAATTACCGCTTGGTGTTGTTTTCAATTCGGGTAATGCGGCTAATCTACCCATTAAAATAATATTATTCATTGTTGTTTACCTCACAAATAATTTTTATAAAATTCACGTCGGAAGTCGTCCACGTTCCAACCGTAATATTGCATTGCCTTTGCCTGTGCCTTTGCTTTTAATTTGTTATTCACTTCGGCGTTTTGGTGTACACTATATTCACCAAATATGTGGCATTGGTTATGGTGCAAATATACAGTTAAACCGTACTTTTCCGACTTGCTGCGTAAAGCCCCACCGTAAACGTGGTGTTTGTCTAATGGATCGCCACAAGCATTACCACCACAAATATAACAACGGTTCTTGTCGGCTTGTAATATACTTTGCATTTACTCACCCCACAACGATTTTATACGGGCTATTTCTTCGGGTGTTTCCGTTGGTATGTTTAATTCCTTTGCTTCGGAAACAATGCCGTCAATTAAAATTGCCATTTCCCTTGTGTCAAATTCGCTTGACCCTTTATAAACACGATAATGCTTAAATAATTTGCCGTTTAACGTGCTTTCGCCCGCTTCTTCGCAATACTTGACATAATCGTTAATTGGTATATGTGCCAAAACACTTATTAATTCGCTTTGCCCGTACTGTTTAAGCATTTGCAAATATACGGCTTCTTTTGGCGCACGTAACACGTCAGCAATTTCGGTAATAAGTTTCCAAGCATAAGCGTTGGCGTTAATGCTTCGCCGTTTCCGAAACTGTTTTGCTTCTATTGTCAATAACTCAACGTCTTTCAAAGCGTCGTACCCTTGCATTAATTCGGCTTTTTCATTTACGGCAAAAGTTATTTTTGGCACACCTGTTACAAAGTCCACGTTTACCGCTTCAATTTTGCCCGTTAATTTTAGCGTTGCCATACAAAGCACCGCTTTTCTTTTGGCGTATCGCCTTTTAAACTGTTGTTAAGAATTGAAATAGCCATAATTTTTTTGTTTTCAATAACGATTTTTTCAACAACAAATTTGTCGTAACATTTGCCGTTATTTATGTTACACTTGTCGGCGGGTATCCATATAAACGGGCTTGTATAAAGTTCGCGACCAATGCCAAACGCCGTGCCGCTTCGCTTTCGTGCGTCGCTTGCATTTCCCTTTTCGGCTTCCGTGTTGCTTTCAACACCCGCGTCGTCTTTCCAAACCCAACGGTCGGGTTTTTCTTTATCGTCATAATTTGTGTTTATACCCAACGAACAAAACAAAATGCCCTTATGTTCGTAAAATCGGTTTTGCCAATTTTCAGCGCCAACGGTTTCGTCAAGTATATTCATATCAACACGGGCGTTTTTGTAAAGCAATAAAACAACACCGCTTCTTTTAGGGTCTTTGTTTTCCTTTACACTTTGCACACGCACTTCTATATCGTCGGCGGTTAAATTTCTAAATTCTATCACCTAATACGCACCCCCGTATTGTTTATAAGTTCCGCACCGTTTACAGTTTCACCATTTTTTAATGCCTTTTTAATTGCGTCTTTGCTGATTTTTGGCGGCTGTTCAACAAGGAATATACACGGTATTAATTTTTCGTTGGTAATTTGTACGGCTTGTGTTGTTGCCGTTGATACGGAAAACGAACCCGCTTTTACTTTGTCTTGACCGCTTAATTTTAAAAATGCAAGTAATGCGTCTTTCATACGGTCAACCGCATTTTCGGTGGTCTTTTTACGTGCTGTTAGTCGGTCAATTTCGGTTTTAAACATATCAACGTCACTTTGTAATTGCTTAATTACTTTGCAATAACTTTCAACCTTTTCAGCCGTGCCCATTGCTTCCAATGTGTCGTTAAAGGTTTGTTCGTCAATTTCTTCCGCCTGTAATAACTCATACAAGGCGTTTGCCTGTGTTGTTAATTCGTAAAGTGTTCCCATTTTTCAAGTTCCTTTCATACTCATATAAAATTTGGTCTTGTTCGGATCGGCTTTTGCCTTTCAGCAAATCAACTAATTTTCTTTCCTGTGCCGTAAGTTCGGCACATTGGTCAAGTGTCATTTCGCATTAACCCCCCAAGTTCCGTGTCGGCAATATTAAACGCCGTTTGTAAGTTGCGCCAAAATTTCATTGTGCCATTGCGTGTGCCTGTTTCAATTGAAGAATATGTTGCACGGCTACAACCAATTTTTTTGGCAATTTCGTTTTGTGATAACTTTTTGCCGTGACGGAACATATAAAGTCCGTTTCGCATTGTTTCACCACCTTTTAATTAGTTGTGTATTGACACAACTGTTTTAAAAATTTTTGCCTATCTCGTCAGCACGGGGCGGCAAACCCACCGTGGACGGCGTAAAGCCGTTTCGATTATTTCCAATCGGTTATTATTTTTGCTACTCGCAAAATGTTTACTAATTCGTTATTAAAAAGATTTCGTACAATATCAACCGCGTGTTGTGCGTCCAATGCTTGAAATTCAAGTTTTGCGGGTTCGTCGCTTATTCCTATGCGCCAAAAAGTTATTTCGTAAGTGTCTAACATTTTCTTTACTTCCTTTCATATTGGGCGGTTTAACCGCCGCCCTCGGCTTGTTGGTGTTAGTTGCAATCGTGATAAATCACTATATAACCGTCACCACGCTTTACAAGTCCTTCGTTTTCATAATAACGATATTGTGCCAAAGCGTCGGCAAAGATTAAGTTTTTAAACGAAGCGGTTGTTGCCATAAGGCGGCGAACAATATCACGGCGGTTAAGTGTTCCAAAAGTCATAATTCTTGCAATTTCTATCATTTTTCATTTTCCTTTCATATACCCCGTGGGGTGTCTTTGGTTTACATTTATTATTATACTCATTTTGTGTCACTTTGCAACATATTTTTTACATTTTGTCAACAGTTCTACCTATTTCACAAAAACATTATGCCGTATTTGTGCATTTTGTCGCATTTCCGTTGCATACTGTCGCGCATATATGTTAATATACGGTTTAAAAAGGAAGTGAAAATATTATGACGATAGGGCAACAATTAAAAGCATTAAGAAAAAGCCAAAAAATGACGCAACAGTTTGTTTCGGATAAAGTCGGCATTACACGGGCTACCCTTTCCAATTACGAAATAGATCGCCGTACACCCGATTTAAAAACATTGCAAAAACTCGCTGCGTGTTTTGGGGTTGGTCTTGATTATTTTGGCATTTCACCCGCTGACGAAGTGCTTGACTTGTTGGCAAGGGCAAAAGACGTGTTCCAAAATGAAAACATTACTGACGACCGTAAAAGGGAATTACACGACGAATTGATTAAATTATATTTGCAATTAAAATAATCAATTTAAAAAATGAAGCATTTTTAAATTAACTTCACAAATTGACGCATTTATTATAAAAAAATAATGCGTCTTTTTATTTTGGTTTGTCTTGGTGACAACCCCTGTTCGCGGTTTTCTTTTTCACTCATATTTTAACCCCCCTTTTAACGTGCAATTGCTGTGTCTTCCTTGTACCACTTTAAAATTGTTGCATAATGTGATTTAACAACATTGCCGTTTTCTTTTATAAAGTCGTTTAATTTATCAACATAAATGTCAAATACTTTTGTTTCCATTATTTTCAGTAAATGCCCCATTTGATTTTCGGTCATTGAAATGTTACCCCTAAAATTTATAAGTTTGTCGTCTTCGTTTATTTCTTCAGCAAATAACGGCGTTACGTTGTTGGGTGCTTTCTTCTTTGTCGGTTTCTTTATATCGTGCCAATTATTAAATACGGCATTTTCTAAAATTTCAACTTGTGTGTTTGGGTCAAGTGACATTTTTAATAATTTATCAATTGTCATTTCAAGTGCAAAGTTTGTTAAAGGTTTTTTAATCATTGCACGCATTTTAATAAATTCATATAATGTTTTTTTAACTTTATCGTCAAAAATTTTACCATTAATAATGGCGTCGTATGTTGTGCGCTCGTTCTCTTTCTTTCTTACTTCTTCTTTTTTTAATATATTAGTATTTGATTGTTTTTTATTTAATTCTTTAATACTTAATTGTGGCTGTTTTTCCGTTGACGGTTTTTCCGTTAACGGCTTAACTGTTGACGGTTTTTCCGTTTTAGTGTCCATAATTGGGCTTTCATAAATTTCGTAATTGTAGCCCGCAAATGTGCCGTTGGTGTTAAATGCCTGTGATCGTTTTAAATAGCCAAACTTTTCAAGTTCTTTTAATGCCCCGTTTACGCTGTCTTTTCCGTCCTTACTTAATTTAACAAGCCCCGCCGCCGAATAGTCCCAAGTGTCGGGCAATGATAACATTAAAGATAAAAGCCCCTTTGCTTTTAAACTCATTTCTTTTTCTTTAAAGTGATAGTTTGATAAAACGGTATAGTTTTCATTTTTATGTACGCGAAAAACTGTCATTGTGTATTTTCCCCCTAATATAACAAAACCCCCTTGCGGGGCTTTGTTTCCTGTCATATTGACACTTGCATTATATACGCGCTTTAAACAATTTGTCAACATACCGTTGCATTATATATAAAAGAATACAAAGTGAAGCGTTATTGTTTCGCTTCGCTTTCGGCTTTTTCAATAATCTCACGCAATTTATCAATTCTATATTGGGAAACCGTTAATTCACCTTCAAGTTCCAACACACGCCCCGCCAAAATTTCAATTGCTTTTAATAACTTTTTTTCACTCATAGGAAAACCCCCCTGTATTAATTTTAAGAACGCTTGTTCTTTTTTTATTATACAAAAATAATAATTCAAAAAACATTTACTTTTCAAACATTATGTGAACATTTGCGTTGCTATGTGTCGTTGTGTTGCCCTGTGGGGTGTGTTGTGATATTGTAAGAACGTATTGAAATTTATAAAGGGGTGATATATATGGTGGGAATAGGCGACAAATTGAAAACGCTTCGCAAAGGGCGGAAATTGACACAAGAACAAGTTGCGGAACGCTTTGGGCTGACACGTGGGGCAATTTCAAACTTTGAAATAAACAAACGAAAACCCGATATAAAATTACTTCAAGGGTTTGCGGAATTTTACGGCGTGCCGCTTGATTATTTTGGCACACAAACACAACAAGACGAATTATTTGAATTGATAAGCCGTGCCAAAGTGATATTTAACGACACAAGTATTAGTAAGGAAACAAAAGAAGAATTATACCGTGAATTTATGCGGCTTTATTTAGAATTAGAAAAATAGTTTTAAGGGGGAATTACTATGTCTAAATTTACAGTAAATGAAGTGGCGGCACGTTTGGGTTGTTCGCCGCAAACTGTCCGTTTGGGGTTACAACGTGGGGAATTTCCATTTGGTACGGCAATAAAAACAAGTTCAAAATATACTTATGTTATATATTCCGAAAAGTTAAAGGAATATATTAATATATGAAATTGCCTAACGGTTACGGATCGGTTGTGTTTTTGGGTAAGAAGCGCCGCCGTCCGTGGGCGGCTCGTTTAACTGTTGGTTGGAACACCGAAAAGAAACAAGTTTATAAATATTTAAGTTATCACGAAAAGCGCACCGACGCTTTCGCCGCACTTGTTGAATATAACAAAAACCCTTATGACGTTGACACAACTTCCGTAACACTTGCCGACGTTTATAAAGCGTGGTCGGAACAAAAATTCCCTTCTTTAAGTAAAAGAACGGCTGACAATTACGCAAGCATTTTTAAAAAATGTGAAAAATTATATAATATTCCATTCCGTGAAATTAAAACAACACATTTGCAAAACATTGTTGACGAAAACAAGCACCTTGCAAGCGTTTCTTTGCTTAAAATTCTTATTACGCATTTATACGGTTATGCCATAAAAAACGATATAATTGAAAAAGATTATTCGCAATTTTTAGAAGCACCCACACAAACACAAAAAGGGAAAAAAACACCGTTTACCATACAAGAAATTTACACACTTTGGGAAAACAAAGACGATACAACGGCAAAAATTGTTTTAGTTCTCTTGTATACGGGTATGCGTATTTCCGAATTGCTACAAATGGAAGTTGAAAACATAAACGTTAACGGGGGTTATATGATCGGTGGCATAAAAACCGAAGCGGGAAAAAATAGAATAATACCCATTCACACCGATATTATGCCAATTATTAAGTCGCAATTGTCTACAAACAAATATTTGTTTCCCGCTAAAAGGGGTGGGAATTTGGCATATTCTACTTTCCACGCTGATTTTGCCGCACTTATGGAAAAGTTAAATATATCACACACCATACACGAAACACGGCACACATTTATTTCACAAGCCGACCGCTGCGGCATTAACCCAACCGTATTAAAACGCATTGTTGGACACGCCAACGGGGACATTACTTTACATTATACCCATAAAGACACGGCTGAATTATTGCAAGAAATTAAAAAACTTCATTATTAACTTGTATATTGTTTGTATATTACACACGTTTTTTAATGCTGTTTCAAGTTGTTTTGGACGGCATTAAAAAGCCCTTTAACCCTTGTTATTGCTGATTTTACGGCATTTGTGCCAAACTGTGTGTTTTTTAAATATACTATGTATATAGCAACTTATTGTGTCATAAAGTGTTGATTTAACAACGTTTTTGTTTGTCGCTGTATATTGCACGTATATTACTTATATGGCTTGTCCTTGTCTTATATTCCTTTAAAAATAAATTTCAATACAAAAAAGCAACCCCGAAAGGTTGCTTTTATTTTATGTTTTATTTATTGCAATATGTCCGTATGTTTCGGTATTTGTACCCGTTGTTAATGCAAGTGTTGTTGTAATACCCGAAATATAGCACTTGCCCGCATTAATGCGTGAAGCGTTTGTTTGGTAATAACCACTTAATGCAACTGTCGGTAAATTAACACCGTATGCCATTATAACGGCGTTTGTTGCTGTTGACGCTATATAAAACACACTTGAAAAATTACCCGAATTGTTACCGCTGTACGCATAATGGTTGCCACCAAAAACAATAACGGGGCGGGAATTGGTAACGGGTGCAAAAGTCGCTGCGTTATTGTTTGTTGAATATATCCACGTTTTACAATCTCTAAATGTGCCACTTTCCGCAATTGTTGCCGACCCCGCTGTTGCAATAGATAAACTGCATTTATCAACGGTTATTTCACCAACACGACCGCTAAACATTATTATATTTGTATTGCCGCCGTTTCCTGTTGCTTGCACGTGTGCGCCTATAACGTGAACGTCAGCACCGAAAAATATAATATTCTTTGTGTCGGGGTTACATTTAAAAACCATTTCACCCGCTGACGAAAAATCAAATATAATTTTGCGTGTTGTGCGCTCTTTTTGTCCAAGTGTCAACCATTGATAGCCCGCCGCTTCCGTGCCACTTCCCGCATATGGTGTAGAAGCACCAAAAGTGCCATAAACATTTACCTTTTTTACGGCGTTATCCGTGCCACCATTTAACCACGCTTGTGCCAATGCCGAAAGTTTTATATTATCGTCAACACCGTTGCAAATATATTCATATTCGCCCTTTGTATTAAGTGCCGCCATTGCGTTTTGTAATTCGGTTATTTCGTCAGCAACACTCATAATGCCTGTGCCGTCAATTGATTTATAACATTTAACCTCAACTTCGGTGTTTGCAACAAGTGTGCCACTAAATGTAAGCACCGAACCTGTGGTGGTATAGTCCACACCGTCGGTAACGGTCAAGCCATTTACCAACACTTCAATAAAACAAGTTTCGGCATTATATTGTGGAATATCAAAAACAACGGTTTTACTTGCATTTGCAAGTACAGTACGCCAATTATAACGCTTGAATAGGGTTACGCTTGCCAATGTGTCTTTTACCTCACCAAACCACTCATTAAATGAAGCGTCAAGGGCTTCAAAAAACGAATTGTCACCACTTGTTGAATAAACCCAACCACATAAATCTTTGTTGGATCGGGTGTCGGTAACGGTAACACTTGTTGCATTTGTTCCAACGTAAATGTCGGCAAGTACAATGTCATATATATTGCCCTCGCGCACGGGTTCGGGCTTTGTTGGGTTGTTGCCCGCTGTTCCTTGCTGATATACAAGCGAAACACTACGAACCGCCAAATTTTTATTAAGGCGTAAAAATACGCGGTCGTATCTTGTGCCACCTGTTGGGGCGGAAATTGCCGCAAATGAATGTTGTGTGTCATTTACGTAATAATGACCATTTATCCACGCACGACCAACACCAACGGAAACAACCATACCCGCCGCCGTAACTTTTAGATCGTCTTCAACCCCACGTAATACACCATTGGAAATAACAACCGCCAAATTGTCGCAATAATCGTTTGCATTATATCTTCGGTCATATTCCCCATTGGTAAGTAATGCGTTAAAAAAACCACTTCTTTGCATTTGTTTTTACCTCACTTATTGATATTTTAATTCTACGGAATAACCGTTGTCGTCTTGGTATTCAAGGGCTTCACGTATGCGCACGTTTATATATTTACCAATGCTGTTATTTTGGACGGTTACAATGTCACCAAGCCAAAAGTCACGCCCAAAAACATAATTGCCGTTTGTTGCGTCAAGCACCCCGTCAAAAGTTTCCGTTATAACTTGTGGTGCAATATCTTGTTTACCTTTTGTATTAAGCAAAGAAGAATATACCCCGTCAGTTAATACGTAATTACCTTCTTTTTCTTCCACGTCAAGCATTGCTTTATATCCTAACGGCGTTAATTTATAATTTTCGTCGTCACCGTAAACCTTATTTGCATAAGTTACACCACCAACAACAAACTTCGTGCCGCTTGTTGTTCCTGTTGGGAATTTATCTTTTAATGCTTTTAACGTGTATTCTTTGTCGGTGTCAGCAATAACAAGTGTTGCATATACCGTGCCGCCTATGGTGAAATTTGTTCCCGTGAATGTACCTGTTGGGAACATTTCTTGTATTTCACTTGCTTTAAGTGTCTTTTTTATTGAATTTGCGTCAATAAATATTTCACGGCGTTTTAACCCACCTTCATTATTTGCAAGCAAAGAATAAAAGCGGTCAACCCCTTCACCTTCACCACCAATTAAAGCAACGTTTCTTTCGGTTGTGTCGTCGTATGTGTATTCACTTGAAATTAAATTGTCATATTCTTTACTAAATATAACGGGTGGTGTGACACTGTCGTTGTTAATGCTTCGGTCAATGCCGTTATATACAACATATAAAAACAATTCATTTTGTAATATACATTTTGCACCAAGTCCGTATTCTTCAAGTACACCGTCGGTATATGCAAGTAAATTTTCGTATGTTACTTGTTTTTCAGCAGCGTTGCCGCTGTCGTCGGTTATAATTAATGGTATATTTGCCGTTTCACCAAGTGCAAGCAACCCAATATTTCGGTTACTATCAAACGGGCAAGTGATCGCATTATTTTTTATAACTTCCCTTACAGCATTTTCAACATTACCCCGTAATATGGTTGCTTTGTTGCTATTTCCTGTTAAATTGTAAATAATGCGGCGTTCTAGTATTGACTTTACAAAACGACCGCTTGCCGTTATCCTTGCACCGTCGTCAATGTTTTCGGGCATATTAATTTTTTCAATAATACCCACGTCGTTATTGTTGGGGCGGGTGATATACCGCCCCGCTTGCAATAACGAAACAATTTCGGGTGTTGCGGCAACTTCAATTTCAAAGTCGCCAACACCAAAATAAACGGTGTGCCATATAACCGACGTTGCCGTATCAATAATGCCAATAACTTTCGTGTCGCTTCCACGTACTTCAATATATTCAATCATATTAAACATACCTTTGTTTATAAATTAACGAGAATGACATATTTGTTATGCTGTCGTCGTCACTATTTATTGAAAATGTGTTGTTGCCTGTTTCAAGTTGCAACCACGTTGAATTTGGTTTTATTTTGTCAAAGATATTTGTACCGTTAAATGTAACCTTCTTGTTGCCTTTATGCGTGGTTATAACAATTTCGTCACCCGCTTGCATTACAACAGGAACACTAACCCAAGCCGTACCAATTCCCGTGTTGGCACTTGCACTTTCCAATTCATAACCTACCCCAAAATAATTTCCGTTTTGATCGTATATAATTGGGTTGGTAACGGTATCGTGTGCAAGTATGCGTATTTCAAGCCCAACGGCAACGTCACCGTCATTATAAAATGTTTTGGTGCGTATTGTGTCATACTCACCAAACGGCAAACCGTTTTCGGTAAAGTACAACATATCTTCGGGGTTATTTGTGAAATAATGCAAGTTAATTGCTTCACTAATTTGTTTTATAACGTCGTCAATATCTTCCCAAAACGGCTGTTCACAATGTAAAGTTATTTGCATAACAACGGCTTCCGAAAAACGGGGCATTTCAATTGCTTCAACAATGCCGTTTATGGCAACCGTTCTTTCGTTTTGTGTCCAAATTAAGCCGCCACGCTGTTTTAACTTGACAACTTTTAAAATTTCCCGTTTTGCTTCTTCAACATTAACCCCACTACGTGGTCTTAAATCAATTATAAGCGTGCGTGGGGTTGCTTGTATGTTGTTTACTGTATCACCGTCAAAACCACCCACAACAGCCGTTGCAACGCTTGTATTTGCCGTTGTCATTCCGTCGATGTGTGTTACGTGAAACAACGGGTTGCCTAAAAGGGGCAAAATCTCACCGTGTAACCCTATAAAATCAAGTTGTGTCATTAGATCGCCCCCGCTTTAATTTGTCTTGCTACCGCATAAAGTTGTTGTTTTGACTTGTATTTTTCAATTGGTGACGTGTATGCCTGTTTGTAATTGTTGGTTTGGTAAACCGTAACATTGCCGCCGTTTTCCTGTTGTGCTGTTGGGTTAATGCGGTTTACATTTACACCAACTGAACCCGAAATGCCCGAAAGGTCGTAAGCGTTACGAATTGCGGTTACTTGCTTTTTAATTGCCTTAACAACGGACGGTGTGCCGTCGGCTACACCTAGTGCCGCACCTTCGGGTATTTGTTTTCCGACTTCTTTTCGGAATACTCTTGACGGTGATTTAATGCCAAGTGCGTCTTTTGCCGCTTTAAGTCCTTTTGCAACGGTTTTCTTTAATGCACCTGTCAACGTCCATTCGTTGTCTTCCGTACCTTTTGCCATACCTTCAACCATATTGCCACCAACTTTGTAATACTCGTCTTTAGCGTCTTTGGCTTGCTTTTTGGCATTTTCAATACGTAACAATGCTTGTTTACGTTCTTCTTCGGTCATATTCTTTTGGTTTTGTTCGTATTCGGCTTCTAATATACCAAGATTAATTTCGGTATTTACAACTTGGTCACGTAAAATTGAAAGTTGTTCGTCCTTGCTTTTTTTTGCAACGCTTGCGGCTGTTTGAAAACCACTACCAAAATTATTTAAATAGCCAATTGCCTTGTTGGTTTCACCTTTCAAAACAAGTCCACTTGCTGTTTCGTAACTGTTGATATTGTCGTAATATCCTTTAACCGTTGCGTCACTTGCGGCAAACTCTTGTTGTTTTGTTTTTAGTATTTCGCTTTCGTCCTCGGCAATTTTTTGATATTTTAAATACGCTTCTTGTGCAAAAGCCGCACCAATGACATTGCCCGTGCGTTGTGCTTCTTGGTACTTTTCATATTCAATAGCGGCATTTTTACGGGCGTCAGCCGCTTTTTGTTCTTGCAAAGATAATTCTTGTGCCTGTATCGCTCTTGTTTTTTCGGCTTCACCCACGTTTTTAACGGCTTCGGCGTAACTTTCTTCGTATGCTTCAAGCAATATTTGGGCACGTTTTGTTTCAATAACTTTTTCAATTGACGAAACCATATCTTTATAATTTTTAATAATATTGCCCGTCATTGAATATTCCGTGCCAAGTGCATTATTAAGTTCATTTAAAATAAATTCGGCACGGGCTTTGTCGCTGTCTTTTACCCTTCCACTTTCGGTTGTAAGTGTTTGTAATTCAGCCCAAAGCCTTTGTGTATTTGCAATTTGTGCGTCACCCGCTGCCGCCATTTCGTCAGCCGCCTTTTTTGTATCACGGTATGCGTTAGCCGCTTCGGTTGCCGCTGTTACAGTTTCCCGTTGCCGTTTATTTAAAAGGTCGGTTTGTTTTTCGGTGTCTTTTAACTTCTTTGCAAGTAAGACAACACCTGTTGTTAATAATGCAACAGCCGTTACAACCGCACCAATTGGGTTGGCTGACATTGCGGCATTCCAACCAACTTGCATTTTTGTTGCAAAACTAACACCCGCCGACAACCCCGCAACCGCTGTTGTTGTTGCTGTAATTGCGGCTGACACTTTCATTGCCGCTGAAAATGTTTTATATACTGTTACGGCTGTTAATGTTGCTGTTGCCAATGTTTCAAAGTTTTCAGCAACAAACCCAATTACTTGCCCCGCCTTTTTTGCTGTTCCATTGTCTTTTAAACTTTTGGTAAATTCCTTTATTGCGGGTGCAACTTGATTTTTAACAACGGGTACAAACTCTTTTGCAAGTTCGGTCTTAAATTCCGTTATATCAGCGTTAACGGGTTCTATTGCTTCGCCCAACTGTGCCATTTGTTCGGTGTATGCCTTTGTTGACTTTCGGGCGGCAATAATACTTTCGTTATTTTTTAAATATGCGTCAGCACTTTTGCCGTAAAGATCGGTTAATGTTTTTTGAATATATGCCGACCGTTCTTCCTCGGTTGAAAGTGCTTCAAGTTTTTCATTAAATTTATCAAGGTTTATGCCTTGCCATTCCAAAGCGTCGGCTAAAACGCCCTGTACACTTGACATAGCACTTGAAGCGGCTATGCCTTCGGCTAACCCTTCCAACGGTATACTTGCGCCATATTCAGCCATTACGCCCGTTAAAATACGTGTGTTGGCTTCAAGGTCTTTTTCACCTTTTGATATTTTTGCCAACTGTTGTGCCGCTTCGGTTGCCGCACCTTCGTCACCCATTATTGCGTAAAGGTCAGTAAATGTCTTTTCAGCGGCTTCGGCTGAAAGGTTTGCCGTTTGGAAACTTGTTTGTAATTTAATTAAATTTTCACGGTATTCACGTGTTTCTTCACCCAATGCAAGCAATGTTGTAATTGCTTGTTTGCAACCGTCAACAAGACGTGTTACACCATTGGCAACAAGTTCAGCCGCCGCACCTTTCATTACGGTAAAGCCTTCGCTTGCTTCCTTTGTTTGTTCGGCAACTTCTTTTGTTTCGTCGCCTAATTCTTCAAGGGCTTTTGTTTGCTTTTTTAACTCGGCTTCGTTTTTGTTTAATGCTTCGGTTTCCTTGTTTATTTTTGTACGTAATTCTACCGCTTCACGGCTTGTGGGGTCTAACCCGTCGGCAATTAAACGGTCGTATTCGTCTTGCAAAGCGTCAACCTTTTTGCGTTGTAGATCGGTCGCCGTGTTCAAATGTTTTATACGGGCTTCAAGTCCTTCTTGACTATCCGACCAATTATCCATTCCCGCTGCGGCGGCTTTAAATTCGCTTTCGCTTTCTTTAATAAGTCGGTTTGCTTGTGCAAGTCCCGTTTTTAGTTCGGTAACGTCTATACTAAAGGACGCACCCAAAGTTTCATTGTTTGCCATATTTCCACCGCCTTATAATGCCGCCCAAAAAGCGGCACTTTCTTCACGTTCATTTAATGTTTTTTGTGGTGTTGCTTCACCACCCAAATTTATTAAGTAATTGCACAACAATATAAATTGGTCAATATCCGTATTGAGTATTTGAAACGGTGTCATTTTCCAACGTTCCGCAATTATTAATATAATTTCAAATATTTGTTCAGTTATCGTCTTTGGGGTGGGGTTATCTTCCCCCAACCCCTTTACACGTTTTTTTCGGAATTAAATTGTGTTGCCTTTGTTATGATCGCATTAAACAACACTATAATTTCAGCAACGTCGGTGTTGTTTTTATATTCGCTTTCGGTCATTGCGGGAAAAAATTCAAGGAATAAATCTTTTAAGCCCGCAAAAAATTCATTATCACTTTTTACTTTTTCGGTTGTTACCTTTTCGGAATAACGTTGAAATTTCAAAAAAAGTTCAACGGAACATTTGTTACGTTGGTGTGTCTTTACAACTTTGTCGTTGTCGTCATATATGTTAAGTTCAAACTTTGCCATTTTTAAAAATTCCTTTCTAATTAAAAAAATTAAAGGGCGGCGGCGTGCCGCCCTTTTTCTTTGCCTTTAAACGGTTGCTTTTTCACAAACGGTTGAAAGGTTGTCGGGGGTAACAACTTGTGCAACCCACGAAGCGTCAGCAACAAGGCTTGTTGTTGCGGTATCAATCTTTACAACCTTGCTTCCCTTACCGTTGCCAAATATAAATTGGGTCTTGTATGCGGTAAATGGTAAAGTCATACCCGCGCTATCGGTTGTGTCGTCAGCGGTCTTGCCTGTTTCTTCAGCACCACCGAAAGAACACTTGTTGAACCAAAAATATTCACTTGTGCCGTCGGTATAATCACGTTTGCCGCTAATAGCATAAAATTTGCTGTGATAGTCGCCGTCGTCAATAATTGCGCCTGTTTCGCTGTCAACGGTTTTGCCTTCAATCCACGCAAGGAATGCCGCACGAACAGCCGCACCAACAATGGAAATTTCCGAAGGGGCTTCACGTCCAACTTCTTCAAACAAAGCGTTGTCAAAATAGGTTTGTGCCTTGTCAACGGTTTTGCCAATTGTAAGTTCGCCCGCGGGTATAAGTTTTTCGGGTGTGCCTACGGGTTCGTATGCTTCTTCGCTGTCCTTAATTTCACAAATGTAAATGTCGGATAAACCACGAAGCAAGCCGAATTTTTTTTCACTCATTTTTAAAACCTCACTTTTATAAATATTCAATTATTACAAAGTCCATAGCCCACCCCGTGTGTGTTGGCTCGTCACTTAAAATGTCGTTGCCTTTACCTTGTGGGATAAAGCCCGCCGCCTTTAATTTGGTGCGTATTTCATTGGGCTTTGTGTTTACAACTTTGGGATCGGCACTATATAGAATTACACTAAACGACCAATTAACCGAAGTTGTTTCATTTTCAAAATGTCCGTTGTCGTTGGTGCTATCCACAAAAAACGTTATAAACGTTTGTGGGTATGCTTCATTAGGGTTTAAAGTCCCTTGCAAAAACACGGGATAACCAAAAGCCGACAACGTATCAATTAACTTTTGTTTCACTTTTTCAGCCCCTTAAAATCTTTTCAAGTGTTTCTTGTTGCGATTGTTTTATTTTTTTACTTGCTTTGGTTTTTGCTCTTTTAATAAAACCCAATTTCACTTTGCCACCGTCTTCAATTTTTCCGTGCTTGCTTCGTTTTGGTGTTCCATAATTGAGAAAAACAACCTTGTAACCGTCCGACGGGTCGTTTGGGTCGTAATCACCTTTTTTATACCCAACACGGGCGGTATGCCTGTTGCCTTCGCTTTCAATTTCGGGTGGCGGCATACGATTTATTAAATCGCTGTCAACGTTTGCGGCTGTCATTTGCTTTTTTAATTCGTCGTGCATAATTTGTGCCGACGTTTGCAAGCATTGTTTTGCCGCCTTGTCAATTGTGCCACCCGCTTTTTCAATTTGTGAAAACAATTCGTCAAAGCCGTTAAGTTTTAACTTAATTGACATATTAAGCCCCACCCTTAACACGGCGCACTTTAAATTTTAAAAACATATTTCGCATTTCTATGTTTTCGGGATCGCCCAAAATTTCATATATTGCCCCCGTTTGCAATAATACAATACGGGTGTTGCTTTTTATGTCGGGACGGTAGCGGCAAACAACTTGTGCCGTTTCTTCAACGGTTATAATTCCGTTGTCGTTTCTTTCCGTCCCACCAAATGTCTTAAAATTTGCCATTACAACGCCTTTAATGTTTTGGTAAGTCTTTGTATTAACACCATACGAAACAGCCGTGACGGGCTGTTGCAATTGCAACGGGGTTGTCATTTGTGCCGCTTCGGTTGGTCTAAACATTTGTATCACCTTTCTTTAATGAAAGTTGCACCAAACGACGGTTAAAATATTCGCTGTGTTTTACACCGCCGCTTGAATAATTCCAAATGTCATTTACACCGCAAGCAATACAACCAACAGCCGCCGTGCTTTTTGCAACTTCTTCGTTTACGCCCCCACAAATAAGTTCGTCAATAACTTCTTCAATATAAAGTTGTAATTGTTCGTCATTATAATTGCCGTCAGCGTTGCCGTATAAAGCATACTTTACCTTTGCAAGCATTTCGGCGGGTGTTAGTTGTGCCATTTTTTAAACCTCGCTTTAAAATTAAGTTGCTTTATGTCGCAATTATGCTACGGTTGTAACAACAAAGCCGTTCTTAACAACAACGTCGCCACCAAGTGAAACCGAACCACGAATTGCAAGCATACCTTTGTTAAACATAAAGTCTTCGGAAACTTTAATGTCATAGTTTGAGAATAATGCAAGTTCAAAGCCCTTTGCCTGTCCGTAAACGGTTGTACCACTTGCAAGGTTGCTGTCGATACAATAAGGAACGGACAAACCACCGTCACGAATTACACCTGTGTTGGGGTTGCTTGCGTCGGGGGTAATCTCATAAACGGGCTTCTTGTCGCTTCCACGTTGGTCACCAAGTGTTACAAGGTCGGCTTTGTTAATAAACAAGGTTGCCGCACCAACAACACTTTCGTCACCACCATAATTAAGTGCAACTTTACGTAAAAACTTTTCGTCAAGTGCTACGGTAAGTTTTACAGTAAGATCGGAAGCAACCAACTTGTCGGTAATAATCTTTGCGGCTCTCTTGCGAAGTGCAACAAGTGCGCTTTCATTTACCTTTGCTTGATAGTTAAGGGGGGTTTGGTTTTGTGCCTGTTCCGAAATGTAAGAAATTACGGCTTCGGTTTGGGGGTTAATTTCAACAAAGTCAAATGTTGCTTCGCTTGGGTTGTATTCGCCGCCTTCGGTTTGGGTTGCGGCTGTTGCGTCGGTGTCAACATAAGCCACCTTATAAGCGCCCATACCTGAAGCGTCGGTAATCTTTACAAGGTCTACAATTGAAGAAACCTTTGCACCTACAACGTCATTAATGCCGCTTACTTCGGTTGGGGTTGCAAGTGTGCCACTTGATACAAGCACGGCACGTGCTTCAGCGTTGCCAATAGTCATTTTGCCACTTTCAGCAAATGCCTTTGCACGTGCTTCAAGTTCTTTGTTTTCGTTTACGGCGGGTGCGCCGTTTCTCATTTCTAATGTTGCCATTACGTTCATTCCTCTTTCATTATTATTTTCGGTGTTTTCGCTTGCTTCGTTGCCGTTATCTTCGGCGGGTTCGTCAACTTCTTCAAGCATTGCTTCAATGTCGGCAATTTCTTCGCCAAGTGCTTTAAGGGTTTCACCAATTGCGGCACGTTCTTCCTTGTTGTCGCTATCAATCATTGATTGATTAAGGGTGTTACGTTGTTCCTGTTTTGCGTCAAGAAGTTTTTGTAATCTTTTTTTCATTTTGTTTTACCTCACTTTTTATACATAGTAATAAATGCTTTTGCCTTATAATTTGGCTTTGGTTTTTGCGTGTTATCCAACACGGCACGGGCGTTATCCAACGCACGGCGGTCACTATCCAATGACCGACTATCTATGTTAGTTCCCCCATAAGCGGGGAAATTAACGGCGCTTACTTCAATTACCTTGTCAACCTTTAAAATTTCACGTGCCATTACACCGTCACGAACGTGCCAACGCTGATTGTCTTCGGAAACATAAAAGCAAAATGACATACCGTCCATATCACCACGGCTTATAGCCGAATAAAGGGCGCGTGCTTGTTCATTGTTTTCGGTGTCAAGATCGGCTTTTATTCGTACGTCGCCGTTATCGTCAACCCATAATTGCATTGTGTTTGGTTTGTCGCTTTTATTGTTACGGCGGCTTCGTGCAAGTGCTATGCCGTTAAAATCGTGATTAACTAAAAGTCGCACGTCGTCAAAATCGGTTTCGTCAAATGCACCCTTGCGTATAACCTCTATAAATTCGCCGAAACAATCTTTAATGTGTGTTTCCTGTTCACATACGGCGGCAAGTCCTTCAACAATATGTCCTTTTTTATCGTCGTCAGCACCACCCGCACGAAATTCAGCCGTAAAACCACGCTGTAAAAAGTAATCGTTTCTTTTATTCATTGTTTTTCACCTCGTCCCCTGTATCGCCTGTGGCGTCTACTTCGTTATATCCACGTGGCATTACGTCGCCACCTTCAATTGGTGCATACCCTAATAATTCACGGGCTTCATTCTTTGTGAATATGCCTGCGGGCAAGCCCACTTGTAATGCTGTTAATTTATTTTCCATTGACATAAATGTAATGCTATTGGGGTACAATACAATTTCGTTACCGTAACCCGCTTCACGATCACTAAATATAACACGGCTTATTGCTTGCCCTAAACCTTTTATATCGGCTTCAAGGGCGTGTTCGTAATATGCTTCTTTTTGTGATTTTGTGTAATCACCGTTAAGTATTGGCAAACTACAACCATTAGCACGTAAAATGGTATCATAAAAGAATTTTAATGTTTCAGCGTCAACAAGTTTAATGTCACGGGGTATGTTTATAAATTCGCTTGACAAGTCCATTACAAGCAAACCCGACTTATTATTTTTTATGTCGTTTTCAAATTCTTCACGTTTCTTTTTTAATGCGTCGGTTTCGCTGTATGTACTCACCTTTAATGCGGCATTTACATTACAAGAAATTTCAAGGGCTTTTGCAATGCTTTGTGTTAATTGATCGTAACGTTGTAACATAGTTAAAAGCCCCGTGTTATCGTTGCCCCCAAACATACCACCACCGAAATAATCATTAACCCCGTAATCTTTACGCCAATGTATTACACTATCGGCGGGCAATGTCACTTCATACCCGTTGGCAAATCTTAACTTAATATAAAGCACACCCGCTGCGTCGGTTAAATATTGTGCTTCGGACGGTTTCAACGGGTAAAACCCCGTATAATATCTTTCGCCACCTTTTGTTTTGTACCACGTCGGATAAATAAACACATTCTTTGTTAATTCAAGAAGTATTGTTATTTTTTCCAAGAAGTCCGCCGTTGTCATATAAGCATTTGGGCGACGTAATACACGGGCAATGCTACTGTCATTTATAACCGTTTGTGCCCCGTTGGTTGTTCTTATGTGCCGTGGTTCAAGTTTTTTAAACTCGTTTGCTTTACAACGTATTGATTGAACAATAATGTCGGAAGCATAAACACTTTCACCAAACGACGTATAAAACGGTGCGCCACCTGTCATTGTCGGTGCATATTTCAAGCCCTGTGTATTATTTTGTTTTCCTTTTGGTTTAAATAAATCAAAAAGTCCCGTTTTAATCACCTTCTATTTAATAACGTTTTGAAATTCCGAATTGAATTTTAACAACGTTGCATAAAGTATTATAAATACAACAGCACCGTCAATTCGTTTATTTGCTTGTGACTTTTTACAACTGTAATTTTCGTGACCGTCAATATAACAACAAGCATTCCCCAAACACCAAGCGTCAACGGGGTTGTTGCCATAGTTTATAATGTGGTTTTCAAAGTCACGTTCAACCCATTTCATAGGGGTTGACATAATTTTTTGGTTTATTGCTTCACGTATTGTCGGGTTTAATTCGTCAATACTCTTTTCAAATTCACGGGCATATGCTTTGTCATAGCCACATTTAAAAACACGTATGTTGTATTGTTCTTTAAGTTCCGCAATATACCTTGTTACTTCGGTTAAATCAATAATACTACCTTTGCAAATTGTTATATAACCTTGCTGCGCCCATTCCTCATATCTTGCACCCGCGCTTTTGTCGGCGCTGTCGGTCAACTTGCTTTCGGGTATCCAATAATGCGAAAATATATATTTTGTGTTGTCATTGGGACGCATAAACAACAATTTTAAGTTTGTCAAGTCGGTTGTTTGTGAACAGTCCAACGCCGCAAGACAAAAACAACCACGAAAGTCTTCCAAACTCTTTTTATCCTGTATATACATAAAGTCTTCGGAACGTAACCACGCTTGGGCGCTGTTTTGCTTTATATTAAAGTCTTTACAAAGCAAATGTAACCGTGCTTCCTTGTCAGTTCGTGCAAGTTCCACGTCACGGCGTAATTTTGAATACTTTTTAACACCATAACGTATAGACGGGTTTGCCTTTTCCCAACTACTTTCGTCCGTCCATATTTCTTGTTCGTTGTCTTGTTCAAAAAGGAACGGCAAAAAATGTATGTCGTCTTTTTCACCTTCAATAACCGCTTTTGCGTGTGCAATCTTTTTGTCAAGGTAACAACCGTCACGGGAAAACCCTTGTGTTGTACAAGTTATAAATAACGGATCGTCTTTTGTTGACATACCACGCCAACACGCTTCAGCAATTTCGCTGTTGCCGTTTTCTTCGTCTATATCGTGGGCTTCGTCAAGATATGTTTTTGTATAGTTGCCGCCGTCCTTGTTTTGTGTCTTGCTTGACATACGGGAAACAATTATGTTTTTATGCTCGTTTCGTAATTCAACAAGGTTTTGGCTTGTAATTGCCTTTTTAGGGTCAAGACGTGAACGCATACCCGCTATTTCACGCCATATATACTTTGCTTGCCTGTCGTCATTACTTGCACAACATATTTCCGAACCACCAACCCCAACAAATAAGTCGGTGTTACCGTCACCCGCAAGCATTGTGCTTTTGCCGTTCTTTCGCCCGATCAATAAAAGGGCTTCAACAAAACGGCGTAATTGGGTATCACTCATTTTAAACCCGTACAATGCTTCCCAAAATGCCAATTGAAACGGCATAAGTTCCAACGGCTTGCCAAAATACGGGTGTTTACTTTGCAAGCACATATTTTGCATAAATTTAATACGTTTATGTGCTTCGGTTGTGTCGTATATATATGCGGGGTTTTGTAAATCTTCAATAAGGTTTTCAACCTCTTTTTTTATCCAATAACCCGCTATTACGTGACGCCCTTGTATTAAATAGTTGTATTCTTCAAGGTATGTCATTCAAACTCACTCAACTTTGCAAGTAAATTGTCAGCCGCCGACGTTTCATTTTGGCGTAATTGCCACAATAAAAGTTTAATGTCGGCTTGGTATAGTTGTTTTGTTTGCCTGTATGCTTTATACATTGCCGCATTGGTTTTTGTTTTGGGGTTGTTGCGGAATTTACGCAGCATTTCTTCTTCATAAACAATGTCTTCCAACACGGGCAACAATATTGCTTGTATATCGTCGGGCAAAGCCGTAATATAACTTTTTAATTCTTCAAATCTTGTCATACCGTCATACCTTCCCCAATAATATTTTTATAGTTTTTAAATGTGCCTAAATTTCAAAAGTTTCGGCTAAAAGTTCCCGATTTTGAAAATTTTGCCCCGTGCAAAAGTTAAGAAGTCGGAGGCCAAGCGGTCTT
>JAZLAE010000002.1:0-2889 GCA_045613025.1 Christensenellaceae bacterium | reverse complement strand
CAGTTTTGTCAGCATATGGTGTGTTTATGTTTGCTGCCATAAATCTTTCGTTTGCAAGTCTAAGCCATTCAGAACCTACACCACCGTCAGTAATGAAAAATTCAATTACTGCTTGGTTTTCGCCTGGACCTTGTTCGCCAGCGTCGTCACCGCACGCTACTGCGCTAAAGCATACTACTAAGCACAATAACATTGTTAATAACTTCTTCATCATAGTTTTTTCGTCCTCCATTTTAACTATTGATTTTTTTGTTTTGATTTTTGTTTTTTACCGCCTTTATCGATTTTTTTTGAGCCATTTTCAATAACGCGATGCGGGAATTCTTACACACGTACGTATACGCATACATGCGCGATACTCCCCTATTGTAAGTATTATAGCACAATGCTTAATAAAACGCAATAAAAAAATGTCACTTTTTTATGGCAAATTGTCACTTTTTTTGACAAAATTTTGTGTAGTTTGCCACATAATATAGCAAAATTTAGTGAAAATTGTTAACAAATTCTTCACTTTTTAGTGCTTTTAACCACAAATATCAAATAATAAATATAATTTTAACTAAAAAATGTATTGACTTTAAAGTTTTACTGTTGTAAACTCTAAATGCAAAGTGTTTTTTACACTAAATAAGGAGATTTTTATGAAATACACTGCAGAAACAATTAAGGTTGGTTATTTTGAACACTGGACAAGACCTGACTACAAATTCGTTGACTTTTTAAAAGAAGAAGGCTACGAAATTACTAAAATTGATTATTCTAAAAAGAATTATCTTGAAGGCTACGACGTAGTTTTCGTTGAACAAAACGGCTTTAACGATTATATTGAAAACGACGAAGAATATATAAGAGACTGGGTTTATAGAGGGGGCTTATTCTTCTTTATGCACCAAAGTTACGAAAGATGGGCACCTTATTTCTTACCAGACGAAGTTGGTTACACACAACTTATCCACCGCCACGTAAGGGCTATCGGTCAATGCGGTAAGGCTTCGCCTAACTTCCACAAATTAAAAGAACAATACAGAATTTATATGATGCCTTGGGTTGAAGACGCAGGCAAAAAATTATTTAACGTACCTGAAGTTATCGCTCCAGACGAAATGATTGCTTGGGAAGTTCCACTTTCTATCACTACTTACTTTAGAAAAACGCAAAACCCTGATGAAGTTCCTAACTATTTAACTTCTGCAGAATCTTGCTTCTTACTTCCTGAAAACTGGGAAATTTTAGGTTCATACGCCGACCCTGCCGTTAGAGACGGTGCACTTGTTGCTAAAGCAAAATACGGTAAAGGCGAATATTTTGTTAACCAAATTTTATTCCCTGAAGTTCAACCTAAAGAAGACAGCAGATGCTTAGCATTCTGGAAAAAATACATTAAAAACTTATGGGCTTACTTTGCAAGGTTTAAAAACGGCGAAAGCGAAGAATTTGCCGTAGAAAAGAAAAATCTTCCTATTAAAAAATCTTATAAACTTTGCACGCACATGCACTCACTTGACTGGTACGGTTGCGACTCTCACCCTGGCACAATCAACGCTATGATGAGATACAAAAACTTTGATATTTGCTCTATCGCCGTTAAAGATAACGCTCCGTTTAAAGGTCATTTAGATGCAGATAAGTATAGCGACGATAAAGTTTTAATGCTTCACGGTCAAGAATATCACCCATTTAACTGGGGTGATAAGTGGGACCACGTTTCACACAACGGCTACCACATTTTAGCAATTGGTATGAACGGCGAAGATTATACAACTAAGTTTACTTGCAGTAGATTTGGCGATGAAGAAGCACAAAATGCAACAAGAGAAGCAGTTGACTATATCCACAAAAGCGGTGGTGTAGCGTGCGCTACTCACCCACAATCTCCATACTGGCTTGAAAACGAATACAACCTTGACGCTGTTGATATTGAACCACTTGTTACACTTGAAGGCAAAAACGTTGAAAAATACTGGCTTTCTGGCAAGAAAGTTGCGATGATGGTTTCAGTTGACTTATTCGGTTTTGCAAGGCTTTTAACTAACCCAAGCGCTAACGTTATTTACCTTAAAGGTAAAGAACCTAACCGCGACAACGTTTGCCAAGCAATTAGGGATAGAAACACTATTGCTATTTGCGGTTTTGATGAATGCGATATTACCGCAGGCGAAATTTTACCAGGTGACGTAGTTTCACTTGACGCTTTAAAAAATAGCGAAATTACAATCTCTGCTAAGATTATGAAGAACTTCCCTGAAGACACAATCAAGGCTGTTAGAGTTTATTCGGCAGACAAAGTTATTTGGTCTAAAACTGATATCAATGAAGACGAAATCAACTATACAGTTCCGCTTAAAGATTACGAACTTGATAGATACGTTCGTGTAGAAATTGAAGGTACGTCACAATACCATATGTGTACGTCAACTCCGTTCTTTATTGAAAAATAATTTTAAAAAACATACGAAAAACCGCCCTACTGGGCGGTTTTTTATTAAATCATCTTTTGTTTTATGGTTTTTAAAGCCGTTTTTTCAAGACGGCTTACTTGCGCTTGCGATAACCCTACCGCAAGCGAAATTTCCGTTTGTGTTTTGCCTTCGTAGTAGCGCATATAAAGTATCTTTTTCTCTCTTTCACCAAGCCTATCTACGGCATTTTTTAGGGTTATATTTTCCGACCATTTTTCGTCGTTTTCGCACTCATCACTAATTTGGTCCATTAAAAGAAGTTCTTCGCCTTCTTTACTGTAAACAGGCTCATATAAAGAAACGGGGTCGCTTATAGCGTCAAGCGCGTAAACAACTTCACGTTCTAAGATATTAAGTTCTTTTGCAATTAGTTCTGGCGTAGGGATAACGTCTTTCTTTTCAAGTTCGCCACGTGTTTTTAAAACTT
>JAZLAE010000001.1:0-137763 GCA_045613025.1 Christensenellaceae bacterium | reverse complement strand
TTCGTTTATAGCTTTAGTCGCATCTTTATCAATTCGGTAAATTAAAAGCAATGGATTATCTACTAATCCAAGTTTTCCTCTACTTGCATTAATTGGACGGCAATGGTCTTTTGCTTCTTCGTAAATTACCTTTTGCCAATCTTCCAATTCGCTAACCTTAACGTCACATAAAGCGTCCGTACTGTTTCTCAAACGAGCTATATCAATATCTGGTTCGCCGATTACTTTTGAACGCATACTCTTTTTAATAGAATAATCGCCATAAGGCTTCCAAGTTGCATTTCCCGTATTACTATCACCCGCAACGATTACGACGTTCCAATTCAAATATTTCCCTTCCGTATTTGCTTTTTTTATAATTTCAATAATTCTTTCTTGTTTGTCGTCGTAATGCTTATAGCCGGAAATGAATCTTAATATTATTCCAGACGCAACGTCTCTCCATAAAAGCGATTTTGAAGAATGTTCCGACTCTACAGGTGCTTGTCCTATCTCGTTTATAAAAGAGCCCAATGTAGAAACATTGCTAAGCAAATCCTCTTCTCTAAATTTAGTGGTTTCAAAAGCATCGCCGTTATATCCGCCGCCAGTTTCTACCGCCGCTTGCATTTTGCTTTTAGCTGTAATCTTTAACTTTGATACGGAATTAGAATTTAATACTTTAGGTCCAAATTCCTTAGGAGATTTTTTCTCTTTTACGAAATCATTAAATTCCTTTTTTAATTCTTCGTCAATTTGTTGTAACAATTCAAAATGTTTTTTTGATTCATCGGACAACCAAATCCTTTGCAACAACTCGTAGCCTTTTCTGTATCCGAACCAACGAGCCATCTGCATAAGAGTGTCCGCTTGCGTTACGTTTCTTGCAAAATAAGTACAAACTAATCCTTCAATGGTTAAGCCTCTTGAAAGAGTGTTTCCGCCAAAAACTATAAATACCGGCGACTTATTCATCTTTGATAAAGTTTCTGAATCTGGATATGCTATACGCATGTAGGTGTCTGCTTCTGCATATCTTTGCGCGGCGCAATTATCCACGCATAAATGAACACCGTTTTCGGCGTACTCAAAATCATCGTCGTCATCAAGTGCAATGTGGGTTATTGTAGATAATATATTTCTAATGTCGTCTGAAATCTTTTCAAAACCCGGCATTTCATCAGGCAAACTTTCCTTAAAATCATAATCAGCGTATGCCTTGATTAAATCTTCTTTCGTGAACTCTTTAATTTCTTCTTCGTATATATCTTTGCACTCGGAAACAAATTTTTCTTTATTGACAGTTCTTAACCAATCCAATACAAGCTTATATTCAACCATGTGAACCTTAACTCTAGGAGAGGTATGTATCAGCATGCTAATCGGCCTTTTCTTAGGAGATAAACGTATAACTGCTGCAGCACAAAAGAACCACTTTATCGCCTTTTCAAGCCCCTGTGGAATGGAAACAATTTGCACCTTTGAACTGTTTAATTTTTTTAATTCTTCCGCATCAATTTGCCTTATAATATTTAATCCCGGATATGCTTCTTTATTAGAATGGCTTCCGAATATTATTTTTTCACCAAAATAGGCCTTAGGCTCCGGCAAACTAAATATAAAATCACTTGGATACAAAGAATATCCATCTATTCTTTCGTTTAATATATTTGCATACGGCGTAGCTGTATAGCTTAAATAATTTATAGACTGCAGAGGATTGCTCGACCTAACTCCACTCGCCAAGCAATTAGAAACCATATGTACGATACTTTCATTTATCCTAGTTCTTTCAACGTCGTTTTCAGGTTCTTCATCTACCGCATTTTCCATCAATCTGGTATTAATACTTGCTTGGTCCGCTTCGTCATCTATTACAATTAACCTAAGTTTTGCAGCATAAGATTGATTACTATGTAACCATTTAATCAATCTTTCAAGTCTACCCGATTGTTTCAAACAAACCATAACGTATTTTTCGGCAAAGTCCTTTTTACCTAAAGCATTAAGCTTAAGTTCTTCCAAAGCAATTTGTTTTCCAGAATATGAATCATATAAATGGTCGTTATCGCTACCGTAATCCAATACGTGCCATTGAACGGAATCAGTACTCTTCAAATCCTTTTTAAAACGGTCTCTCGTTTGTATTCTCAAATTATCAATCGAACCCGATAAAATTATAAAGAAATTCCAATCATAATCCGCCGCCATCGATGCCAAACCAACCATGTTTGCAGTTTTACCCGATTGAACACTACCCATTACAAGACCTTTTCTTATTCCGGTATCACGAGTAAGTTGATTTAATATCCAATGAGAACTTTCTTCAACGTCTTGAATAGCCTTATCTGTCATCGCACCTTTTAATGAGTCCTTATACGCTTTCCAGCTGGAAGTTACCCAGTTAGGTACGGCAAGATTTAACGGGTCGTTAACAGAAATACCCGTTGCTTGCTTTTTATCAACGTAAACCTTTTCTCTATCTTCAACAACCTTCTTCCATTCTTGAAGATTTTTAATACTCAACGGTATTATCCCTTGATATTCTCTGAGCTCAATAAAATCTTCCTCAGTTAAGTTCTTCAACTCATCCCAAGTTTTACCTTTATTCATTTGTTCGGTAATCCATTGTATGTGCTTCATAAATTTCCCCTATCTCGTGAAATTATTTTTCTAAAGTCTCTATTATCTTATTCGCAAACGCTATGGCCATCAAAGGTGGAACTGCGTTCCCAACTTGACGGGCAACGTCAGTTCTGTTACCCTCAAAATGATACCAATCCGGGAACGATTGAATTCTTGCACCTTCTCTAGGCGTCAACGCTCTATTCTGTTCATAATGAATACAACGCAAAGCCGAAGGCGTTGCCAAGTTATTTGTTATTGTTGTGGACGGTTTATTTCTTTCCAATCTCCCATAGGTGTTACCATAACCGGAGGTTAAATAATATCTTCTATCAATTAAACCTGCATCAACTTTATTGTTAAAATCGTTTTTACCTTCACCCTCTGCAACGTTTTGTATTACCGTTCTAATTTTATCCCCATAAAAACCACAGAAATGCTGTGTTATTTTTTGGCTATCCCCACGCATTAAGCATTGATAATCGTTCATAGGTTCTACGGTATATTCAGTTACGGTTTCTCCTTCACCAACTGGAGGCAAATCGGAAATAGCATGATAAATAGAAAGAGGTTCTTCACAATCCCCTTCCGGGTAAGACCATTCTAAATCCAAATCTTTTCTTATGCCAATGATAAATACCCTTTCACGATTTTGAGGAACACCAAACTTGGCCGCAACCATAGTTTCATGAACTATTTTATAACCGATTCTATCAAATTCGCGCGCTAATACGTCCATTACCAAATCACCGTAATGGTCGATTACCGCTTCTTTCTTTATAAAAGTCTTATCTCCTCTATGTTTTAGCACTTCTTCATAAACAGTCTCGCCATTGGCATCTGTTTGATAAAAAATCTCTCTCATAGAAAGAATCCCTTTAACGTTTTCAAACAAAAACATTTTTGGCTTGATTTTTTCCAGTAATCTTAAATATTGATGAGATAATTTAGCTCTGTCATCATACTTTCGTTGACCAACGGTGCTAAACGACTGGCAAGGCGGACCGCCAATAATAACGTCAACCTCTTCCCCGTTTAATCTTTTCTCTATTTCTTCGTTGGTAATATCACAAATATCCCCTGCTATCATAGGGATATCTTCGCCATAATTCTTTTTAAACGCCGCCACTGCTTGCGGAGCAAACTCGTTAGCGAAAACAAATTCAACGTTATCTCTCTTTTCAAATTGATTATTAACTAGATTATAATAAAAGCCAAACGTTAACCCACCAGCCCCAGAAAACAAATCAACTATTCTATACTTGCTCATTTTAATAAATCATCCTTTTTTCTTATGCTCAATGTTTTCTGCTAAAATCACTTTGATTTTAGCACAGTAAATATGACAATTTCAGTCATATATAAAAAATTAATCTTCTTTTTCTGTTGCGTCAACAACGTCGCCAATGTTGCATTCAAGCACTTTGCAAATGCTTAAAATAACGTCTAAAGAAACGTATTCGTTTTTACTCATCTTTGCGAGTGTGGACGTTGACATACCGGTTTTCATGCGTAAATCGGTCTTTGTCATACCCTTGTCAATAAGTAATTTCCATAGTTTATTATAATTTGCTGCCATAAAAATACCCCTTGGTATAATAATTGAACTTATTATACCATTTTCTTATAAAAAAATCAATAGATATATTCGACTTTTCAAATAAAAGATTTGAATTTAAGTATAGAAAAAGTCGGTGGTTTTACTCACCGACTTTTTGAATAAAATTATTATTCATAATCAACTTTGCTTGTTGCCATTTGCTTTATTTCTAATAATTTGGCAAATAGTGCTGGGTTGTCTAGAACTATTATTTTAAGTTCATTAACAACTCGTGTAACAATTTGATATAACATACCCTTAGCACTATAGTAACTATTTTTCATCAATAATTTATTGTTTTCGTAGTGAAAATTATCATCCATAACAAATACTACTTTTGGGAACTCTTGTCCTATTACATCGTGTGCATTTTTATCGGACACCTCTATAAGTTTATCATAGGATTCAACATCTATTCTTGATACCGTATAAGTTATGGCTTGCCAACCTTCTATTTTTAAGAACTCTATATATTTCAACACATCTTCCTTGTTGTTGAAATATTCTATGGTGACACACTCATAATTAAGATTGTCTTTACTCTTACCCATTTCCATAAGATTTGTAATAAACGACGCCATCGCTTTGTTTGTTCTAATCTTTGTCGTTAGTTTTTTTATAGAGGTTTTTATATCAGGGTATTTTTCAGATAAAAATTCTGCTATATCTTTTGTTTCTCCACTTCTTAAGTATTGTTTTGTATCAAAAGAAAAAAACATAGGTATGTTATTCTTTTTTGAAAATTCAGTTAACGATGTTAATTGTGCATCTCGTATTCTTTGCGCTTCGTCAACAAATATATAATCAAAATCACCATAGCTACTAATATAGCTGGGCTCATTAGGTATATTTCTGATAGACAATATTTTCCAGCCGTGCTTACTCATAAGTGAATAGTGTCCGTCATTTAGTTTCCCGCAATGAACAATTAACACCTTTTTCCCCTCTTTCATTTTCTCCTTCGCTATATCATATGTTAATAACGTTTTACCTGTTCCCGCGTTTGCTGAAATACAAAAAAACATGAATTGATTTTCATACAATTCATTAGATATTTCTACTTTTATATTTTGCTGCGCATTAGTTAAGAAATATTCTCCATTTAAAAATCTATCAGTAGAATTAAAAGGTGAAACAAGATAATTGGAAGGTATAAACACTTTATCTGGGTTAATATTTCTATCAACTATTTGTTCCATAATTACTGAAGCAACAAACTCTACTGTTACCTTTTCCAAATTATCACTATCAGAATTATAATGATAAAACCCATCATGTTCAACAAACGTTATAATAGTTATTGGTTTGCCTAGGAGATTTAAATAGTAAAAATTCTCCCTCATTTGTTTTAATATTTTTTGTTGTTTATCTGCAGTTTTTAATTCGCTCTTTAATTCAATGTTTAAAACGTTTTTTTCGCTAAAACGTAATAAATCAAATTCTTTTCCTATTTGGCTAATCTCATATGCGACAAAAAAACCATCAAAGTCTTTCATTTGACAACCTTGTTTTAACATTACATCACAAAAGTTAGCTAAGTTTCTAATCTCATGTGCTTTTAGCCCTTTTAAGTACGCATTATCCTTATTCAATATGTCCTTAATAGCAAGTATACCTTGATAATACGAAATCAAATTTACCGACTTCACAAAAATTCTCCTTTGTTCTAATTAACGACTTGTATTACTTCAGTTATATTAATCTAAAATAGAAAATTAAGCATTCTTAATTAATCCTCTAATTCATCAAACAAAGCGTCATCAAAGAAATCTTTGAGTGTAATACCTAAAGTTGCAACGATTTGATATATAGTGTCTAATTTAACGGTTTTATATTTACCATCCACCGTAACGGAAATAGTAGAACGAGGAATTCCACCATTCTTATAAAGTTGGTATTGAGTCATATTACGTTCTGCAAGTAAATTCTCTACCCTTTTACCTACCGCTTCAGATAATTTCATAGTTACCTCCTTGCGTTTATCACAATAAACGTTCATTGCAATAATTATAGTTTGTGCAATTTAATTTTTAGTTTATTGCGCTGAACGCTTTCAAAATGTAGTTCATTGTGATAAACTATTGTGTAAACGGAGGTTTCTAATGATAATTACCTTTTGTGGACATTCTAACTGTTTGTTTAACAACGACGTCAAAGAACAACTTAAAAATATTCTTCTAGACGAAATAATAAAAAATTCCACCTGCAAATTTTACTTAGGTGGGTATGGTGATTTTGATGGATTGTGTTTACGTACGTTAAAAGATTTGAAAGCCGATTTTCCGGAGATTGAACTTATATTTATTACGCCATATCTTGATAAGAATTACTCCAAGTTAGAGTTCGCTAAATATCATTATGACGACGTTATCTTTCCTCCTCTTGAAAGCGTTCCTCGCAAATTTGCTATCTTAAAACGAAACGAATGGATGGTTGAAGAAGCCGATTTAGTTATTGCCTACGTTATGTATTCTTGGGGTGGCGCTGCAAAAACTTTAGAATATGCTAAGCGCAAAAAGAAAACTATTATTAATCTTGCCTAAAAATTTTTATAAAAATATGAACAAATGTTCGTAAAAGTGTTGACAATTAAATTTTTAGGTGCTATAATACTGCTACAACATTAGGTTGGACAGTATACATTTAGTGGACCGTGGTAGTGAAAACGTAAAGCCAACGCACGGTGTATATGAAGTTGTAGGAAACCGAAACTATCCGACGAAGAAGTTATCTACGCCCTGCAAGATATTCAAGCTAAAAAGTTAATATTTTTTACCGTATACAAGTTGCGGACAGCGGTTGCGAAAGCGTAAAGCCAACGCGCATGGTATACGAAGTTGTAAGAAACAGAAGTTATCCTAAGAAGAAGCTATCCACGCCTTGCAAGTTGTGAACTATACCCATAGGGAATGGTTCGTGATTTGCACGGGCTTTTTTATTTGCAAATCAAGAATTAAAACCCTTGTGAGTGATTCGTTCACTTGCAGGGGTTTTAATTCTTGTTTGTAAAAATAATAACAAATTTTGAAATTGTGGTTGTATTTTTAATTTTCGTGTCCTTGGTTAAGTGAAGGATAAAAATTTTTACAAACTGGTTGTAAAAAGCAACTTTTCACTGGCTACCACTTGAGGGACATATTTTTAGTGGAATATTTTCAGCAGATTAACCGCTTGGTAAGTGGAAAACAAATTTTTATTTTTATCCTTATATTTTGGCTTAAAATATCCCCTTTATATGGAATGATAAGAAATTTTCAAGGAAATTTTGAAAAACTAACCAAAACATCACCACGAATTCAAATGTAAATGTCCATTAATAGTGAAAGAACTTTTCAAAAAAACCTAAACTGGACACTCACAAATGTCCATTAATAGTGAAGGGTTAAATAAAAATTTTTAAGGAGGTGGTGCTTATGTGCTACTAAAAAGGCAATGCAGATATACCTGTAAACGTTCTGCAAATATATTAAAAAGGAGATTAGAATGGAGAAAAAATCAACTCGATTTACGTTCTACGATATGTATTGGAACGTAATCAAAAACGCCAAAGACGAAGAAATTGGACGCTTTATTAAAGCCGTTTGCGCCTTTATCTTTGACGACGTACCGATGGCTCCGCCTAAAACACCGCAAGAAGATTATTATCAAAGTTGTATCTTGTCAGAACTGACCGAAGTTAAACGCATTGAGAAACAAGGCAAAGTTCCTAAAAAGTATAACCAAAAGATGCTCCACTTTGCGTTTTTAGACGTGTATTACAAAGCCATCAAACTGATGAACGACGAAGACAGCGGCGCTTATTTAAGATCGCTTTGCACCTACTCGTTCAACGGCAAGCAACCTACCAAATTAAAACCGCCCGTAGACGGATTTTTTGAGTTAGCAAAACTGAAATTAGAACTCTCAAAACTGCGTGCAACAAGTGGTAAAAAAGGCGGTAAAACTGAGCGTATAAAGGTAACTAACGAAGAGATTGATAAACAGGTTGAAAAGGAAGAATATATACTCTCTTTCGATGAGTTTATGAAAGCACATCCGCATATCGTAAACGACCTTTATCAAAGCAACAAGCATCTTTTAGACGGCATTACCGATTGGACGCCTATCGACGTTGGATTAGAGTATAGCGGTTATAAAAATTGTAAAAGTCTAACCAAGATACTTGAACACCGAAAGGAGATTGAACATGCTATCTGGAATCAAGCAAATTAGGAAGCAACACGGAAGCCCAATTAGGGTTTTCGGTAGCAGGCTAAGAAAATGCAGTTCCCCTGCATTTTGCAAGTTGGAAAGTGGGATACCCACCTTTCCACTCGTCCACTGGACAAACAATAAAAACATTTAATTAAAAAGGAGAAAAAATTTATGCAAAAAACTATTTATGAAACTATTATTACTAGCAATGGTCTTTTTGACCCAAAAAGATGGATGAAAAGCTTATGTGAAGTTCTATTAAACAACGTTAACGATAACAACGTTTTTCAACACGCCGTTATAGACGAACCTTTTGATATCGAAGAACTCGTTTACGAACAATACATCAAGATAAATCCAGATTTAGAAGAATATGCGGGAGACATCATTAAGTTCCTTATTGAATCTCTTTATGCAGAGGACTGTATTTCTTACAACGAAAATAGCGTTCTTATAGAAATTACTCTTCTCGATAAATTCTTCGAACTTTGCAAAGAACTAGACGTTGCATTTTTATGAGTCAACCTGTAATTTTCGATATCGCATATACTCCCTATCGCCTAAAAAAAGGTTCCTCACAAGCGGATATTGATAAGCACGCAAAAGACCGTGCTTTCTTCGATATGTCGGGACGTGACAACAACATCTACAAGTATATGACGGCTGAGGGAAAAATCATGGGCGAAGAAACGCAGAGGTTTACGATGCTTGAATACTTGCAAAAAAGCACGGGCGTATTCAATCAAAACGGCTTGTTATCAAAGCAAGAAGTTAAGGAAATGAAAACACGGGCGCAGTCGGGCGAAAAGAACATTTGGCACGGGTTTATCTCGTTTAATAAAGAGAACTCGGAAAAGATAGACACGCCTGAAAAATGCATTGACTTACTTAAAAGAACGTTCAATGAATTTTTTAAGGATGCAGGCTTTGATAAGGACAATATCGACCTTATTTGTGCGCTTCATTTGGACAAGACTGAACACCTACATATCCACTACGTTTTTTGGGAGCGTGCGCCGAAAATTAAGAACAAGCGTGCCACCGGATATAAGTATAGAGCCAAAGGAAAAATTTCAATGGATTCGATATTAAAAATGACCGAACGATTGAACGCTTACACCATTAACGACGAACTCAACAAAAAACGAGATGAAGTTATTCAAAGTTTCTCAAAATCAGTAGCGTTTGAAAAGGCGCACTTTAGGGATTTAGCATCAAGCACGTTAAAGGAACTTGCGAAAGAATTACCTAAGGACAAGCCTTGGTTCTATGCATCAAAAGAGATGGCACCGTTTAGAGATAAAATTGATAAGGCGGTAGATTTTTTGCTCTCGTGCGACAACAATGCGTACGCCGCGCACAGAAGTTTCGTAAAAGAAATGGATAAGAAAGAAGAAACCTTAAAAGTGATTATGGGCAAGTATTATGCTAACTTAACAAAAAACGAAATGGACTTTGCGTGGTTGTTTCCTAATCACACTGATATTCATGGTGTAAGCACAATTCATACGATTGAAAAACTACGTTGGGATTATAGGCGCAGGCTTGGAAATATCGTTCTTAAAAAGGCGAAATACGTCCAAGACAATACTTATATCTATGACAAAAAATTCAAGCGTAAAACCAACGATAAATTTCTTAAACGAAATATCGCTATTTCTAATAAGAAAATCAAAGGTTATATGCAAGGACTGTTTTCATCGATAGCCAAAATGTTTATACCTGAAACCAATAATTATAGGAACCGACTGCAAGAAATCGAAGAAGAAATGATTGCTAAGCGTAAGGAAGAAGAACAACTCTCTTCTACCCCACCGCCACAGCAAAACGAAAAGTACAATCGCTACAAATTTGGCAAAGGAGATTAGTCTAAAAAGTTTTTAAAAATATTTTCAATTTTTTACGTAAAACAGCTTGACTTTGTTTTTCAAATGTGATAATCGTATTAATACGAGTAACGCTTGGAGGTAACAAAGTTTTATGAAAGGTTTAAAAGTTGAAGAAATTATTGAATATCAACGCACTCACAAACCCGTTAAACACGTTTACGGTAAATGGGGAAATCTCAAATATCAATATCTAAAAGATATTGGTGTAGATTGGACGATTGCAGACTTGCCTACCCTATTACACGGCACCGACAAAGCCGCAAATAGGCTTTGGGACGTTATGTATGAAAAGCTTTCTAAACAAGAGCGTTTCAAAAGAACGGGCGACTACATAAAAGACGTTCAACTGGAAAATGAGAAAAGGCATTTGATTGAAGAAGAAATCTTAAACGAAATCATTTACGTATTTTAAGGAGAAAATATTATGGAAAGAAAAGAAGACACCTCTACTAGAATTTCACGTAGAAAGTACGAAGAAGCACATAAAGAAGAACGCAAACTTCTTAACAAGGTTTGGGGTACGAGCATCCCCCGAAAAGAAGCGGACAAAATTAACGCTTTCTTGGAAAAATATCATCTAACAAAGGTGGGCTTGATTAATGCAGGGTTTGAAGCCTTAAAGCAACAAGTAAAAAGCTCGAAGTAGAGAAAACTACTTTGAACAAACCACGTATATTCAACCAGCGCGATAGAAAAATATGAGATAAGCGATTAATGAAACAGGAATTACGTGTTTTGTGGTACAACTATGACCACTGTTTATGGGACGAAAGGTCCGCACGCGGGGTTACGGCAAAAATGATAAGGAGAATATAGCACGTAACGAAGAGAACTCGGAGATAACCCGCCGTCTCCAACTTAAACGGAGGTTAATATATTGCTTAGAAGCATCAAACAATCACTCGATATTATCAAACAACAAGACAAGGATACGGCAATCACAATGCACTGCATCCGCACGTGGGTAAAGGAAAATAAAATTCGTTCCCTACGCTCAGGAAAAAAGGTATTGATAGACGTGGACAGTCTACTTGAATATATCAACAAAACTAACTAAGGAGAAAATCGGATGGCTTATTATAGATTAACTACCAATAAGAAAGGTCACCTTTCGGCAAAAATCCAAGTATATGCACCCGGCCTAAACAACGAGAAAGGCAAAGTGCATTATAAGCGAATCATTAACGAAGACGACCTTCCCAAAACTAAATTTATTAAGCTTGTTGAAAGAGAAGCTATTGCCTTTGAAGAATCCTTAGAGAAAATTTATAAAAAATCAAAAAACGGCGAACGCGCAATCGTTTTAACGTTTCCTCAGCTCGCCGAAGAATGGCTACAAGGTATAGAACGAAACCAATCCATCAACTATCACGTTCGAGGTCTTGACGTCATTAAAAAATTTAATCAATATTTAAAGGATTCTAACCTTTACGACTTGCCTATCAACGAATTTACGGTAAGACATATTCAACTTTTCTTGAATACGTTTGGAAGAAAGCCTCAGCGTGGAGTTTCCAAACTTAAAAAGAACTTCCCTGCTTCCGTTAATTTTAGAGAGATGGCAAGACAAAGAATTATCACTGCAAATTCGGCATACCGAATGAAAAGACTTGGTAAACCTATTAGTACAAGCACTGCTCAAAAAATTTGCGAGTACAACAAATTGAATTTCGACGAATATTTTGAAGCGGTTGAGTCGGATGAATTTTACGCAGCAGAAACGGTTAAAGGTTATAGACGAGTTTTAAGAACTATTTTTAATGAAGCGATTAGATACGACTGGACGACGAAAAATCCTGTCTGCGCAACTAAAATAGGCGTTGGAAACAACAATATTTCACTGCGTCCCGTTCACGAGAAAGAAGTCTTTTCAATAACCGAATCTCAAGCTTTTTTACAAGCTTTAGACAAACTGCCAGAAGATATGGCTTATAGGGTTATTCCCGTTAAAATAATGCTCTTAACCGGCGCTAGAATTGGTGAAGTTCACGGGCTTCGTTGGTCGGATATCGACTTTAATAAAAACGTCGTACGCATCGAACGTAGCCGTATTGCATCAGAAGGACACGGAACTTACGAAAAAGAACCTAAAACTAGAACGTCAAAGCGAAATATTCCCCTACCTAAATCTTTGGTGGAAGACTTAATTAAATACCAAGATTGGTTTAGGCAAGCGGATGATAAGTTTGACCAGCACTTAGACTCTACGTACATAGCATCAAACGTTTATCGTCAACCTGCGGGAGTCGGAACAATTGGAAATTGGCTTACAAAGTTTGAAGAAGAAAACGGATTCAAACACGTTACTTGTCACGGACTTAGACATACGTATTGTAGTTTATTGCTTACGCAAAACGTTCCTATACAAACGGTTAGTAGGTATATGGGACACAGTGATTCTACAATTACACTTGAAGTTTATAGCCATTTTATTCCAGATACACAAGAGCGTGCATTAACTGCTCTTGACAAAATCACGGGATAGATAAGGAGGAATTATGTACATACCGAAATTAAGGCGAATTAGCGACGTAATAAAGGAAATGAAAACACAAGATCCAAACTCCCCTATCTCGTGGTATTTCTTGCGAGAACTGTGCAGGAAAGGCAAAATCACTACGCTTAAGTTCGGTAATTCATGGCTTATAAACGTGGACGAGCTGTATGCGTTTTTCAAGGGAGGTGGCGAACGGAAATGAGAGATTTAATCTCGTCAGGCGACCTTATGCGTTTGTTTTTAGAAGGCGATCCAAACACTATTATCCGCCGCCCAAACGTAAGGCGTTTTGCTCAAGAAAACGGCGTTAGGCATATCATTTGCAATGGCAAGTGGCTTATCGATTACAAAGAGTTTTTCAAGAAAGTTAATCCAAGAAGAATTCGCCGTACAGCTACTATGCCCCGCCTACGTTGTCTTAGAGATTGCGTTACTGAGTTTAATAGGAATAACCGCAAATACAAAATTGATAAAGCAACAGTTTCTCATTATATGAACTCGGCACAAGTTACCCGCTACTTTCACGGCAACACTTGGTTTATTAACTATGACGAACTTGAAAAAGTCATATTACGACACCTAAAAGCCGTCAAAAAAAGAAAGAAAAGAAAATACAACTGAATATAGGCAAACCCGTTTGGCACTATCTTGCCAAACGGGTTATTAACTAATTATTCTTTTGAGGCTGGCTCAATTCATATTGATTTTTATTGTTTTATATGTTATAATATATTAAAATCAACTAAGGGAAGAAATATGAATTTACAAATTAGAGAACAATCAGGTACGGATGTCGCTAGAAAGTTTGACTATCAAATGGCAGTAGCTTTAGATTATTTATTATCCGAGTATAAAGAAGGCACGATAATCCTAATAGAAACCTTAGAGGATTTTGCTGTATTACACGATTTAAACACAGCCAATGAAAAAGTCGATATATTTCAAGTCAAAACTAAAAATGCTGGTTTATATACAAAATCATCAATTTTAGAAAACAATGTAATTGGCAAAATAATTCTTACCGATTTTTACTTCGACTCAAAAGCAAACACATTGAATATCATTTGTAACACAAACCTTAAAGGAAGCAAAACCGAACACTTAAGCAACTTTAAATTGGTAGAAAAACTATCTCCAAAAGAATTAAATCAAATAAAAGAAAATGTTGCAGAGTATATTAAATGTGAACCACGTTTTTCTGAAGACATCCAAAAATATACTGGAAAATTAATTTACATAAAGTCCGATTTGCCTTTTTCGGAGAAGCAAGAACGATATAGCGAAATGCTTATCGGCAAAACAAACAATATCATTTCTGAATACTTAGATGATGAAAATCATTGTATTAGCCCAAGCGTAATTTTCAACACGCTAAAATTATTGATAAATAAAAAGCGCTCGCATCTCTTCAATACCTCTTCGGTCGAACTAGAAGAAGCAATTGATAAAAAGGGTATAAAAAGTGATGTTGTAAAAGAAGTTATAGATAAAGCAGTAGAACTATCTTATCTTACAAAAAAAGAAATTTTACATCTTGCTTCAACCATTTACCCTCCAAAAGATTTTATTAGTATAAAAGAAGAATATCCAAGATATTTGTCTTATAGAGCCAATTTGTCAGACAAATTGTTTTCTAACGCTAAAAGAACAGTTAAGGAAGAATATGAAAAACTTACACCTTTATATGCCTCCCTAGATGAAATTGCTCTTAACGTAACAAAAAATTGTGCAAATAAAATCCCCTATTACAGTTTACCTATTATTCAAATATTAACCATCGTAGTAATTTATAGCTAGTACGGAGAAATAATATGAGTATAATTTATAAAGAATTATTAATCGTTGACAAAGAAAATAAAACCGCGCGCAAAATCAATTTTGAACCTGGAATAAACATTATTACTTCAAAACTAAATAGCGTTGGTAAAACCTCTTTATCTCTTATGCTTTTATATAGTTTTGGAGCGAAGGTTAAGTTTAGCGATAAATGGAATTTGGAAAATATTTTCACCAAGCTTACTCTATCAAATAACGATAAAGAGATTGTTATCATTAGATATAAAGACACCTACTCTATCATATATGACAATCAAAAATATTTTTATCCAGGACAAAAATATGGGTATTCAGAAAAACTCTATGAATTATTAGGACTCACTATTAAAATCAAAGATAAAAACTCTGACACATATTCTACCGCTATCCCTTCTTTATATTTATTGCCGTATTTCTTATCTCAAACAAACACAGATAATGACCGTTCTATTTTTGAAGATTTGCTAATGTATTCAAAAAAAGACCTGTATGATTCATTGTATTATCATGTTGGAGCTTTAGACAATAATTATTCAAATATTATACTTGATTACACATCCACCAAAACAAAGCTAGACAAATTGAAGGGTGAAAAGGAGCAACAGTTTATAGAGGTAAAATTCTTAGAAAACAAATTAGAAGAATATAAAAACTTAAAGATTGTTGATGCCGATAGAGATTTAGACTCCGATATATCTTGTTTAACAAAATATTCGGAAAAAAGCCAGGAATATTATCTTCTTATGAAGAAAAAAGAAGATATAAAACACAAAATCAAATTATTAAATAGAGCTCTTTTAGATAATTCTCAATTTTCAGCAAAAATTTTAAATAACGAAGACATTATTTGCCCTATATGCAAATCCGACATAACAGACTTTATCTCTTCGACTTTAACCGTACAAATTGCTGAAAGCGATTTAACAGCAGAATTAGCTGAACTTAAAGCGGAGCTCGTTTTGATTGAAAGACAACTTATCCAATCAAAAGCAAAACTTGACGTCTTAAAACAAGCGGTAGAGAAAATTGAAGAACAACGAGCCGACGTTAAAGCTTCTCGCGCTATTATAGTGTGGAATGAAGAACTTCAAAAAGCAAAAAGTAGGTTTGCAGAAATACAACTAAAAATAACTGCTTTAGAAGAAACTTTAAACAAATTAAATAAATCATTAAAAACTTACACTGCTAGAAAAAATAAAGCGGATACAACATATCGAACATCTTTTTCTAATTTGTTAGATATCACAAATATCAACAAATCACAAATTGACATAAACTCTCTTGGTCTCTATGAATCCATTTCTTTAAGCGGAAGTGAAATTCCAAGGGTTGCTATATCAAGATTTTTTGCTCTTTTGGAAACGAAAGAGGATAATAGTATTATAATGCCAATAATCTTTGATTTTCCTAATTTAGATATGACCGAAGATAATATTAAACGGTGTTTCGCATTAATTTGTGATAAAATTACGGATACGAAAACCTATCCTCAGAGTTTTATTTTTTCAATTAATTGTGAAGAAAGAATTACAAACGCAGGTAAAACAATTACTGATAGTAATATAATTGACATGGGAGAATTAATAGTAGATGACCCTGAACACCCTATACTATTGTGTAAAAATGATTATTTAGTAAACATAAAAGAAATTAAAGAAATGTTACAATAAATAAAAGCCACGATTCCTCGTGGCTTTTATTTATATTAATTAGAAACTCTACCAATTAAATAATCAACGGTAACATTGAAATATTCTGCTAATTTACATAACGTGGATATATCTGGTTCCCTTTCTCCTTTTTCATATCTAGCATAAGATATTTCTGAATATCCTATAATTTCGGCAACTTCTTTTTGCGTTAAACCTTTAGATTCGCGGAGTTCTTTTAATCTCATATTACTCCTCCACTTCTAATATCTCACAAAGCATACTGTATGCTACAGATTTTTTACCATTTTTCTTAGATGAATGTTTTCCCGTCCATGCGCCATATCCTTCAACGTGGCACTCACATTGCCATACAGGATTACCATTGTCGTCATACGACTCATAAAACCTATACTCTGGTTCTTCTATATATCCCTTTTGGAACAACTCTTGTAGTTGATTTATCGCCTTATCAAAATCAGGTTCACCTACTTCGTCGATAGGAAGAATTAATTCATTCTCGTCTTCTAAATATTCATAAGCATACTGCGCAGCGTCCATTCTTGCTTCACGCTTAGAATAACCATGTCCTTCAAAGCTAAGTTCATCTGACAAATTCAAAGTACAGTCAAACACTTCGTCATCTGTTCTATAAAACTCATAATATGGCAATTCACCGTATTTCTTTTGACACCAAGTTTGAATCAAATCAACGTAATTCTTCTCATCGTCAAATCCGTTATTAAGGTAATATTCTACGTCTAACATCGTATCGACAACGTCTTCTAAAGTTTCCGTATCCCAATAACAATCAATAGCAACAGCGCCAATTATCGCTTCGAACAAATCCTCTTTTACTGAATCCAAATGTTGAGCATTTTGACCAATATCTCCTTTACCCATTAAAAGGTAATCAGCAAAACCTAATACGTCAATACGATGTGCAAGCATCTTTCTACATACTAGATTTTTCTTTATGTCAGTAAGTTGCCCCTCTGTCTTTATGGACGCATATTTGCCATTTTGAGTTCTATCTCCATAACAAACACTGAGTTTCTTCATAACAATAAATTCTAAGGCCTTATCACCATAAAATTCAAGAACCTCGTTATGATGCGCACCGTTTCCTTCTTCTGAATAAGATTTTCTAGTAAAAGCCTGTCTTAATAATCTAGGCTCGTTAAAATCATAATCCAAACGTTCTTCAATAAATTGTAATTCTTTATCCGTCATAATAAAATGACCTCCTTGTGTAATTTACAAGAAGGTATAAAAATAGCCCGACAAAAAGCCCACTACGTGCGCTTAATAATTCGAGCACCAGTAAATAAAATAAATCTAAACAAACCAGTCTAACTTGATGAAAACCACTTGCATAGTTTTAATCAAACCTACTTATCTTCTTGTCTAGGAGATTTTACATACCAGTACTTTCGTACCATCTTGTTGTGCTTTTATTATAGCAAAAACGAAAAAGAAAGTCAATATGTTTGACCTATCCGTTTTGGATATATAAATAAAAAATTTTAGCCTTTTTACATAGTAAAAAGGCTAACTGGCGTTCGTGATTGGAGTCGAACCAACGGCGTTTCGCTTAGGAGGCGAACCCTCTATCCTACTGAGGTACACGAACATATTTATTAAATTTTAGCAAATTGACTCTACTAAATACTTATTTCTATTCCGCTTATTATTCCAAAAAATAGGCTCATTTTTTCTATTCCGTTTCAAAATACCTTTTACACACTTTTGGAATAGTTTAAGTAATCGATTGTGTCAATTTTGCTCTTTTTTAGGAGTATTATTCCGCATCAATTCTACATCGTGTTAATACATATCCAAAACTCGACGAAATCCCCTGTTTTCGGTACTATTTTTAGCCAAATCTCGTGTTTACACGAGTTAATCCCAAAGTTAGGAGGCGAACCCTCTATCCTACTGAGGTACACGAACATATTATTAAATTTTTATCATTCTGACTCTATCTAATACTTATTTTTATTCCGCTTATTATTCCAAAAAATAGGCTCTTTTTTTCTATTCCGTTTCAAAATGCCTTTTACACGCTTTTGGAATAGTTTAAGTAATCAATTGTGTCAATTTTACCCTTTTTTAGGGGTGTTATTCCGCATCAATTCTACATCGTGTTAATACATATCCAAAACTCGACGAAATGCCATGTTTTAGGTATTACTTTTAGCCCAAAATCGTGTTTACACGAATCAGTCCCCAAGTTAGGAGGGGCTTGTTATATCCATTTAACTATGGAACCAAATAAGTATTTAGTTTTTATTACAGTTTGCTGTTATAAATGCAACGGCAGAACTTAATGCGTGTTAATTAACCCTACCGTAAAAACAATTAGCAAAGCAAACCTATGCAATTTACTTTGCTATTGTAACACAGTTTTAAAAAAATCGCAAACAAAAAATTATAAGATACCAAACTTATAGGTAGTTTTTGCAAAATATTTTTCGTTAGCCTTTAATATAACCGACGGAAAATTAGGATTATTAAGCGCACCTGGGTAAGTTTGAGTTTCTAAACAAACACCGCTACGCTTAGGGTAAGTAGCGCCGTATTTACCGTTAACCCCTTCTAAGAAATTACCCGAATAAAGTTGCACGCCGATTCTATCGGTGTAAACGTCAAGCGTGATACCGCTATTTTCGTTGTAAGCCGAAATAACCTTTTTATAAACGCCACCGTTATTCAAGCAAAAATTAACGTCGTAACCGCCCATAATTTTAAGTTGAGCGTCATTAAAATCGATATCTTTATCAATTCTTTTAAACTCTCTAAAATCAAAAGGCGTTCCGCTAACTAACTTAATTTCGCCAGTTGTTACTAAATCGCTATCAAGCGGAGTAAAAGCGTCCGCATCAATCTTTAAAAAGGTATCAAGCGCAATTTTTTCGCCCGCGCCAGACAAGTTAAAATAAGAGTGATTAGTTAAATTGCAAACGGTATTTTCGTCGCATTTTGCAGAATATTCGATATCCAAATCAGAACCGCTAAGCGTATACTTAACGTATAAAAACATATTGCCTGGAAAACCTTCGTCACCATTAGGGGAAAACAAGCAAAACTCAATGGAATTATTTTCTTCATCAACGTTAGTAACCGAAAAATTTTGCGCGTTAAAACCCTTAATGCCACCGTGCAAGTTATTACAGCCCCTATCGTTGATATTAAGCGTTATTTTTTTACCAAAAATTTGAAAATTAGAACCTTTTACGCGGTTAGAATTTCTACCAATAATAGCGCCTAAATAACCGCCGTTATTAACGTATTCATCTAAAGTGTCGTAGCCTAAAACAACGTCAAGCAACCCCTTTTTAGATGGAACTTTTAAAGTTCTTACAGTTGCGCCATAAGTTAAAATAGACGCGCTTACTAAACCGTTATCGATAAGATATTCGTAAACGGTATCGCCGTTATTAAGTTTTCCAAAAACGCTTTTAGTAATCATAGATAAATCGTAACATTTATAACGAAATTAGTCAAGAAAAAAACGCTAAACGAATACAATTATACTATGAGTTTTAAAAATAATATTTTTACCGCAATAGGCATTACCGACCTATCCCCCGTAGGGTTTAGAATAACCCTTATAGGCAAAAGCGGAGTTTACGTTGAAGGGGTTAAAAGCCTTATAGACGTTACGCCAACAAAAATCGACGTGGACGTAAAAACTAAAACTATAACATTTAAAGGAATAAGGCTTAACGTAACGTCGCTTAGCGGTGGCGACTTATCTATTTCAGGGGAAATTATCGGCGTTGAGTTAAAGGATAAAAATCAATGACAAAAGGACTTTTACGTGTAAAATACGAAATTAGCGGTAGCAAACTTAGATTTTTGCCTACTTTTTTAAACGGGCGTGGTATTTCCGTTTATAAATACCAAGAAATAGACCTTACGCGCGCACACGTGATTATAGATTTTAACGATAGTAATAAATTTTTTGCTATTTGTAAAAATATGTGTTATAATAAAACAATAATAGGGTTTTATGGCGTTTTATCGCCTATCGCACTACTGTTTAGGTATATCGGCTTAGTTTTAGGCGCTATACTATTTACCGTTATAGCAAGCCTTTTAAACGGCGTAGTTTTAGAAATTGACTGCATTGGAACGGGCGCGTGTTTTTCTTCGCAAATTCAAGCGGTGGTTAACGATTACGGCATTAACAGATATTCGCTATTTAAAAACGTTGATTACGACGGGCTTGAAGCGGAAGTTTTAAAGACCAACCCTAAACTATCATTTGTTTCGGCAAAAAAGCAAGGCAATAGGCTTGTTATAAATTCAGTGCTATCAGATAAAGACCCCGACGTTCTTGGCGAAAACTACGGTGACCTAATTAGTGGACACAAAGGCGTTATAGAAAGCATAAAGGTTTTAAGGGGCACGGCGCTTGTTCAAGTTGGCGATAGCGTTGAAGAAAACACCATATTAGTAGGCGGGTATCTTTTAGGTAAAGACAACGTAACCTACCCTACCTACGTTTTAGCAACGGTTACGGTTATATCAAGCGAAAATAGGTTTATTAAAATAGACGGCGAAATAACCAATGACTTATTAACGTCTGCCGAAAAGGTGGCAGAGTTTGAAGCAAACGCTGAAGTTATCTATGCCAAAGCCGAAAAAACCGACGGCGGAATTATTATAAATCTCAAGATGCGACATACTGTAAGTGCAGTTTATTAACTGTTTAGGAGGAAATTTTGCAAACAATTACCACTGAAGTAAAATTTAATGATTCGCACAGTTTAGCCGAACTTTTAGGAATATTCGACGAAAACTTAGAAGTTATAATGCGCGAAACTAACGCTACCGTATACGTTGATGAAAACGCCCTTAAAATTACCGGCGATAAAAACGACGTTATACTTGCCGAAAAAGTAGTAACCAAACTTTTAGACATTATACGCGCGGGCGAAAAACTTGATAAATCGCGAATTATTTACTGCATAGACTTAGCGCGTAGCGGTAAAGCCGACGACATTGAAAAAGTAGTTAGCGGAGTTATAGCCGTTTCTTCTAAGGGTAGACAAATCAAGTGCAAAACGGTTGGTCAAAAAGTATATGCAGACGCAATTAAAAACAACACAATCGTGTTTGGCGTAGGCCCTGCGGGTACTGGTAAAACATTTTTAGCCGTTGCCCTTGCCGTTAACGCATACAAAAACAAACTTGTAGAAAAGATTATTCTTACCCGCCCTGCTGTTGAAGCGGGTGAAAAATTAGGCTTTTTACCTGGCGACTTACAAAACAAAGTCGACCCGTATTTAAGACCGCTTTTCGATGCTTTACAAGAAATGTTCGGTTTAGAAAATTACCAACGCTTGCTTGAAAAAGGGGTTATTGAAATCGCACCGCTTGCCTATATGCGCGGTAGAACGCTTAACGACAGTTTTATTATTCTTGACGAAGCGCAAAACACTACTAAAGAGCAAATGAAAATGTTTTTGACAAGAATGGGCGAAGGTAGTAAAATGGTAATCACTGGTGACGTTACTCAAATCGACTTACCTGAAGGCAAACAAAGTGGACTTAAACACGCCGTTAAAATTTTAAAAGATATCCCTGATATTGAAATAGTAAACCTTTCACATAAAGACGTTGTACGCCACCCGCTTATTACTGAAATTATCAAGGCGTACACTAAACACGAAGAGAAAAACTTAAACAATAAGGAAAATTATGAAAGTAAAAAATAAAATTAAATGGAATTTAAAAGATTACGTTAGAACGATATTTTTATACGTAGGACAAGCGATATTTATTTCCTTTTTATTTATTCTTGCGCTAATTATCAACACTAACGGACTTAAAGGACTTAACGAATTTTTAAGCGAACAAAATAACGTTATGGAATGCATTTATGCTATTATCGCAATATGCCTTTTAATGTGCGTTACGTATATGTATTTATTCTACGAAGAAAGAGACTTTTTATATCAAACGTCTAAAAACCTTATGTTGTTTGCTATACTTACCGTTTCGCTTATATCTTGCTTCTTTATAGGCAAAGTGAATATCTATTTGCGCCCGTTTTCAATCTGCGCACTTTTTTCGCTTTTACTTATAGGCAAACGCCCTGCACTTTTTATTAACTGTATATTTAGTTTCTTAGTGTTCCTTTGCGATTTATTCGTAACCTTGCACTCACACGATATCCGCCACCTTTACGGCGCACTTGTAATTAACTTTATTTCGGGCATTTTTGCAATATTTATCGTAGACGGCGAAGGTTCAAGACTTAAAGTTTTATCGTCAAGTATATTTATTTCTATCCCCGTTGTTATAAGTGCACTCTGTTTAGAGTATTCAAGCGCTCCGTCAGAACTTGGTAGAATTGCAATATACTCACTTGTAAGCGGTTTTATTTCAATATCAATCTTAATGGTATTACTTCCGTTTTTTGAATCGTTATACGGCGCGCTTACTAACTTCCGATTAGCCGAACTTACCGACCACAAAGCCAAACTTGTAAGAAAACTTATCGAACACGCGCCAGGCACTTTCAACCACACTAATATCGTGGCTTCACTTGCGGAAGCGTGCAGTAACGCGATAGGCGAAAACCCACTTCTTGCAAGGGCGTGCGCATACTATCACGATATCGGCAAAATGAAAAAACCTGATTTCTTTACCGAAAACCAAACTGGTAGAAACCCTCACGACGAATTATCGCCTGAACTTTCTACCGATATTATAAGGGCGCACACTAAAGACGGTTCTAACCTTATTAAAAGTTTACGTTTACCACAAGTTTTAGCGGACGCTGCAGAACAACACCACGGCACTATGCCTATAAGGTACTTCTACGCAAAAGCGCTTAAGTTTACCGATGGCGAACTTGATATTGAAGACTTTAGTTATTACGGACCTAAACCACAAACTAAAATCAACGCTATTATTATGATTTGCGATGCTTGTGAAGCAAAGGTACGTACCGTTTCTAACCGCACTCACGAAAACGTAGACAAGGCAGTTAAAGAAATCATTGAAGAAAGAATGGATTTAGACCAATTTACCGAATGTGACATCACGTTTAGGGAACTTGATATTATAAGAAACACAATTACCAACACCTTAGCGGGTGTATATCACGAAAGGGTTAAATACCCTAAACTTAAAAAGGGTAATAAAAATGGCAACTAATTTAAAAATAGTATGCGATAACGATTTTCCTACGTTAGCGCCACTATCTAAAGCGGTATATAAAAAGTTAAAGCAAAAGGCTAAACTTTCTGCAGAGGTAATTTTCGTTTCGCCCGAAGAAATTCAAACCCTTAATAGAACGGAACGAAATATCGATAAAGTAACCGACGTTTTATCTTTCCCTACCCTTGATGGAATTAGGGGCAAGATATTAAACTTAAAGGACTACCCTTTTGACCTTGATGACGACGGCAACCTTTTTATCGGTTCTATAGCCGTTTGTGAAGAAAGGGCAAAAGAACAAGCGGAAGAATACGGGCACAGTTTAACGCGCGAAATTACTTACCTTATCTGCCACGGTCTTTTACACCTTTTAGGATACGACCACGAAATAGATAGCGATAAAACTCAAATGCGCGCTTTAGAAGAAGAAATAATGACTTCTATAAAAGTTACACGATAATAATTAAATCACGATAAATAAAAGGAGAAATATTTAGGTGAAGTATAAGATATAATTGATTAGTTTGCGATTGACGAGTAAAACGCAAAAAAGACAAGTGTTCTTGTGAAGGCGCATACCTGTAAGGTCTGTAACTGAACAAAACACACAGTATTTTGCAGTCGTTTTGCCGTCAAAATCAATTATAGATTATAATGAACCTAAAAAAGAAACTATGAAAGCAGGTACTGTAGCAGTAGTTGGTAGAGCCAACGCGGGTAAATCTACTTTAATAAACGTTATGGTTGGCGAAAAGGTTGCCATCGTTAGCCCTAAACCACAAACTACAAGGGATAGAATTTTAGGCGTTCTTACAACAAACGACTATCAAATAGTATTTGAAGATACGCCTGGTTTTTACAAATCGAAAACGGAACTTAATAGAAAAATGCAACGCGCGGCAAGGCGCACTATAAACGACGTAGACCTTGTTTTATTTGTTTTAGACGGTCACGAAGGGGTAAAGGACGAAGATATCGAACTTTTAAAATCGGTAATCGACCAAGGCGTTAAAATGGTTGTTGCCTTTTCTAAAATTGATATTATGCCTAAGGAAAATATCCCTGAAGGCTTAGTTAAAATTGCCGAAGTTGAAGGTATTGAAGATATCATTCCTATCTCATCAAGAAAAAATCGCAACATAAAAGAACTTATAAACATTATTTTATCTCACCTTCCTGAAGGCGAACCTTTATTTAAAGACGACGTGGTTTCGGATAAATCTGAAAAGTTTATGATTAGCGAAATAATGCGTGAAAAAATCTTACTTGAATTTGATAAAGAAATTCCGCACGGCATTGCAATCGTAATCAACGAATTTTATAAAAAACCAAGCGGAACTTATGAAATTAACCTTGATATTATTTGCGAAAAGCAAAACCATAAATCAATACTTATCGGCAAGCAAGGCGGAGCAATTAAAAGGGTTAACAGTTACGCAAGGGAATCAATGGAAAAATTCCTTGGCGCTAAGGTATTTTTAACAACTTACGTTAAAGTTAAAGAAAACTGGCGCGATAAAGATAATCTACTTCAAGAATACGGTTACGGGGACTTAGGCGAAAAATTATGAGAATGCGCAGAAAAAAAAATTTAGGTACGCGATTTGAACGCAACGATTTAGTAGTTTTACAAAAATCTACCGACATCTACCGCTTACCTGAACAAGATAGATACGACGTACAAGACCTTAAAAAATTGTTTAATAACGATAACCCCGTAGAACTTGAAATCGGCTGTGGCAAAGGCACGTTTGTAACAACTAAAGCAGAACGCCACCCTGACATCAACTATATCGGCGTTGAGATTATTGATAACGTTATTATTTCAGCAGCGGAAACGGCTAAAGCAAAAAATTTATCCAACGTTAAATTTTTTAACTGTGGCGCAGAAATTTTACAGTATTTATTACCTAAACAATCAATATCTAATATTTACCTTAACTTTTCTTGCCCGTACCCTAAAAAACAATACGAAAACCACAGGCTTACTTACAGTTACTTTTTAGAAATTTACAAGTTTTTACTTGTAGACGGCGGTTTAATTAAACAAAAAACGGATAACGACGGATTTTTTGAGTTTTCTAAACAATCGTTTGTAGATAACGGTTTTGAAATTTTTGACGTTACCGATGATTTATACGCTAATCTTCCAAGCGACAACATTGCAACTGAATACGAACAAAAATTTGCAAGTCTTGGCAAAAACATACATAGTTTAACCGCAAGGAGAAAATAATTATGAAAATTTTTAAAGTAGATTTATACGAATATTTTAATAGGGAAAAACCTGAAAACTATAACGGTGGCGTTTTAACTTGCTACGTTCAAGATTCGCCGTACCCTGAAGAAGTTTTATACCCTGGTATGCTTGTTATACCTGGTGGGGCGTACCACCATATCGGCGCAAGGGAAAGCGAACCCGTTGCTTTAGAGTTTTTATCATATAACTACAACGCCTTTGTTTTAAGATATTCAGTTGAAACGGTTAAATTCCCAGTAGCACTTCAAGAATGTGCTATGGCTATGGTTTATATCCGTGAAAACAGTAAAGAATTAAAAACTAAGCGTGATAAAGTTGGCTGTATAGGTTTTTCGGCTGGCGGACACTTAGTTGGTACACTTTCAACTTTATACGATAACGAAGAATTAAACTTCCTTGGCGAAAAGAAACAATTAGTAAAACCAAACGCTACTATTTACGGCTACCCTGTTGCAACTTATTTTGGCGACACACATACTTATTCGTTTGATATGCTTTGCGGTGATAACGAAGAATTAAAAGGCAAGTTATCGCTTGAAAATTTAGTTAATAGCGATTGCCCGCCTTGCTTTATCTTTTCAACCGCTAACGACAACTGCGTTCCTTGTAGAAACAGTTTGATTTTGGCAAGCGCGTACGAAAAGGCTAAAGTTAGTTACACAGTGCATATTTTTGCAGGTGGCGTACACGGTTTATCAATCGGAACTGAAGCACTTTTTATCAACAACGAAACGGATTATAAATACTACCGCGACGGATTATCAACAGACTTTCATAAATGGTTTAAAATGGCAATCACTTGGCTTAGTGATATTGGCGTTAAATAAAACCGCAAGTATGGCGGAACTGGCAGACGCGATAGATTCAGATTCTATTGGGCAACCTTGCAGGTTCAAATCCTGTTACTTGCACCAAAAAAAGACTTACAAGTTGGTAAGTCTTTTTTTATTTCTTTATAATTTGAAAACGGGTATTGACAAATCATTTATGCGGTAGTACAATGTAATTGCGACCTTACTTTATATTTTAGTATAGGCATTTTTCGCTTTATTACCTAACTTTTAAAGATATACAATTAAGTTAGCGCCGCAATTGTTATAAGGATAAAACTGTTCCTTACTATCAAGCGGCAATTTTTTATTTTGGAGGGATTATGGCAGAAAAACGAAAGAGTATCAACCACAAGATTATCGTGGTAGAATCAACAAACGCTAACAACGTTGTTGTAAAAGAAAATTACGTAATTTGTGAAGTTTGTGGGCAAGCGAACAAACAAACTGAATCAATATGTAAAAAATGTAGCAACTACTTAAACACATAGGAGGAAATTATGAGCAACAAATACATAAACGCAACTGAAGATTTTTTATTGAATAGTTTAGTTGACGGCAAAATCAAAATTAAAGAATTAAGCGCTGATATCATAAATCACAGAAAAGCAGTGTTTAGTTACGTTTCAATTAAACCAAGTATTTTAAAAACTTTTTCAAACGAAGTAGAATTAAAATTCTTAAAACACATTATTGAAACTGATAAAGAATTCTTTATCTACTTAAAACCAGAACAATATAGTGAAGGTATTGCAAGTATGTACCTTTACGATAGAATTAAAAACAGCAAAAACGTACCTGCAACTTTCTTATCTAAAAACTTTATTAAGCAAACTATTTTAAATTTAGATTACGACACTTGCGACGGTGAAGAAATTATTTATTTCGATAACGATTTAGAAACAACAACTTTCTTGTTTTCTAAATTAAATGCCGTTTTTAAAATTATTGATACCGTAAAATTCTTACAATATATCGACGTTGCTATTGAAAACGTTGGTTATAACTGCGTAAAACAAAACTTAACTGAATTATTAATAAAGGTTTTCCAAAAAATTGCAATTAAGTTAGTTAACGAAGATAAAATAGGTATTTATAAACTTAACGGTATGCACGCCGAAATTGAAAGCGAAATTTTAAGTCAATTAAACGACGCTTTATTAGAAAAAGGTATCGTTGCAGAAAAGGTTAATATTCGTAAACTTTCAGTTTCAGAAGCAACTTCTAAACTTATTGAAATTCAAGATTTAGAAATCTTAAGCGTAAGAAAGAAGAAAAAAGCCGAAGCCGAATATGAAAAATTAGCGCTTGAAAATTACGCTAAAAAAGCAGAAATTCACACTCAAAACCCTAATTACGAAATAGGCTTAACCGAAGCAGAAAAAGATTTAGCACTTGATAGATATATTAAAAAGGTTAAATTTGAAAACGGCTTACTTGAAGATTTACCATCAGAAACTATCCTTAAATCACGCGGTCAAGGCGTTGACGATAAACTTGAACAAGGTAAAGACGCTGAAATCGAACGCAAGTTTACTAACTTTAGTTTCTTATTCTACATCGCAGCGATTATTACTTTCATCGTAATGGTTGCAACAGAAGTAAACGCTGGTGGAGTATTAATTTGCTTAAGTTTTATTGCATTGTTTATAGGCTTAGGTATTGTTGTTCACATTATGCATAAAGAAAAAATAAAAGAAGCAAATACTATTACCGACGATTACTCCGATTACAACGATACCCCTTCTAATTTCACTAAAGGAGGTTCTGATAATGACTAATACTTCAAAAGGCTTTTTAAAGGGAAATAAATCCGCAATAGTTACCTTTATCGTTACTATGATTTTATCAGGCGTATTGTTATTGTCTGGCATAATAGTTTCATCTGTTGGAAGCGGTTCTTCCGGTAATTCTGGCTCTGACGTAAAATCAATAACCACGTACACCGATTATTATTTATATTCTGGCGAAAACGAATTTAAATTTTATTCAGGTTCAACAGGTTATCGTTATATCGTTTTAGATGATTATTACTACGTTTCAAGCATTACGGTAACTGATGCTTACGGAACAAACATTTATACTAATTATAACGTTTATAGTTCTACTTGTAAATTCTATCTTGCAAACAGCGGAACGATTTATATTACTATAAAATTAAGTAGTGGTTCATCCGAATTCTACATTTATTAAAACTAAAAACGGCAAGTTTTAAACTTGCCGTTTTTTTATTATTATAACGTTACGCCCGTTTTATAAAAGGCGATTTCTCTAATTTCTTCAGATTTGCATTTGTATTCGCCACTGCAAATTTTAATAACTAAATCAAATAAAGCGGTATCATCCATACCGTAACCGTTAAAGTCAATCCAGTTATCTTTAAAGGTTGCTAAGTTATTGTTAGTTGAAATTTTTACCGTAGGTACAAAGGTTGAAAACGGAGTTCCCCTACCCGTTGTAAAAAGCACAAGTTGGCAACCTGAAGAAGCAAGCGCAGTTGAAGCAATAAGGTCGTTGCCGGGCGCATTTAAGGCGTTAACGCCTTTTTTTGTTGCTATTTCGCCGTAGTCAAGCACGTCAACAATAGCCGTTTTACCCGCCTTTTCTACGCAACCGAGCGACTTTTCTTCTAAAGTTGTTATTCCGCCTTTTTTATTGCCAGGGCTTGGATTTTCGTACACAGGGAAACCTTGCGATATATAGTAGTTTTTAAAGTCAACAATCATTTTTTTGTACTTTTCAAAAACTTCTACGCTTTCACATTTATTCATTAAAAGTTGTTCTGCACCAAACATTTCAGGCACTTCAGTTAAAATACTTGTACCGCCGTAGTCTACAACCATATCGCTAATTTTACCAACAAGCGGGTTGGCAGTAAGACCAGAAAAACCGTCGGAACCACCGCATTTTAAACCGATAGTAAGTTCTTCAAGCGAAACGTCTTCGCGCTCTAACTTTTTGGCTTTTTCGGCTAAGTCTTTTATAAGGTTAGTGGCGTATTCCACTTCGTTTTCTACTTCTTGACAGTTAAAGTAAAAAATATTATCCCTATCAAAAGGTTTAAGGTAATCAATCACCCCTTGAAGGTGGTTATTTTCACAGCCAAGCCCAACGAAAACTACGTAAGTAGCGTTAGGGTTTAAAGCGATTGCGGATAAGAGTTTTTTGATATTTTCGTTATCTTCGCCAAGTTGCGAACAACCAAATTGATGGGTGAGTGTATAAATGCCGTCAAGTGAGCCACTTATAAACTTTTGACAGTTCTTTTCGATAATTTTGCAAACGTTATTAACGCAACCAACGGTTGGTATAATATAAATTTCGTTACGAATACCAGCGTTGCCTTTTTTACGCTTAAAACCTTTAAAATAGCCTTTTTTTACCGATTTTTCTTGCGCTTTGAAATTATAATGGTACTTAAAGTCTTCGTCTAAATGCGATTTTAAGTTGTGGCTATGTACCCAATCGCCCTTTTTTATGGCAACTGTTGCCCTACCTATAACTTCGCCGTACTTTATAACGAAATCGCCTTTATTTATATCGCAAAGTGCAATTTTATGCCCTGCGGGAATTTCGTTTACGCCCGTAAAGGTTACTCCAACGTTGTCTTTTTTATTGATTATTACAAAATCTTTCATAAAATATTTTTTCCGCTTTTAATAGTTTTAAGGTTGCTATCAACCGCATTTAAAAATTCGCTGTATTTAGTTAAATCTTCACCCCAAACGGCTGTATCTTTCATAAAGTTTTCTACGCTACCGCCGTTTGCAAAATATTCAAGGTAAGGGGCATCGTCTTTAAACTCAACAGCACCGCTTGGTAAATTAGCGTAAAATTTACCGTCTTCGCCCTTAGTAAGTGAAGTGTAAACTGCCATTAAATAACTAAAGCCGATAGTTAAATTAGTAGGGATTTTACCGAATTTTTCGTAGTAATCTTTAAAACTTGGAAGCACCCTTGCGCGCCATTTAGAAATACTGTTAAGGGAAATACTTATAAGTTGGTGATTTAAAAACCTATTGAAAAATCTTTCTTTAACGCTGTTTGCAAACTCACTAGTTGAGTTTATATCGTTAGAAACAAACGGTATAATTTCATTTTCTAACGTATCGTTTAAGAATTTATATAAAACGCTATCCGTCATACATTCGTCAACGGTGGTCTTTTTAAGCCATAACCCTGCAGGCACTAAGTTTGTATGGCTACCGTTAAGCACCCTAACTTTACGCTTTTTGTAGTAGGTTATATTGTCGGTAACAACAACGTCAATACCATTAAAACCTTCAACTATATAATCTTTAATATTGCCCTTGTTTTCAACCGCCCAAAGTCCAAATGGTTCACCAACCGACATTAAGTTATCTTCTTCGCCTATAAGTTCGGTTAAGTGTGCTTTTGTAACGTTATCCCTTGGATAGCCAGATACAATTCTATCAACAAGCGTATTAGAAAAATAACATTCTTCGTTTATCCATTTAGAAAAATCTTCGCCTAAATTCCAAAGTTTAATGTACGCGTTAACGCATTTTTGAAGTTCTGTGGCGTTATTGTCGATAAGTTCAACTGGCATTAGGTAAACACCGCCGAGCCCCGCTTCAAACCTTTTAAGTAAAAACTTAGTAAGTTTAGCAGGATAAGAGATTTTTTCAAAACCGTTAAAATCATCGCTACCGTTATAGCAAATACCCGCTTCAGTAGTGTTAGAAACGATAATTTTAAGGTCTGGATTAACCGCTAAATTATAAAATTTATCCATTTCGTTAAACGGGTCGATTACTTCGTGTACAGAGTTTACTTTGTAAACTTTTTCAACTTCGCTTCCGTTTTCCATACCGCGTAAAATAACGTGGTATTTATTGTTTTGTTTTTTAAAACTGTCTAAATTGCCAAACGGAATAGGTTTTACAATAGAAACGCTATAATCGTAACCTTTAGCGTTTAAGTTATCAAAATAATAATCAACAAACGTTCTTAAAAAATTGCCTTCGCCAAATTGAACTACTTTTATCATAATAGTTTCCACCTTTTTATTTTATACGGGTATTTTAGCATTTTTATTCTTGACTTTCTATATAAAAAAGAATATAATTTGGTTAAATTACATATATCGTAAACAATAAAGGATAAAATGAGTTTTATAGAATTTGATAAATCGGTAAAAACTACAAGTTGGTCAATGAATAGTTTGCACAGCCACGCGCATTATGAAATTTACTTTTTGCTTAAAGGCGAAAGGTCGTTTTTTTTATCTAATTCGCTATACGCTTTAGAGTCTGGCAGTTTAGTTGTTATACCGCCCTACGTTATGCACAAAACCGAAGGTGGCCCGTTTGAAAGGTTTAACGTTAACGTTTCAAGCGATTATTTAGATTCTTTTCAAAAAAAGACGCTTGACACTTTAGCAAAAGGCATAGCGATAAAAATACCCGACGGTAAACTACAAGAGATAAAAAAACTAATATCGCAAATGGCAGGTACTGAAAATTTACTTAACCATCAAGACAACGTTAAAAAAGCGTTATTTGGATATTTTATTTACCTAATTTCTAACCTTGAAGAAGATATTAACGTAAAAAGCAGTGCCGAATTACTTCAAAGTGCACCGCCTATCGTACTTAAAATTATAAACTATCTTAACGATAATTACGATAAAAAAATCAGTTTAGAAACACTTGAAAAAACCTTTTATTTATCAAAAACTACGCTATGCAAGCAGTTTAACCAAGCAATAAACTGCACTATAACCGACTTTTTGCTTAATATTCGCTTAAACAAGGCTAAATACTATTTAACCGAAACCAAAAAGAATATAACCGAAATTACCTATTTGTGCGGATTTTGTTCGCAAAACTATTTCGGGCTTATCTTCAAGCAAAAAACCGGGCTATCCCCACTTAATTACCGCAAACATCAATCGGAAAAGAAAATATAACAAAAAAACCTTTGCAAAACTGCAAAGGTTTTTAAATTATTCTGGTATAACGTTAGCGGTAATTTTTGTAGAGATATCAGTGTAAAGTTTAATTTCTACAGTAAATTGACCAACGTTTTTAATAGGGTTTTTAAGTATAATTTTCTTTTTATCGATATCGTAGCCGAACGATTCTTTAATAGCGTCGGCAATTTCTTTAGCCGTTACCGAACCAAAAATTCTACCGTTTTCGCCCGTTTTGATTTTAAGAGTAACCGTTTTGCCCTTTAAATCTTCCGCTTCCGCTTGTAAGGCTTTAATTTCTTCACGCTTGTGGAAATCTTCCGCCGATTTTTTGATGTTTAAACTATTTATTTTAACTGAAGTTGCTTCTTCGGCTTCGCCTTTTTTGAAAAGACAGTTTCTTGCGTAACCGTCGCTTACTTCTTTAATTTCACCTTTTTTACCAAGACCTTTTACGTCTTTTAATAATATAACTTTCATAGTTGTCTCCTTTTATTTTATTTTAACCGATATTAGTGGTATTGTCAATACGGACGGCTAACAAATAACCAAATTTTTTATTATTTTATCTAATTTTTTGTGATTTTACTATTGATTTTTGTTGTTTTACCTTATATAATAAATATATGTTAAATATATTTAATTCAGTTAGCGAACTCATCGGCAATACGCCGTTACTTAAACTAAATAACGTAGAAAAATCATACGAATTAAAAAGTAATTTATACGCTAAACTTGAGGGGTTTAACCCTGCGGGTTCGTCAAAAGACCGCGTTGGCCTTAATATGCTACTTCAAGCCGAAAAAACCGGCGTTTTAAATAAAGATACGGTAATTATTGAGCCAACTTCTGGCAACACGGGTATCGGTTTAACGGCGGTTGCTTCATCTAAGGGTTATAAGGTTATAATCGTTATGCCTGACAGTATGTCGGTTGAGCGTATTAAACTTTTAAAAGCCTACGGGGCGGAACTTGTTTTAACCGATGGCAATTTAGGTATGAAAGGCGCGATAGAAAAAGCCGAAGAAATCCATAAACAAATTCCTAATTCGTTTATAGCAGGTCAGTTTGAAAACCCTGCAAACCCTGAAATTCACTACCAAACTACCGCGCCCGAAATTTACACGGCGCTTGACGGCAAAGTGGATATATTTATTGCAGGCGTAGGCACGGGCGGAACTATAACTGGCGTTGGAAAGTATTTAAAGGAGAAAAATCCAAGCGTTCAAATAATAGGCGTTGAACCGTTTGACTCTCCGTTCTTAACCAAAGGTGTAGCGGGTAAACACGGTATTCAAGGTATAGGCGCAGGCTTTATCCCTAAAATTTTAGACACGACCCTTTTAAACGAAGTTATAACGGTAAAGGAAGAAGACGCTTATAAAGTTGGTAGAGAGTTTTCTAAAACCGAAGGCGTACTTATCGGCATAAGTTCTTCAGCCGTATTATATGCAGGCTTGCAAGTTGCAAACCGCAAGGAAAATCAAGGCAAAAATATAGTAATGCTATTCCCTGACTCAGGCGATAGATATTTATCAACTAAACTATTTGAAGAATAAGGAGAAAACTATGTATCATAACGGTTGTTACGCTGAATTTGACGGCAAATTATTAAAGATAGGCAACTCTAAAATCGAAAGAACTATAGAAATTTACAACAACTACCCTACAAACAAAGAAGTAACCGACAAAGTCAACGGTAAAACGTATACCACTCCGCTTAAAATTTTGCTTTTTAATTTAAGCGAATTTGATTTTGATAAGGCGGAATATTCTTTTAAATCTTACGTTAAGCCAGAAGTTGGTTATTCTACCGAAGGCTTAACTGCCGAACTTTTAATTTCAAGCGAAAATAAAGAATATAAACTTGTTTATACAATCAAGCCAAACACTTCATCTATAAGGTACAACCTTTACTTTAAAGGCGACTTAAAAAAACCTTACGCTGAAGAAAAATGGCGTATGAATATTTCAAGCCAATACGAAAATCTCTTTAAAGAAAAGGGTATTTACGACCCGCAATTCGGCGCTATAGACTGTTTTACGTTACTTGATAAACACCTTACGCTTACCGCTATCGACCTTAAAGAAGATACTGACTATAACGGCGATATCTACACCGAAAAGGAAATTTTAACCTTCCCAAGTAGCGCGGGCAATTACTGTTTAAACGCTGGTATTTTTGAGTGCAACGAAAACGGCCTTGCCTTTATGATTACGCGTGACTGTTACGTTATGGATAAGGGTAGAGACGACGTTTTAGTTTTCACTGGTAGAGAATATGTCGGTATTCGCGGTAACGATTTACCTGAAGACAAGGTATATGACGAATATATCAGTTTAGGCGGTACAACAATAACTGTTTCTAAGCGCGAAAACATACTTGAAACTTACCGCAAAGATTTCTTATACGAATATTATAACGTTCCGTCGTACACAATTTCTAACACTTGGGGCGACGGCAATCAAGACTCACGCATTTGCGAAGAATTTATCCTTAAAGAAATTGATTCGGCAGAAATTTTAGGTGTTGACGTAGTTCAAATTGACGACGGTTGGCAAACTGGTAAAACGATGAACTCTGCATTTTTCCAAAACAAAAACACTTGGGGTGATTTTTACGACGACGACTGTAATTTCTGGAACGTAGATAGTCAAAAATTCCCAAGCGGACTTAAAGTTATTTCCGACTACGCTAAACAAAAAGGCGTAAAACTTGGGCTTTGGTTTGCAATGGATAAGCCAAACAACTACGCCAACTGGGAAAAAGATGCCGACGTTATTTTAAAAATGCATAAGGAATTTGACGTTGAGTATTTTAAAATAGATAGTTTAGTTATCTCTAACCCGCTTTGCGAAAACAATATTTATAACTTCGTTAAAAAGGTTAAAGATGAATCAAACGGCAAAGTTAAACTCAATATGGATATAACAAACAGTAGGCGTTTTGGCTACTATATCCACCCTGAAGCATCTACCCTTTTCGTTGAAAATAGATATTTAAAATCTACAACGTACTATCCACACCTTACTTTAAGGGGACTTTGGAATTTATCTAAGTTGTTCCCTACAAGAAGATTTCAATTTGAAGTAACTAACAACGGTTTATTCGATGAAAAGTATAAAGGCAATAGTTTACGCCCATCAGTTTACCCTATCGATTACTTATTTGCATCGGTAATGATTTCTAACCCGCTTATGTGGATGGAATTATCTTCACTTTCTTTAGAGTCTGTTGAAAAACTTCAAAAGATTATAAAAGTTTATAAAGATATCCGCGATGACTTTACTAATAGTTTTGTAACGCCTATGGGCAACACGCCTAACGGCTTTAAGGAAACAGGCTTTTACGTAAAATCACCTAACGGCAACGCTTACGCTATTTGCCTTTTTGAACCATACTCTAAAGGCGAAATCGCTTGGAAATTACCTGATAACTATACGGAAGCAGAAATGCTTATAGCAAGTGATGACGGCGTTCTTTTCAACTTAGAAGATAGCGTATTAAAAGTGGCAACTCTTTCAAGACCTGCTTATGCGGTAATAAAACTTAAATAAACTATATAATTCAACAAAAAAAGGAATTGCAATTGCAATTCCTTTTATTATTTGTTTTTAAATTTTAGGAAGTTTATCGCTATAAACTTTTAATTCTTCATCGGTTGGAACGTAGTCAGACATTTGCTTGTTGTGGAATTTTTCGTAAGCAAGCATATCAAAGTAGCCAGTACCAGTTAAGCCGAATAAAATAGTTTTTTCTTCGCCTGTTTCCCTACACTTAATTGCTTCGTCAATAGCAGCCTTGATAGCGTGGCTACTTTCAGGTGCAGGTAAAGTACCTTCTGTTCTTGCAAAGAATTCTGCCGCTTCAAACACTTCAGTTTGTTTAACTGAAACGGCTTCAATTAAACCTTCGTGACAAAGTTCAGATAAAATAGGGTTCATACCGTGGTATCTTAAACCGCCCGCGTGTGAAGATGCAGGGATATAATCGTGGCCAAGCGTATACATTTTAGCAAGTGGACAAATTCTACCAGTATCGCAATAGTCGTAACTAAAAGTACCCCTTGACATACTTGGGCAAGATGCAGGTTCAACGGCAATAAATTTATAATCTTTTTCGCCCCTTAATTTTTCGCCCATAAACGGTGAAATTAAACCGCCAAGGTTAGAACCGCCACCAGCGCAACCGATAATGATATCAGGCTTAATGCCGTATTTATCCATAGCAACTTTGGCTTCTAAACCGATAATTGATTGATGAAGTAATACGTGGTTTAAAGTGCTACCTAAAACGTAACGATATCCGTCAGTATTTACGGCTTTTTCAACCGCTTCAGAAATAGCGCAACCTAAACTACCAGTAGTGCCTGGGTGTTCCTCATTAATTTTTCTACCAACTTCAGTTTCCATTGAAGGCGATGGGGTAACAGACGCGCCGTAAACCTTCATAACTTCACGCCTAAAAGGTTTTTGTTCGTAAGAACATTTAACCATATACACTTTACAGTCAAGGTCAAAGTAAGAACAAGCCATAGATAAAGCCGTACCCCATTGACCAGCGCCCGTTTCAGTAGTAACACCAGTTAAGCCTTGCTTTTTAGCGTAATACGCTTGCGCGATTGCCGAATTAAGTTTATGGCTACCGCTTGTGTTATTACCTTCAAACTTATAATAAATTTTAGCGGGAGTTTTTAATTTTTCTTCTAAACAGTATGCCCTAACAAGTGGAGCAGGTCTATACATTTTGTAAAAGTCCCTAATTTCTTGAGGGATTTCAATGTAAGCGTTATCGTCGTCAAGTTCTTGTTTTGCAAGTTCCGTACAAAAAACGTTTGAAAGTTCATCTAAAGTCATTGGCTTTAAAGTTTCTGGGTTAAGAAGCGGTGCGGGTTTAATTTTCATATCCGCACGAAGGTTATACCAAGCCTTTGGCATTTCACTTTCTTCAAGATAAATTTTGTAAGGTATTTTTTCTGTTTTCATAATCTTTTCTCCTTGTGTGGGGCGATGGAACAAAAAAATCCCGTCCCACGATAACAGTAATCTGCTGGGACAGGATTGATTAAACCTGCGGTGCCACCCGGCTTGACGCTAAACGCGTCCGCTTTTACGTACTAACATACGCCAACTTTTTGTTACGGAGAGTTTTAACTCCGTCTTGCATACTAAGGTAAGACCCGTTCTGTTCGCCCTCGAAAGTCCATTCAATAATATCTTTTAATTGCAATCTCACCAACTTGCAACTCTCTTTGATAAAAGGTGTACTATCTACTTACTCTTTCTCATCGGTTTTTTTAATAATAACACTACTTTAACTAAATGTCAAGCGAAAGTGAGTGTTTTATTCTTTTGGCTTTAAAGTTGAAAATAATTGATTAGCGTTAGCGCTTTGGCGGATAAAACGCGAAAAAAGACACGCGTTATTGTGAAGGCGCATACCCGTGCGGTCTGTAACTGAACAAAACGCAAAGGATTTTTCCGTGTTTTGCCGTTCAAAAATCAATTAGAAGAAACTGAAAAGCCTATTTATTAACTGTCTTATCACAATAAATACATCTACATACTGTGCCGTCCGCTTGTTTTGCGATTTGCGGAAGTTCTTGTTCGGTTTTTGTAATGCACCTTTTGTTAGTGCATTTGTATTTATTGTAAACAAGGCCGTTAGTGTCGATTGTAAATTTAGATTTATCCTTTTTAGCAAGGTCTAAAAGTTTTAAAATCAACGCCATACGCATATATTTAGCGTTTAAAACTTGCTTGAAATAGCAAGCCCTTTTGTCATCGTCAACGTCAACGCTAATTTCGTTTACCCTTGGAAGCGGGTGAAGTACGATTGTATCTTCTTTTGCGGTATTTAACTTTTCAAGTGTTAAAACGTAACTATCTTTTAATCTTTCGTATTCGGCTTGGTCGCTAAAACGTTCTTGTTGAATACGCGTCATATACAATACGTCTAAGTTAGGAAGCGCTTCTTCAAGATTAGTAGTTTCTACGTATTCCATACCATATTTTTCTAAAACGTCGTACTTAACGTAAGATGGAAGTTTAAGTTCTTCTGGCGAAATTAAAACTACTTTAACGCCGTTATATCTTGCAAGTGCGCTTAAAAGAGAGTGCACCGTTCTACCGTACTTTAAATCTCCGCAAAAACCGATAGTAAAGTTATCAAGCCTACCCTTTTCTGTTTTAATGGTAAGTAAGTCCGCCATTGTTTGAGTAGGGTGACAGTGTCCACCATCGCCTGCATTGATAACAGGAATTGTAGCGTTAAGCGAAGCAACAAGTGGTGCGCCTTCTTGCGGGTGGCGCATAGCGATAATATCCACGTAGTTGCTAACAACTTTAGCGGTATCCGCTACGCTTTCACCTTTTGATGACGACGTACTGCTTGGCGAAGAAAAACCTATAGCGCTACCTCCAAGTTCTATCATTGCCGCTTCAAAAGAAAGCCTTGTTCTTGTAGACGGTTCAAAGAATAACGCGCCAAGTTTTTTACCCTTGCATTTTTTACTGTATTTTTTTGGATGTTTAGAAATATCGGTTGCTACGGCTAAAAGGTCGTTTACTTCTTCTACCGATAAATCAACGATATCAATAACACTTCTCATAAATTAACCCCTTTTAATCCAACTTTCATCTGATGGATTGTTTCTAAACGCGATAAGTTTAGCAATGTCTTCTTCTTTGATGTAACCTTCTTCTGCAGCAGTTTTAGCAATTACGTCAAAGTTAGTAAGAGAAATATTTTTAACGCTTGCTTCACTTAATCTATCTAAACCTTTTTGCATACCGTAAGTGAAGATACTTACAACGCCTAAAACTTCAGCGCCTGCTTCCCTTAAAACGTTAACTACTTCAATAACAGAACCGCCTGTTGAAATTAAATCTTCAACAACTACTACCTTTTGACCTTTTTCAAGGCGACCTTCAATTTGGTTTTGTCTGCCGTGGTCTTTAGCGCCTGAGCGAACGTAACCCATAGGGAGTGCCATAATGTGGCCAACGATAGCAGCGTGCGCAATACCCGCTGTAGACGTACCCATTAACACTTCTACGTCAGGATAGTTTGCTTTGATTGTTTCAGCAATAGCGTTTTCAACGTCGTTTCTAACGTCTACTGAAGTTAAAGTTAAACGGTTATCGCAATAAACTGGGCTTTTAATACCACTTGCCCAAGTAAAAGGTTCGTCTGGACGGAAGAAAACCGCTTTGATTTTAAGTAAGTCTTTTGCAATAAGTTTTTGAATGTTTTCCATAATTATTCTCCTAAGAATTCTTTAACACATCTTTCGTAAGCAGAAACAGGGTCTTCACTTGCAGTGATAGGTCTACCTACTACGATATAGTCAGAGCCAAGTTCCCTTGCTTTTTTAGGTGTAGTTACACGTTTTTGGTCGCCAACGTCACCACCTTCAAGCCTTACGCCTGGAGTAACGGTAATAAAGTTGTCACCGCAAACGCTGTGTACTTTGCCCGCTTCAAGTGGCGAACAAACAACGCCGTCAAGTCCTGCAAGCATAGTGTTTTTAGCATAGTGCATAACTACTTCATCGATAGGTTTATCGATAAGAAGGTCTTTTTTCATACTTTCTTCATCGGTTGAAGTAAGTTGAGTTACGGCAATTAAAAGTGGACGTGTGCCGTCGGGTCTTGTTAAGCCTTCAAGTGCCGCTTTCATCATATTGATAGTTCCGCCGGCGTGAAGGTTACACATATCAACGTCAAGCCTTGATAAAACCGCCATTGATTTTTTAACTGTGTTAGGAATATCGTGAAGTTTTAAATCTAAAAAGATTTTGTGTCCGCGTTTTTTGATTTCCTTAACGATTTCTGGACCTTCTGCATAGTAAAGTTCCATGCCGATTTTAACGAAAGGCTTTTTGCCTTCAAACTTATCTAAAAAGTTTAAAACTTTTTCTTTTGATTCAAAATCGCAAGCAATAATTACGTCTTTAGCCATTATTCTACCACTCCTATAATTTCTTTTAAAGAATTGATTTTATATTTTTCCATAACCCTTGGCAAGTCTTCAATGATTTCTTTACAAGCGTAAGGGTTAATAAGGTTATAAGCGCCTACTTCAACTGCAGTTGCGCCCGCCATCATCATTTCGATAACGTTTTCGGCAGAAGAAACACCGCCCATACCAACAACAGGGATATTTACCGCTTTTGCTACTTGGTAAACCATTCTTACGGCAACAGGGAATATTGCATCGCCCGAAAAACCGCCCATTTTGTTTGCAATAACGGGTTTTCTGTTATTTAAGTTAATGCGCATACCTAAAAGTGTGTTTATTAAACTTATGCCGTCTGCACCTGCATCTTCACACGCTTTGGCTATCGATACGATATCCGTTACATTTGGCGAAAGTTTCATAATAATAGGTTTTGTAGTTACCTTTTTTACCGCTTTTACAACTTCGCTAACGGCTTTTGTGTCAGTACCAAAACTCATACCTCCACCGTGTACGTTAGGGCAAGAAACGTTTACTTCAAGCCAACCTACAATGTCTTCTTTATCAAGTAAACTTGAAGTGTAAGCGTAGTCTTCTACTGAAAAACCGCTTACGTTTGCCATTACTTTTTTATTGAATACCTTTTTAAGTTTAGGTAATTCTTCGGCTATAACTTTATCTACGCCCGGGTTTTGAAGCCCTACCGCGTTTATCATACCAGACGTACATTCGGCTATTCTTGGGGTTGGGTTACCAAACCTTGCATCTTTAGTAGTGCCTTTAAACGAAAACGTACCAAGCATATTGATATCGTAAAATTCGTTAAATTCATAGCCATAGCCAAAAGTTCCGCTTGCGGGAATAATAGGGTTATCAAGTTCTATACCAAGAAGGTTTACGTTTAATTTTCCCATATAATTTCCTCCTTGAAAAGAACTGGGCCGTCTTTACAAATACGCTTATTTCCGTATAAAGTTTTGCACGAACAACCCATGCACGCACCAAAACCGCAACCCATTCTTTCTTCAAAACTGAACTGACCGCTTGTTTTTGCAATTTTATAAACGCTTTTAAGCATAGGTTCTGGTCCGCAAGTATAGATATGCGAATATTCTAAATTATCCATAGCGCTTGTAACAAAACCTTTAACGCCTAAACTGCCGTCAACGGTAGTTACTATTACCTTACAACCTAAATCTTCAAACTCTTTAGCGTAAAATACTTCTTCAGCCTTATTAAAACCTAAAATAACAGTAACCTTTTTGCCTTGGCTTAAAAGTTGTTTAGCAAGAAGATAAAGTGGTGGAACGCCTACGCCTCCGCCGATAAGAAGTGGGTTATCCCCAGATTTATCTATATCGTAACCGTTTCCAAGACCAGTTAAAATATCAAGTTCGCCCGATTGCATACTTGCAAGTTGCTCAGTACCTTTACCTACCACTTTATAAATGATAGTTAAGGTATCGGCGCTAATATCGTTAACGGAAATAGGCCTACGTAAAAACAATCCGTCAAGTTTAATATTTACAAACTGACCTGGTTTAGTTATATCGCTAACGTCACCTTTAAGCGTCATTTTATAAACGCTTTCGGTGAGTTTAACGTTGTTTATTATTGAAAAATAACTTTGTTTCATGTCTTACCTTTATTAAAATTACGCATCGATAGTTGAAACCGAAAGGGTTATTTCTTCTAATACGTCAAGTAAAACCTTTACGGTGTCAAGTGCAGTGAATATTGTTACGTTGTTTTCAGTTGCCGCACGGCGAATTTCAGTACCATCCGTGTTTTGACCTTTAGAGTTAACGTCTTTAGTGTTGATAACGTAACTGATAAAGCCTTGCCTTATCCATTCTAAAATTTCATCAGAACCGTCTGAAAGTTTTTTAACTACACGCGTTCTTATACCGTTATTTTTAAGGAATTTTGCAGTGCCTTCAGTTGCAACGATATTAAAACCAAGGTTGTAGAATTTTCTAACAAGTGGCAATGCTTCGTCTTTATCTTTATCCGCAACGGTTACAAGTACGGTACCATAATTAAGTACGCTCATACCCGATGCTTGAAGTGCTTTATAAAGGGCACGGTTAAGTTTATCGTCGTAACCGATTGCTTCACCTGTTGATTTCATTTCTGGCGAAAGGTAAGCATCTAAACCACGAAGTTTATTGAACGAAAATACCGGAACTTTTACGTACCAACGATTTTTTTCGTTTGGATAGATAGTGAAAATGCCTTGCTCTTTAAGGGTTTTACCCATAATAACTTCAGTAGCAATATCCGCTAAACTGTAGCCCGTTGCTTTCGAAAGGAAAGGAACAGTTCTTGAAGAACGTGGGTTTACTTCGATAATATATACGTCGTCGTTTTCATCAACGATGAATTGAATATTGTATAAACCTTTAATGCCTATGCCAAGACCAAGTTTTTTAGCGTATTGAAGAATAATACCTTTTACTTTGTCAGAAATACTGAAGGTAGGATATACGCTAATACTATCGCCTGAGTGGATACCCGTTCTTTCAACAAGTTCCATAATACCAGGAACGAATACGTCGATACCGTCGCAAATAGCATCAACTTCAACTTCTTTACCTTGAATATATTTATCAACAAGTACCGGTTTATCTTCATCAATTTCAACGGCAGTTTTAAGGTAGTGTTTTAAACCTTCTTCGTCGGCAACGATTTGCATTGCTCTACCGCCAAGTACGAAACTTGGACGAACAAGTACAGGATAACCGATTTCCCTTGCGGCGTTGATACCGTCTTCAATCTTAGTTACGGCTTTACCCTTTGCCCTTGGAATATTTAATTCGTTAAGAAGATTTTCAAAGGCGTTTCTATCTTCAGCGCGGTCAATGGCTTCACAGTCAGTACCGATGATTTTTACACCGCGTTTATGAAGTGGGTCTGCAAGGTTGATAGCAGTTTGACCACCAAGCGATGCAACTACGCCTTCAGGTTTTTCAAACTCTACGATATTCATAACGTCTTCCGGCGTTAATGGTTCAAAGTAAAGTTTATCAGCAGTAGTGTAGTCAGTAGAAACTGTTTCAGGGTTATTGTTGATAATAATTGCTTCATAACCGCTATTTTTAATAGTTGATACAGCGTGAACGGTAGAATAGTCAAACTCTACGCCTTGACCGATACGGATAGGGCCTGCACCTAAAACTACTATTTTCTTTTTATTTGTTAAACGCGATGCGTTTTCACCAGTGTATGAAGAATAGAAGTAAGGTATGTAAGCGCCAGTATGGCAAGTATCAACCATTTTAAATACAGGGAAAAGATTTATTTTCTTACGCATTTCGTATACGTCAAGTTCCCCGCATTTCCAAAGTTTTGAGATGTATTTATCGCTAAAGCCCATCTTCTTTGCTTTGATAAGCGTTTCGTTATCTTTATTTACGCGAAGTACTTCTTCCATATCGATAATGTTTTTAAACGCTTGTAAGAAGAAAGGCGTAATCATTGTTATTTCGTGAAGTTTTTCAAGCGAAACACCGTGATATATAAGTTCGGCAATAGCAAAAACGTTGTCTGAACGGAATTCTTTAATATATTCAAGAAGTTCATCAACGCTCATATTATCAAATTTAGAGTGATAAATATGGTTAGCGCCAACTTCAAGCGAACGAATACCTTTAAGTAAGGCTTCTTCAAGGTTAGAACCGATACCCATTACTTCGCCCGTTGCTTTCATTTGTGTGCCAAGTTTGTTTGTTGCGGTTGCAAATTTATCAAATGGGAAGCGTGGTAATTTTGCAATTACGTAGTCAAGTTCAGGTTCAAACGACGCGTTCGTGTTTGCAATTTTAATTTCATCAAGCATCATACCAACGGCAATTTTAGCAGTTACCCTTGCAATAGGATAGCCACTTGCTTTTGATGCAAGAGCCGATGAACGAGATACCCTTGGGTTTACTTCAATTAAATAATATTCAGAAGTGTGTGGGTTAAGGGCAAATTGAACGTTACAACCACCGTTGATTTTAAGTTCTCTAATAATTTTAAGAGCACTGTTTTTAAGCATTAACTCATCTTCTTTAGAAAGAGTCATAATAGGTGCAACTACAATGCTATCGCCAGTGTGTACGCCAACGGGGTCAACGTTTTCCATACCGCAAATGGTAATAGCGGTATCGTTAGCGTCGCGCATTACTTCAAATTCAATTTCTTTATAGCCTTTAACACTCTTTTCAATAAGAACTTGGTGTACAGGCGAAAGTTTAAACGCGTTGATACCTATTTCTTCAAGTTCGTTTTCATCGCTTGCGAAACCGCCACCAGTACCACCTAAAGTAAAGGCAGGTCTTAAAACAACAGGGTAGCCTATTCTTTTAGCCGCTTCTTTTGCTTGTTCAAGGTCGTAAGTTATTTCAGATGGAATTGTAGGTTCGCCAATGCTAACACAAAGTTCTTTAAAAAGTTCTCTATCTTCAGCGCGTTCAATAGATTCGCTTGAAGTACCTAAAAGTTCAACGCCACATTCCTTTAAAATACCCTTCTTTTCAAGTTGCATAGCAAGGTTTAAACCAGTTTGACCGCCGATGCCAGGAAGGATAGCGTCTGGTCTTTCATACCTTAAAATTTTAGCAACGTATTCTAAAGTTAACGGTTCCATATAAACCTTATCAGCAATGGTAGTATCCGTCATAATGGTTGCAGGGTTAGAGTTTACAAGAATTACTTCATAACCTTCTTCTTTAAGCGATAAACACGCTTGAGTACCTGCATAGTCGAATTCTGCCGCTTGACCGATAACGATAGGGCCCGAACCTATAATAAGTATCTTTTTTATATCTTTTCTTTTAGCCATAATTTTTCTCCTTATATGGAAACGATTTCATCGTTGATTACAACAGTTTTAAGTTCGCCGTAAACTTCTAAGCCTTTAAAAGGACAACTTTTACCCATACTTTTAAAGTTGTTTTCGTTTACTAAATACTTTTTATCTAAATCCCAAACACAGTAGCCGTTGAGCGGGATATTAAATCTTTTTCTTGGATTTGTTGACATTAAATCAACTAATTTTTCAAGGGTGATAATACCTTTTTTAACTAAGTGTGTGTACAAGATAGAAAAAGCCGTTTCAAGCCCTACTATACCGTTTAAACTACCCTTTAAGCCCTTTGATTTTTCTTCTAATGAGTGCGGTGCGTGGTCGGTTGCTATCATATCGATAGTGCCGTCAACTATACCTTCAATAAGAGCAAGCCTATCTTCTTCCGCGCGGATAGGTGGGTTCATTTTATAATCCCCGCTATCTTTAAGCATCATATCGTTAAAGATAAGGTAGTGCGGTGCAGTTTCGCAAGTGATATCAACGCCCTCCTTTTTGGCTTGGCGGATAAGTTCAACGCTTTCTTTAGTTGAAATGTGGCAAACGTGATATTTTACGCCAGTTTCTTTAACAAGTTCGATATCCCTTTTAATTTGCCCCCATTCACTTTCACTGCAAATACCTTTGTGTCCGTTTATTTTAGCGTACTCACCATCGTGGATATAACCGCCGTTTAAAAGTGAGTTATCTTCGCAATGCGCAACGATAATTTTATCAAGGCTTTTTGCTAAAAGCATTGCGTTTTTCATCATTTCGGTTGACTGAACGCCCCTACCGTCGTCTGAAAAAGCAACTACTTTTGACGCCATACCTTGCATATCGGCAAGTTCTTCGCCCTTTTGCCCTACCGTGATAGCGCCGTAAGGGATAACTTCTATCACCGCGTCCTTTTTAATAGCGTCAAGTTGAATTTGTAAATTTTCTATACTATCTGGTACTGGGTTAAGGTTTGGCATTGTACATACCGAAGTATACCCGCCGTTTGCACCCGCAAGTGAGCCCGATTTTATAGTTTCTTTATATGAAAATCCCGGCTCTCTAAAATGTACGTGTACATCACAAAAACCGGGCAAAGCAACAAAGGAAGAAAAACGTTTATCATCAAGTATATTTTTAGATATATTTAACGATTTTAAGCCTAAAACGTTCATAATTACTCCTTACAAAAAAGTCTGCCCATAAAAAACGGCAGACAAAAAAACTTATACTTATGGGATATAAATTCTATCTTGCCGACATCTCTGTATCGTACTTAAAGATATTACTATAATATCTTAGCACAATCGCTATGATATGTCAACGATTTTACTTTTATCGGCAAAATATTTTTATATAATAAAAATTTAACGCCCAACCTAACTAAAGGTTGAGCGTTTTAATATTTGTTAAACTGAAGGAAACGCCGTAGGGTGCGGCGTCCCCGACGCACCGATTTTTTAGCGTTGTTTTGCCGTTATTTTTGCGTTTTATTTTATGGCTACGAAGCTAACGGATAATTGATTAGCGTTTGCGCTTTGGCGGATAAAACGCGGGAAAAGACAAGCGTTCTCATGAAGGCGCGTACCTGTAGGGTACGTAACTGAAGGAAACGCGAAGTATTTTATCGTGTTTTGCCGTTCAAAAATCAATTAGACGTTACGTAGTAGACATTTTATTTAATTGTTTGTGTCTTTTCCTTTGGAATTACGTCGTGAGCGCCACCTTCTACGATACTTGTTGCAGAAACAAGTGTGAGTTTTGCTTTTTGTTGTAATTCTTTAATAGATAACGCACCGCAGTTGCACATTGTTGATTTTACTTTAGAAAGTGAAATTGCAACGTTATCTTTAAGTTTACCAGCGTAAGGAACGTATGAGTCAACGCCTTCTTCAAACGATAATTTTTTATCGCCACCAAGGTCGTATCTTTGCCAGTTTCTTGCCCTTGCAGAGCCTTCGCCCCAGTATTCTTTGAAGTAGTTACCGCCAATCATAACTTTGTTAGTTGGGCTTTCATCGAACCTTGCGAAATATCTACCAAGCATTACAAAGTCAGCACCCATAGCAAGCGCTAAAGTAATGTGGTGGTCGTAAACGATACCGCCGTCTGAACAAACAGGAACGTAAATACCTGTTTCTTCAAAGTATTTATCTCTTTCTTTACATACTTCGATAAGTGCAGTTGCTTGACCCCTACCGATACCTTTAGTTTCCCTTGTGATACAGATAGAACCGCCACCGATACCAACTTTAATAAAGTCAGCACCGCAGTCTGCTAAAAATCTAAAGCCTTCAGCGTCAACAACGTTACCAGCGCCAACTTTAACCTTGTCGCCATATTGCTCTTTAATCCAAGCAAGCGTTAATTTTTGCCATTCAGAAAAACCTTCAGATGAATCGATACAAAGAACGTCTGCACCAGCGTTAACAAGGGCAGGAACTCTATCCTTATAGTCTCTTGTATTGATACCAGCACCAACAACGTATCTCTTTTTAGAATCTAAAAGTTCGTTAGGGTTTTGTTTGTGGCTATCATAGTCTTTTCTAAATACGAAATAGCAAAGTTTTCTATCTTCGGTGATAATAGGAAGTGAGTTTAACTTATTATCCCAAATAATATCGTTTGCTTCTTTTAAAGTAGTGCCTTCTTTTGCAGTGATAAGTTTATCAAAAGGAGTCATAAACGAAGAAACTTTTACGTCAGGACTCATTCTGCTAACGCGGTAGTCACGGCTTGTAACGATACCAACAAGTTCACCGTCAGGAGTACCGTCTTTAGTAACGGCAACCGTTGAGTGACCAGTTTTTTCCTTTAAAGCGATAACGTCGGCTAAAGTAGAGTCAGGTGAAAGGTTTGAATCACTTTTTACAAAGCCTGCTTTGTAGTTTTTAGCCCTTGCTACCATTGCGGCTTCATCTTCAATTGTTTGTGAACCATAAATGAACGAAACGCCACCTTCGGTTGCAAGTGCAATGGCAAGTTTGTCGCCCGATACCGATTGCATAATTGCCGATACCATAGGGATATTCATTGAAATTGCAGGTTCTTCACCTTTTTTAAATCTTACAAGTGGAGTTTTTAAACTAACGTTACTTGGTATCGCGTCCGCTGAAGAATAACCAGGGATTAAAAGATACTCTGTAAACGTATGTGATGGTTCTTGAATAAAAGTTGCCATAATTTTCTCCTTAAAAATATATTTTTAATATAATATAGTAAAATTACAAATAAATCAAGTGTTATACACGAAAAACTACAAATTTTTTAAGAATTTTTTGCGGTTTTTTTGCCTTTTATCATTTTTACTACCGTCATAACGCCGGTAACAACGATAGGAACACACGAAACAACAAGTAATAAAATGAACACGCCGTTCCAACTAAAGTTGTCTGCAATGATGCCAAGACCGTAAGAACTAATCGTACTACCTACGTAGCAACAGCCGTTTAAAACGCCCGCAAGCATACCGGAATTGCTAATTTTATCACGCATATAAAGTGGAGCCATACCAGTAATTACACCGTTTGCACCGTGTGTGAAAAGTGAAATTAAACCGAAAGAAAGTAAAACTACAACCCACGAAATATCAAGGAAAAGTATTACTATAAGGGTAAATATTGCGGTAAGTAAAAACCAAAAACCTAAAAGTGGTACGAAAGATTTTAATTTCTTTTCAAGATATGGGTTGCACGAACCGCCAAAGAAACCAAGTATAGGAAGAACTAAAGTTAAAATGATAGATAAACTGTCGTCAAGATTAAACTTTTCTTTTAAGATTGATGGAACCCAAGTGTTTAAACCGTCTTTAACAAGGTTATCGATAATAGCGCATAAGCAAAGCACTAAAAGTAACGGAAGAATAGCCTTTGTAAATAAGCCACCACCTTTTACTTGAGTAGAAGTTTGATTATCACTTACAACTACTTCCCTTTCAACGTTAATAACGAAAGCCTTGTTGTAGTTTATAACCCATATAACCGCAACGATAGTCATTGCGATAGTGCCAAACAAGAAGGTGAATTGGAATACGCCGAAAAGGGTAAATAACGCGCTTGCGCCGTAGGCTAAGAAAGTACCTAAAGCAACGGTACTTGATAAAACTACTAACGCGCTTGGCAAGTCTTCTTTTTTAAGGGTTTCACTTAAAAGCGAAATCAAGCAAGGCCATAAAACTGATTGAGCAATACCGTTTATAAGCCATAAATATTTTAATAATTCAAACGGAACACCTAAGAAGAATAAAAAGTTGATAATACTTGATACGATAAGCGCACCCGCCATAACGTACTTTTTATTATATCTTTTATTAAAAATACCGTTGATTATTTGACCAGCGCCATACGCGAAAAAGAAAAAGGTTGAAACAAGCCCTGCATCTGCGTGAAGAACACCATATAATTTTTCGATAGATATAATGTTAGACGCGTAACTAAATCTACCGATGTAGGCAGAAGTGTAGGCTATCCAACACATAAGTATAGGTAGGAAGTTAAGTTTTTTCTTTTTAGGTTGAGTGGTTGTAAGCGTTTCTTCCATATTAAAAAATCCCCTTTAAAAGTGATAACTTTTTTATTGATTTTTTAATTATACTACTTTAAATTTTTAAAAGCAAGCAATTAAAAAAGCCTAACAACATTTTGATAGGCTTTTTTTGAAGTAATAGGTAATAGTGAAGAAGTAATAAGTGTGGATTTTTGTTTATATTTAAGCGTATTTTGCTAATTTTTTTATAAGTCCACCAAGTTTATTAGATAATTCTTGCCTTTCGGCGTTTGTTGGTTGGCGATTTATAAAGTTTAGAAGATATACTTCAAACTCTTCAAGGTCTTGTTTATCTGCTTCAGTTAAATTATTGGTTTTTAATGTGTTGATTAACGTTTTTATATAAGAAACGTCAACGTAACCACTAAAAACTTGCGGTGGCTCTTCTGTACTTTTAATATGCTCTACCGCGCGCTGAATAGATAAGCCGTAATCGGTTTTTATATCGGTATTTTCTTTAACTTGCTTTTTCTTGTTTCCTTTTAGTGTAAAAAAACAAATAACAAGCAAAATATTACTTACAATTAATAAACATAAAACGGCAAGTGAAATATAATTATACCACTTGCCGAAAATATAAGTTTTTAAAAATGATAAATAAACTTCCATATAAGGTGTATTGCCACCTTTTTGTATTTTTATACTATAATTCAACAATTCTATTTTGTAAAATGTTGATAAGGTAAGTTTTAGTAACCTTTTTACCAGTTATAGTTTCTACTGCACGCTTATAAAGAAGAAGTTGCATTTTGTATTTTTTAATAAGGTCTATATCGCTTTCAATCGAAGAAAGTTTATAGTCGATTAGTATTATTTCGTTATCCTTTTCGCAAAGAAGGTCGATAATACCTTGAACAAGCACTTTTTGGCTAGATAAATAACCAAGGTCAGTGCCGTCTACCAAGCAATAGAATTTCTTTTCTTTAAAAAGGGAGTAATCTTTAATTTGCTTAAAGATTTCCATACTTAAAATTTCTAAAACTTTTGCTTTATCTATAAAAGACTTTTCCCTTTCGGTAAAATCGCCACCGTTTAATACTTTATCAATTTCGGTAGATAAATCTTCCGCGTAGAAATTGATTTTTTCTAAAACTTTGTGATACGCTGTACCCCTTTCGGCATTGTCGCTTGTAAAGATAGTAATCGTTTTAAAGTATTCGTCTTCTAAGTTATTGTTTACGTCGCTAACGGAAGTTTTAAGCGGTATTACCGTATCGTTTAAATGCGGATAGGTATAGGTTAAGTTTTCCCTTATCATACTTGATAAGTTTTCGTTGATTTTATTACCCGCAACCGCCACGCCTTGAGAATCAACGGTAAGAACTAAATCTTCGCCGTTATAAAAAACACACTCAGTATCCCTTTGCGATAAAAAGTCGCTTGGTTTGTTTGCCTTAGTAAATAACGACGGTTCGCGAAGTTCTTTTACGTTTTTAGCGCGGGCTATTACGTGAAGTTCACACTTGGCCCTTGTAAGCGCAACGTAAAGCACTCTTGCTTCTTCAACAGCGCGTTTAATTTTATATTCGGCTTTAATTACGCTTGCAACAGGGTTGTCTTCTATAATCATTGTGTCGGGATTATAAATTTTAGTTACAATACCGTAGTCTCTATCAAGAATAAACGTTGATTTTACGTCGCTTGAATTAAAGGTTGTATCGTTGCCTATTACAATAACGCAAGGATATTCTAAGCCCTTTGAAGAATGCTCAGTCATAAACTTAACGGTGTCATCACCGGCAACTTCGGTAACGGTTATATCTTCAACTGATTTTGCGATATAATCGTTAAACTCTTTAACGTTCATTTTGTTTTCGCCGATAATACTTTCCGCGATAAACCTTTCTACGCGTTTGAGTTTTTCAACGCCAAAAGGCTGTGATAAAAGTTTAGCGTCCCACTCTGTTTCGCTAACCACTTTAGTTAATATTTCGTTAGCGGAAACGAATTCTGCAATGAGCCTAATTCTATCAAAATCTAAAAGGAAGTTATTAAGTTTATTACTAAGTTCGCTACCGCCAGTAGAAAGGGCTTTAACACTTTCGTAAAAACTTTGGTTTCTACCACGCTTTTCACGGATAATAGTTAATTCTTCTTCAGTAAAATCCCAAAGGTTAAGCATTATCGTTGCAAGCGGAATATCTTGATTGATAAAGCAAAGGGCGGATACAAGGCTAATTAAAACTTTTACTTCAGGGTATTCGCCTATGCTTTTTTTACCGCCAACGGTAGTTGGAATATTACTATCCCTAAGCGCAGAAAGAACGCTTGTTACAAGCCCGTTGTTTGAGCGCGCTAAAATGCAAATATCGCCGTAGGTAAACTTTTTAATGCGCTTGTTTTCATCTTTTTCTTTTATGTCGTAATACTCTTTACCAACTATATCGTTGATAAGATTTACCACTAAGCCTTCTTCTTCGCCGTATTCCTTAGTAGTTTTAGGATTATAATTTTCGATAACGGAATACACGCCTTTAACTTGGTTTTCTTCTTTAATTTTAGGCTTGTCATTTATTAAGTGATAAACTGCTTTGCCTTTATAATTTTTATAAAGTTCGCCGTAAATCATAGGGTTTTTAGCATAGTCAAGCCCGCTAAAATCTTGAGTAAATACGTCGCTAAAGATATTGTTTACAGTATTTATTACCGATGAAGAACTTCTAAAGTTATTGTCAAGCGAAATTGCTTTCCCGCCTTGTTCTTCGGTATAGTTTTTGTATTTTTCTATAAAGAATTTAGGGTTACAGCCCCTAAACGCGTAAATGCTTTGCTTGCTATCGCCTACCATAAAAAGATTATTTGACGATATTAAATTTACAAGCCTTTCTTGAATATCGTTTACGTCTTGGTATTCGTCAACGAAAATGTATTCATAGCGCGATTTAACGTCTTTTAAGATGCTTTCGTTTTCTAAAAGTTTTAACGCGTACTTTTGTAAATCGGAAAAATCTACAACGTTGTTTTCCGTTTTTAAGTTTTGATATTCGTTTTTAAATTCCGTTGTAAGATTAAAAAGTTTTTCTACAACGCTTAAACCTTTTTTTGCCTTTGTTTCGATTTCTTCTCTACTGCAAGAAAAAGCCGATTTTACTTCACCACAAATATCGTTAATAAGCGCGTAAACGTATTTTAAGTTATCGGTTGCTTCAACTTCTAAAACTTTGCTTGACGGAAGCGAAACCTTGCCCGTTTCGTAAAGTTCTATAAATTCTTCAGGGGTTTTTGCATCTTTTAACGCGTTTAATTTTTCGTTTAATGCTATTGAAAAACCTTTTCGCTTTTCATCAACGCTAAACGAATTTATAACGGCGGTAAGTAAATTTTGCGCACCGTTAAGTTCTAAAACCGCCTTTTTAAATACCTTGTTAAACATAAGGTCGTAAACGTTTTCGTGTGTGGTTTTAGTTATGCGGTAAACTTCGTTTAAATCACTTTCACTATCGCTAAACTTATAAAGTGAAAGGATAAGCGAACGCAAATAACCGTCTTTGCGCTTTTTAGTAAAGTAGGTAAGAGTTTCAAAAAAGTCTTGGTTGTTTTCTTCGTAAAGCCTATCGAAAAGACTATCTAACGCTTCGCTTGCGATTTTATCGTTTTCCTTTTCATCAACAAGTTTAACCGAAGCGTCAAGCCCGATTTCGTAAAAGTATCTTTTAATTAAATCGTAGCAAAAGGAATGGATAGTAGAAATTGATGCCGTATTGATTTTATCAAGTTGAGATTTTAAAAAAGCGTCGTTTTTTTCACTTAAAAGTTTTAAGATTTCGCTTTTAAGTTTTTCTTTCATTTCGCTTGCGGCAGCGTTTGTAAAGGTTACGGCTAAAATCTTATCAACACTAACGTTACCTTCGGTAATAAGCCTTAAAATTCTTTGAATAACTACCATCGTTTTGCCTGAGCCCGCTGAAGCGGAAACAAGCATATTGCCGTTATCGTGAAGTATGGCGTTTCGTTGACTATCGGTATATAAATCTAAGTTTTTCATTAGTTTTCTCCCCCTTCGTCAACGGCTTCAACGATAGTTTTTGGCGTAATGCCTTTTACTTTACGCGTTTTATTACATTCTTCGCTGTGATAACCGCACATACCGTTATATTTACAATAAGTACAACTACCTTCGTACGGGGTGGCTTCAATAAAGCCCGAGGATATTTCTTCTACGCCCTTTTCAGAAATTTTAATAGCGTACTTTAAGTATTTTTCCATTTCTTCTTTAGTTAAACATTCTGAACGGGAATCAACTTCACCGTTCTTTTTTAAAGTTATGGAAACGTACTCACTCTTTTCGCCCGCTTTTAAAGTGTTATCAGTTGCTTTTAAGATTTCTTCATCAGAAACAGTTTTACCGCGCATTACGTAGTTTCTATCAGCCGTTTCGCTATAACCGTCGTGCACTGGAGAGTAGTAAACGCCTGCCGAATTAGAATTTTCGTCAATAAAGGCGTTCATATAAAGGTAAAGTTGAAGTTTGTTGCCGGTGTAGAAATGTTCGTCGTCCGCCTTTATATTACCCGTTTTATAATCGATAATACGAAGGTTGTTTTCGTACTTATCAAGCCTGTCCACCTTACCCCTAATTTTATAAACGCCGTTTTTAGTGTTTAACACGATAGGGCTATAACTACAACCGTCGCCAAACGATACTTCTAAAGCAAAAGGTTTAAAACTTGAGTTTTGTATAGCCGTAAAAATTGCAAAGCAAACCCTTTTACCTTCCTTTTTAAGTTGCGAAAAGGTAAAATTATACATTGGATTATTTAAATATCTTGCATATTCTTCGCTTGATAAAATTTCCGCCATCAAGCGTTCAACTAACGCGTCGGAAGTATCTTTATTTGTTACTTCATTTACGTTTTTAACGTAAAGTTCGGTAAGTAAGTGAAGCGCAGTACCCGTTTCGTTGGCACGCATTTCACCTACTTCAGTTTCTTTAAGTTTAAGTAAGTTTTGCGCGTAGTTAAAGTAAGGGCAGGCAAAGAAACTTTCAAGCATCGTTGAAGAAACGTAGCCGTTTGTGAAAGTTTTTAACGGGTTATCTTTTAATACTTTCGCTTGTTTTTCTACACTTAAAAGTTTATCTAATTTTTCTTTTATAGTTCCGTCGTCAATTCCGTCTACGCCTTCGTAGAAAGACGCTATCTCTACCCTTGCGGTAGCATCGCCGTTTTTAAGTTTGTTTGATAATTCGGCAATCGCCCTAATCGATGGTTTTTTAGCAAGGTATTTTAAATTTAAATAGTTTTCGTAATCTTTATCCTTAACCGTTGTAAGCGCATCGCTGAAAATACTTCTTTCCGCTTTTAAATTAAACATTGCAGTAAAGTAGTTAATAACGTCTGACTTAAACGTAGCGTTTCCGCTTGGAGATACGTTTGAATAAGATAATTTTAATTTGTTGTTAAAGGAAATAAGCGCTAAGCATACGTCTTCCTTTTCACGCTTGTTTACGATAGAAATTTTAGGTTCAACCTTGATATCAAAGCCGTCAAGTTCGTTAAGGTCACCGTCGGATAAAAGTGAAGTATCACTTTTTGTAAACGGAATATCGCCGTTCAACCCAACGGCGTATAAAACTTTTGCGCTTTTTATCCTAACGCTTTTACATTCGCCCACGTAAACGGCATCGTTATAAAGCGGAATTTTACCAACAATGGTAGCCACCGCACCACTTAATATTACGTTTTTAAAATCTAAAACAGACATTTTTACCAAACCCATTACCCTTTCGGTTTCGGTAAGCATATCTATCATTTTATCGTAGGCTTTTTCGTTAAAGTCTAAAATGCCAAGTTCTTTTACGCTTTCAAGTTTTTGGCTTAAGATTTTAACGTTTTCTTTCGCGCCAACAAGGTCAAGCGTTTGTTTTATTGCTTCAACGTAATCTTTAACCGTGCTTGCTTTTTCTAAAAATGAATAGCATTTTAAAACTTTAGCCCTTAATTGTTCAAAGGCTTGTAAATTTTCATGTTCGTACTCAAACGGTTTTTTAAGCGCACTGCGTGAAAGTGAGTATTTTAATACGTAAGATGCAAGTTCGCTTGAAAGTTCTTTATCGGTAGTGAATAATCCGTTCGATATAAATTTTATAAAATCGTCTTTATGAAAACCCTTTCTATAAAGATTAAAGTAATCGCAAATAAATAGCGTTATAGGGTGTTCTTTTAAGGTAACGTTATCGTCTAAAAAGTACGGAATATTATACTCTTTAAAATACTTTTTAAGATATGGCGCATAGCCGTTTAAATCGCCTAAAATTACAGAAACGTCTTTAAACCTTAAGCCCTTTTTACTAACTTCGTAAACTATGCTTTTTGCAACGTTTTCAACTTCTTCCATAGGCGTAAACGCTTCGTAAAGGGATACGTTTTCAGTTGAAAGGCTGTTAAAATCGCGCCTAAATACCGTAGGACTATAAAGGTTAGACTTTATAAATTCTGCTTCTTTTGAAAGTTTGCCGTCAAACGGAATAACGTTTGCTTTTTTATCTATATCAAGTAACCTAAAATACGTTTCGCCAGTGTAAAAATCGCTATTTTTATCGTAAATTACGCTTGCTATAAATTCACTTGCCGTTTGGTTAAGGGCGTTAAATATATCATAGCGTTGCATTGTAACGGCAGGAAAACCCGCAACTATAACTACGGCGTTTTTAATATCAATATCGTTTAAAACAAGGTTTGGCATTAACGATAAATAGTCGTTACCGTCGTAAAGGTTGCACTCTTTTAAATATTCTTCGTATTTTTCGTAGATAAAGGCTACGTCTTTAATTTTTAATAAAAGCGCGCCCGAAACGTTCACGTTTTCTTTTTCGATAAGCGAATATAAATCATTAGCGGTAACCTTTGCACTTTCAAGTTGCGAAATAAGTTCGTAAAGGGTTAAAGCAAGGTTTGGCTTTGATGCGGATACCGATAAACAGTTAAGACCTTTTTCGTTTTCGGAAATAATTTTTCTAACCGCCATAACGGAAGACTCTTTAGATAAAACCATACCTAAGTTAACCTTTGAAGCAATGTATCTTTTAAAGGTTAAAACGTCTATATCCCAAAATCCGCCACCGAAAAGTTTAGCGATTTCAAGTTCTAAACTAAGCGTAATTTTATCTTCGGCAAACACGTAAACTTTTTTATTTTCTTTTTTTGCTTTTTCAAAAGCAAGTTTAGCCGTTTGCAAAATGCATTCGCTTGAGCGTGGCGAAAGATAAATATTCATAGCGGACCTCCTTTTATAGCGTTGAATTGTGAAATTATTATAACACATAACTTTATTATATACAAATGTTTTTACATTTTCAAAATAATGTGGTACAATATACTTACTTTAATTGATTTGGAGCAATTATGAAAAAAATACTCACCTTAATTATAACAACGGTTTTTTTACTTTTAAATACCGCTTGCGGATTGCCAAGCACTATTAACTACGACGGTAAATACTGGTATAAGGACTCAACTGCATCGTCTAACATTTACGAACAAATCACTTACGACGTAAAAGTTGTTAGCCGTACTGAAAGCAATTCAACCGAAATAAAGAATAAATACGTTTCATTTGTTATCGATAGTGGTACTTACGTAACTACCCTTTCTAAAGACGGCGATAACTACGTTTACGAAACAGCGCTTGACGTTAACGGCAACTACGTTTACGGCGATAAATCTGAACCGGTTGATAACGACTTTACAACTAAAGCAATCTTTACAGTAAACGGATTTACACCTATTTATTCAGAAAAGAAATCAACGTCTACAACCACGATGGCATTTTTAAACAACGCCTACACCCTTATAAATTACAGTTATGATTATAAAGTTGAATACAAAGGCAACAACGCCCAAACAACTTACACGTCTAAAATAGCAAACGAACCAGAAAAAACCGTAACTAACGTTTATAAAGATTATAACGACAATGCTTACATTGATAACGAACTTTTAACATTTATGCCAAGGGCTATTAACTTTAATAATAAAGAAAGTTACACCCTTTCGTTTACAACTATTGACGTTATAACTCAAAAGTTACACGATATGACGTATACTACCGCAACAAACAATAGCCAACTTGACGTTAAGAACTTCACTTTTACCTACGATAACGTTATAAACGATGAAAAAGTTACTTACGCTGAAAACAAAATCCAAGTAGTAAAAGTTTTACTATCAATAAACGATAAGTTTAGCGGTGGCACTATTGAACTTTATTACGCTATGGACCACCAAAACGACAGACACCGCCTTATAAAAGCATACACCCCACTCAACGATGAAATGGGTTATATGGAATACACTATTAAATCTGCCGTACTTAACAATTACATTTAAACAAAAAGGATTGACATATGCTTGTCAATCCTTTTTAATTTCTATCACGTTATTTAAGTTTTCGTAAATACTACTTGTAGATATTACTTTATAAAGGTTTTCGCCTTCTAAATCATACCTTTCGCCGTTTTTTAAAATTATAGTAAAAAGGTAATAATCGTTGCCGTCTATTAGTGAAAATAGTTTTTTTACCTTGTTTTCGCCACTTAAAATATACCTTTTAACCCTTTGCGGTTTAATATAATTTTGATTTTTTAGTTTTGCATACGTTTTCACGTAAACGTTTTTATTATTTTTATCAATAGCGCCTATAAAAACGAATAACGAAAAAAACAATAGCGTTATATTTATTTTTATAAACACCGAATAACAAAACAACCCAAACAGCGCTAAAGATAATAAAATTCCTATCCACTTTGTTATTTTAAGGGCGCGTTTTCGGCTAATTATTAGCGAAAGTGTGGCAAGAAGAATTCTTCCACCATCAAGCGGGTATGCGGGGATTAAATTTATAACGGCAAGCGAAAAACAGGCGAACACCGCCGTGTCGGTATACGCGTACGTTTCAGGAAAAAACCACCACACCGCCACAAAAAACATACCTATTAAAGCGTTGATAAGCGGTCCGCCAAGCGCAACTTTTAATTCATCAAGGTAACTAACGTTTTCAATGTCGCCAGATATAAGCGCGCCGTAAGGCATTAACACTATGCGATTTAAACTGTAGCCAAGCCTATCTGACACAAAAGCGTGCCCAAATTCGTGAATAACTGCCGTTAAGGTAAACACTAAAAAAGAAAATACTTTGCCAGTAAAGGCAAAGTATAATCCAAAAACAAAAAATAAAGGATGTATCGTTACTTTTAACTTACCCATACGATTTCATTACCCGATAAGGTGTAGCAAGTTAAAATACTGTCGCTATCGAACATACTAACTTTTACTTCGCTTGATGAATACCCAAGTGGTAAAGTTCCATAAACGTTTTCGCCTTCTAAAGCGTAGCAGTGTTCAAGCCCGCTAATAACAGTAGTAAACGAATCGCTATGGCGCACGGTAACGGTGTAAACGCTTTCGTTTTTAATAACGCTATCAACAACGCCGTCGCAAGGCGAATAAACACTACCCGAACTAAAAGTCATTACTCCGCCGTCAAGAGAAATCTCACCGTCCTTTAACGGAGCAAGTGGCGAAAAACTTGAATACACCGCGGTGTTTTTAGTTTCCGCTTCGCCAAATACCGTTTTAAGTAGGTTGTTCATACCACTGTTTTCCCAAAAGATATTAGTTAATATAATGCCAACGATTAGCGCAAATATGGCAACCACTTGAACAGATACGATATCAAATTTAGTAGATTTAACAACTGCAGTTTCTTCGTGAGTTTTTATAGGCTTAACCCTTTTAATTTTACGTCGAGTTTCTTTTTTAGGTTCTGCTTCTTGGTTGACTTTATCAATCACTTCGTCAACAACGTTACGTTTTTTGCGCTTAGCAGGTTTAATAACTACGTCGCAAGAATTAACGGGTACTTCTAACATTTCTAAATATTCCAAATCACTCATAACTTCGCTCCTATTTGTCGATACTAAATCTTATGAAAGATATTAGGCGTAATATTCCTAAAAAAATATTTTTTATAAAGAGTATAAGGTAAAATTCACGGCACATACTACTACGGGAGGTAATTATGAAGAAAGTTAAAAACAATTCAAACTCCAAATCTTCTAAAAAAGCAACTCAAACTGCAAAAGATTGTAAATAATGAGTATCTTTAAGAAGAAAGGCAATATCTATAATAAAGATAAAGCCAAATTTATTTCATCTTTCGACCCAAACGGCAGTTATACGGGAATCCCCGTAGATAGTAATGAAAAACCCGTTCAAGACGCAGATGATTTATAACAAAAAAGCCAATTCTACTCACGGTAGAGTTGGCTTTTTTATATTCTACTTTACCGAAAAAAAGAGAAGAATTAAAAAACGACACAATAGAGAACAACTGTAAAAATCTGATATATAATAAACGTAGAAACTTTTAAGGAGGATTTTTATGAGTTTTAAAATTATTACAGACACAACGGCAGGCTTACCTATAGATATAGTAAAAAAATATAATTTAAGGGTTATTCCACTTTCTTATATATGCGACGGCGAAATTTATAACCCTACGGGCAACGAAGACGAAGAATACTTAAAAAACTTTTATAATTTACTTCGCGATAATCAAAATTTATCAACGTCTTGCGTAAACGTTCCTACATTTGAAGAAGAATTTAAGGCTATTTTAGACGACGGTTACGACCTATTATACCTTGGCTTTTCTTCAGGGTTATCGGCAACCTATTCTTGCGCGGAACAAGCAAGCGAAAACTTGCAGTCGCTTTACCCCGATAGAAAAATCTTAACGCTTGATACTAAACTTGCATCGTTAGGTCAAGGCTTACTTGTTTACGAAGCGTGCAAGTATAAAGAGCAAGATAAATCCATTGAAGAAGTTTACGCTTTTGCCAAATCAAAACTTGATAGTTTAAACAGCTTATTTACCGTTAGCACTCTTACTTACTTAGCACGTGGCGGTAGGGTTAGCAAAACTTCGGCCATCGTTGGAAACCTTGTTGATATAAAACCGCTTATGTACGTAACTGAAAACGGCAAACTCGTTGCATTCCAAAAAGTTATGGGTAGAAAGCGCTCTATCTTTTCTATCGCCGATAAGGTTTGTAAAACTATTGAAAACCCCGAAGAACAAGAGATTTTTATCTCTCACGGCGACAGTTACGATGAAGCAGTATTGCTTTCTAAACTCATAAAAGACAGAATTAACGTAAAAGGCTTCGTGTTTAACTATATAGACCCTGTTATCGGTACACATAGCGGACCTGGTACGCTTGCAGTATTCTATTTTGGCAAAAACCGCGAAGAAACAGTTAAACAATAATACCATATATAACAAAAAGGATTGAGAATAAATTTTCTCAATCCTTTTTTAGTTTTTCCGCCTTGACTTTTTAATGTAAAAAGACTATAATCTAATTAAGCAAGAAAAAGGAGAACTATTCACTATGCAAATGCTTGAAATGTTATATGATGAAATACAAGATGCGGTTGATAGAAAGGTGCCGTTTATTATTCCTATTGGTACTTTAGAATACCACGCGCGTCACGCTTCGTGCGGTACTGATACGCTTGTTATTACAGGTTGTTTAAGAGAACTTGAAAAGGAAAAAGAAATCGTAGTTTGCCCACCACTTTGGTACGGCGTTGCTTCGTATGCAGTATGCGAACCAAAGCCAAGCCACTTCCACGTAGACGAAGACGCTTACGTTAACTATCTTTACTATATTTTAAAATCAATGATTGACGCTGGCCATAAAAACATTTACCTTGTTGCGCACCACCAAACTGAAGGCGCAGGCTTAATGCCTATGACTATTGCTTGCCACAAGGCTGCAAAAAAGGTAACAATGGAATATATGGAACAAAAACTTGGTAAAGGTTGGTGGGGTAGTGATAACTACGCAACTTACTATGAAGATATGGGTAGCGAAGACGACCCGTTCTCATATATCAAAGTTATTCCACTTATCGGTGCAGACGCGCAAATTAAATGCGGTGGTTTCGACCATGCCGGCAAGTGGGAAACAAGCCTTATGATGGGCACTTACCCTGAACTTGTAGACCTTTCAAGATGTGAACGCAATACTGAATGGTTTGCAAAAAGCGCAACCGAAGCAAGCGAAGAAATCGGCAAACACATGGTTAACTGCACGCTTGAATGGTTAAGAGAAGTTATTAAATAATAGACTCTGTAACAATAAAGGTTGATAAAGTTCTAATGAAATACGGCGTAATTCTGCGCAACCACCCTTGAAAAGATGTATACTCTTATCTTCGGGCGTTTATCTTGCCTTACTTGTATTTGATTAGCCCTTTTAAAATCAACCTAATATTGTTTCATCGTCAAAAAATCAAAAAGGATTGAGAAACTTCTCAATCCTTTTATTTTATAATCTTATACTTACGTCGCCAGAATTAACGGTTATAAGTTCGCCGTTTTTGTTAACAATTAGCGCACCGCTATCAGTTATATCTACGGCTGTGGCGGTAAAAGTTTCTTCACCGCTAACTACCGTTACTTGTTTATTTAATACGATACAGCGTGCTTTATATTCGCTTAGATAGTTACCGCTTAAAACTTCACTTTCCATACCCGATAGGTTGTTTAAAATTTCGGCTATAAGCATATTTCTATCTACGTTAGCACCTTCTTTTTCTAAACTTGTGGCAATTAAAGAAATTTCACTTGGAAAATCTAAGCCGTAACAGTTAATACCTATACCGCACACCGCGTAGGAAAGTTTTTTATTTTTAAAATCCACGCCCGATTCCGTTAAAATACCGCAAACCTTTTTGCCGTTTATAAACAAATCGTTAACCCACTTAATACCAACTTTTATACCGCTTACCTTTTCAACGGCGTTTGCAACGGCAACAGCAACAAAGGTAGTAATTTTAACGCCGTCAGTTACCGACAAGTTAGGGGTTAAAAGTATACTCATATACACGCCTTTACCGCTTGGCGAATAAAAACTGCGGTTGTTTCTTCCCCTACCCTTAGTTTGATTTTCGGCAATAACCACCGCTAAGTTTGATGAGCCAACAAAAATTTTAACGTCGTCGTTAGTGGACGCGGTTGTTTCCTTTATAACTATATCTATATTTTTATTTATTAAATTGTCTTTAATAAGTTTTTCGTTTATCATAGTTATTGAAAAAGCGGAGTGCAAACTCCGCTTTTAATTAAAGTCTAATTTTAGATTCAATGTAAGATTTAAGTTCGCTGATTGGAAGACGTACTTGTTCCATAGTATCTCTATCACGAACGGTTACGCAGTTATCAGTTTCGCTATCGAAGTCGTAAGTGATACAGAAAGGAGTACCAATTTCGTCTTCACGGCGATATCTTTTACCGATTGAACCTGCTTCATCGTAATCAACCATAAAGTGTTTAGAAAGTTCATCGTAAATTTCAAGCGCTTTTTCGCTGAGTTTTTTACTGAGTGGTAATACCGCTGCCTTGAACGGAGCAAGGGCTGGGTGTAAGTGCATAACAGTTCTTACGTCGTTTTCGCCAACAACTTCTTCATCGTAAGCGTTAGATAAAACGGCAAGAACGCATCTTTCTACGCCAAGTGATGGTTCAACAACGTATGGTACGTATTTTTCGTTAGTTTCGCTATCAAAGTAAGATAAATCTTTTCTTGAAACGTTTTGGTGTTGAGTAAGGTCGTAGTCAGTTCTATCAGCAACGCCCCAAAGTTCGCCCCAACCGAATGGGAATAAATATTCAAAGTCAGTAGTTGCTTTAGAATAGAAGCAAAGTTCTTCAGGTGAGTGGTCGCGAAGTCTTAAGTGTTCTGCCTTTAAGCCGATATCTAAAAGCCATTGATGGCAGAAACTTCTCCAGTAATTAAACCATTCAAGGTCAGTACCTGGTTTGCAGAAGAATTCAAGTTCCATTTGTTCAAATTCTCTTACACGGAAGATAAAGTTACCTGGAGTGATTTCGTTTCTAAACGATTTACCGATTTGAGCAATACCGAAAGGCACTTTTCTTCTTGCAGAACGTTGAACGTTTACAAAGTTTGTAAAGATACCTTGTGCAGTTTCAGGACGGAGGTATACTGTATTTTTGCTGTCTTCAGTAACGCCTTGGAAAGTTTTGAACATTAAGTTGAATTGTCTAATATCAGTAAAGTTGTGTTTACCGCAAGTAGGACATAAAATATTATGTTCTTCAACGAATTCTTTCATTTCAGCGTGAGTGAAAGCATCGATACCTTTTTCTAAAGTATAGTTGTTTTCTTTAACCCAGTCTTCAATAAGTTTATCGGCACGGAATCTTTCGTGACATTCCTTACAGTCCATAAGAGGGTCACTAAAACCTGCTAAGTGACCTGATGCTACCCAAGTTTGTGGATTCATTAAAATAGCCGCGTCTAAACCAACGTTGTATTTGTTTTCTTGAACGAATCTTTGCCACCACGCTTTTTTAACGTTGTTTTTAAGTTCTACGCCAAGAGGACCATAGTCCCAAGTGTTAGCAAGACCACCGTAAATTTCACTGCCAGGGAAAATATAACCCCTTGTTTTGCAAAGGGTAACAAGTTTTTCCATAGTAACTGCTCTTTTTTCTTCCATAAGTCACCTCATATATAATGTACTAATTTTAATAAAAATATAAATATATGTCAAGTAAAATTCGCATAAAGAAAGGTTATTGTCCCTTTAAATTATTGCTTATTGAAAAAAAGTGTGCTAAAATATATACACTATGGAAAATTTAATCTCTACAAACTTTATTGAAGAAATTATTAACGATGAATTATCAAGTGGTGTAGTAAACAGCGTTCACACACGTTTCCCACCCGAACCAAACGGTTACTTGCATATCGGCCACGCTAAAAGTTTATGCTTAAACTTCGGCACGGCTAAAAAGTACGACGGCGTTTGCAACTTGTTTTTTGACGATACTAACCCGTCTAAAGAAAAAACTGAATTCGTTGACGCTATCAAAGCGGATATTGAGTGGCTTGGTTTTAAATGGTACGAAATGCATTACGCTTCCGACTTTTTTGACACCATTTACGACTTAGCAGTTAAACTTATAAAAGACGGCAAGGCGTACGTTGATGATTTATCGGCTGAAGAAATTAAAAACACACGCGGTACTTTAACTGAACCAGGTCAAGAAAGCCCATACAGAAACCGTACTATCGAAGAAAACTTAAAACTCTTTACCGCTATGAAAAACGGTGAGTTTAAAGACGGCGAAAAGGTTTTAAGGGCTAAGATTGATATGGCATCGCCAAACATTAACCTTCGCGACCCAGTTATTTATAGGGTTTTAAGGGCAACTCACCACAGAACTGGCGACAAGTGGTGCATCTACCCTATGTACGATTACGCTCACCCTATTTGCGATAGTATGCAAGGCGTAACACACTCTATTTGTACTTTAGAGTTTGAAGACCACCGCCCACTTTACAACTGGGTTATCGAAAACACTGGCGTATCACACAAACCACGCCAAATAGAATTTGCAAGGCTTAACATAACTAACACCGTTATGAGTAAGCGTTACCTTAAAAAACTTGTTGAAGACGGTGCTGTTGAAGGTTGGGACGACCCACGTATGCCAACGCTCACTGGTTTAAGAAACCGCGGTGTACCTGCCGACGCGTTAAAAGCATTTTGCGAAGAAATCGGTGTTGCTAAAGCAAACAGCGAAATTGAAATTAGTTATTTAGAACACTTTATAAGGGATAACTTAAACGCTAACGCTGAAAGGGCAATGTGTGTTGAAAACCCTATCAAAGTTACTATCACTAACTACGAAGGCAGTGAAACGGTTGACTTTGATATCAATCCAAACAAGCCTGAACTTGGCACAAGAAAAGTTACCTTTAGTAAAGATATTTACATTGAAAGCGAAGACTTTTCTTTATGCCCACCGCCTAAATACTTCCGCCTTAAAAAGGACGGTTACGTAAGGCTTAAAAACGCTTACATTGTGAAGTGTGACGACGTTGTTTTAAACGACGACGGCACTATTAAAGAAGTTTTATGTAGTTACGTGCCTGAAAGCCGTTCGGGCAGTGACACAAGCGGTATTAAGTGCAAAGGCGTTATCCACTGGGTAGACGCTAACAACTATAGCGACGTTGAACTTAGAAAATACGAATACCTTTTAAAAGATGAAGAATATTCTGGCCAAGACTTCTCTCTTCGTATGAACTACGATAGCGTACATATCTTTAACGCTAAAGCAGAAAAATATTTAGAAGAAGTTAGCGAAAATACTTCTTTCCAACTTTTAAGAAAAGGTTACTATAAAAAATTCGTTAAAAACGGCAAAACCGTTCTTTCCGAAATCGTTTCTCTTAAAGATAGTTTTAATAAGAAATAAAAACAAAAGAAGGTCGAAAGTTTCGACCTTCTTTTATTTTTACAGTGTTAAACCTAATATTAAAGCAAGTATTCCAGTTGCTACTAAATTTATACCAATAATTTTCCCTATAAACTTTACACTTATATTAGGATAATTCTTTTTCCCTAAAAGTGCTATTAAACCATATATAGTTCCCAAAACGGGAATAACACTAGCAACCATTAAACACACCTTGAATATAGAACCCATTTTTTCCTTTATTTTCTCAACCGCCAATTCATAAGAAGTTGTATCATTATACGTTGGGTCGAGACTATGTATTTTTTGCTTATATTCATTTAAAATATTTATTACGCCTTTCGCATTTTTTAGTGAGCCCTTTTTCAAAACAAATTCTAAATGTAAAACTGCCATTTTATAAAGTTTAATTTTTAAAGAATCGTTTGTAAAGCCTTTTGCTATATTATTCAAAGAATCAACAAAAACTAAATTTAAATTGTTAAATAAAGTAAGAGTTTCGCTTGCATCTGTTGTTATAACCCCATAACCATTAGTCCTTTGATTATAAACATAAGAACTACAAGCCATATTTATAATATCTTGACTTATTTGCTCAACTATTTTTAAGTCCGACTCTCTATTATAATCAAAATTGTCATCAATAATCGAAACACAATTTTGTAAAACTTTAAATGCCGCTTGCCTTTTATAAATATCTGAAGATACTAATGCATTTTTAGCCTTGCCATAAGCACTATAAAAAATCGCTTCAATATTTTGTGGGTCATGTTGTTCTACCATATTATAATATTTTTCAACTTCTTCCCAATCTTCTTTTAATTTTGCCCTTCTTGCATTTGCTAAAGATTTTTCAATAAACGCCGAGTTGTCAACTTTTACAGTACCTTGAACTTCAACCGTACCTTCAATCATCATTTTCTTTACTTCGTCTGGTGAATACTTCATTCCACAGTATTGACAAACGTAAACGCCGTCTTGCTTAACAAGGTCGCCACTACCACATACTTCACAACTGATTTTTTGCATTTGTTTCCTCCTTTAATGTACATATTTTGTACATTTGCACATATTATAGTACAAATTGTGTACAATGTCAAGAGTAAGGAGAATATTATGAATTTAGGCAAAAAACTAAAAGAATTAAGGCTTAATCATAAATTAACTCAAGACTCGCTTGCATCACTATTACAAATAAGTAGGGTTAATTACACCAGATACGAAAACGATAAAGTCCGCCCAGACTACGAAACACTTATTAAAATAGCCGATTACTACGATATTAGTTTAGACGAACTTTTTGATAGAAAAAATTATATTTAAAATAAAACTCCCGATTGCGAAAATGCAATCGGGAGTTTTTAAAAGGGTTTAAAAAATGAAGAACACAAACAACAATGTTTCTATTTGATTTTTGCTTTTTGTTTTTGTTTTGCCGTGTAGCAAAACACTTGATTTGCAGGGATATAAAATTTGTTATCAACTATAACGTCAGTTTTATAAACGGGGCAATCAAAACACCAGTTTACAAGTTTTTTAAATAATTTAATCATAGCGGTTTCTCCTTTTATACCGCTATTTTATGCCTTTATAGTTGACAGTAGTATGTCATATTATAAAAAATTTTGTAGAAAAATAAAAAAAATTTAGGCTTGGTATTATACCAAGTTCGGTACGTCGGAGACGCCGTACCCTACCAAACAAAAAACTCCACCTTAAAAGTGGAGTTTTTATGTTAACGCTCTTTATAATACAGTCTGCAATGGCAAAAGCCTTCAAAGTTAGGGTCTGCAATTTGGTCTTTAAACTCTTTGCACATACATTTGTTTTCTGGCGTTTTAAAGATTTTGCAAGGGCAATAGCCCTCTTTTTTCTTTAATCCTTCTTGAATTTGTTTTACAAGTTCGCTATCAGGGTTAAATATTACTTTCATAGTCACCTTCAGAGTATATAGATACGGCGTAGTTTTTGCCGTTTATTTTAATAACTTTGCTTTCCCCTTTAAATTTGGTTAAGTTATCTTTTAATAAAGATAAGTTAAGGGCTTTTTTTAAAGTTTCATTTTTAGTCCAGGCTAAATAAAACTCTTCTGCTTCACAACTTTCACTTAAGCCTAAAAGTTTTTGGGCTTTTGGTTTTTTATCTTTTATAAGTTGTATATCAACGCCGATATTTATATTTTTATCGGTGGAAAAACCAACCGCAACCGCGCCCTCACTGTGACTAATGGTAACTGTAATATTATCACTTACAGGCTTGCCGTTATCTAAAAAGGTAATTTTAGGTAAATCGCTACCAGTTTTTTCTTTATATAAAAGTGCTAAAGTTTGGTAGGCAAAAAGACTTTCATTAAGCATTTCGCCATTATATTTTTGCTTGCAATGAAAGACGATATTTTCGCTTAACTCTATATTAAGTTTTTCTAATTTTAAAACTTTAAAAACTATCATTATTTATCAAACATCATTTTTTCGCTATCGAACATTTTTGCTAAGATATAAACGCCAACAGCGGTTACTAAAAGGTTTATACCTATAGTGATTATAAAGTTAATTAAACTAAAACCGCCACCGAATAACGCCGTTAAGCATTGTAAAGCGTTATAGATAGGTATTAAATATAAAAACGGATTAGTTGCTACTTCGCCCATACTAACTAAGGTAGGCACTGCCATTACTATAACAAGTAATAAAACAGGCGTTGCAAGTTGCGATGCTTCTTTAACCGATTTAGCGTAGCAGGATACGATTGATAAAATCATATTGAATAAAAGCACTAAGCCAAGTACGATTGCAAAGATAGCAAGGTAACCACCTACGGTAAGTGTTGCAACGGATAAATCTTCGCCCATAGCCCCACCCATAAGTTTAGGGATTGACAACATTACGCCCAAGAACGACGACGTTGCCGACATTATCGAAACAACGGATAACGCTAAAATTTTACCCATTGCAATATATTCACGCTTAACTGGGGTTACAAGCAAGGTTGCCATTGTTCCCCTTTCCTTTTCGCCCGCGATTGATTCGCTTGATACCGCTAAACAGCCTGTAACTAAAAGCACAACAAGCAAGAAAGGCATAAGCATACCTAACATCATTGTAGATAAATCTTCGGTTGTAGAATAGTCGTTAGGAAGGTCTACCACGTAGTTAACGTCTTTTACCGCAAGTGTAGAAAGAACGCTTGAATAATATGAATAAACGGTACTTGAATTAATTGACGACGATAAATAATGCATACTTACTTTTGGTTTTTCGCCATTTTGCATTTTAGCGTCAAAATCAACGTCGTAACAAATAATTAAAGAAATTTTTTCGCCTTTTAAACTAACTACGTCTTCATCGGTAACGCTACCTGATTTTTTAATTACAGTTATATCTAAATCGGTAGTTTTGTTAAGGGCTTCAAGGCTTGATGGTTGATTGTAAACGTAAACTTGATAGTTAACGCCCATAGGGCTTAACATATCACCCATAAAAGAGCCCATAATAGAATACACAAAATAAATTACTAAACCTGGTAAAAGCAAACTTAAAAGCAAACGCTTATCGGTGAAAAATCTTTTAATTTCCTTTTTAAAGATGGCTAAAATTGCACTCATAAATTATCGCCCCCTTTAACTTGAGAATATAAGTCGAAAAATACGCTTTCTAAGTCTTTATCTTTAGTTAACTGTTTAATATCCCCTTCAAGCATCATTTTGCCGTCAACTATAATGCCAACTCTATCGCAAATCTTTTCTACAAGAGAGAAAATATGCGTTGAAACGATAACCGTTTTGCCTTCGTTTTTAAGTTCTTTTAAATAATCAGTTACCGTTTTAGCCGTGATTACGTCAAGCCCGTTAGTAGGTTCGTCAAACACGATAACGTTAGGGTTATGAACAAGTGATACGGCAATAGAAAGTTTTTGCTTCATACCCGTTGATAAATCGCCAACTTTTACTTCTTGGAATTCATCAATGCCAAATTTTTTGAAAAGTTCGATTTTTCTTTCTTCGGCAACGTCTTCAGGCACGCCGTGTAAATCGCTAAAGAATTTAAATAAGTAGTTTGGTGTAAAAAAGTCTTCAAGTTTAAGTTCACTTGTTAAAAAACCTATTTGTTTTCTTACTTCAAAAGGTTCTTTTACAATGCTTTTACCGTTTACAAAAACGTCGCCTTCATCGGCTTTTAAAAGAGTTGAAATCATACGTAACGTAGTAGTTTTACCCGCACCGTTAGGGCCTAAAAGGCCAAAGATTTCGCCTTTGTTTACTGAAAACGAAAGACCGTTAACCGCAACTTTTACCTTTGATTTAGTTTTTTCTATTTTTTGTTGTTTTTTGGATAACTTAAAGGTCTTTTTTAAGTTATCTGCTCTTAAAACTGTTTCCATAATATCTCCTTAAATTTTGATACGTACAGTTTAATATCTAATTTTTTAAAAATAAACAAACTGTTGGTTGAGTTATATAAATAAGTTTAAAAGTAAACCAACGGTTACGCTAACAACGTAAAGCAACGCTACTAAAAGTAGGTTTTGTTTAAGTTTTTGCTTGTTTTTAAGAATTACCGCCAAGCCTATGCCCGCGTTTACGGATAACCCTGCAAACATACTGCCAAAAGTTATTCCGTTTAAAGTGTAAATTTGAGTTATAAGTATCGACGACGCGCAGTTTGGTATAAGCCCAACGATTGCCGTTAAGAAAGGTTGAATAAACTTATTAGTTTGCATAAAGGCTATGATATTATCTTCGCCGATTAAATGAACTAAAAGCCCAAATATAAAGTTGATTGCGAATATAAACGCAAAAGTTTTAAGGGCGTGTATTAACGGATATAGTAAATACGCTTGCCATTTGTTTTTAGCGTTTTGAGATACCCCGCATTGACGGCAATATTCTTCGTGCGAAAAACTAATAGCCTTATATTTTACCGATATAGTTTTTTTAACGAAAGCGTTTACGACATACCCAACCGCAACCGCAACAACAAGTTTTAAGCCTATAAGGGCTAAAAGAGAAAGAATTTTACCGCTTGTTAAAAGTACGGCAAAGGCTTCATCGCTTGTTGCGATAAATACGGCAAGTAAAGTACCCGCTTTAATGTAATCTTTATCGTAAAGTTTAGCCGACATTACGGAAATTCCGCATTGCGGAAATATACCCGCTAAGCCACCAAAAAGCGGAGCGTGTTTTCCCCTTAAAATACCCGTGCTTTTAAAAAAGTTGGCTTGCCTTTCGATAAGTTCTATTAAAATATAAGTTAAAATTAGAAAAGGGAAAACTATAATGCTATCTAAAAAGCCGTGCTCTATTGCTTCCCATAAAATTTCAAAGTTCATAATTATTCTTTAATATCAAAACCTAAATCTTCAATAGTTTCTTTTGCTAAGTTTTCATCAATGCCGTCAAATTCAACACTGCCGATTTCTACTTTTAAGTTTGTAGCACCCGCTTCTTTTAAAGCGTTTTCTACCCTTTTTACACAATGGTTACACATCATACCTAAAACGTTTAATTTCATAATTTTACTCCTTTTATTCTTAAAGCATTTGTCACTACAAAAATACTACTTATACTCATTAAAATAGAACTTATCATCGGCGTTAAAACAATTCCAAGCGGATAAAATACGCCCGCCGCAAGCGGAATTCCTATAAGGTTGTAAAAGAATGCCCAGAATAAGTTTTGCTTTATAATTCTTCTTGTTTTTTTGCCTATTTTAATACCTTTTACAGCGTCGCCAAGGTCGTTTTTAAGTAAGATAACGTCGCCTGCCGACATTGCTATATCCGTACCTGACGACATCGCAACGCCAACGTTTGCAACTGTGAGTGCAGGGCTATCGTTAACGCCGTCGCCTATAAACATAGTATTTTTAGTTTCGGCTTTTATAAGGTCGGCTTTTTCGCTTGGTAACATTTCGCCAAACGCCCTATCAATATTTAAATCATTTTTAACGCTTTCGATAACGCGCTTATCATCGCCCGATAAAAGCACCGTTTCAACGCCTATTTCTTTAAGGCTTTGAACTGCTTTTACACTGCTTTCTTTAATTTTATCAAAAGCCAAAAGCACGCCTATAACGTTGCCGTTTTTTTCTATAAAAAGTGGTGTTTTGCCACTGTTTTTTTGTACGTAGTTTTTAATCTCTTTAGAAATACTTTGGTAGTTTACGTAAGCTTTATTGCCGATTTTGTAACAATCTGCACCAACCTTTCCGCTTACGCCTTTACCTACAACGTAAGAATATTCTTCTACTTTTAAAGCAGTTTTTTTAGCATACTCTACAACCGCGCTTGCAAGCGGGTGTGAGTTTTTGCTTTCGATTGCCGAAATTTTATCTAAATCTTCTTTTTCTATCAAGAAGTTATCTACTATTTGAATTGTACCATTTGTTACAGTTCCGGTTTTATCGCTAAACACAATCTCTGTTAAGCCGATATTTTCTAATACTTCAGCGGACTTAATTAAAATACCGTGCTCTGAACATTTGCCTATACCTACAGTTATTGCAACGGGCGTTGCTAAACCTAACGCGCACGGGCAAGAAACAACAAGCACCGATATCGCCATTGATAACGATAAATCAAAGTTTTTAGAAATTATTAGCCAAGTAATTAACGTGATAAGCGAAATACTCATAACAATCGGCACGAAAATACCGCTAATTTTATCGGCAAGGCGTTGAACTTTTGCCTTGCTTGATTCGGCGTTTAAAACGTATTCGATAATTTTAGAAATTACCGTATCTTCGTTAGTTGCCGTTACTTTTACGGTAGCGTAACCGCTAACACAAAGGGTGCTTGCTTTTACAAAAGCCTTTTCCCCTTTAAATACGGGCATGCTTTCGCCAGTTAAAGAAGATTCGTCAACTTCAATTTCGCCGTTTAAAATCTCACCGTCGGCACAAATTCTATCCCCGACCTTAACAACTAAAATATCCCCTATCTTTACCGATGCAACGTCACAAATTACTTCGTTACCGTCAATTAAAAGGGTGGCTTTTTCTGGAGAGAGTTTTTTGAGTTTTTTAGTTACGCTTTCGGTTTTTTGTTTGGATAAGCCTTCTAAATACTTTCCAAAGCCAACCACCGTTAAAATCATAGCGGACGACTCAAAATAAAGGTTGTTTACAAAGGAATTTATAACCGCGGTATCAGTTGCAAATAAAATTCTTATAAACGCGTAAACGCCGTATAAAAAGGAACATAACGAACCTATACCAACAAGGGTATCCATATTAGGTGAACCCTTTACTAAAGATTTAACGCCGTTTATAAAATACCTGCGGTTTAAAAATAAAATAGGTAAAGTTAAAAGAATTTGTACTAAAATAAAAATTATAGGGCTATTGCTTTTAGAGATAGCGCTTGGATACGGAAGTTTAAGCATTTCGCCCATAGCAACGTACATAAGCACTAATAAAATTATTATTGACGGAATTATCCTTTTAAATAAATCGCCGTTATTAGTAGTTTCGGTGTTGATATTGTAAAGCGACGGTGTAAACCCCGCTTTTTTTACGGCATTAAAAATATCGGCATCAGTAAAGTCACCGTCAACTACAAGCAGTTTGGCAGTTAAATTAACCGACGCATTTTTTACGCCTTTTATTTTTTTTACAACCCTTTCTACTGAAGACGAACAAGCAGAGCAACTCATCCCTTCAACTAAGTACTTCTTTTTCATAGTTAACATTTTATCACAACGTGATAAAAATTACAACAAAAAAGCGGTGCTAACGTTAGCACCGCTTTAGATTATTCATATTTTTCAACGATTAAAGAGCCAATTTCTTCAATTACTTCAATTGCGATTTTTTGGTTTACTTTAACTTTAATTTTCTTTTTCTTTTTGCCTTGTTTTAAGTTACCAATATCCGTACTAATACCCATACCTGCACATTGATTAGTAAAAAGTTCAAGCACGAAACTTACCTTTTTACTGCAGATAAACGCAATTAAGAATATAAGGGCAAAAACGCCACCAGCAATAGGCGGAATTAAACTTATAGTTTTATCAAGGTCAGGCAATTTAGCGCTGATAATAAAGTACGCTGCAACGGCTACCGCGATAAAAAAGAACATAAAGAAAAGTAATATTCCGCTTCTTTTTGAAGCAACGCGACCAGATACTTTTTCGATACTACTAATTTTAATTTCATCAGTGCTATGTACTAAAGAACCGTCAGACATTTTGCCTTCGGCAGAAAAGATTACACGCTTATTAGTAACGGTAAGAGTTTCACTTGTTTTACCAACGGACGCATAGTTATACGTTTTTAAAACGTTTTCATCAGTTGCAAATTTCATAATTTGAATCTCCTTTATAACAATATAAAATAATTTTATCACTAAAATTATAAATTTTCAATAGTTTTTTTAAATAATGCCTTGTTTTTGTGAAAATTAGTCTTCTTCAATCCTTTGAATTGATACAATGTAAGGATAGTCTTTCATAATCTTGTTTAATCTTTCAGAAGAATAAAGCATAGGCGTATCGATAGTTACGTCACAAGTAACGCTACCGTTTTCCCTTGAGATGTGTACTTGGTGGAAGTGCTTAACTTCAAAAAGGTCTTTAACTTCGTTTGCTTCGTCGTTATCGTTTTTAAAGAAAATATGAAGCCTATAAATCTTTCTTGAATTTAACAATCTGCAATCGATATGTAATACGAATTGAATAAACACAACAAGAATGGTTGCGCCTGTGGCTAACAAGTAAAGGCCACCGCCTACCGCCATACCAACGCCGGCAGCAGTCCAAATACCAGCGGCAGTAGTTAAGCCGTGTATAGAACGGTTTTTAAATACGATAGTACCTGCACCTAAAAAGCCGATGCCCGTTACGATTTGTGCAGCAACCCTTGCCGCATCAAAGTCACCACTATCACTAAAAGCGTATTTAGAAATAACCATCATAAGCGCCGAACCCATACACACAAGGGCGTGGGTACGAATACCTGCTTCTTTAGAACGTTTTTTCCTTTCAAAGCCGATTATTGCACCTAAAAAAGCAGCAAGTAAAACAGGAATTAAATATTTTATTTGAGCAAAATCCCAATACATAGAACACCCCTAAGCCATTAATGACCATTTAGTATTTATATATAATATACTATAATTTAAAAAAAATCAATAGTTTTTGAAAATTTTATTACTATCAACGTGATTACCCTTGAAAACTGTGTTGATAAATAGCCTAATTTTGATAGTTATTAACATAGTTATTAACATGTTGATAACTTTTTGTTAGCAAAACCTTGTCAAGCATTTTTAAATGTGCTAAAATATTTGCGATGAATAGTAGGTTTTTGCGTTCTCTTCCTTTTTTTAAAGAGCAAGGGCTTGAAAATTTAATGAATTCGCACGTTGCCGTTTTTGGCATAGGCGGTGTTGGTAGTTACGTTGTGGAAGCGCTTTGCCGTGGTGGTGTTGGCGAAATTTCGCTTATCGATAACGACGAATATTCTATAACAAACATCAACCGCCAACTTTATGCAACAACTGATACAATAGGTAAAAAAAAGGTAGAAGTTGCAAAAGACCGCGCTTTATCTATCAACCCCGATATTAAGGTTAACGTTTACGATAAATTCGTGCTTTTAGGCGACGTTGGTGAAATTGATTTTTCTAAATTTGATTACGTTGTTGACGCGATTGACACTATCTCTGGCAAATTAGAAATTATAAAGCGCGCAAAAGAATACGATATACCCGTAATTAGCGCAATGGGCGCAGGCAACAAACTTGACCAAACGGCGTTTAAAGTTGCCGATATTAAAAACACAAAGGTTTGCCCGCTTTGTAAGGTTATGCGCAAACTTTTAAAAGATAACGGTATTAGCGGGCTTAAAGTTGTTTACTCAGAAGAACAGCCTATAGAGCCTGAATTTATAGGGGAATTAAAAGGCAACCGCCCTGCCCCCGCAAGCAATTCGTTCGTTCCACCTATCGTTGGTTTAATAATAGCGGGCGAAGTTATTAAAGATTTAGCAAAAAATTAAACTTAATATAAATAGGTTTAGACTTTGAAAATTGTTGATTTTATGATTTTTAAAGTATAAGCCGTAAGGAGACACTATGGAAAATCAAATTATTTGTAACTGTAAACAAGTTTCACTTGCAGACATTGAAAAAGCACTTAACTCTAAAGAAACTTTTTCTGACGTTTTAACCGCGTTTGACGACGTACAAAAAATTACACACTGTTCTACTGGTTGTGGTGGCTGTCACGATAAAATTCTTGAAATAATTTCAGATTTATTACATAAATAATATGAAAAAATTTATTTCCCCTATTCTTGTTTTTTTAGCGGCAGTTACTTGGGGGGTATCTGGTTATTTTGTTAGGGAAACGGGTAATTACGGCTTCTCTACTTTTGAAATTGTTTTTATTAGATTTTTAACCGCAAGTATTTTTGCGGGAATTTTCTTTTTAATTTTTGACCGAAAGGTTTTTAAAATTAAGTTAAAAGATATATGGTGTTTTATCGGCACTGGTTCAATAGGCGCTTTTGGTTGTAGCCTTTTTTACTTTTTAACAATGGAAAGGGCTTCGCTTGGTACGGCGTGCATTTTAATGTACACTTCGCCTATCGTAGTTATCACACTTTCTGTTATATTGTTTAAAGAAAAACTAACGCTTGTTAAAGTAGTTGGCTTAATTACAACTTTTATAGGTTGTATTTTATGCTCTTACGAAACGGGCGGATTTAAAATGACCGTTCCTACCTTTTTAATAGGTTTATGCTCTGGCGTTTGCTACGGCTTATATAGTATTTTTTCACGCTTTGCAATGAATAAAGGCTATAAAACTGAAACGGTAATATTGTATTCGTTTATATTTGCTATGCTTGCATCAAGTTTCTTTGTTCCGTATAAAGAATTTGGCGCAAACCTTAACTATTTAAGCGATAGCATATTCTACTTTATCGGCTTAGGTTTAGTTTCTACCGTTACACCTTATACCCTTTACACGTTAGGGCTTAAAAATATGGAAAACGGCAAAGCATCAATTATCGCGTGCTTTGAAATAGTTGCATCTATCTTCGTTGGTATGCTTATTTACAACGAAATGCCAACACTTATAAAAATTATAGGTATTATAATTGTGTTTGCATCGGTTGTAGCATTAAATATCGTACCGCAAAAGAAAGAAGATTTAAAGCCGACAGAACTTATTAATAATTAGGAGAGATTATGAAAGTTACAGTACTTGATAGAATTTCATTTACCGTTGGCGATATCGATTTAACGTCGCTTAACAATCTTGGCGAAGTTAGTTACTTTGACGTTTTATCACCAGACGAAATTAAAAAAGTTTGCATCGATAGCGAAGTTATAATTTGTAATAAAACCCTTTTCACTAAAGATATTTTAGAATGTTTACCAAAACTTAAATTTATAGCAATTACCGCAACTGGTTACAATAACGTAGACCTTGCTTACGCCAAACAAAAAGGTATACTTGTTGCAAACGTACCTAACTATTCTACGGTTGACGTAGCACAACACGTATTTGCATTTATACTTAACTATTCTAACCGCATACACGAATACGATTTATCAGTAAAGCGTGGCGACTGGATTAAAAGCAAAACTTTTTGCTATTTTGACAAACCGCTTACTGAACTTTACGGTAAAACCTTAGGTATTTACGGCTATGGTAACATAGGTAAAACGGTTGCTAAAATTGCCGATGCTTTCGGTATGAACGTTATTGTTTACAACCGTTCTAAAAAGGATATGCCTTACACCCAAGTTGATAAAGAAACGATTTTTAAAGAAAGTGATTTTTTAACAATCCACTGCCCGCTTAACGAAGATACTAAGTACCTTATAAATAAAGATACTTTAAAAATGATGAAGCCAAGCGCAGTTCTTATTAACACTGCAAGGGGTGGCGTTATAAACGAAGACCATTTAAAAGACGCTTTAAATAACGGCGTTATCGCGCACGCTTACCTTGACGTTTTAACTTTCGAACCTATGGTACAAGGAAACGTATTACTTGACGCTAAAAACGTAACCTTTACACCGCACGTTGCTTGGGCGCCAAAGGAAACGCGCCAACGCCTTATCGACCTTGTTGCAAACAACGTTACTTGCTTTGTAAACGGCAAACCTATCAATATTGTAAATTAAATTTAAATTAAAAAATGCGGAACTTCATAGATACGAAGTTCCGCTTTATTTTTAACAAGAAAAAAGACTGAAAAAACTTTCAGTCTTTTTAATTTTATTTCATACGTTTAATAACGATTAAAGATGCAAGCATAATAGCCGTTAAGATAGATGAACTTGTAGCGCCACTTGAACCACCGCAACCACTATTACCGCTTGGTTTTTCGTTATCGTTACCTTTATCAGGTGTAACTGGTGGTGTTGGTTCTTGAGGGATTTCTTCAAACTCTACCGTGATTACGGCATTTTTAGTAACGTTTGTAAAGGTGTAAGTATCAACCGCGCCAACGCTTGTGCCGTCAACTAATACGTCTTTTACCTTATAACCTTGGTTTGGTGTAAAGGTAAAGGTGTAACTTTCGCCTTCTTTTACCGTTACGTTGCCAGACTTAGATATACTGCCGTTTGCACCCGCGCTTGCGGTAATTTTGTAAGTAGGAACAGGTATGTCTTCATAAACGGCTGTTACGCTTACAGATTTATTTGGCATAACAAACGTTGCTTCAGCAGTCCACATAGAACCTTCAATAAATTCTAATTTGTCTGCACCATACCATTCAACGAAACGCTTGCCTTCTTTAGGGGCGTTAGCGGTAATAGTAACAAGCGTACCTTCTTCGCACTTACCAGTTGGAGATGCAGTACCGCCGTTTACAGTTACGTTATACGTAGGAAGTACAATTTCTTCCCAAATAGCGTAAAGGGTAATATCGCCGGTTATATCAATAGATTCAGTAGTTATAACTTCGCCAGTTGCACTTAACGCCCAGCCTTTAAAGATTTTGTTTCTTGCAGGTTTATCAAAAGTACATTCAGTAGGGATAGTAAACGTTGGTTTATATACGCTTTCACTTGCCATTTCACCACTACCACCATTTGCATTGTAAGAAACAGTGCCGTATAAGTGCCTTTCGATAACGTTTACCTTGAAAGAATAGTTGTTTGACTTTTTGTAATAAGCATTTTTAATGGTTGAATACCATTCTACTGTAATATCTTCGCCATTTTCATCAACGTAGAAAGTTGCAACCATACCCTTTGAGTCGTCAACGTCCATACCTTGTGGGTCAATTAAAAATTCCGTTACGGTATTTCCGTTAACACCTTCTCTTTGATTCATTACTAATTGGTCGCAAGGTTTGTGACCACTTAAAACAAGAACTATATTTGAGTGCTTGCTAATAAGTTTTTCCCACATTTCATTTCCGTCGTTTACCCCTTCGTTTTTATAATCCCTTGAAGGTACGGTTCCTTCGCCTTTATCAGCAGTAGTACCATCTGTATTCAAATAGTTGTGGGTTGTTATAATTACGTTGTGGTAAGGGTGATTAGCGATAATTTCGCCTGCCCAGTTAAGTATATCGTCATTAGGGCCGTAGTCAAGCGCAACTACCATATAATCGCGCTTTTCACTTGAGAAGAAGTGAACGGTGTTTCTTGCCTTAAAGTTTTCTTTACCTTCGCCTTCGTATTCGTAGCAGTAAGTGTATTGCTTAGCGTATTGTTGAGCGTAAACGCTATCCGCTTTACCGTAGAGTTTATCAAAAGTGCTTTCTTTGTTTAAACTACGCTTATTGTCTGTTCCCACGAATTGAGTAGAATATATATCGTGGTTACCACGAATAATTGAGTACGGCACAACCCCGTCCATACGTGCAATTTGATTTTTAGCGCGTTCCCATTCCCAGTCTTTATCGGCGTCGGTAATATCGCCAAGACCCATTACGTGTTTTACTTTTTTTGCTTCTACGTTATTAACAACGTAATCGTAAATTTTAGTTAAGCCATTTGCGTCATATCTTGTTACTATTTGAGTATCACCTATTGCCATAAACGAAAAATCATAATTTTCAGGAATATCGATTTCATCAGCCGTTAACCATGTAGTTGGATCAAGTACAACAGTTTTGTCTTCACATGAGGCAATGTATCCATTTGAAGATAAATCTTCGTAAGAAGTTTCATTACCTTGAAGATTAAACGCCATGAGCATTTGGCTATCAGTTGTATCAAGGGCGGTCATATCCGCCTTGATTTCTTCTTGCGTCCTTACGTCTTTATAAACAGCAATTTGTTTAATACTACCTTTAAAGTGTTGTGAGTTGTCTTTTCTTAAGTCGCCACCTACGCATAGTGGGTTAGACATTTCCCAAAAACTTGGCATTGAAACGGTAGCCGTACCTTTATTTTCGCCGTTGATATAGCAAGTTGCAGTAGTGCCTGACCAAGTAATTGCAAGGTGAGTCCAACCATCACTTCTTACGTCGGCACCCGTAAATTTATAATCGCCCGTATTGCCGTTTTTATTATAATATAAACGTGGAACGCCGTTTTCGTGAATTTCGATAGATAAACACGCTGTAGACGAGTCTTTATAGTTACCTAAAACAACACCACCCCTACCCGATTGCGATTTAGGAAGATTAACCCACGCTTCAAAGGTTTGCGGAAGACTTGTAGGAATTGTTTTGTTTAATTGATAAACTTGGTTTGCATTAAAAGTTTTGCCTTGTTCTTCAACTGCAAAAACGCCTTGAGATACAAAAAGCGAAAACGACATTATTAACGCAATTAAAACCGATAAAAGTTTATGTACTCTATTTTTCATAATCTTTTCTCCTTATAATATCTACTATTATATTATAAAAACCCTTTGTTGTCTATAGATAATTTCCACAAATTTATGTAATTTTTCCATATTTCTTTTTTATACAATAAAAAAGGATTTCGCATTTTTAGCGAAATCCTTAAATTTTAGTCTTTAGAAACAATCTTTTTTTGCCAAGATTTTTGATTGCAGTTTGGGCATTTCATATACCTTGTTCTGCCGTAGTGCATTGCACAAAGTACTTGATTATAGGTAGGCACGTATTTGTGTTTACATTTTCCACATTCGTAGTAACCTGCAACTTGTTCTATCCTTACCGCAAAGAAAATACCTACGCACCCTATAATAAAACCGATAACGATAAGGATTATGCGTAGCCAGTCTTTCATTTCAACGAAAGCGGCGGTAAATACAAAACCGAATAATATTATGCAAGAAAACACGCCTATAAGTATTTCAAGCGATAACATTTTTTTATCCGCTTCTTGTTTTTGTTTAGTAAGTTCAATAAGGTTTTCTTCTAATTGTTTATTGTAATTTTCCATAGTTATCCGTTCCCCACACAGTAAATCGTTTACCGTGATTTTTAAAATTTTGCAAAGTTCAAGCATAATTGACGCATCTGGAAGACATTTGCCGTTTTCCCATTTAGAAACCGCCCTATCCGTTACGCCAAGTTTTTCGGCAAGCATTGATTGTGTTAAGTTGTTTAATTTTCTTTCATCGGCAATAAACTTGCCTATTTTTGCTTGATTCATACTTTCTCCTTGCAAAATTATAATACTACTATTTTTTAACAAAAACCACGAACTAAAAGTTGATATTTTTAAATTCTACTATCGGTAGAGTTTGATTTTAGCCTTTTATAAGTTTTGTTATGGCGGTTTTTACGGCTTTAATATCTTCAGCGAAAATAGGCTCATCAAAATCGTTAAAGTTTACGTTTTCTACCCCTTTACCAGATAAGGTAGCATACCATAAAAGTGCAACGGCAAACCTACCTAAGCCTAAAGACATATGAAAGCCGTCTCTATACAAATTTGCGGTATCGTAATTTTTTAATAATTCGATAAGTTCGCCGGAAGTTATAATACCGCTTGCATTGATGTCTTCTTTCATTTTATCATAGCAAACCTTAACGTCTTTAAACATTTCGGCTGAGTTTTTGTAATTTGTGACCATCTTTATCCTTTCGCTATCTGACTCATACGCCCAAGTTTGATGAACGTAGATTTTAGCGTTTTTAGCGTAGGTTTTTATAGCGGTTGTAAGTGGCTGTAAATACGGCGTAAACTTTTCATATATAAACGATTCGTAACTGCCTTGCTGAATGGTAACAACGTCCCAGTCGTCCATTTTTAACGCGTCTATAATACTAACGTATTTATCGGTGATTTGTCCGTTTAATTGAAGTTGATAATTACTTAAATTTTCTTTAAGGTTGTTATGGTGCATTTCAAGGGTGCAACCGCCGATATATAAGTTAACAACGGTAAAATCATCGCCGTTTGATTTTGCTATTTGATAAAGATACCTTGTTGCATCTTGCGAAAAACTGTTGCCTATGCCTAAAATTTTCATAAAATTTCCCCTAAAATTTGTTTTTCTGTAACTATGATATCAAGCGGAATATCCGTTTTGTTAGGGATAATTTTATCCACCACTTGAAAATCGTAACAAATACCTATTTTTATTGTACTTTTATCCTTTAAGTACCTGTCGTAATAACCTTTACCCATACCTATTCGGTTTAAGTTATTATCGCACGCTACAAGCGGAAGAATAACTACGCTTGGGTTTTTTATAACCGTGTATTCAGTAGGCTCTAAAACACCTAAACTGCTTTTTTTATAACTATCGCCACAAGGTACGCCCGCAACCATATCGTTACCAACGGTTATAGGGTACGCCACGATTTTGTTTTGAGTTTTAAGCGCGCTAATAAGCCTATCAGTTTGAACTTCGGTTTTTAAACTTTTATATACCATAAAAGTATCGTTATCCTTTACCGCGTTTAAACCTAAAACTTTATCTATTATAATATTTGATAACCTTTCTATGGTAGCGTTATCTAAAGATTTTCTTAAGTTTTTAATAGTGTTTCTAATTTCTTGTTGCATTGAAATTATTTTAGCATATCGGTTTAAAAAAATCAATCGGTAGGTTAACTTTAATAAATTTATGGGCATATTGTATATAGAACACACTTTTAAGGGGGGAAAAGATGAATCCATTTAAACAAAAACCGATAAACTTACTTGGTTCTTTTCAAAACTGGAAAGGGCTATACCCAAAATCCTACGACAAGCGCGAAGTAGACCCATACACAAAAACGCGTATAATTTTAATGAACGGCACGGAGTTTGAAGCCAACTGGTTTTCGCATAATTTTTCAAGGCACGTAACCGATAACGACTTGCGTAGAGAACTTGCCGTAACACGCTCTATAGAAAAACAACAACAAATTAAAATTTCACTATTAAAACCGTGTAACGAAAGCCCGCTTGAACACACGATAGGCTACGAACAATTAGCCGTTGACTTAACTGCGGAACTATCTAAACGCGAAAGCGATTGTTACGTTAAAAAAGCGCTTGACTTTGCGCTTCTTGAAGACTTTGACCATTTATATAGATACGCTAACTTGCTTGAAATGGAGCAAGGCGTTTTAGCCGAACGGCTTGTTGGTAAATATACGGAAATTATGCCTGGTAGACCAACAATATCTCATCACCGCTTTAATAAAGATAACGTTAAGCGAAATATTACTTCAAAAACGGCGGATAAGCAAACGGTACTTAACACTATGATTATAACCGCTGCCGAACAGCAAACGATGAACTATTATATGAATATTACAAACTTAGCAACTAACGATTTAGCCCGCAAGGTGTATATGGAAATAGCGCAAGTTGAAGAAGAACACGTTACTCAGTACGAATCGCTTATGGATAGCAGTGCAACTTGGCTTGAAATGCTACTTTGGCACGAATATTGCGAATGTTATCTATACTGGTCGTGCTACGTTACCGAAACTGACGCGTATATTAAATCGCTTTGGGAAGAAAACTTGGATATTGAAATTTCGCACCTACAAAAAGCCTGCCAACTTCTTGAAAAGTACGAAAAGAAACACTATGAAGAAGTTATCCCTGACGGCGAATTCCCTGAACCTATTTCGCTTCACGAAAATATTGAATACGTTAGAAACATTTTGGATACTACCGTTCAATACACGGGGCTTCTTGACGATTACGCTTTGGTTAGCGAACTTCCTTCTGACGCCAACTTTTTTGAATATCAAAGAATTATCAACCCAACAGTTGAAATCGTGCCAAGCCACTTGGTTATTGATACGCATATTCGCGGTTACGGTAAAGACTACCGCTTTGAAGTTGCGCCTAACCCTGTAAAAGAACTTAGAAACCGCACTTGTGACAACACTCAAGTAGGTAGAGTTCCATATACCGCCGATAGCACCGACTTCTTTTGTAATTTTAAACCTAAAAACTAAAAATAAAACTCCCTTTTTTAAGGGAGTTTTTTCAATAGGAGAAAACCCGATATAAGGTTAATTTTAAACGGACAAATCAAATACAAGTAAGACAAGGCAACGCCCGAAGATAAGAGTTTACATCTTTTCAAGGGTGTTAACACAGTATTACGCAGTATTTCATTTGCACGTTATTAACCGTTGTCGGTTTTGAGCCTTAATCAATCAAACCATTCTAATACGTTACGTGAGCCGTTGTAGTGTTTATCCCAGTCAAAACGGATATAGTCTTTGCCGTCAGGGGAGATAAATTCTTCAGGGTTGGCGTTTTTATCAAAATTAACGATTTTATAGTTTTTACCGCCTTCGCTTGCTATTTTAAATATGCGCGAAAGTTCCTTTTTGTCTTCTTCGGTTAAGATATTAGGGGTGATTGACGCTAAGCAAGTCATACCCGTTATAGCGCAAACTTCTAAAAAGTCAAGGTTAGGTTTTACAGGTGTTTTTTTAGTAAAAGTGCCTACGTCTGGGTCGCAAAGGTAAAGTGCGTTATTAGTAGGTAGGCGCATAAACGAATTTATGCCGTCACGCCTTGTCCACTCAAAAACGTGACCACTATTATCGTCGCCTACGCGGTAGATTGAGTGTAAGCCCGCAGATAAATGCGAAAAGGCGTTACAACCCATTACGTCGCCACCGAAAGCAGTTTGGATAGTTTTATATAAATCTTTAAAAATCATTGCGGTAGTTTTTGATTTATCGTAAAACTTGATTTTATTGTGCACCATATAAATATCGTCTTTATCGCTGGAAGTATTGTAAATACGCGTGCCGTCTATTACGGTAAAATCGTGTTTTAATAAATCAAAGCCCCATTCTTTAAAGCGTTTAGCATCGTTATATACCAAATCTAAAGTAAACGGATGCGACGGGTCTAAAATAACACCTTCACCATCGTTAAACAAGGTGGCTTCACTTGGCACTTCGCCTTTTGTTAAAAGTGGCCTAAACCATAAGCCCGCTTTAGCGCCAAGGTTATGGATTTTTTCAGGCATTTTATCAAAGTAAGGGTGGCGTGAATTAAACTTATCCCAAGGCCCACCGATATAATCAGGGGCTTCTTTATAAACTTCCCTTGAAATTTGCCAACCGTCGTCAATGATAACGTACGGCGGATTTTTATTGCCTTTACAAAGTTCTACTAACTTTTCAGTTTCTTGTAAAACGATTTTTTCACTTGTGTTGCCGTACGCCCAGTACCAGTCTAAAATACCGTAAACTGGCGTTTTAGGTAAAACGGGGTTATCGCACATAAGTTTTGCAAACTTACTTGCAACGTCGTATGGGTCTTGACCTTTATCGCCGATAAGTTCAACAACTTCGCAAGCAACGATAGGTTCTTTTAAATTTACGCCTTCGTTACCACAGCAAAGGTTTACAAACAAGGTAATACCGTGTGTATCTACTTGGAAGTAACACATAGCGTTTGGTTGCACCTTAACGCCATAGCAAGCGGTGGTGTTATCGCCTATTAAATAGCAAAACCACGGTAAAACGCGGTGCGCCATTATAGAGCGCCATTCTATAAATGCTTTAAGCCCGCTTCTTTCCCATTGGTCACCCATAACTTTATCCACAAAGTTAAGTTCACCGTTAAAACGAAGTTTTAAGTATTTGATAGGACTTTCGCCTGGATATACTATAAGTTTACCTACGCCGTTTTCTATTTTGTATTCGTACTTTATAGGGCAAACGTCTTGTTCGCTTTCTTCAAAGCGAAAAGGAGTTGATTCCGTTGCACCGATAACCTTATCGGGTTGTTTTAAAATTGAAAAGAAACTCATAATTTCCACCTTTTATTTTTATAAAAATATTTTAACACATAAAACCTTTAAAATCAACAATACAAAGTGCAAAAATTTACATATAAAATGACAAGAAATACCATGAAAAGGTAAATTTTAATGATATAATAGACGTATAAGGAGATAATTTATGGAAAGTTCACTTTACACTTATTCGATAATGCGCCTTAACGTGCCAGACGACCAAATTTTAACAGTTTGCGAAGATATTAAACAGCAATACCTTTTAGGTATTTCGTCTTGTCCGCTTTTTTCTATGAGTTTAGTGCCTGAAGGCAAAACTCCACTTGATAAAGTTGACAAAACTATCGTTGAGTACAAAAAGTTTAAAACAATTTTAGACGAAATGAAAATTCCTAACGGCGTGCTTATACAATCTTCAGTAGGTCACGGTTGGGTGCTTGGCGAAAAGTTTACTTTTCAACCATATATTGGTTTTGAAGACGGCAAAGAGCAAGAAGTTGTTTGCCCGTTAGATGAAGATTTTAAAAATTATTATTACGAAATGGCTAAAAGGATTGCTTTAACAAAACCTAACGCCATTATGATTGATGATGACTTTAGAACTCTTCCACGCCCAGGCAAGGGTTGTTGTTGCCCACTTCACCTTAAAAAGGTTAATGAAGCATTAGGCGAAAATCTTACACGTGAAGAACTTCTTGAAATAACTAAACAAGGTGATGAAAAGGCTAAAAAATACCACAAAGCGTTTGTTGACGTTCAACACAAAGCACTTGTAGAACTTGCTAAAGTTGTAAGAAAAGCGGTTGATGACGTTGACCCTGAAATTCCTATCCCCGCTTGCGGTTGTGGCGGTTATAATGCTAAGCAACGCATTGAAGTTGCTAAAATTTTTGCAGGTAAACACCCCTCGATTTTCCGTGTTGGGAATGGTAGATATAACTTTGCGGGTAAACGCCACTTTGTATACGGCTCTCAAAGAGCGGCGCTTTTAGTTCAAAAAATGGGTAAAGATATTGATATTTTAATTGCCGAAACGGATACTTGCCCACACAATAGATACGGCACTGATGCATCTGAACTTCACACTCAATACACCACCTCTATACTTGAAGGGCTTAAAGGCGCAAAACACTGGATAACGCCTGGACCTTACGAACCAGATAGCGGTTTGGGTTATAGAAAAATCCTTGCTAAATACGCAAAATTCTACGAACAATTATGTAAAGACGTTGAAGGTATTAAATGGCAAGGCTTTAACTCTTACGTTTCGCATCAAAAAGATATCCCCGGCGCTATAGAAACAGGCGGTTGGGCTTCGTGGGTATTTGAATCGCTTGGCTTACCATTATATTTTTCTAATGAGTGTACTGGCGTTGTTTGCGTTGAAACATTTGACGGACAAAACGCACATTTTTATACCGATGAAGAAATTATCAACATTTTATCAAGCGATTGTATTTTAGACCAAACTACCGCCAAAATCTTTGAAGAACGTGGCTTTGGTAAATATTTAGGCGTTTCGGTTACAGATAGAGATAGCACTCCACTTAAAGGTGAAATTGCCGTAGGCGAAACGGTAATGATGAAACTTCAACCAAATATTAAAAAATTGGTTATAACAAACGAAAACGCCGTTATTGACAGTTACGCTTTTAATAGTTTAGACGGCAATATTACAAAAGATTTAATCTTCCCCAGCGTTGTTTCGTTTAAAAACGAACTTGGCGGTAACGTAACGGTATTTGCGGGTGCGCCATCTGTTAATAGAACCTACTTCGCTGGTTTTGGTTATTTAACTGAAACGCGTAAAAAACAATTTATTAGGCTTATTAAAAAGGCGGATAAAATCCCTGCTTACTACACGGGGGATATTGAAACCTTTGTTAAAGCGGGATACACTAAAAACGGCGAACTTCTTATTTCGCTTGTTGATATGAGTGCCGATGAGATTGAAAACCCTACCCTTTATATAAAGGATAACGTAACTGAAATTAAAATGCTTGCGCCAAACGGCGAAAAAGTAAACGTTCCGTTTACAAAAAACGGCGATATTTACACTTTAGACTTAACCGTTTACTGCTTAAAACCTACAATTTTATATATTAAATAAAAAAAGCGATGGCTACGTTTAGCCATCGCTTTTATTAAACTTCAAAAGATATAAACTCACTGTATTCTTCTAAGATATCAACAAATTCTTGAAAATTATACGGAAAAGCATTGTTGCCTTCGCACGTAACTTTTTTGCCGTTTGTAAATTCAAAAGTTACGTCCCAACCTATGCCGTCTAAAACGCACATGCCAAACCTTTCGGGCGAATAACTTTTGCGCCACTCACCTACGTGTAAATCTTTTATAAGGTTTAATAAGTTGTGTTTTTCTTCTTCGCAAATAGTAGTTAAATCTAAAATAAGCGATTCAACACAAGAACTTGGCATAGCGCCTGTTCTATAAGTGATTTTTAATAAATCGTTAATGTTTTCGTTGAACTTTATATCTTTTAATTCAGGTTTAGTAAATTTATAATCGCCCGTTAAACAAATATAATCGCTAATTGCTTTTTCTAAAAAATCGCGGTCGCATTTATACATAGTAAGTTCGCTTGGGCAGGTTGTAACTTTATAGTTTGGATGCTCCATTATTCTTTTAAGTTTAGCCATTCTTCGCTTTGTTGAGTTTATAATTTTTAAAATTTTGTAAGGATTTTTAGTGTTTAACGTGTCAAACGGCGGTATGTACATATCAAATAGCCCCCTTTAAATAATGTAAATAGTCAAAACTTTCTTTGCTGTTGGTTCTTCTTAATATGCCGTCCTTTTCTAACACCACGAAAGGAAAACCCGTAGTAGAGTCATTTTTAAAAACAGGGATATAAACTTTATACCCGTTCCAACTTTTACCCTTTTTAAAGGTATCGGCATAAATTAGTTTTTTAAGTTTTGTAAGTAAATCTTTATTCATATTTATTCCCCCTTTTTGTAGATGTACCCGTATTTTAGCACTGTATTTTGACATATGATTGACATTAAAATAAAAAAATCTCACAAATCGTGAGATTTTTTATTTATAATTTTTCAGGAAATATAGTCCAGCGGAGCATTGCTATTGAATACGGTACAAGGGTTATATCAACTTGTTTATAACCCGTAGGGTTAAGGGTTTTTAAATCGGGCGTAAAGTATAGGTCGCCACTATAATAAACTTGACCTGTGGTTTTCATTTTGATATATTCGCCTTTATCGTAATCGGAAACAAAAACTTTTTCAGTATGAGTTTTAAATAAGTCAACCCCTTCCATTAAAAAGGCCTTTGCTTGAATTTCGGTATCGCTTTCTAAAAGAGTATTGTTTTTACCAACTACAAGGTTTGCCGTTTTTTCAAAAAGGTCTTTATCTATCGCGATTTGCCAAGGCGAACATGGCGTTATATCGTATGCGGGATAACCGTCTTTCACGCGCGTTTCGATAGGGTCCAACTTGATATCAGGTTGAATTTTTAAGGTATATACAAGCGGTTCTTTTTTAACCATATAACCTTCTTGAGTTTTAACAAGTTCGATATCGCTTTTAATTTCTATATCAAGGCTGTCACCGTCGTTTAAGCACGAAAACTCTACCCAACCGTTATCTGCGGTGTAAGATTTTCCGTTAATTACAAAATCTTTACACCAGTTAGGTCTTCTAAGCGCGATATCTTTATCGTAGCCCTTGCCGTGATAGGTAATATTTACCTTTTCGCTATACGGATAGTCCGTTTCTACTATAAATTCGTGACCGTCAAACGAATACTTACCAGAAAGGTAAAAATTAAACGCCACACCGCTTTTTGTTTTGTTTACGGCATAGTAGAAAAAGTTAGGCATACTTCTATTACAGTTACCCGTACAACACTCAGGATAATGGTCGCTTTGGTAAGACATTCTTGGAGTAAAGGTAAACGAACCCGAGTGATTGCTATAATGCGTGGATATTACTTGGTTCATTGAAGAAAAGTACTGCAACGTTTTAAAGTCTTTATCCATAACCGACGGAGCAACGTTATACATAATGCGCTCTATCCTATCAAGGTATTTACTGTCGCCTGTGATTTTGGCTATCGTGTAAAGGGCTAACGAGTGGTCGGTTATATCGCAAGTTTCTACTGCCGAAAGCGAAGTGGTATCGGTAAACGATTCGCAACCACTATGAATACCTATTGGCAATAAGTGGTGATTGTCTATTCTTTTTAAACCGTTTAAGGTGGCCGTTAAATACTTTTCATCGCCCGTTGCCGAATATAAAAGCGCAGGGATTTTAAGCATTTCGTTATACGTTACCGCGTGAAGTTTAATAGGCGTAGTTTTGTTAAAATCGCGTAGTTTTGTTTCGATATTGTTTTCGTTTTGAGAATGCTTTTCGTAAGCCGAAATTGCTAAGTCTAAAAGGCGTTTGTCACCCGTGTAATGGTAACAGTTAATCATATTTTCAACGTTTACCGTTTCGCGCCACCAAGAATAATCGTTAGTGTTAGATAAATAGTGGTTAGTTATCTTTTCAAGGTAAGATTTATCCTTAGTTATTTCGTATAAAAACATAACCGCGCGGAAAAATACCGCGTGTACCCACTGGTTGCCTTCGCCTTGCTTTTGAAGTTCTTTAGCGCCGATAAAACCGTTGTCGCTTACCACTTTTAAAGCGTTATCGATAAGGTTTTTTGCTTTTTTAAAGTGCGATTTATCCCCGCTAAAATACGCGCATTTAACGTATCCGTCAAGCCAGTAGGCGTACTGTTCGTACGGCCACCAACCTTCTAAGCCACCGTCGGTAAAACTTGATTTTTCCCAGCAAGCCGTGTTGAAGGGATAAAACAGTTTATCAAGGTTGCCCGTTAAACCGCTTAGCATTTTTTCAAAATAATTTTTGATAATTCCGCTTGCCTTAAAATCTGCGCCAAGCGGAAAGTATAGTTTTTTATTTATCATAACACCGCGCCTTTGCAAAGATAATTGTTTATAAATCCGTCAGGCGCTTCAACAGCGAATAATCCGTTTAACGCGCTTTGCGGTAACATAAAGTAAATTCTGTTACCGAATGCAGAGTGCGATACTGCTATATCTTGAAGCCCTGCTTTTTCTAAAACTGAAGTAAGGTCTTGAACGTAATCCATATTAGAAATATCAACAAAGCATTTAAACGTAACACCGCTTTGTCTATTGAACGGAAGTGTTATTTTTAAAGTTTGAGTAACTAAATCAACCGACGTATTATGCAAAATTTTATTCAAGATAACGTCGGTAGGCGTGCTGTAGGATTGCTTGTGCAATAAACTACAAGGCTTGCCGTCAAACTCACAAATACCGTCGCAAATATCGTCGGCAGTCATATTACAAATGGTAGAAAGTCTGTTTTCATTAACAAGTTTTTCGTATCTTGAAATAGAAAGTAAAATATACCCGAATTTATAAGAGTTTTTAGGAACTTCTTCTATCCCTGGAATACTAAACGATATATTGCAAAGGTCTATGTTTTGTATGCACGAATTTAAAAAAGTGCTTTTTTTAAGGGTTGCAGTTTCATATTCGAAAAGTTCAGCGAAAAAGAAACTGTTTTTGATTTCCCTTACCAAAAATTCAACGTCGGTAATAACAGGGCCGTATTGTTCTAAGAAGTGGTTGCCCCTTTCGTCAATTTTATCGTACGAAAAAAGTATAACCTTTTTACCCATACCCGATGCTAAGCCAAGTTCATAAATCATCCAAGGCGTAATAACGCCGTCAACTATTAACATAATAGTTATTTCGTTATTGCGAATCATATTTTTAATGCTTTCGGCAAAGTCTGGCGCACCTGGGCGAATTTCTTTATCCGATTTAACTACTATCCCGTTAGCGTTTAAGTATGCCGTAAGTTCTTGCCAACGCGTTTCGTTATTGCTATGGCTTAAAAATATAGAGTAATTGCCCCCAACGTTCGTGTTTTTAGAGATTGTATATCTAATTTTCATAATCCACCCCTATTTAGCGTAAACGAAATTACACGTTTTGCCTATTTCTTCATCATCACAATTCAAAAGCATTTGGTCGTCGTCAAAGTAAAGGTTAAAGTAAACCCTTTGAGTTTTTTCAGTAGGAACGCAAACGGCGTCTATCTTATTATCAAAGGTTTCTTTAGTCGTTTCAAGTTCTAAAATTTTAAGTAAATCGCCTTTACGTATAGGTGAGTTTTTGTTTATTTCCATGTACGGCTTAAACGCTACGCCGAATACTTCGTGGTTAGGGAAAACAAAGTCAACCTTAACCGCGTAAGAACCGTTGTTTAAGTTTTGCGATAAAAGTGTTGCGCGATTGTAAACGTTTGCTGGCATACAATCGATATTTAAAACTTCCGCTTCTTCTTTATATACGGAATAATAAGGGTGTTCGGTAAAATCAGTCTTGCCAAACCTATGAAGTTTTATGCCAAAGTTTACTTCTTTATGTAAGATATTTAAAACGTCTTGGCGGGTATCCATTTCTTCATCGCCTAAAAGTTTTAAACGATTTAAAATGCCATCAACCGCTTCTTTTCTTATATTGAATAAAACTGAAATTTCTGAATAGAAAACTCTTGCATTGCCGTAGTAAGCAACGTTTCTATCATTAAAGAAGTTCTTTTTAAACACCCTTGTATCTTCAATTTGCTTGATTAAGTCAACAAAGTTACCAGTTGCTTGTTTTTGGCGGATAGGCGTTGTTGTTAAGTATGAATCCCATTCCGTTTTATCAATGTCAAGCATATACGGAATAACCGAACAGCCACGCGCTTCCATTATGCCAACTTCGTACCAGAACGCCTTGCGCCTTTCTTCGTTTTCGGGCGCAAAAAACGCCTTGGTCATAACAACTATTAAACAGCCCGCTTTTCTTAACGCGTCTTCACACGCGCGCCAGTACCAATAATCGCCTTGAACGTTTTTACTTTTTGTTAAAAGCACGTAATTTAACCCTACTACGTTAAGTTCCGTCATAAAATCGGTAACGGAAACTTTATCTTCTTCAAGTGCAACGATAACTACGCTTGCATCAATTTGTTGTTGTATAATACGGCGTTTTTCAACTAATAACATAGTTTTCTCCTATAACCTATAAAAAGGCTTAACATACGTTAAGAATATTTTAACATATTAACCTTGTAAAAATCAAGAGGTTATAAAAAATCGTGGCGGATACAGTAAAAAAGTGGCCTATCAATTTGCTTTTTAAGATAAAATCTTTAAAATTTTTAAAAAAGGCGTGAAATATGTTTGACAAGTTTTTAAATTTTATATATAATACAAAAGCGATTTAACGAAATTGCGTCTTATGGCGGCGTAGCTTAGCTGGTTAGAGCGGCCGGTTCATACCCGGCAGGTCGTTGGTTCGAATCTGACCGCCGCTACCAAATTTACACCGCTAACTAATTAAATATGGCCCCTTGGTCAAGCGGTTAAGACATCGCCCTTTCACGGCGGTAACACGAGTTCGAATCTCGTAGGGGTCACCAAAAAGAAAACACTCATCAAACGATGGGTGTTTTTATTTTTGTGCTATCCGCAAGGATAGACGAACTCGTAGAGTTCGGCGCTTGCGTCTGCCGAGGGACTCCCACTTGTGGGAAACGGCAGTATCTCATAGGGTTATTTAGTGCTTTTTTTGTGCCCTACGAGATGAGAACGAAAGTTCGGCCGTCATATGACGGGCTTACCTTGACGGGCTAAGGTCAGCCGATAGACTCCCCTATCATAAAAATTTTGCTTTACTATTGCTTTAGTAAGAAAAGCGTGATATACTGTTTGTAATTTTAGAATAAGGATTACTTTAAAAAAATATGCTACTTGATGTTTATACTAAAGAAGAATTGCAAAAATATTATGACTTAAAGCAGGGTAAAATAGAAGAATCTATTGACAAACTTAAAGACACCGATATTTACAATTTTAAAATTAATAAATATGCAAAAACAACAGAAGTTTTTGACCGATTCATAATATCACGCAAGAAGTTTTTATGCTTAAAAAACATGTTTGCACTAAGATATGTTTACAATCAAAAAACCTATATTTGGGGCTTTGAAACGGTCGACAAGGCAAAAACCGTTTGTTGGATTGATTTACTAGTAAAACCAGATGATTATTCATTTTTTAAAGACGACCATAAAGGCGTAACAATAACAGAACTAAAAATCCTTTCTGGTTATGACCTAAATTATATACAGGGTCAACACTATTTAATAAAAAACCACTATTACGTAAAACAACTATACGAAGAATTAAAGTCTGTAGAAGAAGAATTTTTAACGGCAATGGAAAACGACGAGAGTTTTCCTACCTATGATATAGCCTTTAGCAAACCAATTTTTTTAAGAGCCCAAGACACAAAATACGTGCAATATGGAAAAACAGAAAAATATATCATTGTTGGGGCAAGAATAAGAGGATGTGACTCACCAGAAAGGATTTGCGAAGATTAAAATAAATAACAACAACTACCCACTATAATTAACCTATCACCACCAATAAAGATTTTACTTGATTGTTGTTAAAAAATTTAACTACCAAGGAAAAAATATGGATATTAAAAAAATACACGTTGGGGACACTTACTACATAGTTACAAACTCAACAAGCGGACCTAAAATGCAAAAAGTTACCGTAAAAACGGTGTTTGCTAAAATGCAGTCTGTAATAGTTGTAGATGAAAACGGTAGAGAAATTAAAAAATACCAAAATTCTCTAAAGGATTTATTATCGCACGAAGAAGCCTTAGAAAAATACGAAACCCTACAAAATAATGGTCCATTTAAACCAGTTCAAAATAACCCACTATTAACAAGATGTTGGAACTGCGGAATAAGTATTCATAGGCGATTAGCAAAAACGTGCAACAATTGCAAATGGAATATTTGCCCTTCTTGCGGTTCTTGTCAATGTAATTATAGGAAAAGAAATTATTGACGCTAACCATTTAAAAATCAACGCTTTTTTATATTGTCAAGCTTATTTACAATGACTTTTGCTTGTATTATAATTACAAGTGCAATTAAAGGGGCAAATTATATAATTGCTTACGAAGGAAAAGACCCATACGTTTTTGTTTCGTATTCTCATAGGGATGCGGATAAAGTCGTGCCGATTATTACTTCTTTAAAACAAAGCATGTGTAGAGTGCGGAATGACGAAGGTTTAAATGTTGTTGGTACTAGTGGATGGAGAGCACAAATCCCCGCTTATTTTGAAGTTTGTTAAAAAATTTAACGTAAATATACCATTTATATAAAGGAGTTATTATGTTATTAGCCAGTAATATTAAGGATATGAATTTTGAAGAAATTCTTTCGATTTTTAAGCCCGTTTTGTATTTAGTTCCTATTACTATAGTAGCAATTTTGGTGCTTATAGGCATTAAAATTTACAAAGCGCTTGCCGTTAAAAGAATGCTTTCTTATATGAAGCAAAAAGGTTTAGATGAAGCCGATAAACGAAACTACCTTAAAAACTACTTAACGCGTACGTCTAATAGAGATTTAATTTATCATTACAGAAACTGCCCTGTTTGTGGCAAAAAATACTCTTTAAAGGTAGAAAAGGTTAATTCGTATGGCGATACTGTTGAAGAATGGAATAACGACGGTTGCACGTTTTGTAATACAAAAGTATTTCTTTCTAACGATGCGGGATACATTAAATATTATAAGATTTCACGCAAGCCAACCGATTCGGTAAACGAAGCAAAATGGCAAAAAGTTTATAATCAGTTAGAAGATTATATCGATTACTATAAACCGTTTGTTGATACTACGCCGGATAACACTAAACCCGACTCTTCTTCTGGGGATTCAATTACGATAAACATTAACATTAGATAAAACAAGCCCCGCGTAAAAACGCGGGGTATCATTTAACCTTATGAGAGAATATATTTTAAACTACTACCCTTTATTTAAATGCAAGGCGGATAAATGCCAAAACACTTGTTGCGCGGGTTGGGTAACGTGTATTGATAATAGTACGCTTGATAACTATAAAAACAACAACTCACCTTTTAGCAACAATTTAAAAAAGGGAATCGACTTTAAAAAATCTATATTTAAAAGGGATAAAAATAGGCGTTGCGCATTTTTAACGGATAACGGGCTTTGCGAAATTATTTGTAATTTGGGCGAAGAAAGTTTATGCCAAATTTGCCGTGACCACCCGCGTTTTAAAAGCGGTTTTAACGGCGAAACGATAACAGGGCTTGGTTTTTCTTGCGAAGAAGCAACTAATATTATACTTTCGTTTAAAGATAAAATACAACCCGTTTTGATAAACGACGACAACCAACCCGTTGACCTTGATTTTTGCGAAAAAACCGTTTTGGAATTCAGAACCAACGCGCTTAAGATTTTACAAGATAGGGCTATCTATATAAACGATAGAATTACAACCCTATTATCACTTTGCAACGCAAGTATTTGCGCAAGCGATTATAAAAAGATATTAAAAACATACCTTTCACTTGAAAGGCTTAATAAAAGTTGGACTACCCGCTTAAAATCTATTAAAAACACTTCGTTTAGTTTAGCGGTTAACGATAACCTTTCGCTTTACACGGAACAGTTTTTAGTAAACGGCATTTATAGGCACGTATCCACAGCGGAAGATATAACGGAAGCGCAAAGCATAACGGTAGCGTGCATTATTAGTTGGCTTTTAATTCAAAACATTTACAAAACTAAAACAGTAAAACCCGATATTAACATTTTGTTTGATATAGTAAGGGAGTTTTCTTCAGAAGTAGAATACAGCCCGTCAAACGCTTGTAAACTATTTAATTTTACCTATAAATATATAAACTAAAAACGGCTCACAAGAGCCGTTTTTTTATTAGTCATAAACACTTTCTGCGTATCTTACCGATTCCATACCGTCTTTACAGTAACTATCCGCGCCGATTTTATCAGCGTAATCTTTAGTGAGTACCGCACCGCCTACCATTACTTTAACGTTTGGTGCTTTTTCTTTTAAAAGTTTTATGGTTTGTTCCATTGCGGGTACAGTTGTAGTCATAAGGGCGGACAAGCCAACAAGTTTAGCGTTTATACTAATTGCCGTTTCAACAATCTCAGTAGGCTCTACGTCCTTACCTAAGTCAACAACTTTAAAGCCGTAATTTTCAAGTAAAAGTTTAACGATATTTTTGCCGATATCGTGGATATCGCCTTTTACAGTTGCAATAACCACCGTGCCTTTTTCTACCGCCGATTTTTGCGAAGCGTTTTTAATTTCGGTAAAGGCGGACTTTGCCGATTCTGCACTCATAAGTAGTTCTGGCAAATACACCGTTTTATTTTCAAAGCCTACCCCTACTATATTAAGCGCAGGGATAATTTCCCTATTTACTATATCAAGCGGGGCTTTAGTTTTTAAAAGTTCTTTAGTAAGCGCGCTTGCTAAGTTTTTTTGACCTTTGATAATAGCGTTTTGAAGTTCAGTGTCTCCTTTAGTTTCGGTTTTTTTATTTACCGCAACCACCGTTTCTTCCTTTTTAGGAAGATTTGATACAAAGTCTATATAATTAAGGCAATTTTCATCTTTGCCGTTTACCGCTTTATAGGTATAGTAAACCTTTAACATTTCGCTTGAATTAGGGTTCATAATAGCCGAAGTTAAGCCATTACCTAAAGCAAGGGTGAAAAACTGGCTATTTATACTATCCCTATCGGGAAGCCCGAACGAAACGTTAGAAACGCCAAGTATAGTTTTAGCGTTTAGTTTTTCAGTTATTAGTTTTACCGCTTTAAGCGTTTCAATGCCTGCAGTTTTATCCGCGCTAATTGCAAGGGTTAGCGGGTCGAAAATAAGGTCTTTTTTATCAATGCCGTATTCTTTAGCGCGCTTTATTATTTTTTTAGCAATCTTAAGCCTATCTTCCGCCTTTTTAGGTATGCCGTTTTCATCAAGCGTTAAGCACACAACAACGCCACCGTACTTTTTAGCAAGCGGAAATACGGCGTTCATACTTTCTTTTTTGCCGTTTACCGAATTTATCATAGGCTTGCCGTTGTATACCCTTAATGCGTTTTGCATTGCTTCAAAGTTAGACGTATCTATTTGAAGCGGTAAGTCCACCACCGCCTGTAGTTCCGTCGTAACTTTCGTAAGCATTTCTACTTCGTTTATTTCGGGAAGACCAACGTTTACGTCAAGCACGTGCACGCCTTTTTCTTGCTGAGTAATACCTTCATTTAAGATGTAATCTATATCGTTATTTCTTAATGCTTCTTTAAAAAGTTTTTTGCCAGTAGGGTTTATCCTTTCGCCTATTAAGATAGGCGCGTTTTCAAAATCTACGGCGTGCGTGTAAGAAGACACCACGGTATAATTCTTTTTAGTAATTTTTTTAGGAATAGCACCTTTAATATTAGCGCAAAGTTCTTTAATGTATTCAGGGGTAGTGCCACAACAACCGCCAACCACCCTAACGCCCTTTTTAACGGCAGTTGATACTTCTATAGCAAAGTCTTTTGCGGGTAAATCGAAAGTGGTTTTTCCGTTTTCTACGGTAGGTAAACCCGCGTTTGGTTTAAAAATTACTGGAAGGGACGAATACTTTAAATACTCACTTATAACAGGCATTAAAGTTTTTGGTCCGTACGAACAGTTAACGCCGATAGCATCAACCCCTAAACCTTCTAAATTAGCAACCATAGCGCGTGGCGATGAGCCCATCATAAGTTTGCCGTCCTTACCGTACGCGTTTGTTACAAATACAGGAAGATTACTGTTTTCCTTAACGGCAAGCACTGCCGATTTAGTTTCGTAAGGGTCGTTCATAGTTTCAATGATAACTAAATCAACGCCATACTTAACGCCAAGTTTTACCGTTTTTGAAAAGATTTCTACCGCGTTTTCAAACTCAAGTTCGCCAAACGGCTTTAACAACTTGCCAAGCGGGCCGATATCTAACGCTATCCATTTTGGTTGAGTCCCCGTTGACGTTTCCCTTGCGATTTTAGCATTTTTTACAGCACACTTTATAATCTCATCAAGTTCGCTATCTGTAAACTTTAAACAGTTTGCACCAAAAGTGTTGGTAGAAACAACGTTGCTACCGCTATCGTAATAATCTTTATGAATATTTATAATTTCTTCGGGGTGAGTGATATTCCAAAGTTCTGGGTGTTCGCCCGCCTTTAAGCCCTTGGCTTGAAGAAGCGTACCCATACCGCCATCTAAAACTAAAATATTATTTTTTAAGTAGTTTAAAATTTCCATAATCTATTCTATACCGACTATCGCCGTAACCGATTTTGTTGGAAGCATAAGTTTGCTATCAAGTAGCGTTACGCCTAAGTGTTTTTCTGGGTTTAAAATTTTAAAAATTTCCGTTTGGTATTCAAGCGAAAAATCGCCGTAACCTGCCGAAAACCTTGGTGCAATTTTTAGGTATTCAAGTTTTAAATCATCGCAAAAGGCGTTGCATAAACTTTCGATACGCTCCGCGCCTATCGCTTGAAAAATCACCGCTTTGGTAGGCGAAATTACACTGTATTTTTTAATGAGTCTATCAACTTCTATCCCTACCGTTGCAACGAAAACTATTGCGCTTTTACACCCGCTTAAGTTTTTAGCAAGCGCTTTAGAGTTTACTTTAAAATGCGAAAAATCAACGCCATTATCAACGGTGATAGGTGTTTTTAAATAACAAACGCTATAAGTTAATTTGCCGTTAATTTCTTCTAAGCACTCTTTTAAAAGTTTATTGATTTCTTGGTTTTTATCTTGCATACCTAAATATCTAAAAATTTCTTTTTCGTTTAAGGTAGGCGGTGTAAAGTTTTTTACTATAATATCCATTATCCTAAAATGTTTGATAAATTTTCAAGTATTTTTTTAGCAACGTTAGGGTTGTTCATTGAATACACGTGAACGTTGGTTATGCCGTTTGCAAAAAGGTCGATAATTTGGTCGGTAGCGTAAATTATGCCCGCTTGCATCATTCCGCTTGGATTAGAGCCAAATTTATCCACTAAACTTTTGAACCTTTGTGGCATAAACGAACCAGAAAGTTTTATCGCCCTATCAACTTGGTTGGCGTTAGTTATAGGCATTACGCCAGGGATAACAGGAACTTCAATATCCATTTCCCTTATCTTATACAAAAAGTTGTATAAAAGGTTGTTATCAAAAAACATTTGTGTTGTTAAAAAATCTAAGCCCGCGTCAACTTTTTCTTTTAAATATTTAAGGTCGTCCTTTTGCGAAGCGCTTTCAGGGTGAACTTCTGGATAGCACGCGCCACCGATACAAAAATCACTATCGGCGTTTTTTAGTTCCCTAACTAAATCAACGGCATAGCGGTAATCCCACGTAGACCTATCTTCGTTTTTCATATCTTCAGGAATATCCCCGCGAAGTGCCATTACGTTTTTAATGCCCGCTTCTTTTATGGCGTTTATCATTTGGCTAACTTTTTCTTTAGTAGAAGAAACGCAAGTTAAATGCGCAAGCGTTGGTACACCGTATTCTTTTAAGATATTTTTAGCGATATCTAAAGTGTATTTACTTGTACCGCCACCCGCACCGTAAGTAACGCTCATATACGCAGGGTTAAGTTTTGCTATTTCTTGAGTAGCCGTTTTTACGCTTTCAAAACTTGACTCCGTTTTAGGCGGAAAAACTTCAAACGATAACGTAAGTTTGTTTTGATTTAAAATATCGATAATCTTCATAGTTTTGCACCTTAAATTTTATAAAGTGATTATATCACTTTCAATTGAATTTAGCAACACCTTTTAAAAAATAACAAAAAAACGGCTCAATTGAGCCGTTTTGATTAAATTAAAGTTAAGTTTTTGTTTTCAAAAATCTCAGTCGCGTTTCTTGTAAGGTCTTCAAAAGTAAGTTCGCGCGAACGGTTTATAATGTTAGGGCGTGTTTTAATGCCTATTTCGTAAAGCCAAACGCCATTATAGCCATAGCCGATTAACTTATTATATAATTTATGCCAGTCAACTTTACCTTCGCCTGGAAGCCAGTGGCGTTCATCTATATAATCATAGTCAGATACGTGTAAAGTAACGATTTTTTGATTTGCTTTGTCAATAAATTCAAAAGTATCTTGCATTAAAAGGTGGTTGGTGTCAAAGCAAATAGCAAGCCTTTCGTCAGCCGAAACGATTTTAAGAAGTTCTTCAGCGTTTCTGCCAAGGCAAGTGCGCGGTAAGTTTTCAACACAAATTGTTGCGCCAAAAGTTTGGGCGTATTCCGCTACTTTAGATAAAGTGTCTTGCGAATAAGCAATTTCTTGCGCCCTTACTTCAGGGTCTTCACTTTTTGGTTCGCTACTTGGGTGAGCAATAAACTTTTTAATACCGATTTCGCCCGCAAGTTTAATGTACTTTTTCCATACTTCAACAGTTTTTTCACGTACCTTTTCATCGTGCGACGCTGCATCTATACTAACTTTATAATCCCAAAACGGAAGGTGGTAAGACCAAAGTTCTACACCGTATTTTTTAGAAAGACTTTCAACTTCTTTGTAGTTTATGCTATCAATATTTTCAGGTCTAAAAGATATTTCAATGGCTTCAATGCCTGCGTTTTTTAAAGCGATAAAGGTTTCTTCGTTTAACTCAAACGAACAAGACATACCCTTTTTTAACATAATAATTCTCCTTAAAACGTTTTACATTTTGATTATATCACAACCACAAAAAAAATCAATGGTAAAGCGTTATTTTAGTTTAGTAAAATCTTCCCTTTTTGAAAGTTTTATTTCGTTTAAAAGGGTAAAGCCAAGTATTAAAATTCCGCCGATTGCTTGCATAAGCGTAAGCGGTTCTTGTAAAATCGTAACGGAAATAATAACGGCTATAAGCGGGTCGATATAACTTATAATTGCAAGTTCCCCGCCCTTTAATTCTTTAAGCGATGAAAAGTACAAGCAATACGTTACGCCCGTGTGGAATAAACCAACGATAAGTAAAAGCACTAAGCCCGTGCCGTTTAAGATAAGTAGGTTAAAGCCACTTGTAAACAAGCAATACGGAGTTAACACTATTACTGAAGATAAAAGTTGAATAAAGGTTCTTGGTATACCGTCTACGTTTTTTATTGCTTTATTAAACAGTACTTCGGCAGCGTAAAAGCACGCCGCACCAAGCCCGAACGCCACGCCGATAAGGTGGTTTTTGCCCGTAGATAAATCGCCAAGCCCAGTTATCAACACTAATCCAAGCGTTGAAAAGATAAAGCAAACCCAGTTTTTAAGCGTCATTTTTTCTTTAAAGAGTATAGGGCATAAAAGGGTTACGATAACGGGCGCAAAATAATAACTTAACGTTGCAACGGATACGGTGGTATATTTATACGCTTCAAACAAGAATATCCAGTTAAAACCCATTGCCGTACCCGAAATAAAAAGTAAAGGAATTTGCTTTTTTATATCCTTGAACGGAATTTTTTGTTTGGTTATAAGTAGAAATACTAATATTAAAAGGGTTGCTAAAATCGCCCTATAAAGGGATATTTCGCCTGACGATAGCGGAATAAACTTTACAAAAAGCCCTATCGTGCCGAATACAACCATTGATATAATAAATAGTATTTTAGGATTAAAAAGATTTTTCATATACTTAATTTTAACATAAACAACTTAAAAAGCCAACAATTTAAAAGCACTTGCTTTAATTAGCAAGTGCCTTTTATTATGCTGAAAATTCGCCGTTTAATTCTTCTAAAACAAACTGTTTAATATCCCCGTCAACGCTTATTGCAAGCCAAATTTTAACGTAAGATGCAGGCAACGTTGAAAAACTTAATTTTATTAAGCCTAAGTTTTCAAAATCTTTAGTAGTTTCGTAAGAAATATCCCCTTTGATATTAGGAATAAACACTGGTATATTTTTTGCTTTTGCCTTTTTGCAAAACTTGGTAAAGTTTTGATTAGCCGTATTTAACGTGCCAGAGTGGTAAGGGGCGATAATCACGGCGTTATAGTCTTCTACGTTATAGTTAAAACTATCACACGGGTGGCTATTTACAACTAAAATTTTAGGGTCGCTAACAAACTCAACGCTACCGATTGCGCCTTTGCCTGATACCTTTTTAGCGTCTTTTAAAAGGGCTATTTCATCTTCAAAGTCTATAATTTCAGGGTCGTTATCGCAAGGTAAAACGTAAAAAGCGTAAGGGTAACCGTCGATAGAATTTATAGCGTCGCTTGATTCGTTATGGCTAAGCACCCTTGTTGGATTATAAAACTCAATGGCGTTATCCATAAAGTTTTTATACGCTATAAACACGCCCGCTTGCTTGTGTTTTTCGATAAACTTAACCGCGCCTAAAAAGTTATCGTTGCCGTTAGAAAGTTTATTGTCAAGCGGATAGTTAGCCGAAACTAAAATAACGGGGATATCCGTTTTTATAGTATACGCTAAAGCAGATGCTGTATATTGCAAAGTATCGGTACCGTGCGTAACGATAATACCGTCGTAGCCCGCACTGACTTTACTTTCTACAAGTTTACAAAGAGTAGTAAGTTCACTGCCCGATAAATTTTCGCTAAAGATGCTATAAGGCGTTTCAACTTCAAAATCTACCTTTAAGTTACAGTTTTTATTAAAATTTTCAATTAACGCGTACCTTTTAGTTTGGTCAAGCGAAATATAGTTTTCGCCCGCCGTACTACCTATAGTACCGCCCGTAAAAATAACTAAAATTTTCATTTTATAAGTCCTTTAGGTTTTCGTTTACCTTAACAACAACCTTGCCTTTTTTTGAAAGCGCGCGGGTTGAAATTTCTTCAACAACGTCGTCCATACTGATAACCGCACTAATTGCTTTATTAGGGTTAATACTGCCATTTTCAAGCATTGCTATTGCCCTATTTGTTGTGTTTGGATTGATATACGAAGTTTTAATAACAAGTTCTTTAGTAAACGCGTCGTACCACTTAACTGGAAGCACGGCATCAGGGTCGCTAACACCGAACAACACTACCGTTGCACCCTTGCCCGCTACCGATAAAGCAAGGCTTGCCGTGGCTGGAATTCCACCGCACTCAATAACCTTATCAATATTTTCAATACCTAAATTTTTAACTTCTTCGCAAGCGTTTGTTTTTACGGGATTTATAAAGGCGTACGCGCCAAGGTCTAATGCAGATTGACGTTTGTTATCATCGGCATCAAACACTATAATTTTACCCGCGCCCACACTTTTTAAAATTTGCACCATAATTGCGCCTATTGCGCCACAACCGATAACGGCTACAGTTTCGCCAGACTTTATATCTAAAAGGTCTACGCCGTGTAAACAGCAAGAAAGCGGTTCTGTTAAAGACGCGTCTAAAAGGGATAAACTATCAGGGATAAGATAAACGTTTTCCTTTGGTGGGCAAACGTATTCCGCTAACCCCTTAACAACACCTTTAGAGTTAGAACACAAATGGCGTTTGCCGTTTTTACAAAAGTAACAATTACCGCAACTCCAGTTAGGGTCAACAGTTACCCTATCGCCTTTTTTAAATTCGGTAACGTTTTTGCCAACTTCAACAACAACGCCCGAAATTTCGTGACCAAGCGGTACGGGATAGATTACTGGGCGTGAACCCGCCCTGCCTAAAAACTTATGGAAATCCGTTCCACATAAACCACAGTACGCTACGGCTACTTTTACACCGTTATCTAAAAGTGGTGGCTCATTAAAATCGGTAATTTTAAGGTTTTGAACACCTAATAATACTGCTGATTTCATAATTGACTCCTTTTCAAAAATTATACCATTATTATACGGTAACCGCAATAGCATTTTTATTTTTTGTTTGACTTTTTTTTGTATCTATTATATACTTTTTATCATAAGGAGATTTACTTATGGAAAATCAAAAGAAAGGTAATTGGTTGGCGCTTCTTCCTATTGCCGTATTTTTAGTTGTTTACATTGGCGTAAGTTTGATATTTGATAACTTCTACGTAATGAGCGTAGTTGTTGCATTTATGGTTTCAATTCTTGTAGCGTGTCTACAAAACCGCAAACTTAAATTTGACGATAAACTTTCGGTTATGGCTACAGGCTTTGCCGATAAAAACATCGTTACGATGATTTTAATTTTCTTATCGGCTGGTATCTTTGCGGGCGTACTTGGTAGAGAAGGCGCAACCGCCGTTGCAGACTTATTTTTAAGTTTTATCCCTGCTAAATATTCGGCACTTGTACTCTTTATCGTTTCGTGCTTCGTATCTACCGCTATGGGTACTTCTTGCGGTACTATTTCGGTTATCGCACCTATCGGTTTAGCCCTTGCTACCGTTACTGGTGGTTCACTTCCACTTTACGTTGGCTCTATTATCGGCGGTGCTATGTTCGGCGATAACTTATCGTTTATTTCTGATACTACTATTGCTGCAACTTCTACACAAGGCTGTAAAATGAAAGACAAGTTTAAAGAAAACTTCTTTATTGCCCTTCCTGCAGCACTTTTAACAGTAGTTATTTTACTTATTTTTGCTTTTACTACTACAACTGCAAACGATTACACACCTGAAAGCATTAACCTTTGGCTTTTAATCCCTTACGTTTTAGTTTTAGTTGGCGGTATCGTTGGTATTAACGTTTTTGTTGTTTTACTTTCAGGTATTGCTACCGCTATTATTATTAAACTTGCACTTGGCACTGAAGTTATTTCAGTTATTTCTGCAATGGGAACTGGCGCAAGCGGTATGTTTGAAGTAATTTTAGTTACTATGATGGTTTCTATGCTTTCGGCACTTATGCGTGAATACGGCGGATTTGACGCTTTACTTTCTGGTATTAAAAAGGTATTTAAAGGTAAAGTTGGCGGCGGGCTTGGCATAAGTTTACTTGTTTCTGCTATGGACGTTGCAACTGCAAACAACACCGTTGCTATCGTTATGGCAGCGCCTATTGCTAAAAACATTAGTGAAGAATACGGTATTACAAACACTAAAACGGCATCGCTCCTTGATATTTTTGGTAGCGTTGTTCAAGGTATTATTCCTTACGGCGCGCAAATGGTAACCGCAGTATCGTTAACTGGTGTTTCGGTTGGTTCGTTATTCCCATTCTTACTTTACCCTTACACACTTGCCGTATCTGCTATTGCATTTATCGTAATACCAGCAATATTTAAAAAGAAATAACATTTAAAACAATTTAAAAGAGAGAACCTTGAGTTCTCTCTTTTTTTAAATCACTAACATTTATATATCAAAAATATCCATAGCCATTAAAAAACCAAATCTAAAACCCACAGTATAGTAATGTTCGTTTTCTATACAAGTAAGTTCACTTATTGCGTTATCTAACTTTTTATAAGTTTCTAAAATATCGGGGTTTTTACTTAATTTTTTAAGCAGAGCATCTTCACACTTGATAACAAAGTCTAAAACCGATTGTTCTTCACTTTCTATTTTAAATTTATCGTGCACACCACGATTACCATAATACATATCTTTTATTGCCGAATATTTTTTCATAATTTCTCCTTATTTTTTGTGTTGCACTTGTATAGGTGCAATATTATAATACAATACTGCTATAATATTGTCAAGTGAATTGCACTTATATAGGAGTAAACGTTTTGAATAATTTAATTGAAACAGCAGTTGGTAACAATATTCGCAAGTTAAGGGAAAAAGCAGGCATTACACAGGAAACTCTTGCAACAAAATTACAATTACTTGGTTGTAATATTACGCGTAGCGCGCTTGCTAAAATAGAAGTTGGTCAGCGCCATTTATATCCAGATGAGATTATACACATAAAAAACATATTAAAAGTATCTTACGACGATATTTTTAACGTAGATTAAATTGCGATAACCGAATATAACTGACTAAAAAAGAGAGAACCTTGAGTTCTCTCTTTTTTTATGGTGATTGAAAAATAAATAATTGATTAGTGTAACGATTTAAAGGATAAAACACAAATAAAGACGCGCGTTATTGTGAAGGCGCGTACCTGTATGGTACGAAACTGAACAAAACGCAAAGTATTTTGAAGTGTTTTGCCTTTAAAAATCAATTAGAGATGGTGAAAGCACCACCTTAATCTTGTTTACTTGGTAAGCACTCAATAAAGGTTGCGGTGCTATCAGTTGTAACAGTGAACTTGCCTTCGGCGACGAAAGGAAGGTAAAAATATTCACCGCGGTTAACTACCCTTTCGTAGTTTTCGCCTTTGATAATTGCTTGACCGTCTAAGCAAAGCCAAACTGACGGAGCGTAACTAAGCACGAAACTACCACCCTTTTTAATGGTGTGGCGGTTTTCGGCAAAGCAAGGGGTGTCTTCATAGGTTATAAGTTCTTCTTTTTTATAAACATCGGTATCGATAGTAATTTTAGGGGTTACGGTTGCAAATTTTTTAGCAGCGTCGCCGTAAATATCGTAGTTTATACTACCAAGCGCAGTATCTTTATCAAGCCCAATATATTCTTCTTCGTAAGAGATATGGTAGTTATTGCACCAACGTTCTGGTTGGATAGTAAAGTCGGTTGGTTCTTGAATTTCTACGATAGTACAGCCAGCGCCTATCGCGTGGATAAGCCCCGCTTTGATAAGCCAAACGTCGCCAACTTCTACTTCTACGCCGGCAAGAAGATTGCCCATAATATCTTTTTCGATTTCGCTTCTTTCTTCAAGTTCGGCAAGTTGTTCTTTAGAGATTTTATCCTTAAAACCAAAGTAAAGTTTTGCGCCAGGGCGGGTTTTTACAACAAGCCACGCTTCAGTTTTGCCGTAAGGACTGTTGAAATGTTTAAGCGAAAATTCTTTAGTAGGGTGTACTTGGAAAGGAAGTCTTACCGCGCTATCTAAATATTTAACTAAGCAATCGTATTTTCTGTGGCCTAAAAGTTCTTCTTTATAGTCGTTTAATAAATCGTCAAAGAAAATATCCGTGCCTTTGATAACGGAAACGCCGTCACGCTTGCCAAAGTAACGTGGATTGATTGCTTTTACCTTACTTGCAATCCACTCTTCAGGGAAAAAGTTATCAGTGCCGTCGTCGTAGCCGTCGCCAAAAAATTCTTTATAAGGCGCACCGCCTTCGTAAATTCTATATACTCTATTTCTTTCAAAAAATATAGGTTCTTTAACTATTTGTTTTATATCTTTCATAATTTGATTGCTCCTTTAAATAAAGTGGTTTTTGCCCCGCTTTCGTTAGCAAGTTGCATAGCCGATTTTAAATTGTTATCGGTGCATTCTACCTTTTCTATTTGTGCTAAAAAAGTTCCGTAAAAGGCATCGCCCGCGCCAGTTGTATCGATAGGGGTAACAGGCATTGTTGGTACTTGACCCGTCTTGCCGTTAAGGTAGTAAAAACTGCCTTTTTTACCAAGCGTAATAACAATAAGTTGACCTTGTTTTGCTATTTTTTGAGCGCCTTTTTCTATATCCTTTTCGCCTGTAAAAAGCAAAAGTTCATCGTCGGAAAATTTAACTATATCCGCACTCTCAATAAACGGAAGATATGTTTTTATTGCCGTTTCTTGGTCTTTAAAAATATCCGTTCTAAAGTTCACGTCGAACGAAAGTTTTACTTTTAATTCTTTTGCCTTATTAACGATTTTGTTTGCTAAGTCAACTCCCGATTTTTCGGATAACATAAGCGAACCTAAGTGGATGATTTTTAAATCTTGATATTTAGAAAAATCTATGCTATCAAAATCTATATTATAATCGGCCGTGTCATTTCTTACAAACTTAAAATCCCTTTCGCCGTCGGTTAAAGTAACAAGCGCCAAAGTGGTATCGCGGTTTAAATCGGTTTGAATATCAAGGTAATCTAAATTGTATTTTGAAGTTTCTTCTATTAAAAACTTGCCCGTTTCATCGTTACCTACGCGACCTATAAAACCTGCGGTTGCACCGCTTCGTTTAGCGTTTACTATTAAGTTGAAAGGCGCACCGCCACAATATTTTTGCATTTTGCCGTTGTCGTCAATAACGTCGGCTAAAATTTCGCCTATTGAAAGTATCATAATTTCTCCTTGTCGTAATTATTTATAATGCCACGCCTTGACGACGGTGACATTTTTTCTTGCTTTTTAAAAAGTCTACTGAAGTAGTTAGGGCTTTCAAAACCAAGTTCGTAAGAAATCTCTTTAATAGAAATATCGCCGTGCCTTAGCATTTCCATAGCGTAGGCAACTTTATACCTATTAACGTAAGATAACGGCGTGGTGTTAAGGTTTGTTTTAAAAAGCCTTATTATATGCTGAACTGAAACGCCCGCAACTTCGCCTAAATCTTCGGTAGTGATTTTTTTACGGTAGTTTTTTTGAATATAAAGTAGCGCCTTTTGTAGCGGAACGGGGTATGCCGTTGCCCTTTGAAGCGTTCCGTCGTTTACTTCTTTTATGACGTTTTTGCTGTACCTTAAAATAAGTTTACCAAGCGTTAACGACGCCGTTAACTGACGGTATGGATTAGTAGGCTTAAAGTCTTCACTTTTTATAACTTCAAGTTGCGCTAAACAATGTTCATCGCACGAAAAAACGTCGCTTAAAAATGCCGACTGTGTTGGGTGCGGGTCATCGCTATGCTCTAAGGTGTAGGAAACGTCGCTTTCAACAAGTTCGGTTGCTAAGACAGAAAGTTCTTCTTCCGTTAAAGGCTCAAGCGGGGTTTGTGTGTAAAAGTGAATATAGCAAAAAGTTGCAAGTTCCCCTTTTATTGCCGACCTTACGTACGGCGTGCCCGCAGGTATTAACACTGCTTGTTTTTCTTTAATAAGAGTTTTTTTGCCGTTGATTTCAAAGTACGCCCTACCCTTAGTTACGAATACCAAAATGTTATTTTTATCCGCACAACGCCAAGTGGTGTTTCGTTCAACGTAATAAAATTCAGTTACTTTTGGGATAGTTTCCAAATTAAGTTTATAGAACATAAAAACCCCTAATGTTAATTTTGTGCTATTATTACTATGATTTGTGCCTTTACTTTTCATAGTAAAAACTATATAATAAAGGTACAAATGCAAGATTTAGCCGTAATTAACTATATAATAACAGTTAATTTTGGATTTGTAAACATATTTTTTGATTGAGGTAAAAAATTATGAGTGAAAAAAAGGTTTGGAAAGTTGCCGTTATCGGTTGTGGTGCATTTGCTAACTGGCATTATTTAGGCGGTATTTCAAAAGAAGCAAACGCTGTTTTAGTTGCTACCGTTGATATTATACCTGAAAGGGCTGAACAAGCGGCTAAAAAGTACGGCGCTAAAGAGTGGTATAATAGCGTTTACGAACTTATTGAAAAGTGCGACTTTGATATTGCAATTGACTCTGCGTCAATTCAAGCACACCACGAAATCAATATGGCGGTTTTAAACGCGGGTAAACACCTTATTTCGCAAAAACCTGCAGCGCCTAACGTTGAAATGCTTACCCAGCAAATGGAACTTGCAAAAGAAAAAGGTTTAGGTTTTGTTTGCGTGCCTATTCACCCACAAAGATATGACTTAAACGTTGCTAAACAAATTATAAACGACGGCGGTATCGGTACGCCTACTTATATTAAGTGCAACACTTCGCACGGTGGCCCTGAATACTTCCAATACCGTGACGCCGACCCAAGTTGGTTCTTTGATGAAGGCGCGGGCGCGCTTGTTGATATGGGCGTACACGGTCTTCAAGTAGTAACTACTATGTTCGGCCCTGCAAAAAGCATTAGTTGTACGGCAATAGTAACCGACCCTGAAAGAACTGTTCGTTCGGGCGCGTTTGACGGCAAGAAGATTAAAACTGATAAAATGCCTGACCAATACCTTATTAGCATTATCTTTAGAAATGGTAAAATGGGCTTTGTTGATACCGGCTTTGCGCAAAAGGCTACTAAGTGCCCTAACGTAGAAATTTACGGCACACGCGGTACTATCTCTATAACCAAACCATATATGCTTAACAACCCACCTGAAGTTTACATCGACAGCGACGCTGTTGGTATGCGCGGTTGGATTGAACCTATGGCTTGGGTAAAACCACCTAAAAAACTTCAAACTCAATGCTGTTGTTTATACGACCTTATCGATTCTATTGAAAACGGAACTAAACCGCTTCTTTCACCAGAACACGCACGCCATATTTTAGAAATTATGTGCAAAATCCCTGAAGCAATTAAAACTGGTAACACTATCGAACTTGAAACAACGTTCTAAGGAGAAAAGATTATGAATAAGCCAAAACTTGCGTTTTTTTCGCTTGCGCACTCACACTCTACTATACTTTTTGATGCGATAAGTAAATCGGGGGCGTTTGATATTATCGGTTTTGCGGAAGTTACAAACCCACCTCGCGACAAACAAAACTACGAAGCGCGTAGAAAGGTGTTTTTAGACGGCGGTTGCAAAGAATATATTGATTATAAAGAACTTGCAAGCCTTAAACCCGACGTTGCTATTATTAACTCAACAAACCACCACCACGTAGAAGTTGCTTGCTATCTTATGGAAAAGGGCATCAACGTGGTAGTTGAAAAACCGCTTGCCGTTGACCTTAAGGGTGCTAAAAAAATGATGGCGGTTGCAAAAAAGAATAACGTATTACTTCTTACCAACTGGCCGATTGCTTGGTTTCCACCGTTTAGGCTTGCCAAAAAAATACTTGATAGCGGTAGAATAGGTAAACTTATGAAAGTTACTTACCGTAGCCCTGCTACTTGGGGTCCGTTCCCTGAAATTATAGGCGAAACGGCACAAACTTCTTGGTGGCTTGAAAAGGATATGGGCGGTGGCTCTATACTTGACTACGCTTGCTACGGCTCAATACTTGGCGTATTTATGTTTAACAAACCGCCAGTTTCAGTACAAGGCTTAACTAAAAAGTTCGCAACCAAAAATTTTGACGTTGAAGATTACAGCGCAATGATGATTGACTTTGGCGACGGCGTTGGACTTTTAGAAGGCTCTTGGGCTACGTATAACTGTGGCGAAGTGCCGTCTGGCCCTGTTCTTCACGGAACTAAAGGCACTATCGTTTGCGATAGATATTCGCCTATCGTTAAGATTTACGAAGGTAAAAGCAAACTTCCAGTAGCACCTACCGAAGTTATTGACGTTGGCTTTACTAAACAAGACGAAGAGTTTGGCAAACACCTTGCTAAAGTTTTAGCGGGTGAAGAAGAACCTGATATTATGCTTTCGCCTGAACTTAACGTTTGGTCGGTTGCGGTATACGATGCGGGTAGAAAATCTGCAAAAACAGGTAAAACTGTAAAAGTTAAATTATAAGGAGATTTGATAATGAGTAAAATAAGAGTTGCCCTTATCGGTACGGGTATGATTTGTAATAGCGCGCACTTCCCTGCGCTTAAAGCACTTGAAAAAGAAGGCATTTTAGAAGTAGTTGCCGTTGCGGATATTCGTGAAGAAGCAGCGCGCGATACGGCTGAGCGTCACGGCGTTCCTAACTGGTACGTTGACCCACAAAAAATGCTTGACGAAATTAAACCTGATTTCGTTGCGGTATGTACGCCTAACGTTTACCACAAAGAGTGGACTATCAAAGCGTTAAGAGCAGGTTGCCACGTTGCGTGCGAAAAACCTATGGCTTTAACGCTTAAAGACGCTGAAGAAATGTGGGCTGTAGCCGAAGAAACTGGCAAAATGTTATTCCCTTGTCAATGTATGAGATGGCGTAACTATATGCAACATACTAAAAAACTTGTTGAAAAAGGCGAACTTGGTGACGTTTACTTTAGCGATATGGAATTTATCCGTAGAATAGGCGTTCCTACTTGGGGTATGTTCCATATGAAAGAACATAACTACGGTGGTCCTTTCTGTGACCTTGGCGTTCACCTTATCGACTCTCTTTTATGGATTGTTGGCGATAAAAAGGTTGAAGCGGTATCAGGCCAAACTTACACTAAAATTGCTAACCAAAACGAAGACGTTCTTTTAAGCATTGCAGAAAGCGGTGCATACTCTGGCACGTTTACGCCAAGACCTTACGACTATAAAGAATTCAACGTTGAAGATTTTGCAACGGGCTTTATGCGTCTTGAAGGTGGTATGACTGTTAACTTTAAATTCTCTTGGGCAATCAACCTTCCTACAACTAACCTTGATATGGTTATTTGCGGTGACAAGGGCGGTTTATCAGTTAACAAAGAAAAACTTTACAAAAATATTGCAGGATACCAAACTGAATGTGATATGAAGTGGTTTGATAACGGCGAATTTAAAGGCGTTCCGTTTGAACAACACAGATATATGTACAAAAACATTTTCAACACACTTCTTGGTAAAGAAGAATACTTAATTAAAAAACATCAAAACCTTGAAGTTGCAAAAGCAATTGAATGCTTCTATAAATCAGCAGAACTTCATAGAGAAGTTAGAGCGGAGGAACTTAAATAATGAAAGCGGTAATTATAGGCTTTTCGCATATGCACGTTAACGAAATAGCAAGTTATATAACGGATAATAAGTCGGTTACTTTAGTTGCTATTTCTGACGTTCCGTCTACGGTAGAAACTATCCCTACCCTACGCTATACGCCTGAGTGGAACAAGCAAAACGTTATAGATAACTACTGTAGTAACTACTACGAAAGTTATACCGAAATGCTTGATAAAGAAAAGCCAGACATTGCCTATATTTTAACTGAAAACTGCCAAAAACCCGAAGTGGTTTTAGAGTGCGCTAAACGCGGTATTAACGTTTCTATCGAAAAACCGCTTGCAGTTAACCTTGCTGAAGCCAAAAAAATTCAAGAAACAGTTAAAAAGTACGGCATTAAAGCGGTGGTTAACTGGCCTGTTATGTGGCGTGAACACACTATCAAAATGAAAATGGCAATAGATAGCAAGGTTGTTGGTGAACCTATTAAACTTAGGTATATCAACGGCCATACCGGTCCACTTGGTAAAGGCGCGCGTCACCGTGGCGTTTCAGCCAACGCTGAAGAAATGACTGATGAAATGCGCGGTAAAACTTGGTGGCACCAAGAAGAGCACGGCGGTGGCGTACTTTTAGATATTAGTTGCTACGGCTGTTGGTTTACAAGATACTATCTTGGTAAAGGCGCTAAGTCGGTTATGAGTATGGCAGGCAACTTAAATACTCCGTTTGGCGATACTGCCGATAACTTTGGCGCGGGTATTCGCTATGACGACAAACTTTCGTTTATCGAAGGCACGTGGACTACTCCGCGTAAATTTATTCCGTCAGGCCCTATGGTTATTTGCAGTGATGGTATTATCGTATCTACTGGCGGTGCACTTGAAAAAGCCGAAATCAAGGCGTTTGACCTTCTTGGCAACGAAGTGGAAATTCCAGATTATAAACTTGAAGAAAAATTTAAAAATATGCCTTGTCAGTTAGAGCAAGGTTTTGATAACGTGGCTGAAATGCTTACCCTTGACGCTAATATGGACGTTATGGCGATTTTAGACGCCGTTATCAAATCAACAAAATCAGGTAAGGAAGAAAAAATTAGTGATTAAAGGTTGCATTGCCGATATTGAAAGAACGTCGTACCACGACGGCAAAGGTATTAGAACAACTGTATTTTTTAAAGGTTGCCCGTTAAACTGTGCTTGGTGTCATAACCCAGAGTGCATTTCGTTTGGCGCGCAAAGTTTGTTCTACCCTGAAAAATGTATCGGTTGCAATATGTGCGATAAAGGCTGCTATTCTGGTGCAAGGGTGACTTGCGGTAAGGATATGACGGCAACTGAAGTATTAAACGAAATTTTACTTGATAAACCTTACTACACCAAAGGCGGTGGGGTTACCTTTTCGGGCGGAGAACCGCTTGCGCAAGCCGAATTTTTAAAAGAGTGCATTAATTTATGCAAGCAAAACGGCATTAACGTTGCCATTGAAACTTCACTTGTCTACTATAATGAAGAAATATTTAAAAGCCTTGATTTTATAATGGCGGACTTTAAAATTTGGGATAACGACACTCACAAAAAATACGTTGGCGTTTCTAACGATATAATAAAAGAAAACTTTAAAAAGTTAAACGCGCTTAATATCCCTATAATAGCACGAACCCCGCTTATACCCGAAATTGAGCAAGGGGTTGAAGAAATTTCTAAATTTTTATACTCACTTGATAACGTAATTGAGTACGAAATTTTACCATACCACCCTATCGGCAATTCTAAAAGAATTGCTTTAGGCTTAGAGCCCGACGGATTTACAGTTCCGTCTAAGGAATTTTTAAAGGAGAAATCTAAATATGTATTCGTACGCCGAAAGGCTTAAAGCAATGCGCGATACAAAAATTCAACACACCCTTTTAAAAAGGGAGCAAAACGGCTACACCGACCTTGACGATTTTGGCACAGTGCCGATTTCTGAAAACTATTCGGTTGACCCTTACTACAATAGCCCTAACGGAAGTTTTTACGGGCTTGACGGTATGGCGGAAAACTTTTGCCGTGTTATAGGCGCGCACGAACCGTATATCGATAAAAACGAAATGCTTGTTGGCAGATGGCGCGATATGCTTGTTAACTACCGTGGCGACGTGCATTATCTTCCTAACTGGCTTAAAAAACGCCCTGAAATCGTAGAGAAAATGAAATCTTCTTCTACCGACTTTTCTAAGCGTTGGGATGAAATCAACTTCCCTTACGACCACCTTAAACCGTTGCAAGTAAAATACAATATCCAAACGGGTATTGATGCCGACGCGCACTTTTGCTGTGATTACCGCATAGGTTTTGCGCTTGGCTTTGGCGGTTTTTTAGACAAAATTGATAAATACGAAAAAATCAATACGGATAAAGCGGAATTTTACAAAGCCGAAAGGCGATGCGTTCTTGCTATTATTGATTTTATCGATAGGCATATTAGTAAACTTGAAGAACTTATTTTAGCCGAACAAGATATTAAAGTTAAGAAAAACTACGAAAAAATGCTTGAAACGTGTAAAGCGGTAAGGCTTAATCCCCCTAAAACGTTTAGGCAAGCCTGTCAATGGACGGCGTTTTTCAACGTGGCGGCGCGTATTTACACGCGTGACGGCGCGGGTTTTCAACTTGATGAACTTTTATATCCTTACTACGAAAACGATATTAAATCGGGCGAACTTGACGACGAAACGGCTAAGTTTTTAATAGCAAACTTACTTCTTATCGACCCGCACTACTATCAAGTTTCGGGCGTTGATGAGTTTGATAACGATAAAACTAACCACCTTTCTTATTTAGTTTTAGATGCTGCAGATAGCCTTAATATCGCGTGCAATCTTACCGTTAGGGTACACGAAAACTGTGATAGAAACTTTTTAAGAAAAGCCGTTTACTATTTACTTAAAAATAAAAACGGTTGGCCAAGATTTTGTAGCGATAAAACTTTAACCGAAGGTTATATGAGAACGGGCGCGTCTAAACAAGTAGCGCGTAACCGTATTGCAGTTGGTTGTAACTGGATGTGCGTTCCCGGTAAAGAATTCCCTATGAACGACACGGTAAAAATCAACGTGGCAAAGGTTATGGAAGTAGCACTTGAAGAAATGCGCGAAAGCGGTGATTATTCAACTGAAAAACTCTTTGAAATCTTTGAAAAACACCTTAAAATTGCCATCGATATAACGGCGCAAGGGGTTAACCACCACCTTGACCACGTAGCCGACGTAACGCCTGAACTCATTATGAACTTAATGATGTACAACACTCTTGAAAAGGGCGAAGACGCATCGCGCGTGGCGGAATTTTACACGGTTGGTTGCGACGGCGCAGGGCTTGCGGTTGTTGCCGATTCATTTGGCGCTATGCAAACAAGAATTGAAGAAGAAAAAGTTCTTTCTTGGGACGAAATGTACACCGCCCTTGATAATAACTTTGAAAACGAAAGAACACGCCTTATACTTAATTCCGCACCTAAATATTGCGGTGGCAATACTATATCTGACAAGTGGGCTAAAAAACTCACTGAACTTTGGGTAAAACTTATACGCGAACAAAAAATGCCAAACGGCAGGCAACTTGTACCAGGTTGGTTTAGTTGGGCAAGAACTGTTGAATACGGCACGAAAGTAAAAGCAACGCCTAACGGCAGAAGGGCTGGCGAACCTATCTCACACGGGGCTAACCCTAACCCACGCTTTAGGGCGGACGCTTCGCCTACCGCTCAATCTGAAGGCATTGCAAGTATTCAATGCGGATACGGTAACACCGCACCACTTCAAATAGAGTTTGACCCGTCGCTTAAAGCGGACGAAAAGGGTATTGACGTTATTGAAGCGTTTATCAAAGGTCACTTTAATAGTGGCGGAACACTTATCAACATTAACGTTTTAGACGGTGAAAAACTTAAAAAAGCGCACGAAAACCCAGAACTTTACCCAGACTTAGTTGTTAGGGTAACGGGCTTTACCGCTTACTTTGTAAGTTTATCGCCTAAGTTTAGGCAACTTGTTGTAGATAGATTTTTATACGGTATGTAATATGAAAGCATCGGTAAAACCGATGCTTTTTTTACGTTTTGCTATTGCATACACTAAAAGAGCGTGATATAATAAAACCACTACTAAAAAAGGAATTTTTTTATGGAAAATTTAAGCACTTTAACGCTAATTAAAAATGAAGACCCTTTAAAAGACTTACAGCCTAAAAAAGATTTTAAGGAGTTATCTTCGCCCGTACACGAACAAAAACTATACGGTTTTACGCGTAGAAAGGCAAAGGAAAACGAAGTTTGTTTTAAAGAAGTTAAACTTGATTTTAATTTTTTTGACCCCGAAAATTTACTTTCTTACGCGTATAAAGATTTTAATAAATTTTTAAAATCGGCTAACGTTAAAAAGAAAGAAACTGGCAAACTTATTACTATTGAACAAGTGCCCGCAACCGATAACGTAGAAAAGTTTATTTTATCCGTTACTGAAGATAAATGTGTTATAAAAGCGGGTGCAACCGAAGGTGTGCGCCGTGCATTAATTTTCATTGAAGATGAAATGAAGCGCCGTAGCGGTCCTTTTTTACCGCTTGGCAATATAGAGCGTGAGCCCTTTGTAAAAACAAGAATTTCAAGGTGCTTTTTCACACCGCCAAGCCATTGTTCTAACGAAAACGGCGAAAACGAACTTACCGATAATATCGATTATTACCCTGAAGAATACCTTAACCGCTTAGCGCACGACGGAATTAACGGGCTTTGGATAGGCACTAATTTTAGAAGTTTACTTAAAAGTAAATACGTTAAAGAGTTTGGCGGAAAACAAGATATCCAAGTTAAAAAACTTAACTCTATTATTAAAAAATGCAAGAAGTTTGGTATAGGTATATACCTTTTTGTTACCGAACCGGCGTCTACTTACGATAACAAGGCTTTTTTTAACTATCCTGAAATTTTAGGTGCGCGCCACGGTGGTATTTACACAATTTGCCCGTCTTCTCCGCTTACGCAAGCGTATATTGAAGAAGCAACAACTAAACTTTTTACGCTTATCCCCGATTTAGCGGGACTTATTAACATTACTTCGGGCGAATCGCTATCTGGTTGTGGTTCACTTACTAAACTTACCTGCCCTAAGTGCATTGAAAAATACGGCACGCTTGCAGGCACTTTAACGGCTACAGAAAAAATGTTTGCAGACGCTATTAAAAAAGTAGCGCCTAAAGCAAAGTTTATCAGTTGGACTTATGAACACAGAAGTTGCACCACTAACGACGTTATAGAGTCTTGCAAGTTAAGGGACGATAACGTTATTCAAATGCAAAACTTTGAAGATTTTGGTAGACCCGTGCAACTTGGTAAAAAACGCCTTGCCTACGATTACTGGCTTTCTTACGCAGGCCCTGGCGAACTTATGAAAACTACCGCTAAATACAACAAACTATACAGTAAACCTACTTGGGCGAAAATTCAAGTTTGTTCTTCGCACGAAATATCTACCGTTCCTTACGTACCAGCGCCGGGTATTTTATACGATAAATATAAATATATGCACGAAAACGGTATTGAGGGCGTTATGCAATGCTGGTACTTTGGCAACTACCCTTCGCTTATGAATAAAGGCGCAAGCGAACTTTCGTTTGCTCCGTTTTTCAAAAGCAAAAATGAGTTTTTATCGCACCTTGCTAAAACGTATTTTGGCAAAGATTACAAAAAGGTTGTTAACGCTTGGAAAGACTTTGAAAAAGGCTATAAAAACTTCCCTGTTAACGTTGCGTTTGAGTGGCTTGGACCTATGCAAGATAGCCCTTGCTGTCCGCTTCATTTAATTCCCGTTGACCACCCTATGCCTGGCACTTGGGTTAAGCACGAACTTGTTGGCGGTGATAGAATTGGCGAATGCTTGCTTAACGGCCACACCATTGATGAAGCCGTTACTTTAACGGACACTCTTACAAAATATTGGCAAAGCGGTTTAGAATACATAAAAAATCTTCCAACCAAAAACAACTACGCCCGCGAAGAACAAATTAGTAACGCTACTGCTATCGGCTATATTTTTAATAGCGGTAATAACGTTTTAAGATTTTATAAACTTCGCCACCTTTTAGGAACGAACCAAGGGGACGCAATTTCTATTTTAAACCAAATGCAAGAAATCGTTTTACAAGAGATAGAAATTTCTAAAGCGCTTATACCTATTTGCGAAAAAGATAGCAGAATAGGCTATCACAGTGAAGCAAACGGTTATAAGATTTTCCCCGATAAATTAAAGTGGCGAATAGCCGAACTTGAAAAACTTTTAAAAACGGAATTTCCGCTTGTTAAAAACAAAATTTTAAAGGGCGAAATCCCGCTTGAATTTTATTACGGTTTAACTAACGGCTATACTAAAATTGCTATTCAAAACAGCGCTGACGCGCCTATTTGGAACACCTTTACTAAATACGACGGCGAAAAGGATTTAGATACCGCCCTTCGCGTTTATGAAGACGAAAGCGGTGTTCACCTTCAAATTAAAGTTAAGCACAGCGATAAAATTTTAATCAAGCCAGAGTTTAATATAATGTTCCCTACCGCTCCGCTCACCATTGAAAATGGTAAATTTAAAATTAACCCTGCAAACAGTTTTTCGCTCCCTAAAGATAGGGTTAACGCGGAAATGAAAAAGTATAACTTTACTAAAACAATTAGCGGTAACGAAAAAATTTATACACTTTCGTTTAAGCGTGAAAGTTTAAATATGGCAATTAACGAACCGTTTAGGCTTGCCGTTTATCGCCAAGGCGAAATAGAGTCCACCTTAGTAAAAGCCACAAAATATTACGGCGTACAACTTATACGTTCTTTATTATTCCCAGAACATTATTGTTTTTTTGTTAAAGAATAATTAAAAAGCATCGGCTATTTTGCCGATGCTTTTTTTACTCTTGATATTTAAAGTCGATATTTTTTAATGATTTAAGTGCCGTTAAGTATTTTTTACACTCAATTTTAGCGCTTTCAAGTGATAAACAGCGGTAATTACCGCACTCTTTTTGTGTATTGCCGAAAATTTCGCCGTCGTGCGAAATAGTTTTTTCAAGCGCTATCATTAATTCTTTTAAAACTACTTCGTTTGGTAAATTACGCGTTAAAAGGTAAAAACCAGTTCTGCAACCCATAGGGCCAAAGTAAATAACGCTACTTGAAATCGCGGAATTTCTAAGATAGGTTGCAAGCATATGTTCAACGGAGTGCATTGTAATATCGTCTAAATAATCGCCCGCGTTTGGTTTGCGGGTGCGCAAATCGTAGGTTGTGATATCGCCGTCTATCCTTGAAACGTAAATGCCTACGTCAATTTTATCGTGGTCTACAGTGAAACTTGTAATTTTACTAATTTTATCCATAGATTTATTATAACCTTTAAAAAAAGGCTTGTCAAAGTTTTTTATTTAAAATAATATATTCCCTTTATTTTTCAAAAAATATTTGCTATACTTTAACTATGAGTATTTCAAATAACATTAAATCAATAAGACAAAACCTTAACTTATCGGTAAGCGAACTTGCTAAAAAAGTGCACGTTAACGAAAATACCGTTGAACTTTGGGAAAGCGGTGGCGCTATCCCTACCTTAGAAAACCTTCTTTGCTTTAAAAAGTTTTTAAACGTTTCTATCGACGATATTTTAAGCGATACCGAAGTTTTATCAAACGCTAAAAACCCTAATTCGCTTGATACCATTTGCGGTGCGCTTGCATACGCTATGGGTATTGACGCTCCAAAACAATCGGCGGATAAAAACCCTGACCTTTCTGCCTTTATTGACAAAGCGTTTAACGGAGAAAAGGTTGATAGAATAGTTATGTACAACCCCGACGCTATTGCTGAGTGGCTTTATAAAAAATACCCGCACTTTTTTGACGACGTTAAAAAGTATAGCGATATAGAAATACCGCTTGCTTCAGTTATGCCGTCGGTTACGCCAGTTTGCTTTGGAACAATGTACACGGGCGCTCAACCTGAAGTTCACGGTATTCAAGGCTACGTAAAACCCGTAATTAAAATCGACACGTTATTTGACGCGCTTATCCGCGCGGGTAAAAAAGTAGCGCTTGTAACGTACGGAACTTGCAGTTTAAGTAAAATTTACCTTGAACGTGAAATTGATTACTACCACTTTGACGCTGACGACATTATCGAAACAAACGCTAAGGCAATGGAACTTATACTCTCTGACAAGCACGACGTTATCGTTATTTACAACGGCAATTACGACCACGTTATGCACAGGCTTGCGCCTGAAGGTAAAGAATCGCTTGCCGAACTTAGGCTTAACTGCCACGTTTACGCAATCATAAACGAACTTATTAAAAACAACTGGCAACGCCACAACACACTTGTTGGTTTTGCAATGGACCACGGTTGCCACGAAATTGACGGTGGTAACGGCTCACACGGGCTTGATATGATAGAAGATATCAACATAGTCCACCACTATAAAGCATATAAAAAACAATAATCAAAAACGGAAAGTCAGTTTGCCTTTCCGTTTTAATTTTTTGTAAAAAATAAATTTAAACCGTTTAGTGCCATTTTGGCACTTTGTAATATTAAATTCTATTTACGCGGGGCATTATTCCGTGTAATTTAGAAATATTAAATTCAATATGTCCTGTTTCTAAAATCACTATATTATCTTTGCTATATTGTTTTAAAATAAATGAATATTTGCCATATGCTAATCCGTTTATCGACTTAAAGAACTCATCTTCATCAACCTTGTATTTAGCAAGCATATTTTTATCTCTATATAAAACAATTTCAGTACGCACATAGTTATCACAACAAGGTTGGAAATAGATGTTAACTAAATCTGCACCTGTTGAAACTTTAATATCGGCAGTTTTGAGTAAATTATCTTTATATTCTTGTTCTTTTTTAGCGTAATACTTTTCCTTATCCGCTTCTTCGTAAACAATAGGTAGTATTAAATCATCTGCAAGATTATCAATAAATAAAACCTTTAAAGCGTCTATGCGATTTTCAAAATCTAATTCTATATCAAATATTTTCGAAGACAAGGAAGACTCTTTTGCGGTTATTTCCACAATAGACTCACCTTTAACAGAATATACTTTTTCAATAAATTTATTTGAAATGCTAAGCAAATATTTTGTAATTGTTATATCTTCATTTTGTTTAATCTCGATTTTATCATTGTTTAAGCAAATAATCTTTACCCCATTAAAAATATAATAAAAATCATTTTTGCACAAATCAATTAAATATTTTTGATACTTATTCATAATTCTCTCCTTATCCTAATTTGCAAATATAATCAATACAATACTTTATATCTTCTATACTTAATTCAATATTAGATTTTTCTGCGTGCACAATAGAATTACGTTTTATTCTTAAAGAGTGGAGAAGATTAATAGTTTTTTCATCACTCTTATAATTCATATATCCCCATCCATCATCTTCTTGCCAAGTTAATTTATTATCACAATACAATTTAAGCATTTCTTCTAAAGTTCCGTCATAATGATAATCGCATTTTAAAATCGCTTCTAAACGAACACAAAGTTTAACAATTATCATATCAGTATTGCCTTTTAAAAGTTCTTGCTCAAAATATTCTTTTGTTAAATCGCCAACAGTTTTTTCTTTATCAAGTTTTAAAGATAACTCTTCTAAAATACGTTTTCTACAATCGTTAAATAATAATATAGCATCATTTAAAGTGCTTGGTCTATTTATCCCGCGTTCACCAACTGCCGAAGGTAAAATTTCCAACTTTTTATTGTTAACCATTATAAATAAATGCTTTTTGTTAATATTTAAATTTGATAATTTTGAATCACCTAAATATGATAATAAATTATTTTCTATTACTTTACTATTTTTCTTAAGAATAGCATTAGCCAAAGAATTATCATCATTATCAATAGCAAATTCAAAAAGATTTCTTAACTCATTATTTTGATACATCAAATTTAATTTTTCAACAATATGAATACAGTTTTCATTTAACCCCTTTTTTATCAACTTATAATAATTAGTTGTTAAAAGTTCATCAATGCTTATTATATCTGAGTGAAGAAATTTTTTGATTGATTCATTATTATCAATATTTTCTTCTAAAATATCTTTATCTTCAAGAATCTCATTATTAATATCACCCATCATTAAATAATCGATACTAACGTTAAAAACTTTCGCTAAAATAGGGAAAAATTCAATACTTGGCGCTCCAGCATCTTGTTCCCATTTACTAACAGCCTTATCACTTACTTGTAATTTCTCGGCAAGTTCAATTTGAGTCCAACCTTTTTCTTTTCTAAGTTTTGCAATAGTCTTTCCTATACTATGAGCCATAAAAACAACCTCCGTTTTCTTGTCTTAATTTTATCAAAAATAGTCGAAAATGTAAACCTACTTATTGTTGAGTGTATTTTTATCCAAAATTAAAACCAACGCAGAAACTCTACGCTACGTAGAGTATATCACTCGAAAGCCATAAAGTCAACACCTACTGTCTTTTTAACGTTATATTAAATTGGCAAATTCTTTTAAAATCAATATTAAATTCCCCTAAAACCACTTGCATTTTTTTGATTTTAGTGTATGATATATCTAAGACTTAAAGGAGATTACTTTTAATGGATAAATCTTACGATTTAAACCTTGGTAAATGGGGGCCTTACAATAAAGAATTTGCGGGCGTACTTAATATTGCCGATGAAAAGTCAGGCACTACTTTTAACGTGGAAATGTTCCCTGGTTTATATGGCAGAAGCATTATGGTTTCTACCCTTTTAACGGACGGTGGCGTTAAACCTTTAGCGTGCAACCCTAACCGCACAAACTACACCTACCGCTACGAAATTGAGTGGAAAGATAAAATTTACGTTGACGTTAACTACAATATCTCTCACGATAAGCGCGTGGATATTAAGTGTGATTTCGTTAACAACACGGATATTCCGCAATCACTTGAAATTAACCTTTGCGCGTCTATTCAACCGCTTAAAGAATATTTAGGTGCTATTTTTACAGGCTATAAACCGATAATTAAACCTGTTTTAATAGGCAACACAAAAAGTATAAACGCGCTTGATTATATAGATATTAAAACTTCGCAAAAACTCGCGAAAGACGGCTACTATCTTGGCGAAGGCAACGAAAAAAACCTTTCATCGTTTAGTAAAACGGCACTTGTTGGCACGCACTTTAATAGCCCTTCTCACCACGTTAAATACCATTTAAACAATGAAGAAATTTCTTCGTTTGGCGTTAGGTATAAAGCAAATAACCCTTTAACTTTAACGGCTATAATTGACGGCGCAACTTACACCCTTAACCTTGATAAAGCAACTGACTTTACTTATTTTGGCTTAGAAATTCCTAAAACTAACGCTAAAACTTTAACGCTTATTCCGTCAAGCGCGGTTACTATCGATAGCATTTGTTACGGCGAAAACGCTAAACAAGTAGAGTATAAAACTATTCCGTTTGAGTTTGGCGCAGAAAGGGAAATTATGGGCGTTGACCGTGACGTTACCGACCAACCTATAACTACTGGTAGCGATAGATACCTTAAACTTTACTACAAGCAAATAAACAAAACTTACATTATCAAGTGGGATTCCCCTATTAAACTTATCCGCCGTTTTTACTGCGACGATATAAGAAGTATGCTTGAATACAAAGTTAACGACCACGTTAACCATTGGTGGAGTAGCACGGGCGACGCCATTTACGATAATATCGTAACAAACCCAGTTTACCTTAACGCAAACGAACGTAAAACTATAACCTTTACCGTTTACGAAGAAACGGACACTACGCCTTACGTAGATAATTCGTTTAACGCGCAAGGCGATAATAATAAATACGCTTACCCTATCTCTTTAACAAGGGCTAACCTATTTTTAAACACGGTATACCCTATTTATTCGCGTAGAAAATTTATCCGCCACAACACGCCTGGTAGAATTTGGAACTGCTTATATACTTGGGATAGCGGGCTTATAGGCGTTGGTCTTTCCAGCAAGGATTTTGACGCGGGGCTTGAAAACCTTAAAGCCTACTTAACGCCAGAAAACGATAAACACAGTCCGTTTATTATGTCGGGTTCATCAGTACCTACACAAGTTTTACTTTATAAATATTTATTTGATAAATACCCAAGTAGGCGCACGGAACTTAAAGAAATTTACCCTATGGTAAAACAAATTTACTACTGGTATAAAAACCTTGGTGACGACACGGGCTTGAAAAGCGGAATTTTGCACCCTTGGGCGTATAATTACAACAGTGGCGGTTGGGACGATTATCCACCGCAAAAGTATATTCAAGCAAACACCACTTTTAGTGATGGCTATGCCAACTACCAAAACACCACGCCTGTTATAACTTCGGCATTTACCGTACTTGTTGCTAAAATCTTAAAGGAAATTGCCCTTTACTTTGGTTTTGAAAACGAATACGATAATTTTATTGAAGATATGTCAAGCAAGGTAGAAAACTTACTTTGGAACGATGAAGCGGGATATTATTCTTATCTTGTTCACGATGAAAACGGCAATCCTAAAGAATTTTTAACTCACCCCGACGGTAGCGACTATAACCAAGGTTTTGACGGCGCTTACCCAGTTGTTGCGGGCATTTCTAACGAATATAGAACTAATCGTGTTTTACAAAACGTTAAGAACGGGCTTTTAACGGAATACGGCTTATCCGTTGTTGATACAAGGGCAAGTTATTTTTCTAAAATAGGATACTGGAACGGCTCTGTTTGGGTTCCGCACGGTTGGATTTTTTGGAATTCTTTACTTGACCTTGGCGAAATTTCGCTTAGCGAACAAGTTGCTAAATCTTACCTTGATAAATGGGCAAAAGAAGTTAACACAACGTATTCTCACTTTGAAAACTTTAGGCTTATAAACGGTAGGGGTTCGGGGTTCCATAACTTCTCTGGCCTATCTTCGCCTATCTTAGATTTTTACGCATCGTACTTTACCTTAGGTCACGTTTCTTGCGGTTTTGAAACGCTTATCATTGATAAATCGGATAGCGAAATTAAATATCAAACGGCAAAAGACAACGCGTATATTTTAGTTTGCACTAATAAGCGCAAGTTTACCGTTAACGGCGAAAAAGTTAAACCTATAAAGTCGTTTGGCAATGCTAAATATATACCTATCAAAAAAGGTAACGGCAAAATTTTAATGAAATAAAACTCAACGAAAAAAGGATAGCAAAACTTTGCTATCCTTTTTCTATTATAAAAGCGTAGCGAAAATCGCTACGCTTTTAAAGTTACCTTAAGATTTGTATCCCCAAACTACTGTGCAATTATATGAGTTCCAGTTTTGTTCCCATTCACTTGGCTTACTTTCCGCTTTGCAATAAATAGTTAACGAATAACAATTTTTAAACGCATCTGCACCTACGTAAGTTACGTTTTCACCTATTACGATGCTTACAAGCGAAAGGCAACCAATAAAAGCAGAACTACCTATGCTTTCAAGTTTACTATCATCACTAAAGTTAATAGTCTTTAAAAAGCCACACGCTTGGAATGCATTTTCACCGATATGTGTTACTGTAGATGGTATATCTATGGTTTTTAAAGAATTACAATCATAAAACGCGCTATCGCCGATACTTACAAGGCCTTCAGGTAATTCAATGTTTGATAAGTATAAACACAAATAAAACGCTCTATCGCCGATAGTTTTTATACTATCAGATAAAGTAATACTTTGAAGTCGAACACCATTGAAAGCATTTTCAGGTATGCTATCACCGCCAGTTATTTCTACCCTTTTTAATGCTGGCTTTGGAATAGCAGAAATAACCGAAGCAGGTATTTTAGCGTATGCTATAGGGCAAGCCTCAAAGGCGCTTGAAGATATGCTTAATGAAGTGCCTTTAATTTCAAGACTTGTAACGTAAGTACAATGATAGAAAGCATAATCAGATATAGTTGTAACGCTTGCAGGAATTACTAATTCTTTTAACGAAGAGCAGTTATTAAAAGCATACGAACCAATACTTTTAACGCTGTTTGGTATTTCTATACTTTTTAATAATTGACAGTGACTAAACGCTTCGCTACCTATACTTGTTATAGTATTTGCTAAGGTAACGCTTTCAATAGTTTTATTATTATAGAACGCTCTACTTGGTAAAGTATCCCCGCTGATTACCACTGCCGTTTTAAGTCCATCGGTTGATAAATATTGCAATGCAACAGTTGAAACTTCGGCGTGTTCTATAGGGCACCCCCTAAATGCATTAGAATCTATAACTATTGACGTACTTGCAATTTTTATGCTTCTAACAGCCGTACAACCGTCAAATGCTAAATATCCTATCTTAGTAACGCTTGAAGGGATTTCTACATATACTAAGTTAGTGCAATTTTGAACGGCGTAATCTGAAATTGTTTTTGTAGTAGCAGAAATAGTAAACGTTTTATTAGTTTTGCCTAAAGCGTATTGAATTAAAACAGTTCCGTCTTTATTATACAAGTTGCCGTCTATCGATGAATAATTAGGGTTTTCTTTATCAATCATAATGTTTTGAAGGGACAAGCAAGTTGTAAATACGTTATTTCCGATAGTAGTTACGGTGCTTGGTATTGAAACGGTTACAAGCGAACTGCAACCTCTAAATGCACCAGCAACGATTTCAGTAACCGGATAAACGGTATCTTTATAAGTTATGCTGTTTGGTATGTTTGCATTAACGATATCGTATTTTTGATTGATAACAAGTGCTTCGCCATCTTTTAAAAGATAGAATACATCGTTAACGTCAAGGTAAATTGAACCATCGCTTGTTGTATCCGACGTTAAGCAAGACCAAATTACAGGGCGGTTACTATTATTCCACTTATTATCCCAACCGTAAGGCTTACTACTTGCTTCGCAATAAATTACTAAGTAAGAATTGTTACCAAAAGCGGCGCTTCCTATTGAGGTTACTGATTTAGGTATTTGTATTGTATGTAAAGTGCAAGCGTAGAACGCTTGAGATTCAATTGCTTCAAGAAGGCTATATTCGCCAAACGTAACTTCGCTTAACACCGAACAACTCTTGAATGCAGATTGACCTATGAATTTTAAAGAATTTGGCAACTCTATTGATTTAATATTTTTACAGAATGCAAAACCATAACTTTCAATAGATTCAAGGTGGCTATTTTCAGCAATATCAACTTCCGTTAAACCATCGCAATAAGCAAAAGCCTGGTCTTGTATAAGTGTTACAGAGTTGGATATGTAAACGCTATTTATCGCCGTGCAATAATAGAATGCATATTTGCCGATAGTTTTTACAGTAGAAGAAAGTACTACCCTTTCTATTTCGTAGTTTTCGCCAAACGCCCAATCGTTAATTTTAGTTATTCCATTAGGAATATAAACTTCAGTAGCAGTATTTTGATAATCTACTAATATTTTTTCGTTGCCGTCTACGTAAATAACAAAGCCGTTTTCATCGGTAGTTAATTTTGTTGAGTAATCTTCAGTTCCGTTATAAATGGTTAACGCGTATGCGCCCGCGCCAACGCCTTGTTGAACTGTTACGTTAGAAGATTGATTTACAACTTCTACTAATCGATAGTTATCTAAGAATGCTTCTGAGCCTATGCTTGTAACGTTTTTACCGATAGTTAAACTATAAATATTTCTAACGTTAGCAAAAGCGTAATCGGTAATTTTAGTTGCATTTTGTATATCGGCGTGGTGAATCAATTCGCCTTTTATGTATAAGTTCTTTGAAATATACGTTGGATTAGAATAGTTAGTAGCAAACTCAATTTGTACCCAGTCGTCTATAGTGCCTAAGAAGTTAACCTTTTTCAAGTTAGAAAGTTGATAGAACGCACCAGAACTAATACTTTTAACGGTAGGCGCAATTTCAACGTATTCTACGTTATGAGTATAGTAATACAACTCACCTATATGAGTACCGCCATTGATAATTAAGTTTTTAAGGCTATTGTTTGCAAGTACGTTTGCAAGATAAGCAGGAACTATAGCCGTTTCTACGTACGATTGATTAAACCAACTTGAACTGTTATCACCAACGACAACGTTACTGTCTTTATCAAACTCAACAGTTTTAAGTAACTCACAATCATAGAATACGTAACTTCCAATAGTTGTTACCGATGCAGGAATTACAATGCTTTTTAAACCAGAATGTGAGAAAGCATACTCTTCAATAGTTGTAATGCTTGTTGATATATTTACGCTTGCAAGCGAATAACATTCTTGGAAAGTTCCTGGTTTTATAGTTACTAAGCCGTTTGGTATATCGATGCTTAAAAGCGAATCGCACGTTTGGAAGGTGTATTCGCCTAAATCCCTAAGCGAATTAGGAAGCACGATAGATTTTAAGGTAGAACAATTGTTGAACGCTAAAGCGCCAATAGTAGTAACGCCGTTTGGAATTTCTATTTCTTCAAGTGAACTACAGTGACTAAACGCCATTGTTGCTATACTTTCAAGATTACCGCTTTCGCTAAATTTAACAGTTTTCAACTCACTGCAACCATAGAAAATGTAATTTTCTAAAGTAGTAATCAATTCAGGAATTTCTATTTCTTGTAAAGACGTACAATTTTCAAAAGTCGACAAACCAATACTTTCAACGGTTGTAGGAATATAAAGGTTTGTTAACGCTTTACAGTCTTGGAAAGCGCGTATTCCAATAGTTTTAATCTTGCTTTCTTCGCCGATAACTACCGTTTTAAGCGAAGTACAACCCTGGAATAAGTACTCACCTATCTCTGTTATTTCGTCTGGAATATTGATGCTTTCAAGCATTTTACAACGGCTAAAAGCACTTCTACCGATACTTGTAACGCTATTTGGAATATAAATATTTTTTAACGATGCACAGTTATCAAACGCGCTTTCTCCGATACTTACTATATAGTCAGGAATTTCTACACTTGTAAGTGCCATACAATCGGCTAAAGACCAATCTGGAATATTAGTTCCGCCGTTTATTTTAAGGGTAGTTAATTTTTCGCCCCAAATATGGCCAACAAGTTCGGCTGGCATTTCTACGTTTTCTAACGGAGTTTGATATAAAGCATTACCACCTATTTTTTGTAAAGTAGAAGGAAGCACTAAATTTTTAAGTGACTTACAGTAACTAAAAGCATCGCTTTCTATCTCTGTTACACTATTTGGAACTGTAACGCTACTAAGCGAAGAACAATGTGTTAATATCTCTTCAGGGATAACGGTTATACCCGCTTCAAACTCAGCACTAACAATACCCGTACAACCTGAAAATACTGCTACGCCTATGGTTTTAAGAGTTTTTGGAATAAATACGCTTGTTAACGAAGTACAGTCACGGAAAGCGCTATTGCCGATATATTCTAAAGATGATGGTATATCTATATTTTCAAGAGATGAACAATCTAAGAAAGCAAAATTACCTATGCTTTTAATACCGTTTTTAAAATCAACGGTTTTAAGTGACGTACAACCTTCAAAAGCATAATAACCTATATTTATTAACGTGCTTGGCAATACAATACTTTCAAGGGAAGTACAGTTGTTGAAAGCATAAGCATTTACATATTCTATACCTTCTGATAATACAATGCTTGTGAAAGTAGTAGCATTATTAAAGTCTACACCACCTATATATTTTACTTGTTTGCCATCAATTACGCTTGGCACTACTAAGTTTTTAAGTGTTTTACCATAATCGGTTAAACCGATAACGCATAAATCCTGACCTTCAGGATACGTTTCAAACGCGCATTGCCAAATTGCCGTTATAGTTACGTTTTCAGCAGGCATTGTTGAAGGCATTTCTTTATCCCAACCCATAAAACCAAAGACAGAGTTTTCGCTTTCTAACGTTGGTAAAGTTTCAGTAATTACTGCGCCGTAGTTTTTAGTTATAACTTTATCGTCTTGACCGTTGCCGTATACGATAGTTATGCTATATTGATTTATATTCCATAAAGCAGTTATCGTTAAATCTTGGCTTGGCATATACGACGGAATATCTTTATCCCAGCCCGCAAAAGAGTAACCAACTTTATTAGGTCTTTCAATATAAGGCACGTAGTCGCCGTATTGTACAGACGTTTCAAAATTGTTTTGGCCGTTATTATAAACTACTGTTAAAGTATAATAATTTGCATACCAAAGCGCGGTAATCGTTAAATCTTGGCTTGGCATATATGATGGAATAGCACCGCTCCAACCAAGGAACGCGAAGCCTTCTTTAGTTGGTTCGCTAATCATTGGTATTTCGGCATTGTATTCTTTAGTGATAACTAAATTTTCTTCGCCGTTATCATAAACGATTGTTAAAGTGTATTCGTTAATATCCCAATTAGAAGTTATTTCAATATCGCTTGTAATAGGGCTTTCAAAATTGAAGTTCCAAGAGTTAAACGTATAACCGTCTTTAGTAGGATTTTCAGGCTGAGAAGCAAATCTGTCTTCTTCAACGCGTTGAGTTTCTACCGTAGAACCACCATCTGTGTTAAACGTTACTTGATAAATAGGTTTTCTACGAACGGTAAAGTTGTAAACTTCAGTTATTCCTTTACTTGACGTAACTTCAACGTAAAATTCGTTATTGCCAACGTTAAGGGTAGTCTCTTTAGTATCGATAAGGTTGCAATAAGCATCAAGCACTATGAAAGAAGCACCGTGTGCAACTTCTATTTCACTTAAGAAGTTAAAGTAAGATTGATTATTACTTACTTTAGCGTAAACGTTTAATCCGTTTATTTCAAGGTTATCACCTTTAATTTCACTGCCAATAAGTGCTGTTGTTTCATAATTACATACCGTACATATTTTATCTTTGTTAAAATCGTGTTCGGCTTTTAATAATTCACCGCCAATACAATCAAAGTATTCACATAATTTGTAGTGATAATTTTCATTAGTAATCCAGTTTTCGCTAAGTTTATGGTCTGCCATATCGCCGTAAATGCAACCGCAAAGGTCACAAGAAGCAAACGACGCGCAAGTTACTTCACCGCCGTAGTGTGATTCCCTAACCGACGTTTCGCCACAATCACACATATACCAATGGCAATCATCATCGCTAAAAAGGTTATTAAACGTGTGATTTGCTTTTTCGGTAATAACTCTTGATTTATCGGTTATTTCTACCGTAGCCGAAAAATCAGTAAACCATTTACCGCAAATACAAACGTAATATTCAATATTGCCTTCATAAGTACAAGACGCTTCGGTTGCGCTTATTTTTGTTAAATTGATTTGGTGTATATGTTCTGACGCAGGGGTAATAACGTAGTCACATACAACACACCTTATCTCTAACGTGTCAGTTAAAGCGTCGTTAGGGATATGCATTTCAATCGGCAAGGCATCGCCACAACTACACTCATACCAATGCCCGTCTTTATCATATTTAAGATTAGAATAATTATGGTCTATAGGTAAAATAAGCACTTCGCTTCTATCAAAAATAATAGACGTTGCTTCGGCATCTCTAAACCACTCATCACAACTACAAATAAAGTACTCTATATTACCAGTTTCGGTACACGTAGGGTCTATAGCGTCTATCTTAGTTAAATTTAAGCGGTGTTCGTGCTTTAAAACAGGCGACATAATGTGTTTACATATATCGCAAATCTCTTCTTCATATTCCGTTGCAGGTTTAGAAGAGTAGTGCTTTTGTGGTTCAGATTTATAACCACAATGACAAAAATACCAGTGCCCGCTTTCATCAAACTCAACGGTTTCATATTCGTGCGCTTGTTTTTCACCTTTTTCACCGCAGTCACATACGTACCAGTGTTCTTTTTCGTTGAATTCAACGTAGTTATACGTGTGAACGTGGGTAGGGTCGTCTTTTCCACCGCCACCTGGACCGCCTTGACCGGGCGCACCACAAGCCGTCAACGTGAAAAGCGTTGAAAATATTACGCATAATAACGTTAAAATTTTAATAAATGCATTTCTTTTCATAATTATCCCCTTACTTAATATATTTTTGTAAAATATATTAGGTCTATTATTTTTTATTATAGCACTATACTTACCACAATGCAAGTAAAATTTAAAACACTTGGCTTAGCCAAGTGTTTTAAATTTTAGTCTTCATCAATTACTTGTCTTTTAAAAGGCTTTTCTTTTTCAGTGAAATACACTGGTTTGCCTTGTTTTTGCCATTCCATAAATTCAGCGGTTGCAGTAAACATAACGTCACCAGAAGAGTTAAGGGCAGTTTCAACAGAGTCTTGAATAACGCCGATGATAAAGCCAACGCCAACAACTTGCATAGCGATTTCGCCTGGAACGCCTAAAAGCGAACAAGCCATAGGGATAAGTAAAAGTGAACCACCAGGTACACCCGATGCACCGCACGCGCCAAGAGTTGCAACAAAGCAAAGAAGTAACGCCATAAAGAAAGGAACTGGAACACCTTGAGTGAACGCTGCAGATAAACTCATAATAGCGATAGTGATAGCAGCACCGTCCATATTGATAGTTGCGCCAAGTGGAATTGCTACTGAGTAGTATTCTTCGTCTAAGCCAAGGTCATTACAAAGTTTCATATTTACAGGGATATTCGCAGCCGAACTTCTTGTAAAGAAGGCTTGAATACCACTTTCTTTTAAACAGCGCCAAACAAGTGGATAAGGGTTTCTTTTAAGGCATACGCCGATAATAAGCGGGTTGATTACAAGTGAGAATACAAGCATTGTGCCAACAATTAAAAGCACAAGTTGACCGTAATTAACAAATATATTCATACCAAGTTCGCTTACCGAACTAAATACTAAACCCATAACGCCGATAGGTGCAAGTTGAATAACCCAACCAACGATTTTGCTAACGCCTTTAGATAAATCGTTAATAACTTCTTTAGTTTTTTCGCTTGCAACGAATCTTAAAGCAATACCAAGCATAATAGCCCACGCCAAAATACCAACGAAGTTACCGCTTATAAGCGCAGAGATAGGATTTTGCACAAGGTTAGAAAGTAACGTAGAGAAAACTTCGCCAAGCCCTTCTGGTGGGTCGTAACCTGTAATTTTATCCGCAAAAGGAATAGTTATTTTAAAAATATAACTTGCTACAACTGCTAATAACGATGCAAGCAACGTTGTTGATAAATAAAGGATTACGATTTTTACAAATCTTGAACCTAAATTTTTACCAGCCGATGCTAATGCGCTTGTAATAAGTATAAATACAAGTATAGGCGCTATTGCCTTTAATGCGCTTGCAAATAACGTACCAAATACTGCAATAAACGTTGCATCAGGTAAAACAAGTGCAAAAAATACACCGATTGCAAGACCAATTGCTACACGGGCAATAAACGGGATTTTCATAATCCCCCTGCCTACTGCCTTGAAAAAACCGCCAACTTCAGTTAAAAAATTTACTTTTCCCATAATTTTTCCTTTGATTTTTTATTTCTTTGATATTGTAACATTTTTTAACAAAAATTGCAAGGCTTATCTATTATATTTTAATAAAGAAAGAAAGCGCCATATTATCATTGACAAAACGCGGTATATAAACTAAAATATAAAAGTACTAAAAGGAGTTATTTATGGCTAAAAAGGTTTACTTTTTTGATATGGACGGCACGCTTATCAACTCTATGCAACTTGCTTGGGATAAGGTTATTTTAAGATTTTTAAAAGAAAGGGGCATTTCGTATCCCGATGATATTATCACTAACCTTGTTACGCGTGGTTTTATGGGTATTGCCAAGCATTACGTAGAAGAATTTAAAGTGGATATGACCCCCGAAGAAATTTACAACTGGTTTATGGTAGAACTTGAACCTATGTATCAAAATGAGTTCCCGCTTAAAGACGGCGCTAAAGAATTTATTATTTCGCTTAAAAAACAAGGCCACGTGGTTAACGTTATTAGCGGTAGCCCTTTAAGGTTTGTTATCCCTTGCTTTAAAAGAACTGAGATTTACGACCTTTTTGATAAAGTTTTATCACTTGAAGAATTTGGGCTTACTAAATCGGATAAAGCATTATTTACAAAACTTGCCGAAATATCAAGCGCTAAACCAAGCGATTGCATAGTAATCGACGATAGCGTAAACGCCATTAAAACGGCAAAAAGCGCAGGGCTTCAAACAATCGGCATTTACGAACAAGCCGTTTCTAACACTTGGGAAGAAATGCAAACCATTGCCGACAAAACTATTTTAACTTTTAAAGATTTACTTTAATCAATAAAAATTAGTATTGACTTTGTTTTTTACGGTTGATATAATTGTTTTAAATTTTTAAGGGTGCTTGCACCTTAAAGGGGAAATTATGAAATACGGTATTTTAAAAGACATTAAAGAAGGGGAATTTAGGGTAATTTCTACCCCCGCGGAAGTAAAAACCATAGTTGCAAACGGGCACGAAGTTTGGGCGCAAAAAGACTGTGGCGTTTTAGCGGGTTTTTCTAACGAAAAATACGCGCAAGCGGGCGCTAAAATCGTAGATACCGCCGAAGAAATTTGGGCAAACTGCGATATGGTTGCAAAGGTAAAAGAATTTACCGCTAAAGAATATCCGCTTATAAGAAAAAACCAAATTATATTTGGTTGTATTCATCCAGCCGGTCACCCCGAAGAAGTTGACGCTATTTTAAAAAGCGAATGCATTGCTTTTACCGCGGAAGACGCGCACCGTTACGGCTCGCCTAACTGTGAAGCGGCGGGTAAACAAGGCGCTTTATTCGGTCTTGAATCAATGCTTACAATAAACGGCGGTAAAGGTAAATTCGTTGGCGGTTTTGCCGGCGCCCCACGTATGAACGTTTTAATTTTAGGCGCGGGCGTTGTTGGTAAAAGCGCGCTTGAAGTCCTTTTTGCACTTGGCGCTAACTGTACTGTTATGGATATTAACGTTGGCGTGCTTAGAAGTTTGCTTACCCAATATCAAAGTAAAATTAACACAATGTTTTGCAATAAGGAAACAATTGCTTCAGTTCTCCCCAACACCGATATGGTACTTAATTGCGTTAAGTGGGATAAAAAGCGTACCGACTTTTTAATCGACAAAGAAATGCTGAAACTTATGGAACCAGGTAGCGTACTTGTTGATATTTCTAACGACGACCCAGGCGCAATTGAGTCAAGCCACGAAACGCACCACGACAACCCAAGGTACGTTGTTAACGGCGTTGTGCATTATTGCGTTTCTAACATACCTGGTGCGGTTGCTAATTCAACGTCAATTGCATACGCTTCAGAAATGTTACCAATGATTTTGAGCATACTTAACGACGGCGTTGAAGGTTGTTGTATTAAGGACGGGTTTTATCGCAGAAGCCTTACCGCATACAAAGGCTATCTTACCCACGAAGAAACAAGCGCTATCCAAAACAAACCTTGGATTCGCCCCGAAGATATCTTAGGCATTGCCGATAAAAAACTCGACCCTGCCCCACCTGCAACGGTAACAAGGTCAAACAACATTTACAAAAATATTTAACTAAACACATACAAAAAACGGATAGGCATTTGCCTATCCGTTTTGTTTTGGTTGTTTATTATTCCCATTTAGCCGTAAGCGTTACGTTAGAATCAATATCCCAAGTTTCGCTATCAACAACGTCATCACCGTTATACCAGCCAAGGAACGTATAGCCTTCCCTTGTAACCTCAGGAAGCGTATACGATGAACCGTAAGTGAAAGTTGTTTCAACAGTGTTGCCTACTGCATAAACAAAACCATCTATTTCTTCACAATTAGCAGTTGCCGTAGACGTTGGATAACTTGCGCCTGTAACGTAGAACGTGCCGTTGCTTGTCATATTGTAATTAGCACTGAATCTTGTAGTTCTTACGCAGATTACGTCTCCCGCATTTGCTATAAACGATTGAGAAGTACTCTTATGGCTACTATCACTATAAAGGTTGAAATCACTAATGATAGTATATCCACTTGTTACATTAGAAACATTGAATTTGTAATCACCTTCCACCCAGTTAGCATAGATGGTATAGGTTCCCGATTTGTAGCAAGTAAAGTAGTAATAATTGTAGTTTGTATACGAAGTTGCGGTAACTGCCTTATTTTTGGAAGAACTGTTATAATTTACGATATCTACGTATTCTCTTGAATTATATGAAGTCTCCATTTGAATCCATTTAGCATAAAGGGTAATATCTTCAGTTATCTCTCCGCTAAAATCGTAAGCATAATTACAACTACTATCA